>CANJJD010000020.1 GCA_947474645.1 Alphaproteobacteria bacterium | reverse complement strand
CTCGATCATGTGCACCGGGATACGGATGGTGCGCGCCTGGTCGGCGATAGAGCGGGTAATGGCCTGGCGAATCCACCAGGTCGCATAGGTGCTGAACTTGTAGCCGCGGCGGTATTCGAACTTATCGACCGCCTTCATCAACCCGATATTGCCTTCCTGGATCAGGTCCAGGAACTGCAGGCCGCGGTTGGTGTATTTCTTGGCGATGGAGATGACCAGGCGCAAATTGGCCTCGATCATTTCCTTTTTCGCCACGCCGGATTCGCGTTCGCCCTTCTGCACCGTCTGGACGTTGCGGCGGAATTCCGAAACCGACTGGCGGGTTTCCTGCGCCAGTTGCTGGATGTCGTCGCGCAGGGTCTTGATCTTGTCGCGCTCGTCGGTGACGAAATCGTGCCAGCCCAGGCCGGTCAGGCGGCCGACGCGGCGGGCCCAGTTGGGGTCGAGCTCGTTGCCGAAATACTGCTTGAGGAATTCGGCGCGGTCCACGCCATGGCTTTCGGCCAGGCGCAGCAGGCGGCCTTCCAGGCCGACCAGGCGCTTGTTGATGCCGTACATCTGGTCGACAAGCGCTTCGATGCGGTTGTTGTTGAGCTTGAGCGACTTGACCAGGTCCATGGTCTCGTTGCGCAGCTTCTTGAAGCGGCGTTCCTGGCCCGTGGAAAGCTCATCGCTGGCCAGCGCGGCTTCCACCGAAGCGTCCTGCAGCTTGCCCAGTTTCTTGTAGAGGCCGGCGATGCTGTCCAGCGAGGCCAGCACCTGCGGCTTCAGCGCCGCTTCCATGGCCGACAAGGGCAGATTGCCCTCATCGTCGAAATCATCGCCGTCATCGGCGGCGGGAGTCTCGCCGCCTTCGGTGGTTGCTTCGCCTTCGGCTTTCGGTTCGGCAGGCTTGGGCGCAGGGGGCGGCGGAGGCGGCGGCATGGGCCGCTTGAATTCGGCAACCGGGGCCGCGCCATTGGCGGGTGGCGGCGTGCCCATTCCGTTGTTCAGGGGCTGGCCGTCGGGGCCGACCGGCGGCGGCACATTGGCGGGCTGGCCATCGGGACCGGCGCCATACATGGCTTCCAGGTCAATGATGTCGCGCAGCAGCACCTTGCCTTCGTTCAATTCGTCGCGCCACACGGTGAGCGCTTCAAAGGTCAACGGGCTTTCGCACAAGGCGCCGATCATCAATTCGCGGCCGGCCTCGATGCGCTTGGCGATGGCGATTTCGCCTTCGCGCGACAGGAGTTCGACGCTGCCCATCTCGCGCAGATACATGCGCACCGGATCATCGGTGCGGTCATATTGTTCGCCGGACTTGGCGGTGGTGGCCAGCGCCTTGCTGCCGCCCTCGGCGGGGACAAGCGCGCCGCCCTCTTCGCCTTCTTCGGCTTCTTCGCTTTCAATGACGTTGATGCCCATCTCGTTGAGCAGCGCCATCGTGTCTTCGATCTGCTCGGACGAGGTCTTGTCCGACGGCAGCACCTTGTTCAGTTCGTCATAGGTGACATAGCCGCGGGTTTTCGCCTTGGCGATCATCTTGCGGACGCCGACGTCCGACATGTCCAGCAGCGGGCTGTCGGCATCGCCGGGAGTTTCGTTCTCGCCCGGCTTCTTGGCGGGAATCTTGGAGCCCGGCTTGACCGGCACTATCGGTGCAGCGGCTTTCGGATCCAGCTTGGCGGCTTTCGCCGCGGCCTTGACCTTCTGTTTTTCTTCCCGCGCGATGGCGGCAAGCTGCGCCTTGGTCAGCGGCTTGACCGGCTTGCCCTTGGGCGCAGGCACGGGCTTGGCCTTGGCCTTGGCGGCAAGCTTCACCGGCTTGCCCTTGGGTGCAGGCTTGAGAGATTTTTTGGCGGGCGCCGACTGGCGCGCGGCGGCTTTCGCGGCCGGCTTCTTGATGGGCTTTGCCGGTTTCTTCGAAGAGGCTTTGGTCACTTCTACCCTAACTTATGTCCCGCGCCCGTCGCCGGGCCGTTCTGAAAGCGCCTTGCGACGCTCCAGCAGGCGCCGCGCGTCGGTCTTTTGTCCCGCCAGCTCGCGCAGGTCGGCGATGGCGCGCTGAAAACTGGCTTGGGGATCTTCAGCCGGGGAGCCAGCAAAACGCACCAGCAATTCGGCCATTCCCTTACGTGTGAAATGGGCTTGAACCCCAGCTTTTTCAAGGCTGGAGCCGGAGGCGGCGAGGTTTAGAAGTTCGTGGCGCAGCCTGTCAAGCGAAGGGTCCGAAAGGTCCAGAATCGCCAAGGATTCGGCCTCCGACAGGGCAATTTCGGGGGATTCCACCAAAAGTCGCCCAAGTTCCATCTCCTTGGCTTGGCGGGCCCCGGCCTGGCCGGACCGGACCAGGGCCGACCCCTGGACGCTGGCCGAAACCGCCTCCGGGCTGCCGGGCATGGGGCGGGGCTTGAAGTCGCCCCGATACCGGCCCCCCTGCACCTGGCGCTGGGGGGTGCGGACGGAGGGGGTTGGCGTGCGCCGCTTGAAATTGTTGAACACCAGCTCGTCAAAGCCGCGGCGGTAATAATCGGCCACCTTGCCGTCGGTGATATGGCCCACGATTTCGCGCAAGGCATGTTCCAGCCCGGCGCGGCGTTCGGGGGTGGAAAAATCCTTGCCGTCCGTTTCGGTGCGCCACAAAAGCTGCGACAGCGGCAAGGCCGCTTCCAGCAGGACCGTCATGGCGCCCGGGCCATTGCCAGCGATGTAGCTGTCCGGATCCTCGCCGGTGGGCAGAAAGGCAAAGCGCAGGGAGTAGCCCGCCTTCAGATGCGGCAGGGCCAGATGCGCCGCGCGGTGCGCCGCCTTCAAGCCCGCCGCATCGCCGTCGAACGCCAGGATGGGTTCGGGCGCGGTGCGCCACAACAGATGCAATTGATCTTCGGTCAGCGCCGTGCCCAGCGGCGCCACGCTATGGGCAAAGCCGGCGCGCACCAGCGCGATCACATCCATATAGCCTTCGGCGACGATGATGGTGCCGGCCTTGATGGCGGCGGCGCGCGCGGTGGCGAAGTTGTAAAGCTGCGAACCCTTGGAAAACAGCGATGTTTCGCCGGTATTGATGTATTTGGGCTTGGCGTCCGCTTCCAAGGCGCGGGCGCCGAACGCCACCACGCGGCCGCGCCCATCGGTGATGGGAAACATCACCCGGTTGTAAAAGAAGTCGCGCATCGGCCGGCCATCATCGGCGGGACGCGCAAGGCCGGCGGCGATGATGTCGTCCTGGGTGATGTTGTGTTCGGTGAGATGCTTGATCAGCGCGCCATTGCCGCCGGGCGAATAACCGAGGCGAAACTGTTTCGCCGCCGCACCGTCCAGCCCGCGGCCCTTCAGGTAATCGCGCGCCTCGCGCCCGGCATTATCGAACAGTTGGGTTTCATAAAACTTCGCCGCCAGCTCGACCACGTCGTAGAGCGACTTTTTCTTCTGCTCGCGCTCTTCATCCTCGGGCGACCATTTGGGTAATTCGACACCAGCTTCGGACGCCAGCTTTTCCACGCTTTCAGGAAAGCTCAGGCCCTCGGTCTCGATCAGCCATTTGAAGCAATCGCCGCCCTTGCCGCAGCCAAAGCATTTGTAGGACTGGCGTTCGTTGGAGACCTTGAAGCTGGGGGATTTTTCCTGGTGAAACGGACAGCAGCCCCACATTTCCCGGCCCTTGCGCACCAGCTTGACGCGGCGGCCCACCAGCGCGACCAAATCGGTCCGCTGCCGGATTTCGGCCAGCAATCCTTCGCCATAGCGCATGGGGGGACTTTACGGGAAACCCCCCTTTGCGGGGAGGAAATCCGGCCCTGGGTGCGGGGGAACCGGCCCCGCCCCTGTGCATGATTTTTTAGAAAAACCGTTTTAGGCTGGGATTCGAGAGCCGGAGCCCAGCCCCATGTCCCTGTACGAGCAATCCAGTTCGGTCCGCGCCGCCCTGCTGGCGGAGGCGCGCGAGCGGCTGGGGGTGGCGCGCAGCCAGGTGGCGGTGATCGAGACGGTGCGGCTGACGGCGCGCGACATCTGCGCCAGTGACGGCATCACCTTTGTGCTGCGCGAGGGCGATCTCTGCCACTATGTCGAGGAAGACGCCATCGGCCCGTTGTGGAAGGGCCAGCGCTTTCCGCTCAGCAGTTGCATCTCGGGCTGGGCGATGATGAACGCCCAGCCCGCGGTGATCGAGGATGTGTTCGAGGACCCGCGCATTCCCTATGACGCCTATCTGCCGACCTTTGTGAAAAGCATGATCATGACGCCGCTGGGCGAGAAGAACGTCGCCGCCATGGGCGCCTATTGGCGCGACAAGCGCAGCTTCAGCAATCTGGAAATCACCACGATCAAGACCTACAGCGCGCTGGTGGGCAAGGCGCTGTCAGACCTGCTGGAACCGCAGCGGCACTAGCGTTACTTGCCGCTCAGCGCGTCCTTGGTGGCGGCAGATGCCTTGCTGAAATCCATCTGGCCGGCATAGCGCTCTTTCAGCACCGCCATCACCTTGCCCATGTCCTTGATCGAGGCGGCGCCGGATTCGGCGACCACCTTGGCAATGGCATCCTTCATCGCTGCCTCGTCCATCTGGGCGGGCATGAAGGTGCGGATCACCGCGATTTCCTCGCGCTCGCCGGCGGCCATTTCCGGGCGGTTGCCGGCATCGAAGGCGGTGGCGGATTCCTCGCGCTGCTTGATCATCTTGGCGAGCAAAGTGAGGATGTCGTCGTCGCTCACCAAATCCTTGTTGGTTTCGCTGCGCGCGGCGATGTCGCGATCCTTCAGCGCCGCCAGGATCAGGCGCACGGTGGACAGGCGCTTGGCGTCCTTGGCCTTCATCGCCTCTTTCATGGCGTCGGTAAGCTGGGCGCGCAGGGACATGAGATTCTCTCGTTGGAAACGCGCGCGAACCTATCTGGAATCGGTGGATAATTCCAACCCGTTGAAAGTGCGGGATAAGTTCGTGTTGACGCGTGGCGCGCGCATCCCTATTTTCGCGCAAATCCGAGGACCCTCCATGACCAACGCCCCGAAATCCGACGCCGCCACCGCGGCGGATGCATTTTCGCGCGCCCCCTTCAGCAAAGGAGGCTTGATGCTGGCGGACGGCACCTTCTTCGAAGGCACCGGCTTCGGCGCAGCCGGCTCGGCGATCGGCGAGGTCTGCTTCAACACCGCCATGACCGGGTACCAGGAGATTTTGAGCGATCCGTCTTACGCCGGCCAGATCGTGGCCTTCACCTTCCCGCATATCGGCATCGTCGGCACCAATGACGAAGACATCGAGACCATCACCCCGGTGGTGCGCGGGCTGGTGGTGCGGGCCGATGCCGAAAGCCCGTCCAACTATCGCAGCCTGCTGGCGCTGGATGGCTGGCTGAAGAAGCACAACATCCCGGCGGTGGCGGGGATCGACACCCGCGCCCTTACCAGCATGATCCGCGAAAAGGGCATGCCGCATGGCGTGGTGGTCAACCTGGGCGGCAAGGAATTGGACCGCGACGCGCTGATCAAACAAGCCAAGTCGTTCGCCGGTCTTGAAGGCCTGGACCTGGCCAAGGACGTCACCGCGCGCCAGATGTACAAGTGGGACGAGATGCCCTGGGCCTGGAACGAAGGCTATAACAAAGAAGGCAAGCCCAGCTTCCGCGTCACCGTGATCGACTATGGCGTCAAGCGGAACATCCTGCGCCTGCTCGCCGGCATGGGCGCCGACATCACCGTGGTGCCGGCATCCGCCACCACCGAAGAAGTGATGCGCCACAAGCCGCATGGCGTCTTGTTGTCGAACGGTCCGGGCGATCCGGCGGCGACGGGCGCATATGCCATTCCCACCATCCAGGGCGTGATCGATACCGGCGTGCCGGTGTTCGGAATCTGTTTGGGCCACCAGATGCTGGGCCTGGCGCTTGGCGCCAAGACCCGCAAAATGGCGCAGGGCCATCACGGCGCCAATCATCCGGTCAAGGATCTGACCACGGGCAAGGTGGAGATCGTCTCGATGAACCACGGCTTCACCGTGGACCGGGAAAGCCTGCCCAAGGCCGTTTCAGAGACGCATGTTTCGTTGTTCGACGACACCAATTGCGGCTTACGGGTCGAAGGCAAGGACGTGTTCAGCGTGCAGTACCATCCCGAGGCGTCGCCCGGGCCGATGGACTCGCACTATCTGTTCGAGCGTTTCGCGGAAGCCGCCAAGAAGCGGGCTTAGCGCGCGAACTCCACGACGTCCAAAAGCGATTCCTGCACGGCCGGCATTTCCAGCCGCAGGCGGTTGTCGCCGATTCCGCTCAACAGACCGATCTGGTCGTCGGGCGTCACCTGCGCGCCCAGCGCCGGCGAGGCGCCGGAATAATTGTGCCACGGCTCGCCCTTGGCGCTGGAAGCGCCGAGATAAACCCAGGTGCCGTTATGCGGGTAGAGGTGGCCGACAAAGCGCTGGCTGCCGTTCATTTTCTGCAGCAACAACCCGCCATTGAAAGGGCGGATGTTACAGCTGAACCAGCGGTCATAGACCATGTAAGAACTCATGCCGCCCAGCTTCATCTGGCGGCAGCGCCAATTGCCCATCAGGGCGGAGGCGGGAACGGCGCGGCCTTGCGGCTCCAGCACGCTCGGGATGGCACGCCAGTCGCCGCGGCCTTCGCCGCGCTGGGCGTCTTCAATCGCGGCGGCGCGCACATGGCCCAGCCGCTCAAGCCGGGCGATATCCGCCGGATGGGCGACGTCCTGCCAGCCTGCAAAAACGGGGGTAGCCGCCAGCGAAAGCGCCAGCGCTGATAGCGCGTTCGCGCGAGCGAGGGCGCCAAAAATAGAGTCTTTAAGTGTTCGCACGCCCATCGGGATGCTCCTGGCCATTTTTATCCGGGCCACCTTCGTGGCCGTTCTCGGTCGGAGTCCATCCGTTCAGATCCGCGGTCGGCGGCATGCCGATCACGTTGAAGCCGGAGTCGACGAAATGAATTTCGCCGGTGACACCACCTGCCAGGTCACTAAGCAAATACAGTGCCGCGCCGCCGACATGGTTAAGTTCCACGGTTCGCTTGAGCGGGGCATGCGCCTTGTTCCACTTGAACACGGTGCGGGCATCGCCCACCGCCGCGCCCGCCAGGGTGCGCATCGGGCCGGCCGAGATGGCGTTGACCCGGATATTGTCGCGGCCCAGATCGGCAGCGAGATAACGCACGGAAGCTTCCAGCGCCGCCTTTGCAATTCCCATGACGTTATAGTTGGGCATCACCCGCTGGGCGCCCAGATAGGTCAGCGTCACCAGCGACCCGCCCTTGGTCATTAACGATGCCGCACGCTGGGCCACGGCGGTGAAGGAATAGCAGGAAATATCGAGGCTTCTGGTGAAATTGGCGCGGCTGGTATCGACATAGCGGCCCTTCAATTCGTCGCGGTCGGAGAAGGCCAGGGAGTGCACCAAAAACTCGATGGAGCCCCATTCCTTCTTGAGCGCGGCGAAGACCGTATCGAGCTGTTCGTCGCTTTCCACATCGCCCGGCAGCACCAGGGAAGAACCGATCGAGGCGGCCAGCGGCCCCAGCCGCTTCTTCTGGGCCTCGCCCTGATAGGTAAACGCGATCTCCGCGCCCTGGGAGGCCAGCATCTGGGCGATGCCCCAGGCGATGGAATGATCGTTGGCCACGCCCATGATCAACCCGCGCTTGCCGGCCATCATTCCTGTTTTGGGCTGGTTCTTGATGTCCGCGATGGGGGTGTCATGTTTCATTTCGGCACATCACTTCTCATAGCGCTGGAAGACCAGGCTGGCATTGGTGCCGCCAAAGCCGAAGCTGTTGGACAGGGCGGTATTGATCTGGGCGTTGTCGATGCGCTGGCGCACAATGTTGGCGCCTTCCACGGCGGGATCCAGTTCCACGATATTGGCGCTTTCGCAGATGAAGTTGTTCTTCATCATCAGCAAGGTGTAGATCGCCTCATGCACCCCGGCCGCGCCCTGGCTGTGGCCCGTCAGCGACTTGGTGGCGCTGATCGGCGGGGTCTTAGGCCCAAACACCGTCTTGATGGCGTTGATCTCGGGAATGTCGCCCACCGGCGTGGAGGTGGCGTGGGGATTGATGTAATCCACCGGCCCCTTGATGCCTTGCAGCGCCATCTGCATGCAGCGCACCGCGCCTTCGCCCGACGGGGCCACCATGTCGGCGCCGTCGGCGGTGGCGCCATAGCCCACCAGCTCGGCATGGATCTTGGCGCCGCGCGCCTTGGCGTGTTCCAACTCTTCCAGCACCAGGATGCCGCCGCCGCCCGAGATGACAAAGCCATCGCGGGCGATGTCATAGGCGCGTGAAGCGCTTTCCGGCGAGGCGTTATACTTGGACGACATGGCGCCCATGGCGTCGAACAATTCGCTGAGGGTCCAGTCGAGTTCTTCGCCGCCGCCGGCGAACATCATGTCCTGCTTGCCCCATTGGATCAGCTCGAAGGCATTGCCGATGCAGTTGGCGCTCGTCGAACAGGCCGAGGAGATGGAATAATTATAGCCCTTGGTCTTGAACCAGGTGGACAGATTGGCGCTGCAGGTGGACGACATCGCCTTGGGCACCGCGAAGGGTCCCACCCGCTTGGGCGAATTGTTCTGGCGGGTGATGTCGGCGGCGCCGACAATGGCTTTTGTGCTGGCGCCGCCGGAGCCCACGATCAATCCGGTGCGCGGATTGGAAATGTCTTTTTCTTCCAGGCCGGCATCGGCGATGGCCTGGTTCATCGCCACCCAGCAATAGCCGGCGCCGTCGCCCTGGAAGCGCCGGGCGCGGCGATCCACCACTTCGTCCAGGTTGATCTTGAGCGAGCCATGCACCTGGGAGCGGAAGCCCAGGCGGATATAATCTTCCGCCGCCACGATGCCGGAACGCGCATTGCGCAAACTGTCGGTGACTTCGCCGGCGTTGTTGCCGATGGAAGAAACGATGCCGAGGCCGGTAACGACCACTCTTCTCATGTGATCAATCTCAGGCGGAGGCGGGCGCCGACTGGGCGGCAAGGGCGGCGGCGGCATCGGTGATCAGGCCGACGCGCAAGCCCTTGGCTTCATAGATGACCTTGCCGTCCACCTTCATGATGCCGTCGGCGATGCCCAGCACCAGCTTGCGCATGATGACGCGCTTGAGGTTGACGATGTAGGTGATCTTCTTGGCGTTGGGCAGAACCATGCCGGTGAATTTCACTTCGTCCACGCCCAGCGCGCGGCCGCGGCCAAGGCCGCCCATCCAGCCCAGGAAGAAGCCGACCATCTGCCACAGGGCATCCAGGCCCAGGCAGCCGGGCATGACGGGATCGCCCTGGAAATGGCATTTGAAGAACCAGAGGTCGGGGTTGATATCGAACTCGGCAATGACCTGGCCCTTGCCGTCCTCGCCGCCATCGGCGGTGATGGAGGTGATGCGGTCGAACATCAGCATGGGGGGCAGCGGAAGCTGCGGATTGCCCGGCCCGAACAGCTCGCCTCGGGCGCAGGACAGAAGGCCCTGAAGGTCGAAGGAGGATTTGCGCAATGGCTGGTCCACGGCTGGGTTCTTCCTTGAAAACACTATGGAAACTTCGGCGTTTCGCTCTGGGTTCCCTACCCCAAAAGACGGGGTCGGGCTACCTTTGAAAACCAAGCTTCTTGCTTAGAAAGATTCTAACATATATCTTCCACCAGTCTAACAGGGTTGCCGCGCCCCTGACACCACGCGGCCAATGGAAACCATGGCCAAAGCATCCCGCGAACCCAAGATTTCCGCCGAAGAGGCGACGGCGCGCCTGCGCCATGCGGGCCTGCGTCCCACCCGCCAGCGGGTGGAACTTGCCGGGCTTTTGTTCCAGGACGGCGACCGGCATGTGACGGCGGAAAGCCTGCATGACGAAGTCAGCGGCGCCGGCGTGAAAGTCTCGCTGGCCACGGTCTACAACACACTGCACCAGTTCACCGAGGCGGGATTGCTGCGCCAGGTGATCGTGGATGCGGCGCGCAGCTATTTCGACACCAACACCGGCGACCACCAGCACTTCTTCCTCGAGAAGGAAGGCTTGCTGATCGACATTCCCGGCGAGACTATCGCCGTGGCGGGTGTTCCCGCACCGCCGCCCGGGCTGAGCGTGGACCGCGTCGACGTTGTCGTGCGCGTACGGCGCAACTAGCGCGTCCTGCGAGTCATTCTCACAGTTTAGAATTGTTCTAATTCGTTGACAGAGCGCTGTCCGCGGACGCAGTGTTGCGCCGGAATTTTTCACCACACAGGAGGCGCATATGCCCGCACTCAAAGACACCAAGACCTGGGAAAACCTGAAGGAAGCCTTTGCCGGCGAAAGCCAGGCCAACCGCCGCTATCTCTATTTCGCGCAGAAGGCTGACGTGGAAGGCCATAACGATGTCGCCGCAGTGTTCCGCTCCACCGCGGAAGGCGAGACCGGCCATGCCCATGGTCACCTGGAATATCTGGAAGAAGTGGGCGATCCGGCCACCGGCGAGCCGATCGGCGCCACCGACGCCAACCTCAAGGCCTCGATCGCCGGCGAGACCCACGAATACACCGACATGTATCCGGGCATGGCCAAGACCGCCCGCACCGAAGGCTTTGACGAAATCGCCGACTGGTTCGAGACCCTGGCCAAGGCTGAGAAGTCCCATGCCGGCCGCTTCCAGAAGGCGCTCGACACGCTCGGAAAGTAATTTTTCGCGCTAATTGAAAATGGCCGCGCGAAGAAATTTGCGCGGCCATTCTTTTCTGAGATGAGCAAATGACCGGCGAAGGCAGCCTGGGTGCTCCCACCCGCGAAATCATCAAGTGGCAGGATCCGGACTTTGCCGATGAGGCCAAGCTCGATGCGGAGATGCGCCGCGTTTTTGACATCTGCCATGGCTGCCGCCGCTGCTTCAACCTGTGCGATTCCTTTCCGCGCCTGTTCGACCTGATCGACAACAGCCCCACGGAAGATGTCGAGCATCTGAAATCCGAGGAATTCAAGCCTGTCGTGGAAGCCTGCACGCTTTGCGACATGTGCTTCATGACCAAGTGTCCCTATGTGCCGCCGCATCCCTTCATGCTGGATTTCCCGCACCTGATGCTGCGCCACCGCTTTGTCGAGGCCAAGAAAGGCAACAAGGATTTCGTGCAGCGCCAACTGGCCGAGATGGATCGCAACGGTGCGCTGGCGCGGCCGCTGGCGCCCCTGGTCAACTGGGCGTCGGACAAGGACAACAAGCTGACGCGGCCGGTGATGGAAGCGGTGACGGGCATTGACGACAAGGCCACCCTGCCCAAATTCCACGGCCGCACTTTCGTCAGCCAGGCCAAGCACGAAGCCGGCACCATCAACAGCGCCGCGCCGGCCTTCGGCAAACGCAAGGCGGCGCTCTATGCCACCTGCTTTGTCAATTATAACAAGCCCGAGACCGGCATGGATGCCCGCGCCGTGCTCAATCACATCGGCGTCGAAACCAAGGTCGCCTATCCCGGCTGTTGCGGCATGCCGTTCCTGGAACAGGCCGAGCTGGGGCGCGTCGCCGACAGCGCCGCCAAGGTTTCCAAGGAGCTCTGCAAGCTGATCGACCAGGGCTATGACATCGTCGCCCTCACCGCCTCGTGCGGGCTGATGCTGAAATTCGAATGGGCACTGATCTGTCCCGACAATCCTGACGTGAAGCGGGTGCAGCAAAACACTTTCGACATTGACCAGTATGTGGTGGACGTCGCCAAGACCGAAGGATTGCCCGCCGGCATGACGGCGTTGCCCGAAGGCGTCACGGTGCACCTGGCCTGTCATGCCCGCGCCCAGAATATGGGCCCCAAGGCGGCGGAGATGCTGAAGATGATTCCCGATACGCCGGTGGATGTGGTGGAGCGCTGCTCCGGCCATGGCGGCACGTTCGGCGTGGTCAAGCCGACCCATGATGTGGGCGTGAAGGTGGGCAAGCCGGTGTTCAAGGCGGTGAACGCCAAGGCACGCGGCCACATTGTATCGGACTGCCCGCTGGCCGCGGTGCATATCGTGGCGCACACCGACACGCCGGCGCGCGAACCTGAACATCCCATCCAGATCATGGCGCGGGCTTTTGGGTTGAAAAAAGATGTCTGAGACCGAACGCAAGATCACACAGGCCGATATCCTGGCGCCGGCGGAATATGACCAGCAGCGCAAGTCGCTGAAGGCCAACCTGATCCCCATGAAGAAGCTGCGCCGCATCGAGGTGGGGCCCTTCGCCACGTTTTATTTCGAGAATTACGCCACCCTGTGGCTGCAGGTGCAGGAAATGCTGCGCATCGAAAAAGGCGGCGCCGAACAGATCCCCGGCGAGCTGGCCGCTTACAATCCCCTGATCCCGCAAGGCGACGAATTGATCGCCACCCTGATGCTGGAGATTGAGGACGAGAAGCGCCGCAATGCCGTGCTGCTGACCCTGGGCGGGATCGAGGAAACCGTGTTCCTGGAAATCGGCGGCGACGTGATCCGCGCCACGCCCACCGAATATGACGACCGCACCACGCCGGACGGCAAGACCTCATCGGTGCACTGGCTGCGCTTCAAGCTGACCGCCACCCAGATCGCGCATTTCAAGAACGGCACGGAGCGGGTGGTGCTGGGGGTGGCGCATCCCCATTACGGCCATATGGCGGTGCTGACCGCCGAAGCGCGCACCGCGCTGGCCAAGGACTTTATTTAGGGTCGCACGGCGACGGCTCGCTGCGCTCGCCTGCCCGATGCTCCGGGCTTAGAACCTGATCCGGCCTGCCAAGATGTCGGCATAGCCTTGCTGGGTCAGGCGTTCGTAAACGCCGCTGTCCGGGTTCATCACATAGAGCGGATCGGCGATGGCGGAAGGATCAAAGCCCTCGCGCACCAGATCCACTTTGCGCTGCTTGAAGGTGCCGGTGACGTCGATGCGTGACGACAGGCGCAGGAAAATCGGCCGGGCATAGGGCGCCAGCCGATGTTGCAGCCACTCCGGCAACTGGTCCAGCCGGAAGCGGCCATCGGCCACCAGCGAGGCCATGCCGGCGCGGCCATCCATGCCGGGCACGGTAACGCCATAGACATTGGCTTCCAGGATGCCTTGTGCCGAGGCCAACGCCTCACCCACTTCGCCGGTGGAAACATTCTCGCCCTTCCAGCGGAAGGTGTCGCCGATGCGGTCCACGAAATAGAAATAGCCATGCGCGTCGCGCCGCATCAGGTCGCCGGTGCGAAACCACATATCGCCCTTCTTGAAGACGTCATGCAGCATCTTCTTGTCGCTTTCGGCGCGGTTGGTATAGCCCTCGAACTCGCGCCCCGCCCGCTTGGACATGCCGCCGATCGCCTCGCCCACTTCGTCGGCTTCGCATTCGATGCACAGCCCGTCCGGCCCCCGCACCGGCATCTCCTTTTCCACGTCAAAGCGCACCACGCGGGATGGCAGCAGCCATTCCAGGTAATCGGGCACCCGGCCGACCGCGCCCACCGTGCCGTCGTAATTCAGCATCGAGACATTGCTTTCGGTGGCGCCGTAGAACTCCACGACGCGCGGAATGGCGAAGCGGGACTGGAATTGGCGCCAGATCTCGGGACGCAAGCCGTTGCCGGTGATGGCGCGGACCTTGTGGCCGCGCTCCAGCGGCGACGGCGGCGCATTCAGCAGATAGCGGCACAATTCGCCGATATATTCGAACATGGTGGCGCCATAGGCATGAATGTCGCTCCAGAATTCATGCACCGAGAAGCGGCGCTTGATGATCAGCGCCCCGCCGGAGAAGAAGGCCAGCCCCACGGCGCAGACCCCGCCGGTGGAATGATAGAGCGGCAGGGGATCATAGATGCGGTCGCCCGGTTTGGGCCGCAGCGCGCCGACAAAGCCCGACATCATGAAGAGCATGCGCATATGGCTGAAATTGGCGGCCTTGGGCAGACCGGTGGTGCCGGAGGTGTAGATGAAAAAGGCCCTGCTTTTCAGGGTGACGCCGGCACGCGCCTGTTTGCCGGGCGAGGCTTCCGATGCCGCCGCTAACGCGCTGCTGAGATTGCCCGCCTTGCCATCCAGCGGATCAACGCCTTCGACCCACAGCATGGGCGGGGCGTCGAACGGCGCATCCAGGAAATTGCGCACCAGCTCAACGCCGACAATGGCATGGCGCGCGCCGGAAACATTGATGGAATGGGCCAGCGCCGGGCCCACCAGGTTGGTGTTGATCAGCGCAACTTGCGCGCCCACCTTGAACATGCCCAGCCAGGCGCAGATGAAATCGGGCCGGTTCTCCATCAAAAGCGCCACCGGCGTGCCGCGCCCGATGCCTTGCGCTAGCGCCCAATGGGCATAGCGGTTGGCGCGCGCGTCGAGCTGCGCATAGGTCATCGCCTGGTCGAGATAGAGGATGGCGACATTGTCGGGCCGCTTTTTTGCCTGGCCCTCGACGATGTCCACGATACTGCGGGTAGCGCCCGGCTTGACCCGCCGCAGCAGCCACAGGGTGCGCGCGATGCTGCCCAGATAGATGGCTTCGCGCTTTATCGCGCTTATAAGGCCCAAAGCGTTTCTCCCGAGGCGCAGCTTGAGCCGCGCCCCAGTTCTAATCAAGATGACGGCATGAATGAGACCTTGGACCTGCGCGGCTTGAAATGCCCCCTGCCCGCGCTGATGGCCCGCAAGGCGCTGGCGAAAACCGCGCCCGGTGCGGCCCTGACCGTGCTGGCCGACGATCCCCTGGCCGCGGTGGACATTCCGCATATGTGCCACCGCGAAGGTCACGCCGTGGACGGCGTGACCTCGCGCGATGGCTATAGCGAATTTGTGCTCAGGTCCGGTTCGGCGGCTTAGGCGCTGCATCGGGGCCGATGCGCGTGATCACCTCGGCAGCATTGAGCGAGCGCGGCTCCTTGGCCGCCTGCTCGGGCGTCAACAGCACGATCTCGGCATAACCCTCATAGTTGGTGCGCACCACCACATCGACCATCGGGTCATAGGCAAAGCCCCAGCCGCCCCAATAGCCGTAGCCGCCGCGCCGGCCCCATCCACCGAAACCACCGAAATACGGATCCGGCGGGCCATAGGGCACCGTCTGCACCGAGGTGTTGGCGCGGGTGTTGCGGGTGTCGAACACGAAGTTGGTATAGCCGGCGGCGCGGGTCACCTCGGCGGCGCGCAGCAGCAGATAGCTCTCCACCGTTTCGCGCGGGGTCACCGTGTTGCCGATGAAGGTGACGCGATAGCGGTTCTGGGTCAGGGCCCGGTCGGCATAGCCGGTCAGGCCGCCTTCCAGCCGCGGGGCATAGGGCGTAGGCGCCATGCACCCGGCCAAAAGACCGGCCAGCAGGGTTAAGGCAAGCGTCTTGGGAATGGGTCGCAAAAGAGGCTTTAAGCGAGTCATGGCAGTGCTCCTGTCCGTGCCCCTCACGGATTGTCATCTATTATGGGAACGATACGGCCAAATCCTAGTTCCAGATCGCATTTTTGACCCCCTTTTTAACCTCCCGGTTCCCTGCAGCACCTTGATTTTGCGGGGCTTCCCCCTTGGGAGGCCTGTCATTTTGCACTGCACCCTCTTGCTAAAGGCCGCCGGTCAGTGGAAGTTCGCCCTGTCCGGCGAGGTGTTGCCGGGAAAAGGTCCAAAACGGGCCGAACGGCCGGTTGGCGGCCGCAAAAAACGAGCCTTGTGGGGGCCTGAACGATCGCCATGCACGGTCTTTCCCAATTCCTTCAATTTGCCCTCTGCATCGTTCTGGTCTGCGTCTGCACCCTTTCGATTCAACTGGCGGCCCTGGCCTGGGTGCGGTGTTTCCGCAAAAGCCCACGCCTTGCGCGCGCCGAACTGGATGATGGCGAGCTGCCGCATGTGCTGGTGCAGCTTCCGGTCTGCAATGAAGGCCACCTGGCGGTGCGTGTCGCCGCCGCTGCCGCCGCGATGGACTGGCCGCGCGACCGGCTGACCATCCAATTGCTGGACGATGGCGATGCGCACGCCCATGACGCCTTGTCCGCCGCCGTGCGCGCCGTGATTCCGGCCGACGTGGATTTCCACATCCTGCGGCGCGGCAGCCGCACGGGCTTCAAGGCGGGCAATCTTGCTTTCGGACTTTCCCATTCCGACGCGCCTTTCGTGGCCATGTTCGATGCCGACTTTGTGCCGCCGGCCGATTTCCTGCGCCGCACCGTGCCGGTGCTGCTGGCCGATAGCGGGCTGGCTTTCGTGCAGTCGCGCTGGGGTCATGCCAATCGCCGCGCCAACTGGCTGACGCGGGTGCAGGGTCTTCTGCTGGATTCCCATTTCGCGGTGGAACAGGAAGCGCGCTTCCGCGCCGGCCTGCCGATGAGCTTTAATGGTAGCGCGGGCGTATGGAACCGCATCGCCATCGAACAGGGCGGCGGCTGGACCGGCGATACATTGACCGAAGACCTGGACCTTTCCATGCGCTGCATGATGCAGGGCTGGCGCGGCGCCATGGTGTCGGACCTGGTGGTGCCGGGCGAGCTGCCGCAGACCGCCGCCGCCTGGCGCGCACAGCAAGCCCGTTGGACCAAGGGCCACGCCCAGACCGCGCGCAAGCTGTTCCCGCAAGTCTGGTCGTCTTCCATGCCGGTCTGGAAGAAAGCGGCCATGACCCTTCAGATGTGCCAGTTCGCCTTCTATATGCTGGCTTTCTCGTCCGCCGCCATTTCCATCACCCTGACCACCATGGGCGTGATTTATTATTCCGGCGTGGTGCAACTGGGCTGGGTTGTGACCTTCCTGGGGCTGGCCTCGTCCATCGGCTATCTGTGGCTGGGCCAGAGAATGCTGGGCCAGCATGAAGACAAGCTGGTGCGTTCGCTGCTGCTGGCGGTGATCTTCCCCTCCGGCCTGATCCTGTCCAACACCCGCGCCACCTTCGACGCCTTCTTCTCCAGCCACATGGATTTCAACCGCACCACCCGGGTGGGCGAGATCCAGAAGGGCGGCTGGCGCGGCGGCCCCGAACTGGTGGTGGGCGTGGTGCTTCCCGTCGTCGCCTTCGCCGAGGCCAACTGGAGCGCGCTGTTCTTCTTCTTCGCGGTGTCGGGCCTGGTTTCCATCGGCGCCATGGGCGCCATCGCCCCGCGCGCCGTGCGCCAGCAGATCACCCCGGGCGAATAAGCCGCGAGCGGCCTGGTTCCGTTTGGCGGTTAACGCGCGGTTAATAAGATCGCGCGCATTCTAATATCTCAAATTCAAGCCTTTGGGCTAACGCTGCCTTGGCAGGTGATCGCCTATCCTTACGGCTGGTCAAGATGAATTGGGTTATGGGCATACCTGCAAAATTCGCGGCGATCGCGTTCCTGGCATTGGCGCTGGAAGGCTGCGCCGGCCACGATGTGATGGACTATTCCCAAACGCCGATGCCGCGCATGAGCGGCCATGCGCGGGTCGAGAATAACGGCAATAAGCCGGTGCAATGCGTCCCCTATGCGCGCGAACATTCCGGCATCAAGATCTTTGGCGACGCCTATACCTGGTGGGACAAGGCCTCCGGAAAATATGTGCGCGGGCAACTGCCCGAGCCCGGCGCGGTGATGGTGCTGCATGATTATGCCGGCTCCGACCACGGCCATGTCGCGGTGGTGCGCAAGGTGATCAACGCGCGCGAAATCCGCATCGATCATGCCAACTGGCTGAATGACGGCTCCATCTACGTCAACAATCCGGTCGAGGATGTCTCGAGCGACAATGACTGGTCCCTGGTGCGGGTCTACAACCTCAAGACCGGCGGCTGGGGCGTGAAGCTCTTTCCGGTGCAGGGCTTCATCGGCAAAGGCGGGCCGTCCGACCTGGTGGCCGATAGCGCCGGCGCGAACATGGGCGCCACCGCCCTGGTGGGCGAAATAAACTAGCCAAACCCGCGACTTACCCCTGCCGCTGCGCTATTCTGCCTCTCCCCACTGGGAGCGAATCGGGTACGGGCCTATGGTCCCGCCCCTTGCGGACCTGAGGGGTACGCAACCTTAGGGTTTGCCCGTCCTTGATGCCATATCCGCACCGCCTGTGACCGCACACCAGCCCGAGCCTGGACAGACTCCGTTGGCGGCCGAGCCGCTGGTGGAAAAACATGTCGGCGACCCCCTGGCCGATCTGCCGGAAACGAACGGCGACCACAAATCTTCCGCCAATGACCGCCGCAGCATGGGCGGGCTCATGTTGGGAGCCATGGGGGTCGTCTTTGGCGATATCGGCACCTCGCCGCTTTACGCCCTGCGCGCCACCGTGCTGGCCACCGAAGGCGGCCTGCCCAATCACGTCGCGGTGATGGGCTCGCTCTCCATGATCTTCTGGGCGCTGATCCTGGTGGTGACGGTCAAGTATGTCCTGATCATCATGCGCGCCGACAATAACGGCGAAGGCGGCACCCTGGCGCTGGCCGCGCTGGCGCACCGCTCGCCCCGCATGACGCGGCGGATCAAGGGCACGATCGGCATCGGCGCCATTGTCGGCCTGGCGCTGTTCTTCGGCGACGGCATGCTGACCCCGGCCATCACCGTGATGGCGGCGGTCGAAGGCCTAAAGGTGGAGAGCAACACATTTTCGCACCTGGTGGTGCCGCTGTCGCTTGCCATCCTGGTGGTCCTGTTCCTGATCCAGAGCCGCGGCACCCACAAGCTGGGCAAGCTGTTCGGGCCCATCATGGTGCTGTGGTTTGTCGCGCTGGCCGGGTTCGGCCTGGCCTCCCTGCTGCGGACCCCCAGCATCCTGGAGGCGCTCAATCCCTGGTACGCGCTGGTGATGTTCCTGGAAGCGCCCTGGGTGGCGTTCGTAAGCCTCGGCGCCGTGGTGCTGGCGGTGACCGGCTGCGAAGCGCTGTATGCCGACATGGGCCATTTCGGACGCAAGCCCATCCAGTATGCCTGGCTGTTCGTGGCGCTGCCCGCGCTGCTGATGAACTATTTCGGCCAGGGCGCCGCGCTGCTGCGCCATCCAGAAGAGGCCAACATCGCTTTCTTCTCCGTCATTCCCCACTGGGCGCACATTCCAATGGTGATCCTAGCGACCTTGGCCGCCATCATCGCCAGCCAGGCGGTGATCACCGGGGTCTTCTCCATGACCCAGCAGGCGGTGCAACTGGGCCTGTTGCCGCGCATGGAAATCCGCCACACCAGCGCCACGGACTATGGCCAGATCTATGTGCCGCGCATGAACATCCTGTTGGCGGTGGGCGTGGTGCTGATCGTGCTGATCTTCAAGAGCTCGGACGCGCTGACCGCCGCCTATGGCATCGCGGTGACGGGCGTCATGGTGATCGACACCTTCAACGCCGGCATCGTGGCGGGCAAGCAATGGCGCTGGCCGCTGATCTTCACCTTCTGCCTGTTCGGCGCCATGGGCATCAGCGATGTCATCTTCTTCATCTCCAACAGCCTGAAGATTCCCGAAGGCGGCTGGCTGCCGCTTTTCATCGCCTTCGCCGTATTTGTCGGCATGGACACCTGGCGGCGCGGCCGCCGCGTGCACCTGGAAAAAGTGCGCTCCGAATCCCTGCCTTTGTCGCTGTTCCTGGAGCGCGCCGACAAGAGCACCACCCGTGTGGCGGGGCTGGGCGTATTCCTGTCGTCGCGCAATGACATCGTGCCCGGCGCGCTGCTGCACAACCTCAAGCACAACAAGGTGCTGCACGAACGCGTGGTGATCGTGAATGTGGTGGTCGACGACACGCCGCTGGTGGCGCCCGCCAAGCGGCTGGACGTGGAGAAGCTGGGCAAGGGCTTCTACACCGTGCGCATTCATCACGGCTTCTTCGAGATGCCGGACGTGCCACGGGCGCTGCAGGAAGCCCGCCGCTTCGGCCTGGCGCTGGACGTTGACACCGCGACCTTCTTTATCGGGCGCGAGACATTGGTGCCGGCGGAGAAATCCGAGCTGGGCGTTTTGCGCAACGCGCTCTATCGCGCCATGGCGGGTGCGGCGCTGTCACCCGCCCGCTTCTATCACCTGCCGCCCAACCGGGTGGTCGAACTGGGCACCCAGATCACGATCTGAATTTCAATCCAGCGCGTAAGCCAAAGCCTTCAGATAGGCGCTTTCCGGCAGCAGCGGATGCACCGGATGATCGGGCCCTGCGCCCGACTGGCGGATCAGGGCGGCGCGGCGCTCCGAGCGGAGCAAGCCTTGGGCGCATTCGGCGGCAAAACGCTCATGCGGGATATTGTGCGAACAGGACGCGATCATCATCAGCCCGCCGGGCGCGGTGACGTCGGCCGCCAGTCGCGCCAGCTTGCGATAGGCCTTGGCCCCCGGCTCCAGGTCCTTCTTGGATTTCACAAAGGGCGGCGGATCGGTCAGCACGATGTCGAAGGTCTCGCCGGCGGCCTTCAGCCGCGCCAACTCCTCGAACACATCAGCCTTCACCGCCTGGACGGTCACGCCATTGGCGCGGGCGCTTTCTTCGGCAATGGCGAGCGCCGGCGCGCTCGAGTCCAGGCACACCACTTCCTTCGCCCCCGCCTTGGCCGCCAGGATGCCGAAGCCCCCGGTATAGGAATAGGCGTCCAGCACCGTCTTGCCCTTGGCGAAGCCGGCGATGAAAGCGCGGTTGTCGCGCTGGTCGTAATACCAGCCGGTCTTCTGCCCTTCGGCCAGGTCGGCGATATAGCGCGCGCCGTTTTCTTCCACCGCGATGCGGTGGCCGGTGCCCTTCACCGTCTTCACATAACTGTCCAGACCTTCCAGGCCGCGCGACGGCACGTCGTTGCGCAGCACGATGGTCTTGGGCTTCAGCACGATCTCCAGCGCCTGGATCAAGGGCTCGATCTGCCGCTCCATCCCCGCGGTGCCGATCTGCACCGTCAAGGTGTCGCCGAAGCGGTCGATCACCAGGCCCGGCAGGCCATCGCCCTCGGCATGCACCAGCCGGTAGAAGGGCTTGTCATAAATCGCCTCGCGCAGCGCCAGTGCCCGCTTCAGCCGGGCGCTGAAAAAGTCGCGGTCAATCGCCACATCGCAATCGTCTGACCACAGCCGCAGCGCGATCAGGCTTTTGGGATTGAAGGTGCCGGTGCCGAAGGCGCGGCCATCCTCGCCCCGCACATTAACGACGGAACCCGGCGTCAGCGCCTTGGCCGCTTCGTCCATGCGGATTTCATTGGAAAAGATCCAGGGCGAGCCGCTGCGGGCGCGGCGGCCTTTGGGCAATATGATGGCTTTTCTTGACATGGCGCAGACCTGTACAGCCCCCTTGCGCCCCCGTCCATGCCGTCCTTAGATGCGCGCCATATTTCGCAATTGGGAGAACAGCATGGCCGTGGACGGCAATTGGGAAATCGTCATCAATTCGCCGATGGGCGCCCAAAAGGCCAGCCTGGACATAGCCACCAATGGCACCGCCCTGACCGGCACCCAGCAGGCCGCACAGGGCTCGGGCCCGCTCGAAAACGGCAAGGTTGACGGCAATGCCGTGAGCTGGTCGGCCAAGATCACCTCGCCCATGCCCCTGACCCTGGACTTCACCGGTACGGTGGATGGCGACAAGCTGTCGGGCAGCGTCAAGGCCGGCGCGTTCGGCTCCTTCCCCTTCAGCGGAAACCGCGTTTGAGAATTCACAAGGAAGGTTATCCCTTCATCGCCATCTTCGCGGCGGTGAACCTGCTCGCCTTCTTGCTGTCCGGCTGGCTGGGCTGGCTGCTGCTGCCCATCACCATCTGGTGCGTCGCCTTCTTCCGCGATCCGGACCGCAACACGCCGGACGGCGCCGGTCTGATCATCTGTCCCGCCGACGGCAAGCTCTTGCCGCTGGTAGAGGCGGTGCCACCCGCCGAACTGGGCATGGGCGATGCGCCCCGGCCGCGTCTTTCCATCTTCATGAACGTGTTCAACGTGCATGTGAACCGCAACCCGGTCTCGGGCAGCGTGGTGGCCAAGGCCTACCGGCCCGGCAAGTTCTTCAACGCCAGCTTCGACAAGGCCAGCATCCATAACGAGCGCATGTCCATCCGCCTGCGCCCCGAAGGCGAAACTGGCGACGGACGCGACCTGGCGGTGGTGCAGATCGCCGGCCTGGTGGCGCGGCGGATTGTCTGCGACCTGGTCCAGGGAGAAGGGGTGCGCCGGGGCGCGCGATTTGGCATAATCCGCTTCGGCAGCCGGGTGGATGTCTACCTGCCGCCCCGCACCGAGATCCTGGTGACGCCGGGGATCACCACGCGGGCGGGTGAAACCGTCCTGGCCCGCTTCTTATAAGAGGAACGCGTTTTGGAGCCGGATCGCCTTTCCCGCCGCAAGCGCGCCCGCCAGATCGTGGCCGCGCGCCTGGAAAAGCTGGAAGATCTCTCCATCGGCAAGCTGGTGCCCTCCAGCATCACGCTTCTGGCGCTGGGTTGCGGCGTCACCGCCATCCGCTTCGGTTTGGCCGACCAATGGGCCACCGCCGTCAGCTTCGTCATCGCCTCGATGATCCTGGACATGCTGGACGGCCGCGCCGCGCGCATGCTGGGCGCCGACAGCCGCTTTGGCGCGCAGCTCGATTCCCTGGCTGACCTGGTCAGCTTCGGCGTGGCGCCCGGCATCATCATGTACATGTGGAGCCTGTCGAAGATGGGCAATGCCGGCTGGATCGCGGCGCTGATCTTCTGCGCCTGCGCCGCCATTCGCCTGGCCCGCTTCAATGTCGAAAGCGTGCGCGACGAAGGCGCCACCAAGGGCAATCCCTATTTCACCGGCCTGCCCACCCCGGCGGCGGCCTGCATGATGCTGCTGCCGCTGCTGATCTCGTTCCAATGGAACGATCCCGTGGTGGCCGAGCCCTGGGTGTCCGGCATCTTCATCGCCATCACCTCGGTCCTGATGGTCAGCCGGTTGCCGACTCCGTCCATCAAATACATGAAGCTGCAGCGCCAGCACCGCATACTGGCAGGCTTGGCCTTCGCCGTCCTGGCGGCGCTGTTGATCGCCTGGCCCTGGGGCACCATGACCGTGGGCTTGCTGATCTATGTCGCGTCGATTCCGTTCGCGATATATGCGCATCACCCGCGCTACGCCACCAAGCAGGCCTGATACAAACGCCCATGCGCGACCCACGCGGCGAATTCGCCGCGCAAGCCGCGCTTGGGCAAACACTTAATTTGATGACCCCCATCCGTCGCAACTCGAATCGGCTACGCCGATATCTCGTTGCGACACCTTCCCCCTTCTCGTGCTTCGCACGAAGGGGGAAGGAAACTGGCGGATGCTGACGGTCGCCGCGCGAAATGCGCGGCTCGAGTCAGTGAAGCCTAGCGGTTGCCGCCGCTGTTGGGAGGCGGGGCGAAGCCGCCCATCACGCGGTTCTGGAACGGGCCGGCCTGGCTGGGATTGTACTGGAAGCTCTGATTGTAGCTGTTGTAGGTCGGGCCGTTCTCGACGCTGCCGCCATTGCCGAAATGGACCTGGCCGAAACCGCCGCCACCGCCGCCGCCGTCACCGCCAAAGGGATCACCGACCCCGCCGGCGAAACCGCGCTCGTCAATCCGCATGCCATATTCCGGCGGCGGAGGTGGCGGCGGATAATAGGCCACCGGCGGCGCAGCGGGACCGGGAATGAAGGCGTCATTGGGCGCCTGGCGCCACTGTTCATGCCACTCGATCATCGGCGCGGCAGAGCGGTAGCTGTAATGGCCGCCTTCGGCATAGTGGCGGCGCGCCGCGCGGCGAACCGCCCGGCGGGCCGGGGCCACGGGGCGAACCGCGGCTTTGGTCTTAACCTTGTGGTCATCCGGGCAATCGCACAGGCAAGTGACCTTGGCCTTGTGGGCGGCCATGGCCGGCTGGATGGTCAGGCTGGAAACGAAAACAGTCGCGCTGGTCAGCAAAATGCCGGCCGTCAAAGCAGATACCCTCATCGCACTCTCCTTCAGTTCGAGGCGTGTCGCGGGGCATGCGATCGCGTGTCTTGATATGGGACGTTCTAATATGGGACAGGAGCACGCGCGAGCGGCGAATGAAGTGTTGGTTAATTTTGACCCGCAACCTGTATACGCCAAGACGGCCTTAAGATTTTCCGGTGCAAAATCCTCCCGTAGCGGGGATTTTCATGACAGCCGACAGCCCAACCTGGGTTACCGACTTGAACGCCACGGAGGAGCGGGAAACCCGCATCCGGCTGGCGCTGCTGCGTAGCGCGGTGGAAAATCTCAAAGCCAATCGCATGGTGGTGCCGGTCTTCGGCCTGGCGATCGCCGCGATGTTCTCGCAATGGGTAAGCGTCACGCATCTGGCGGGCTGGTACGGCCAGATGATACTGGGCCTTGTGCCGCAGGCGATCCTGTTGTCGCGCTTTCCCATGACGGTGCTATCCAGCGAAGAAGCGGAAAAGTGGAGCCGGCGGATCGTCGCCGCCAACCTGTTCTTTGTCGCCAACTGGTCGTCGCTGGGCATGTGGTTCTGGACCGGGGGCAATTCCACCCACCTGATGATCGAGATGATCCTGGCGGCCAGCCTGGCGGCGCATGCCGCCACCACCGGCGCTTGCCGCGCCATTTCGCGCCCCGCTTTGGTCTTGTACCTGATCGCTCTGACGGCGGTGCCGTTGCAGGGCCTTTTCCAGCCCGGTACCGTCCTGAACGCCGTGACGATGGCGCTTCTGGCGCCCATCTATGTCGGCTTCACCGCCCTGATCGGACGGCGCAACCATGCCCGGGCCCGCAGTGCCGTTGTCATGGGACAGGAACGCGATTCGCTTCTGGCCGAACTGGTCATGGCCAAGCTGGAATCGGACCGCGGCCGCGAAGAGGCCGAAGCCGCGAGCCTGGCCAAGTCGCAATTCCTGGCCAATATGAGCCATGAGCTGCGCACGCCGCTGAACGCCATCCTGGGCTTTTCGGAAATGATCGCCAGCCGCATCTTTGAAAAAGATCCGGACCGCAATGTCGAATATGCCCAATTGGTCAATTCCTCGGGCAAGCATCTGCTGGCGCTGATCAACGACATACTGGACCTGGCCAAGATCGAGGCGGGGCGCTGGAAGCTTGAGGAAGCCGAACTGGATCTTCACCGCATCGCCGACGATGCCCTGCAATTTGTCACCTGGCGCACCAAGGATACCAAGGCCGCGCTGGTCAACGACGTCGATCCGGATCTGGAGATGGTCTATGGCGACGAGCGCGCCATCAAGCAGATCCTGCTCAACCTTCTGTCCAACGCCGTGAAGTTCACGCCGGAAAACGGCACCGTCACCGCCTTTGCCCAGCGCGGCGAAGACGGCGGCATGCTGCTGGGTGTCAGCGATACCGGCGTGGGCATTGCAGTGGAGGACCAGCGCGCGGTGTTCGACAGTTTCGGCCAGGGCCGCCATGACGTGGCGCTGGTGGACAAGGGCACGGGCCTCGGCCTGGCCATCGTCAAGGGCCTGGTGGAGGCCCATGGCGGCCGGGTCAGCCTGGAAAGCGAAGTCGGCAAGGGCACGCGCGTCACCGTGCACCTGCCCGCCGTGCGGGTGCGCCCGCGCGTGAGCGCGCAAGCGGCCTAGCGCGCGACGGACGCGATCATCAGAGAGTCCACGGCTTTCTTGACCACATCTTCCTTGCGGTGGGTCATGGCGTGGACAAAGGCCAGCTTCTCGATTGCCTTGGGCGACAGCACAAAGGGATAAAGATCGGTCAGCCCCATGCTGCGGTTCATGCTGTTGGTGGCGAACTCGATCGGCAGCCAGGCGTCGATCAGCACATCCCAGCGCCGCGTCTTGTAGGGATCGAAATCAATCGCGGCGGCGATATGGCCGCGCGCCGCGCGCGGCTTGACCTTCATGCCGAAGGCGCCCGCCGTTTCCAGCGTATCCACGATATGCAGGTAATGCGCCCAGGTCTCGGCGAAATCCTCCCAGGGATGGGTGGTCGCATACATGGATATGAAACTGTCCTGCCAGCCTTGCGGCGGGCCTTCGCCATAGTGCTTCTGCAGCGCCTGGTCGTAATCCTGGCGGTCATCGCCGAACAGGCTGCGGAACGCATTCAGCAAGCCTTCGTTGGTCGCCACCAGCCGGTCCCAGAAATAGTGACCGGTCTCATGGCGGAAATGCCCCAGCAAGGTGCGGTAAGGTTCGCCCATCTCGCTGCGCACGCGTTCGCGCGTGACGTCATCGGCTTCCTTCAGCGCCAGGGTGATCAGCCCATTGTCATGGCCGGTCATCACTTCGGCGGCATGGCTTTCGGGCGCGTCGGCCAGGAAATCGAAGGCCAGGCCATGTTCGGGATCTTCGGCGCGAGTCTGAAGCGGCAGCCCCAGCCGCAGCAGGGAATAAAACAGCCGGTGCTTGGCGTTCTCGATCTTGCGCCAGAGCACGTCATTGCCGGGGACCGACAGGTCGGGGACCACCCGGTTGTGGCGGCAGGCGGCGCAATAGCCGGTCGGGTCGTCGGCCGGAACCATCCAATTGCACATGCCGGCGTCGTAGTTCAGGCAGAATTTGTAGGCTTTTCCCGGGTCCGCCAGCATGGTCCAGCCCCCGTCTTTCATGGGCTCTATCGCAGAAATCTCTGCAATATCAGTGAGATAGCCCAAGGCCCGGCCGCAATTTTCGCAGCGGACATTCTCGAAATACAGGAGCTGGCCACAGCCCTGGCAACTAAACAGCTTCATAAGGAATTTCCGCGAGAAAAGCGTAAACGCCCGCTTTTTAACGACGTTCCGAGGTTTTCGGGCTGCGGCGTGGCGGCTTGTAGCCGCACCTTCGCAGTTGCGGCATAGTTATTTTTCCAGGGATATCCGATGAGCATTCAGGCCGCCCTCCGTCACGTCACCCGCTACCGGTACGACCGGCAAATCACCTTGGGTGCCCAGACTATACGCCTGCGTCCGGCGCCCCACAGCCGCGCCAAGATCGTGGCCTATTCGCTGAAGATCGAGCCGGCGGAACATTACATCAATTGGCAGCAGGATCCCCAGTCCAACTGGCTGGCGCGCATCGTATTCCCTGAGAAGATTGATCACTTCACCGTCAGCGTGGACCTGACCGTGGACATGGAGGTTATCAATCCCTTCGACTTCTTCCTGGAGCCCGAGGCGGAGAAATTTCCGTTTCACTATTCGCCCGAGCTGAAGGCCGAACTGGAGCCTTATCTGGCGGTCACCGATTTTGGTCCCGCCTTCAAGCGCTATCTCGACGCCGTACCGCGCAAGTCTGAGCAGACCACCAACTTCGTCTTCGACCTCAACGCGCAGATCGCACAAGACATCAGTTACACGATCCGCATGGAGCCCGGCATCCAGACGCCGGAAGAAACGCTGTGCAAGGGATCCGGCTCCTGCCGCGACAGCGCCTGGCTGCTGGTAAACCTGCTGCGCCATCTGGGTTTGGCGGCGCGCTTCACCAGCGGGTATCTGATCCAGCTCAAGGCCGATGTGAAGGCGCTGGATGGACCTTCGGGCACCGACAAGGATTTCACCGACCTGCATGCCTGGTGCGAAGTCTATCTGCCGGGCGCCGGCTGGGTGGGACTGGACGCCACCTCCGGACTTTTCGCCGGCGAAGGCCATATCCCGCTGGCCTGCGCCGCCAGCCCGACCCAGGCCGCGCCGATCTCCGGCGCGGTCGAGCCGGCCGAAGTGCTGTTCGACTTCGACATGAGCGTGACGCGCATCAAGGAACCGCCGCGTGTCACCAAACCCTATACCGACGAACAATGGGACGAGATCGAGAAGCTGGGCGACGCCGTGGACCTGGTGCTCAAGAACCATGACGTGCGCCTGACCATGGGCGGCGAGCCCACTTTTGTTTCCATCGACGATCGCTCGGGCGCGGAATGGCATATCGCCGCCGTCGGACCGACCAAGCGGGCTTTGGCCGACAAGCTGATCCGGCGCTTGCGCGATCGTTTCGCGCCGGGCGGGTTGCTGCATTACGGCCAGGGCAAATGGTATCCCGGCGAATCCCTGCCGCGTTGGGCCTTCGGGCTTTACTGGCGCACCGACGGCGCGCCGCTTTGGAAAAACGCCGAGCGCGTGGCGGCCGAAAACAAGGATCACAAGTCCACCCTTGCCGATGCCAGCGCGCTGATCGCCGCCGTCGCAAAGACGCTGGGGCTGGAAGCGTCCTATGTCATTCCGGCTTACGAAGATTTCTGGCATCACCTGGCGCAGGAGCGCCAGCTTGCCGCCAATGTGGATCCATCCGATTCCAAGCTGGACGATCCGGAGCTTCGCGCGCGCCTGGCGCGGGTGTTCGAACGCGGCCTGAGCCAGGCTGTCGGCTATGTGTTGCCGGTGGAAAAGGGCCTGACCCGCTGGCTGAGCGAGCATTGGACCACCCGCAGCGGTCATCTGTTCCTGATGCCGGGCGACAGCTCTATCGGTTTTCGCCTGCCGCTGAACTCGCTTCCGCATGTGCCGGCGCAAGCGCGCAGCTTTGTGCCGCCGCCGGACCCTTTCGCGCCGCTGCCGCCGCTGGACGAGCCCGAAAAGACGGGCCAGGGCTATACCAACGGCAAAAGCAACGGCCATGAATTGCAGGCCCCGTTCCGCGCCGTAACGGCACAGTCCGTCGCCCTGGCCCAGGATGCGGTGGTGCGCACCGCCATGACGGTGGAGCCGCGCGATGGCCGTTTGTGCGTGTTCATGCCGCCGCTGCCGGCAGCGGGTGATTACTTCACCCTGCTGACGGCGATCGAGGATGCGGCCGAAGCGCTGAACGTCGCGGTGCATATCGAAGGCTATCCGCCGCCTTTCGATCCGCGCATCAATGTCATCAAGGTGACCCCTGATCCCGGCGTGATCGAGGTCAATATCCATCCCGCCAAGAACTGGCGCGAGCAGGTGGACATCACCAAGGCGCTATACGAAGAAGCCACCGCTTCGCGCCTGACGGCGGAGAAATTCCAGCTCGACGGCCGCCACACCGGCACCGGCGGCGGCAATCATATCGTGGTCGGCGCACAGACCCCGCCCGACAGTCCCTTCCTGCGCCGCCCCGACATGCTGAAAAGCATCATCGCCTATTGGCAGAACCATCCCAGCCTGTCCTACCTGTTTTCGGGCATGTTCATCGGCCCCACCAGCCAGGCGCCGCGGATCGATGAAGCCCGCAACGATTCGCTCTACGAGCTGGAAATCGCCTTCAACGAGATTCCGTCCCGCGCCGCCGCCAATATTCCGCCCTGGCTGGTGGACCGGGTGTTCCGCAACCTCTTGGCCGATTCCACCGGCAATACCCACCGCAGCGAAATCTGCATCGACAAACTCTATTCACCCGATGGCCCCACCGGCCGATTGGGTCTGGTGGAATTTCGCGGCTTTGAAATGCCGCCGCATGCGGAGATGAGCCTGGCGCAATCGCTGCTGATGCGCGCCCTGATCGCGCGCTTCTGGCGCGAGCCCTATCGCAGCAATCTGGCGCGCTGGGGCACCGGGCTGCATGACCGTTTCATGCTGCCGCATTTTGCCTGGGCGGATCTCGCCGATGTCATCGCCGACATGAATGACCACGGCTTTGCCTTCGACCTGGAATGGTACCGGCCGCATTGGGATTTCCGTTTCCCGCTGGTCGGCAAGGTTCAGTATGACGGCGTGGAGCTGGAACTGCGCAACGCGCTGGAGCCGTGGAACGTACTGGCCGAGGAAGGCACGCCGGGCGGCACCGCGCGCTATGTGGATTCCTCGGTCGAGCGGTTGGAGGTGAAGGTCAAGGGCCTGACCCCGGGCCGTCACCGTGTGCTGGTCAATGGCCGCAGCCTTCCGCTGCGCGCAACGGCGCAGAGCGAAGCCGTGGCGGGTGTGCGCTTCAAGGCCTGGCAGCCGCCGCATGGCCTGCATCCCACCATCCCGGCGCACGCGCCACTGATCATCGAGATCTGGGACAGTTGGCGCCACCGCTCCATGGGCGGTTGCACCTATCGCGTCGCCCATGCCGGCGGGCGCAATTCCGAAATCTTCCCGGTCAACGCCAATGAGGCAGAGGGCCGCAGGCTGGCCCGTTTCGAGCCCTTCGGCTTCACCGGCGGGGTCTTCCAGGCCGCGAATGAAGAAGCCAATCCCGATTTCCCCTATACTCTCGACCTGAGACGGTGAGAATACGCGGTGGGGAGCAGGATTCGTAAGTGTCGGAAGTTGCAGAACGCATAAGTCCGCCGGCGTCCCGCTTTGACGAATTGCGCGACGGCAATGGCCAGGTCCGCCCGCACTGGCGCGACTTTGCCCGCACCCTGTCCCAGCTTTCGCCCGAGGAATATCAGCGCCGCCAGGCGTCCGCCCGCGCCACGGTGCAGGACAATGGCGTCACTTATAATGTCTATGACGATCGCGCCGGCCAGGCGCGGCCCTGGCAGCTCGACATCGTGCCCTTCATCCTGTCCTCCGCCGACTGGAAGGCGATCGAGGCGGCGGTGATATAGCGCGCCATGCTGGCCGACATGATCCTGCGCGACGTGTATGGCCCGCAGGAGCTGATGGCCAGTGGCGTGCTGCCGAGCCATCTGGTCACCGGCCATCCCCAATTCCTGCGCCCGCTGTGCGGCTCCACCCCGGCCGGCGGCGCGCATGTGCATCTTTATTCCGCCGACCTGGCGCGCGGACCCGATGGCGCCTGGAAAGTCATGGCTTCCCGCGCCGACGCCCCCGGCGGTTTGGGTTACGCCCTGGAAAATCGCCTGGTGGTTTCCCAGACCTTTCCCGAAAGCTTCGGCGGGATGCGGGTGGCACGGCTGGCCGCCTTCTTCAACGCCTACAAGGAAAGCATCCTGGGGCTGGGTGTGTCGCGCCGCGACCGCGCGGTGCTGCTGACGCCGGGCCCCTACAACGAAACCTATTTCGAGCATGTCTATCTGGCCCATTACCTGGGCCTGACCCTGGTGCAGGGCGATGACCTGGCGGTGCGCGATGGCGAAGTGTTCCTGAAGACGCTCACCGGTTTGGAGCGAGTCGCCGCCATCTTCCGCCGCGTGGACTCCGATTTCTGCGATCCCCTGGAATTGCGCGGCGACAGCGCGCTGGGCGTGCCGGGCCTGGTGGAAGCGGTGCGCGCCGGCGGCGTGGTGCTGGCCAATGCGCTGGGCGGCGGGGTGATCGAATCCCCGGCCATGGACGCCTATCTGCCCGCGATATCGCATCACCTGCTGGGCGAAGAACTGAAAATACCCGACATCTCCACCATCTGGTGCGGCACCGACTGGGGACGCAAGGAAGCCATTGCGCGCATGGACCAGTGCATCCTGCGCGACGCTTTCGATGCGCGCCCGCTATTCTCGCGCAACTCCAGCGCCCGGCTGGGCGCGGACCTGAGCGGCGAAGAGCGCGAGCGCGCCATCGCCCGGCTGAAGCAGCGCGGCGAAACCATGGTGCTGCAGGAGATCTCGCCCTTAGGGGTGGCGCCGGTGTTCGAGCAGGGCATATTCGGCGCCAGGCCGGTCAGTTTGCGCGTCTTCGCCGCCTGGACGCCGAACGGCTGGATGGTGATGCCGGGCGGTCTGACCCGCGTCGCCGCCGACGACACGGTGCGCGCCCTTTCCATGCAGTCGGGCGCTTCCAGCAAGGATGCCTGGGTGATCTCGCCCACCCCGGTGGACAATTTCAGCCTGCTGGCCAATGGCGGCCGCGCGCTGGAGATCAAGCGGCACGGCGAATCCGCGCCCAGCCGCGCCATGGACAATCTGTTCTGGCTGGGCCGCTATGCCGAGCGCACCGAAAGCTTTGTGCGCATCCTGCGCGCGGTGACGGCGCGGGCCAGCGATGAGCCGGCGGCGGCGCTGGACGTGGCGCGCAAGCTGCTGATCCCCTTCAGCCAGGCCAGCGATTCCCCCATCGAGGAAATCGCCGGCGACGAAGAATTACTGGAGGAACTGCAACTGCTGATCTACAGCCCGCGCAACTCCAGAGGGCTGCAAAGGCTTCTCCGCCGGGTGGAGCAAACCGCCTGGTCGGTGCGCGACCGCCTGTCCTTGGACACCTGGCGCACCATCAACGCCTTGACCGTCAACGAAGACTTACCGCCGGCGGATGCGCCGTTCGAGGCGGCGGGCGCGCGCTTTTATCTCGACGCGCTGGTGCGCCGCGCTGCCGCTCTGTCAGGCCTGTCGGCGGAAAACATGACCCGCGGTCCCAACTGGGCGTTCATGGAATTGGGACGGCGGCTGGAACGGGGCCAGCACCTGGCCTGGCTGGTGCGCCAGACCGTGGCGGACGCCGATGCGCTGGAGACCGAGCATATGCGCATCGTGCTGGAAATCGCCGACAGCGCCATGACCTACCGCTCGCGCTATCTCAACGTATTCCAGCTTGTGCCCTTTGTGGACCTGCTGTTGCTGGACGAGAACAATCCCCGGTCCTGCGCTTTCCAGCTCGCCGCTATCGAGAACCATCTGCGCGAACTGCCGCGCATCACGCTGGCCCAGCGCAGCGACGTGCCGCGCACCATCGCCCAGGAAATGCGCGGCGCCGCCGCCAACGCCAATCCGGCACGGCTGGCCTTTTGCGAACTGGGCGCGCGCCCCGGCCTGATCGAATTGACCGACAATATCATCTTCAGCGCGGGCGAATTATCCGACGCCATCGCCGACGCCTATTTCCAGCACGCCACCCGAAGCCGCATCGGCTCCAGCCCGTTCGTGGAGGCGTGATGGAATATTTCGTGCGCCACCGCACCACCTACCGCTACCTGCAAGATGTTTCCCATTCCTGGCACCTGGCGCATTTGCGCCCGCGCGCCACGCCGCTGCAGGCGGTGCATGACAGCAGCGTTACCCTGAGCCTGGAGCCGGCCAGCCGGGTGGCGCGGGAAGATTATTTTCAGAACCCTACCGAACTTTTTTCCATCGACCGGCCGCACACCCATCTGGAAGTGCTGGCGGAAAGCCGCGTTACCGTGCAGCCCGCGCCGGCGCGCGCCTCGCGCGACAGCGTGCCATGGGAAGATGTGCGCGCCATGCTGGAAAATCCGCAGAACGATGAAGAACGCGACGCGGTCCAGTACCTGTTCGATTCTCCCATGACCCAGTTCGAAAGCGACATCGCTTCTTATGGCGCGGTGAGTTTTCCGCCGCACCGGCCCATCCTGGCGGGCGCCGTTGAGCTGATGCACCGCATCCACAAGGATTTCCGCTACGACACCACCGTCACTGATGTGTCCACGCCGGTGGACCGGGTGTTCGAACTGCGTGCCGGCGTCTGCCAGGATCTCGCCCATGTCGGCATCGCCGCGATGCGCGCCGTCGGCCTGCCGGCGCGCTATGTCTCCGGCTATCTGCTCACCCAGCCGCCGCCGGGCAAGCCGCGCCTGCTCGGCGCCGATGCCAGCCATGCCTGGTTTTCGGTCTGGGCGCCGCCGTTCGGCTGGGTGGACCTGGATCCCACCAACAATATCCTGGTGGGCGAAAGCCATGTGACCTCGTCCTGGGGCCGCGATTATGGCGATGTCGCGCCGGTGGCGGGCATCATCCTGGGCGGCCATGACCATGTGGTGGAAGTGGGCGTGGACGTGATCCCGGTGGACCCCGGCACCCCCGAACTGCCCCACATTGCTCCGGCCACCTCGCCGCGATAAGCAGGGCCGATGACTGCTCTAATCGTGATGCTGATTGCACTCGGCGCCTGTGCGGCGACCATGGCTGGCGGCCTGCTGGCCTTGAAGCTCGCCGGCAAGCTGGCGCTGGTGATGGGCTTTTCCGCCGGCGCGGTGATCGGCGTGGCCTTCTTTGACCTGGCGCCCGAGGCGCTGGAGGCGGGCAAGGGAATCTATGAGCCGCGCATCCTGCTGGCCGTGGCGGCGATCGGCTTTTTTCTCTACACCGTGCTGGACCGGCTGGTGGCGCGCCATGACTGTGGCGGCCAGGTCAATCCGGCGCGCGGCATGGTTGGGGCGGCGAGTTTTTCCGCCCATAGCCTGCTGGACGGTTTTGCGATGGGCATCGCCTTCCAGGCCAGCCATGCGATGGGCCTGATCGTGGCTGCCGCTGTGCTGGCGCATGATTTCGCCGATGGGCTCAATACCGTGAATGTGGTGACCCGCAACGGCGGCTCCAGAGCCTTCGCCCTGCGCTGGCTGGCGGTGGATGCCACGGCGCCGGTGGTGGGCGCGGGGCTCAGCCTGCTGGTCGTAGCGGATGCGGGAATGCTGGCGCTGCTGCTGGCGCTGTTCTGCGGCTTCTTCCTGCATATCGGCGCATCCGGCCTTCTGCCCGAAAGCCACCGCGCCCATCCGCGCCCCGTCACGACCTTCGCCACCCTGGCGGGCGCGGGGTTTCTGTATGCCGTGACCGCGCTGGTGCGGTGACCCTCCCCGCGCGCGCGTCAGCGCGCTCGCATAGGGGGAGGTGGCCGTAGCTGGCCCTCGGCCAGCGAAGTCCGGAGGGGGCTACTTGATTTCGGTGAGCAGCGGCTTGCCGGCGAACTTGGCGTCCAGATTGTCCAGCACCAACTGACTCATGGCGCGGCGCGTCTCATGCGTGCCGCTGCCGACATGCGGCTGCAGCACCACATTGTCCATGCCGAACAAAACTTCCGGCACTTTCGGTTCATCGACGAACACGTCCAGGCCCGCGCCGCCCAGCTTGCCGGACACCAGCGCTTCGACCAGCGCATCCTCGTCCACCACCGCGCCGCGCGCGACATTGACCAGGATACCGGTGGGACCCAGCGCCTCCATCACCGCCTTGTTGACGATCTTGTTGGTCTGGGGCGTGGAAGGAATAATGATGACCAGGAAGTCGCTGTTCTTCGCCAGTTCCACCAGGTCGGGATAATGCTTGTAGGGCACATCCGCCACGGGCTTGCGGCTGTGATAGGCCACACTGTTGTTCATCGCCGTGGCGCGCTTGCCGATTTCCTTGCCGATGCGGCCCATGCCCAGGATGCCGACCCGCTTGCCGCTGGCGCGGTTGGCCAGGGGATGCTCGCCTTCCTTGGCCCAGCGTCCGCTGCGCACATAGCGGTCGGTCACCACCAGCTTGCGCGCGGTCATGATCATCAGCGCGATGGCGAGATCGGCGACATCGTCATTCAGCACATCGGGGGTGTTGCAGACCGGAATGCCCTTGGTGCGGGCATATTCCACCGGGATGCCGTCATAGCCGACACTGGCCGAGGCGATGATCTCCAGCTTGGGCATGCGGTCGATCATGTCGGTCGGCGGACCGGAATGGCCGTTGGTGACGCAGCCGCGGACGATGCCGGCGACCTTGTCGAAGTCCGCCTTGCCGTGAAGCTTGTAACGCGCCTCCAGCTCTTTCTGGACTTCGGGACGAAGGGGAACCAATTGCAAAATGTCGATCATTAATTTGTTCTCTTGCTTTAAGGGGCTTCCGCCATGGCTTTCATGGATTCCAGCGCTTCGGTGAAGCGCTTGGTACGCGTCGCACGGTTTTCCGCCTTGGCCTGGTCGGTGCCGAGCGGCGCCTGGTCATAGAACAGGGTGTAGACGATCTTGCTCTGGCGGCCGCGGTCCAGCGGTTCCACCGCCAGGGTGCCGTGATAAAGGATGGTCGAGGACGGCTGGGTATAGGTGTAGGAATAAGGCGTCGCCGCCACCAGGACCTCGTTGTTGTTGCCGTTCAGCAGCCGGTTGGTGCCGACCGGGTTGCCGGTGGCATTGCCGGTGATCACGCAGGTCACCTTCAGCCAGGTGGCGATGGCGCAATAAGGCCCGATCCTGGCCCAGGTCTGGTCCGGGGTGCGATTGACCACCTTGTCCAGCAGGATGGTGGTGTATTCCGCCGCTTGCGCGGCCGGCGCCAGCAGCATGGCCGCCGCGATTGCTGCGCTTGCGAGAAAACCTGTCTTCACCGCCATCTCCCCTTGCTTTGCGCCTTGTTTGTTCCCTGATAAAACGATGGTGCGCCCCGCGCAACAAGACATAAGCGCCCGCGCAGTCCAAGGGATCAAGATGCCTCCTTTTGTCGTTCCGGCCTTGGTCTTCCTCATGGCCGTGATCCCATCCGCCGACGCCAGGGAGCTGAAAATCCTCACCGGGGCCGGCATGTCCATGCCGGTGCGCGCCCTGGCCGCCGATTTCGGCGCCCGCAGCAATATGACCGTCACGGTGGTCAGCGACACGGCCGGCGGAGTGCAAAAGCGCATCGAGGCGGGCGAGACGTTCGATCTTGTCATCGGCACCCAGTCGGTGCTGGACACGCTGACCAAACAACACAAAGTCTCGGCGGCCCATACCGACTTGGCCCAGATGGTGGCCGGCATCGGCGCGCGCAAAGGCGCCCCCGCACCGGCGGTCGCCGACAGCGCCCAGTTCAAGGCCACCCTGCTGGCGGCCAAGACCATCACTTATGTGGACCCGGCTTCGGGCGGCATCACCGGGGTGTTTTTCCTCGCCCAAGCCGACAAGCTGGGCGTGGGCGCGGAGGTGCGCGCCAAGGCCGTGCTCCGGCCCAATGGCACTGGCGTGGCTGAGGCGGTGGCGAGCGGCGAAGCGCAATATGGCGTCACCCTGATCAGCGAGATGCTGCCCAATGCGGGGGTGACAGTGTGGCCGCTGCCCGACGCGCTGCAAATGACCACCATCTATACCGCCGCGATTGCCAGCGCCGCGCAGAACCCAGTGGACGCCAAGGCGATGCTGGACGAACTGTCCGGCGCAAAAGGACGCGCCGCCAATCTCAAGGCCGGGCTGAAACCGGTTTCACACTAGACCAACCAGGAGACGACCATGGACCGCCGCAGATTTTTTTCCGTAACCGGCGCAGGCGCCGCAACCGTCGCCGCAGGCGGCATGCCCGCGGCCGAGGCGCAAGCCCCGCGCAAGTCCGGCAAGCTGCAGCCGCTGAAAGTCCGGCTGGGTCACCAGTTCGGCACCCTGACCGACAAGAACGCGGCCTGGGTCGCTCGCTATGGCGTGGACGGCATCTGCACCAGCCCGGTCGTCACCGATCCGGCGCGGCTTTATCCGACCCCGGAAGAGATGCGCAAGATGCTGGATCTGGCGGCCAAGTGGAAACTCCAGGTCGATCTCGTGGACAGCGTGCTGCTCACCTCATCCCATATCGACCGGGAAAAGAACCCCGCCATCATGCTGGGGCAAAGCCCGCAGCGCGACCGCGATATCGAATCCTTCCAGAACCATATCCGCACCTGCGCCGCCACCGGCATCAAGACCATCAAATACAACATGTCCCTGCTGGGCGTGGTGCGCAGCGAGGAAGTGCCGGGCCGCGGCGACACCGTGTATGAAAAGTGGAACGCCAGGGACGCGCTGGCCAAGAACCCGCCTTTGACCAAGGCCGGTATCGTCAATGCCGATGCCTTCTGGGAACGCATCGACTATTTCCTCAAGCGCGTGGTGCCGGTGGCCAATGAGAACAAGGTCCGCATCGCTTGCCATCCCCAGGATCCCGGCACGCCGCCGGAAGGCTATCAGGGCATCACCAACGTGCTGGGCACCATCGACGGGATGAAGAAATTCATCGCCATGTATGAAAGCCCCTATCACGGCTTCAATTTCTGCCAGGGCACGGTTTCGGAAAACCTGGTCAATCCGAAGGAAGAGATTTTCGACGTCATCCGCTACTTCGGCAGCCGCAAGAAAATCTTCAACGTCCATTTCCGCAACATCAAGGGCGGCCGCGACAACTTCATCGCCGAAATGTTCCCCGACGAAGGCGATATAGACTTCGTGCGCGCGCTGAAGGTCTATCGCGAAGTCGGCTATGAGGATCTGCTGATGCCCGATCATGCGCCCCGCGTGCCGGGCCAGGCGGACGCCAGCCGCGAAAATTTCCCCTTCGAGTTCGGCTATATCCGCGGACTGATCGAGGCCGAGCGTCACCTGGTCTGATCGCGATTTTCGAACGTAAAGAGCGCCGCCAGCAATGGCGGCGTTTCTTTTTGCGTGATTCGGCGTGAAATTGGTTCATCTAGATGAACCTCAGATGAACCGCATGCAACCGCGCCATGTTGATGAACCTCAGATGAACAGTTTGATGAACGGCGCGTTCGTTTTGGCACCGATAAAACGGGCATTTCTCACGTTGCATGGATTTTCTGTGCGTATGTAAAGAACTCGTTTGCCGCTTTGCGCCGTCGCGCTTGAAAAGAAAAATAATCGGCGCAGCCTGTCTCACAAGGGGCACGGCAATGGGGCTGGGCTCTCACACATAGAGAAAACGATGTCGAAGATCGCGAAGGCCGCGCTGGCCGCCGCATTGCTGAACTGCGGCTTGTTGACTGCTTCGGCGCAAGAAGTTTCCGGCACGTGGCTGAAGGACGGCGCCTGTTCGCTGTTCAGCGCCGGCGCCAGTACAACCGACACGGTGAGTTGGACCAGACCCTGCGTGGACGGTTACGCCGAAGGTCTGGGCACCGCCACCTTCACCCATGACGGCCAGAGCCAAAGCTTCACCGCCAATTTCCAGCGCGGCATGATCCCGGACGGCCATGTCATCACCCGCTGGGGCGCAGGGTGGAGTTATAAGGGCGATACGGTGGGCGGGCGCTTCCAGGGTCCCGGCATCCTGACCACCGATACGTCGGACCGTTTCGAAGGGTTGTGGACCGACGGCAAGATGAACGGCTTCGGCCTTTTGCGCCGCGCCAATGGCGAGCGTTATGCCGGCGACTGGAAGAACGACAAGCCCAATGGCAATGGCGAACTGTTTCACGCCGACGGCACAAGGCTGGCAGGCACTTTTGCCGACGGCAAGCTGGTCCAGGCGGCCGCCGACACCAAAACCGCCGCACCGCTGAAAGTCGCCACGACCAAGGCCGTCGCGACCCTGGATGCCTCCAAGGTGCCGTTCGGCGGCGTGGCCGGCAAAACCCTGAACGGGGTGGATGGCTCGTCCATCGCCCTCACCCTGATCGAAGGCGGCATGGAGCTGCAGGTCGTCCCCGCCGAAGGCATCGCCCGCAAGACCACCTTTACCTTCATGACCGACCGCATGGGCACGGTGGTGGAAGACAGCGGTGCTTCCAGCGCCGGCTCCAGCGTCACCGGCTTTTTCCGCCTGACCGGCAAGGGCGTGGAGATCCGCTATTCCGACGGCCACTCCGCCATGCTGGCGGCCAGCAGCGATGGCGGGGTGCAGATGGCGCTGGACGGCGATGCCGGACCATCGTGCCGCGCCTGGTATCCGGCGGGCCATGCCTTCAGTGACATTGAGAAAAAGGCAGCGCTGAACGCCTATGCCAGCAAGCTGGGCCTGGCGGTCGCCGCCGGCGAAGCCAGCGAGGGCTGCGGACCTGCGCCCAAGCCGCAAGCCGCCAATATCGCGCCGCCGCCGGTAACGGCCGCGCCGGCCGCGCCGCCCGCAAAGGTCAAGCCCGAACGCCGGACCAGCGCGAAGCCCCCGGCCCGCATGGCCAAGGCGTCCTATCGCATCGGCGACTTCCAGCCCAAGAACCTGGAGCAGGTGTCGGTGAAGACGTCGCCAGTGCACACCATCGATGGCGGAATTTCCGTGCCGCCCGTCAACACCATGGTGGCCATGGCGCCGCCCCCTGCCCTATCAAGCGACAAGAACGCTGCCGGCAAGTGCCTGAAAGTGGATAGCGACGGCAGCCATTGGGGCTTTCGCAACACCTGCGATTTCGCGGTGCAGTTCGCCTACTGCATGGCCGATGGCGGCAACAACCTCACCGCCTGCGGCTCGGGCAACGCCGTCACCACCAGCGTGGCGGGCAGCGTGGCTGCGGGCGGCTTCGGCGCCCTGATGGCCGATATGAGCCTGAAGGAAAAAGACGCCGGTCACAGTTTCCGCTGGATCGCCTGTGGCGGCGGCGCCGGAGAAGTCGTGGCGCGTCTGGATCATTTCGAACCCCCCGCCGGGCGCTGCGAACGCACCCGCACCGCTTCCAACTGAAAGGATCAAACCCATGTGGAAAACCGCTTCCGCCGCTATCGCGCTTCTGGCTTTCGATATTGCCTTGACGGGGCCCGCCCTGGCCGCGGGCTGCGCCTCGCAGGCCGATGCATCCGCCCTCAAGACGGCGGTGCTGCAGCAGGAACTGATGGTCGCGGCCCTGCAGTGCCGGGAGGCCGCCGCCTATAACCGCTTTGTCGTCGCCTATCGCGGCGAGCTGCAATCCTCGGATGCGGCACTGAAAGCCTTTTTCGTGCGGCGCGGCGGCGAGCATGGCGAGTCCGGCTACGACACCTTCAAGACCAAGGCGGCAAACCTGTCGGCCCTGGAACAGGCGCGCGATGCCAGGGCCTTCTGCGCCGACGCTCGTGCCCTGTTCACCGGGATACAGGCCCATCGCGGCAGCCTGATGAGCTTTGTGGACACCAAGTCGGCCGATCTGGGTAATATCTGCCTCGAATCCCGCCCGATGATGGCCAAGGCGGATGTGAAGCCGGTGCGGGTGGCGGCCAGGGCGGAAGCCATCAAGGTCGCCGATGCCCGTACCGCCGAAGTGGCGGTGGGCGGCGTGCCGGCCCACAGCCTGCCCGCCATTCCCTATCGCCAGCAGGAGCGCGCCGCGGCGCCGCCGCCGGATCGACACCTGGACCGGGCGCCGGCGCGGGAAGACGTTGCCGAGGACGTGCGGGACGAAGACGAAGCCGCGCCGTCTTATGCAAACGATGTGGAGCAGGCGCCGCCGCCGCCCCGCCCGCGCTATTACCAGATTCGCGACCGCAGCTATCAGGACCGCGACTATCAGGATCGCGATTATTATCCGCAGCGCTCCTATGGCCCGCCGCCCGGTTGGCGCGATCAGGCCTGGCGCGAATATCCCGCGCCGCGCGGCTGGGACAATCGCGGCTATTATCGCGGCGGCTGGTAGGAGCGAACGGCAACCCGGAGCGATGGCGAAGCCATCACGTAGGGCCTGCCGGCGCGACCATCAATAACTACTCCACCCGTTCCAGCTTGCCGATGACGAAGATATAGGCCAGCGCGCCCATCACCGCGATGGTGGCGACATAGGCAAATCCCAGTCCGATATAGCCGGCTTGCGCGAGATAGCCGAACACCAGCGGCGTGCAGATGCCCGACAGGTTGGAGATGCCGTTGAAGGTGCCGCCGGTGAGCCCGATCAGGTGACGCGGCGCCACATGGCTGATCAGCGACCAGCCGATGGAGGCCATGCCGTTGCCGAAAAACGCCAGGCACATGAAGGCGATCACCGCTTCGGGGCTTTCCACGAAATTGGCGCCCAGAATGGTGGACGACAATAACAGCCCGACAATGATGGGAGTTTTGCGCGCCAGGCCCAGGCTTCTGCCGCTGCGCAGGATGCGGTCGGACGCAAAGCCCGAAAGCTGTACGCCGATAAAGGCCGCTATAAAGGGCAGCGCGACATAGAGCGGTGTCTTGAGCACGCTGAGGTGGCGATAGGTGATCAGGTAGGTGGGAAACCAGGTCAGGAAGAACCACTGGCAGGAGGTAACCGCGAACTGGCCGAGATAGACGCCCCACAATTTGCGGTACTTGAACACGGTGAACAGGTCGTCCCAGGCGAAGGGACGCTTCTTGCTGGCCGAGCCCAGATCCACCAGACCGCCGCCGGCCTCGATCAGTTCGACTTCCGCCGCATTGGCGCGGGAATCGCGGGGGTTGCGATAGCAAAGCCACCACACCACGCCCCAGACCAGGCCGCCGACGCCGGTGACGTAAAACACGGAGCGCCAGCCATGCACCGCTTCCAGTTGCAGGAGCAGCGGTTGCAGCAAGGCCAGGCCGATGAATTGCGCGGAGGTATAAAAGCCGATGGCGCCGGCCCTTTCGCGATCGGGAAACCAGGATGTCACCACCTGGTTGTTGATGGGGTAGGAAGGCGCTTCCAGCGCGCCGATCAGCAGGCGAAGGCAAAACAGGGCAACGAAGCTGCCGACAATGCCCAGGAAGACAGTGGCCACCGACCACAGGATCAGGATAGCGGGATAGAAATAGCGCGGCCGGATACGGTCCACCAGCCAGCCACTGGGAATCTGGAACAAGGCATAGGTCCAGCCGAAGCCCGAGAGAATCCAGCCCATGTCCTTGGGACTGATGCCCAGCTCCTTGCCCATCATGGGCGCCGTCAGCGAGATGTTGCCCCGGTCCAGGAAGGTGATGGCGACGCAGACAAAAATCATCAGCATCACCACGCGGCGATGGCGGGTGGGCTTCTCTGTTAAGGTCTGTGTCATCTCACCACTCCGCAAAAGAACCGTCTTGATGCCGCCACGATGGCGGACGCCAGCGATGGCCTTCGGCCGCGCCGCGCGCGACCGCCTCTTCATTGATGCTGATGCCAAGTCCCGGGCCCGATGGAATCGCCACATGGCCGTCGGCATAGGCGAACACCGATGGATCGGTGATGTATTCCAGCAGGGCGCTGGACTTGCCGTAATGGACGCCCAGGCTCTGTTCCTGGATCACGGCGTTGTAGCAGACCGCGTCCAGTTGCAGGCAGGCGGCCAGGGCGATGGGTCCCAGCGGACAATGCAGCGCCAGGCCCACATCATAGGCTTCCGCCATGGCCGCGATCTTGCGGGTTTCGGTGATGCCGCCGGCATGGCTGGGATCGGGCTGGATGATGTCCACCAACCCCTCGCTGAGAATCTTCTTGAAGTCCCAGCGCGAGAATAGCCGCTCGCCCAACGCGATGGGCGTGGCGGTGTGGTTGGCGATGTCCTTCAGCGCCTCGACATGCTCGCTGAGCACCGGCTCCTCGATGAACATCAGGTGATAGGGATCGAGCTCCTTGGCGAGCTGCTTGGCCATGGGCCGGTGCACCCGGCCATGAAAATCCACCGCGATGCCGAAGCCCGGCCCCATCGCCTCGCGCAAGGTCGCCACCCGTTCGACCGCCGCATCCAGCTTGGCATGGCTGTCGAGAAACGAGAGTTCTTCGCATGCCAGCATCTTGATGGCGTCGAAGCCCTTGGCGGCGACTTCACGCGCGCCCTTGACGATATCGGCCGGCCGGTCGCCGCCGATCCAGCTATAGACCTTCATCTTGTGGCGCAGCGGCCCGCCCAACAGCGCATGCACCGGCTGGTTCAGCACCTTGCCCTTGATGTCCCACAGCGCCTGGTCGATGCCGGCGATCGCGCTCATGGAAATGGCGCCGCCGCGGTAAAAGCCGCCGCGATACAGAACCGTCCAGTGATCCTCGATCGGCGCGGGGTCCTTGCCGATCAGGTAATCGGCCAGCTCGGCGACACAGGCCGCCACGGTTTCGGCGCGCCCCTCCACCACCGGCTCGCCCCAGCCGGTGACGCCTTCATCGGTTTCGATCTTGAGGAACAGCCAGCGCGGCGGCACCACAAAAGTCGTGAGCTTGGTGATCTTCATAAAACCCAATCCCGCACGGCGTTGTTTCACGCCTTGTGACAGACAGTGACGGGCTTTTCGGGGCCGTGCAAGTTGTCGCAGCGGCAAGGCGCGCGGCTGAAATCCGCAGCCCTCGCCCTATGTTTTCGCCATGAGCCACACCGAGATCGACCTGAAAACCGCAGCCCGCCGCGCCTTGTTGGGCCGCTGCCCCTGTTGCGGCCAAGGCAAGCTGATGCGCGCCTATCTCAAGCAGGTGGAGAATTGCGCCGCCTGCGGGGAGAGCTTCGGCCAGATCCGCGCCGATGACGCCGCCCCGTGGCTGACCATCATCCTGGTGGGCCATGTCTTCCTGCCCTTCGCCTTCATGGTGGATGTGGACTGGATGCCGGTCTGGGCCGCCATGATCATGTGGGCCACCTGTTTCGCCCTGCTGTCGCTGGCGATCCTGCCGCGCGCCAAGGCGCTGTTCATCGGCATCCTGTGGCAGACCCGCGCCCCCGGCTACCAGCCGGTCGAACTGGTCGGCTGATTACTTCGCCCCGATCTCTTTGAGATAGGCCGCGCTGAGCGTGTTCTTCTCTTTCGCGATGGGCATCAGGGTCGGATAGAACTGCACAAAGGTCGTATCCACCGCGGCATGGTCCTGGTGACAGGAGTAGCAACTGGCGGTCTTTGGAAACAGCGTGCCCGCCGCCTTACCGTCTGACGACAAAAAGAATGCCCATTTGCCGTCGGGGAAGCGCGCTTCATCCTTGACGTGGATTTCCAGGTTCATCACCGCGCCCTGGAACTGGCCCGCCTTGCTGAGGGTGCCGGCCGATTCCGCCATGCGGTTTTCCTTGATCAGGATGGTCTTGTCCGGCCAGGTGCCGGTCTTGAGGAACACCTGATAGGCCTCGGGATTGACGAAGACATTGTCCAGCATGTGATGGCCGGGCGTGGCGGCGGTGTTGTAGTTCAGGTCCATGCTGGCGGTGAGGAACACCCAGGTGCGGTAATCCTCCGGCACAGCCATCTTGTTGTCGGCGGTATAGAGAGGTGCCGCCAATACGGCGGCCGGCGCCAGCAAAGCGGCACAGATCAGCTTGTTCAGAAGTCTCATGGAACGCCCCTTCGCCCGAAGTTGCGTTCACCTTTAGCCGATCAACCGGCTTCGCCGCAATTGCGTTCGCAAGAGCCCAAACAGGCGCAGCCATGATCTTGCGCCTTGGCCGCCAGAAATTGCGCCAGCGCCTGTTTCAGCAAGGCTTGGCGGGTGACGCCGGTTTTGACCGACAAAATCCCCAGCCGCTCATAGTCATGCGGCGACATACGCACGGCGCAGGACCTGTCCTTCACTGGTGGGGACGGCGGCGGCTTGCCCGCTGAAGCCTCGGCAAAAGCCGCCGCGGCCGGGGCAGCGCGAACCTCGCTGCGCCAAGCCAATGGCATGCGCTCCTGCGCCGGTGCTTGGGCGCCACCTTGCATCCAAGGCTGGGCCTCGCCCTTGCGCGCCAGAAGGCCGGCGGTGACGGAGGCGAACTTGCTCATTTGGTCCCCCACTGCGGAATGTCGGTGGCGCGGCGTCCAAAGACGCGCCGGTCATGGCCGCGCGGCTCCAGAATCACGCGACGTTCCATGCCCGAGCGGCGCTCGGGCCCGTCATAAGCGGGCAAATCCGGCGGCAGCTCCGGCATGTCCAGGCCAACTGACAAAAGCGCGTTCAGCGCCAGGTCCGGCTTGATCTGCGGCAACAGGGCGGGATCGTGCACGATGCGCGACAGCCGCTCCTGGATATACAGCCACAACTCGCTGATCTCTTTGGCCGAGGGCGAGCCCGGCACCACTTCGCCCACGGTGCGGCCGTCAATCATGCTGGCGGCGAAATCCACGCGATGATGGACGGTGACAGGCGCCACGGTGCCATGCTGCGACAGAGCCACGGCGCTTTCGCCGGTGATGCGAGCGCGCGCGGTGGCGGCGTTGATGACAAAGATCACCGGCTTGCCATGACGCTCGGCAATGTCCACCGTCGCGCCCACGGCGCGCAGATCGTGCGGGCTGGGGCGGGTCGGCACGATCATGACCTGACGGATATTTTGTACCACCGGCATAGAGAGACTATTGCATCGCCGCCGCCTGATCCAGAGGTGGTGGGACAGGGCTGAATGCCAGCGGTGCGGGTGGCCGATATCCCAGGGATGAGTGCGGCCGGACGGTGTTGTAGTGG
>CANJJD010000019.1 GCA_947474645.1 Alphaproteobacteria bacterium | reverse complement strand
GCCGATGCGGTTCATCGCGGCGGCGCAGCGCTTGATCTGCTCGTCATTGGTGTCATAGCCCTTGGGGCGCGGACCCATGTTCATCTTGAAGTGCTTGCAGTAGCCGAACGGCTTGATGAATGTGCGGGCGAAGGCGATGTGGTCCTTGACCGATTTGTCAATCAGGGCGGGGTCGTAGAAATTGCTGCTGAAGTCGCCGCCGCCGCCATTGGAGCAGGTCGCCATCTGGATATGGTGCTCATCCATGATCTTCTTCAGGGCGAGCGGCTTGTCGAGATAGTTGATGATGTTGTGGCGGAACGGCTCGACGCCGGGGAAGCCCAGCTTGGAGCCGACCTTGATGGCGCCCTCGATGTCGGTCTTCCAGGAAATCGGGCTGAAGGCATAACGGAAGGGCAGCTTGCCGGAGGCCGCGGCGGCCTGGCCCGGGTTGGCCAGCGCGGCGGTGCCTGCCAGCGCGGCGGATGTCTGGATGAAGTGGCGGCGTGTGAATGTCATGGGTCCCTCCGGGTATTTTTTTTGGTTGCGGCAAGACTGGCATGGGAACCCGCGCCCTGTCTTGCCCAAAACATCATGTTGCAGTGAACCAAGAGCGTTTTTTCGACGTAGACAGAAGCGCAAAACTTCCCCAGAAAAGCCCGATGTATTCCCGTATCAAAGCCCTGCTGGTGGCCAGCGTCGCTGCAACCCTGTCGGCCTGCTCGCCGGTCGGCGCCATCAATCTTCTGGTTCCCAAATCGGGCTATGTGGCGCACCGCGACCTCGCCTATGGCAGTGACCCGCGCCAGAAGCTGGACATCTATGTCCCGGCGGGCGCCAAGGGGCCCATGCCGGTGCTGCTGTTCTTCTATGGCGGCGCCTGGCAGTCCGGAAGCCGCGCCGATTACCGCGCCGTCGGCCAGGCCTTCACCAGCGCCGGCATGGTGGTGGCGGTGGCCGATTACCGGCTCTATCCCCAGGTCAAGTATCGCGGCTTTGCCGAGGATGCCGCCGGCGCGCTGGCCTTCCTGCATGCCCATGCCGCCCAGTATGGCGGCGACCCGAACCGCCTCTTCGTCAGCGGCCATTCGGCGGGCGCCTATAATGCCGTGATGGTGGCGTCGGAGCCCAAATTCATCGAAGCCAAGGGCGGCGCGCTGGCCTGGATCCGGGGCGTGATCGGCATTTCCGGCCCCTATGATTTCCTGCCGATGAGCGATCCCGTCTATATCAAGATGTTCGAGGGCACCAACAACACGGATTCCATGCCGCTGCACCATGTGGACGGCCCGCGTCCGCCCATGCTGCTGGCCACCGGCACCGACGACGGCACGGTGGACCAGGGCAATACCGACCGCATGGCGGCGAAGCTGAAATCGGCAGGCAGCGAGGTGAAGGTGATCAAGTACAAGGGTACCGGCCATATCGGCATCATCCTGTCGCTGGTGCCCGGGTTCCGCGGCAAGACCAGCCTGCGCCAGGACATGATCGACTTTATCCGTTCGCATTGATGGCCCTTCACCCTTCGACAAGCTCAGGGTGAGGACTTAAACTCATCCTCATGCTGAGCCCTGCCGAAGCATGAGGTTGTGTGACCCATGCCGTCTGCCAACAAACATATCCTGCCCGACCGGTTGAAGCCGGGATTGAAGTTGGTGTTCTGCGGCACGGCGGCGGGGCGCCAGTCGGCGCTGCAACAAGCCTATTACGCCCACGGCCAAAACAAGTTCTGGACTACCTTGCACAAGACCGGCGCCTTGATCAGGCCCACCAGCAGGGTGTTCACGGTCACCGCTTCGGCGAGCTGGCGCATGAAAACGGGGATGGTGATGCCGAGCTGGAAGTAGCACATCACCGCGCCGCCGATCAGGCCCATGATGTCGGAATAAAAGGTCAGCAGGGGCAGCGCGATCACCAGCCCGATGATGCGCGGCAGCACCAATGTATCGATGGTGTTCAGTCCCATGGTCTGCATGGCGTCGATCTCTTCATTGACGCGCATGCTGCCGATCTGGGCGGTAAAGGCGCTGCCGCTGCGCCCCGCGACGATGATGGCGGTGATCAGGCCGCCGATCTCGCGCAGCACGCCCACGCCCAGAAGGTTGATGGTGAAGACCTCGGCGCCGAAACGCTTGAGCTGGTCGGCGCCCTGATAGGCCAGCACCACGCCGATCAGGAAGGCCAGCAGGCCCACGATCGGCAGTGCATTGATGCCGGTCTCCTCGATCTGGTGAAACATGGCGGCGACGCGCATCTTGTGACCCGGGCTGGCGACAGCCTCGCCCGTCTCCACCGTCACCCGGCCCAGATAGCCCAGCATGGAGGTGGTCTGGTTATAGGCATGCATGGTGGCGCGGCCGATTTTGTAGAGCCGGCCGCGAAGTCCCGTCGGGATGCGCGCGCGGTGCGGTTCGCTTTTGCGCTCCTGGTCCAGGTTCTTGAGCAGCGGCTGATAAAGTTCGGGGACGGCAAAGCCGGAGACCTTGGTCCCCGCCGCTTCCAGCGCGCGGCGGGTGCGCAGCAGCAGCCAGGCGCCGGCGCTGTCCAGCCGATCGATCTTGGTGGCGTCGATGCTGACATCGCCTTTGCCTGCCAGGTCGAGGCTGCCCAATTCCCGGTCCAGCCGGGCGCATTCCGCAATGGTCCAGGCCCCGCCCATCGACAGCGTGCCGCCATCCCGGTCCAGCTTGAACCAGGCTTCCGGCTCGTCGGAAACGCTTTCGATGCTTGTCATGAAATCCTGCGAGGAACCTGCAACAATGCCTTATCAGCCAAAAAGTTCCATGAGTTCCATGGCGAATGGTTATTCGGCTGGGCTGTAGAGCGCCTTGGGGGCGTGAGGATGGCGCCGCACCCCCTTGAGCATCAGCCGCACCGCCTCGAAGTGAATGGCGAAAACCACCTTCAAGGTCATCAGGGGATAGCGCAACAGCATCCGGACCAGGGCGCGGTCGCTCAGGGGCTTTCGCGCCCCGGCGAAGCTGGCATTCAGGATGGGACGGCCTGCTTCCTCTTCCAGGATGGTGACGGCGATGTCCTGGCCGGGCGGGCGGATGCGGAACTGGTAGCGGCAATCGCGCGACAGGAAGGGCGAGACATAAAAGGCCTTGGGGCAACCGTGGCGCACCAGCTTTTCGTCGGCGCCCACCGGCAGGACGTAAGCATGACGCTCTTCATAGGTGTTGTGGACTTCGTAGATGATCGCCTTCAGCGCGCCCTGTTCATCGTCGCAGAACCAGACGCTGAGGGGATTGAAGACATAGCCCAGGATGCGCGGATAGCAGAGCACGCGGCGGCGTCCGTTGGCGGTGATGCCGGCCCCTGCCAGCAACGCGTCCAGCCATGTGTTCAGGGGCCGCCCGTCGCCATGGTCGCGGTCCTGGAAACTGAACAGCCCGCCGCGATTGTAGGCGAACAGCGACAGCTTGCGGTCCAGCGCCGGCAGTTCGTCCAGCTCCAGCAGCATGGCGAAGACCCGGTACTTGAAGCGATGATGCCGGGGCGTGAGCCGCCGGTGCATCACCCAGCCTTCGTAGAGTGCTGACCCCTGCCGCTCTTCGCCGGCGGAGGCGAGGGGAACGCAGGCGCGGGGCTGGAGGGGGGCGTTCATCCCTCATTTACGCCTTTGCCATGGGGACAGATCAAGCCATTGATCCAACTCGCCCCCCGCCCCGTAAATCCGCTATGCTGGCCCATGCCCTGCAACCCACTTTTGCGGCCTTCCGCCCGGCTTTGCGCCGGACGGCGGTGGTATTGCGGCTGCCCATGAAGCCCGAAACCGTGGAAATGAACGGCCTGGTAGGCCGGGTCGCCGGCACGCGGGACCGGGCCGCCTTCGCCGCCCTGTTCTCCCACTTTGCCCCCCGGGTGAAGGCCTATCTGCTGCGCCAGGGCGCGCCGGCCGCGGTGGCCGAGGACCTGGCCCAGGAAGCCCTGCTCAACCTGTGGCGCAAGGCGCACCTGTTCGATCCCGCCAAGGCGTCGGTCGCCACCTGGCTGTTCACCATCGCCCGCAACCTGCGGATTGACGCCATCCGCCGCGAAAAGCGCCCCGAGCTGGACCCCGAGGATTTCATCCCCGATTCCGGCCCCGCCGCCGACGAAGGCATGGTGATCGCCGATGACGAATCGCGTCTTCGGCTGGCGCTGAAGGATCTGCCGGCCGACCAGATCCAGGTGGTGGAATTGTCCTTCTTCGCCGACAAGCCGCACAGCCAGATCGCCACCGAGTTGGGCATCCCGCTGGGTACCGTCAAGTCGCGGCTGCGGCTGGCCATGTCGCGCCTCAAGCGCGCGCTGGGAGAGGCGGAATGATCCATCATCATCCTGCCGATGATTTGCTGCTGGCCTATGCCGTCGGCGCCGCCGATGAGGCGGTGAGCCTGATCGTCGCCACCCATATGAGCTACTGCGCCGTCTGCCGCGCGAGGGCCGCGAAACTGGAAAGTCTGGGCGGCGCGCTGCTGCAGGAATTGCCGCCTGTGCCTTTGAACGACGGCGCGCTCGACCATGTGCTGTCGCGGCTGGACCAGGTTACGCCCTATGAACGGCCCCGGCGGCCCGCCAGGGCAGACGGCACCCCCGAAGTGCTGCGCGCCTATATCGGCGGCGATCTGGCGCAGGTGCGCTGGCGCAGCATGGGTCCGCGCCTCAGCTATGCGCCGCTGTTCAAGCGCGGCAAGGTCAGCGCCCGGCTGCTGCGCGGCGCCCCCGGCGCCGACAGCGGCATGCACCATCACGACGGCACCGAATATACCGTGGTGCTCCAGGGCGGGTTCACCGACCTGACCGGCAGTTATGGCCCCGGCGACCTGCAGATGATGGAAGACGGCATGAGCCACAATGTGGTGGCCGATCCGGGCGAGGACTGCATCAACCTGGCGGTGACCACCGGGCGGCTGAAGTTCGACAGCCTGATCCAGAAGATTGCCGCGCCGCTCTTTGGCTTCTAAGTCGCCCCCTCCGGCCTTCGCTGGCCCGAGGGCCAGCTACGGCCACCTCCCCCATGCAAGCGCGCTGACGCGCGCGCGTGGGGAGGTTATAACGTTGCGGTCATTTTGAGATGCATCCGCCATGGAACAAGTCCGCCTCGGCAATACCGGCCTGAAAGTCTCGCGCATCTGCTTAGGGACCATGACCTATGGCAGTCCCAAATGGCGCGACTGGGTGATGGAGGAGGAGGCGAGCCGCCCCTTCATCAAGCGCGCCCTGGAAATGGGCATCACCTTCTTCGACACTGCCGACATCTATTCCAATGGCGCCTCGGAGGAAGTGGTGGGCAAGGCGCTGCGCGACTATGCCGCCAAGCGCGAGGATTATGTGCTGGCGACCAAGGTGTTCTTCCCGGTGGACGGCCGCCATGGCGGGCTGTCGCGCAAGCACATCCTGCATGCCATTGACGATTCCCTGAAGCGGCTGGGGATGGACTATGTGGACCTCTACCAGATCCACCGCTTCGACAAGCACACCCCGGTGGAGGAAACCGTCGAGGCGCTGCATGACGTGGTGAAAGCGGGCAAGGCGCGTTACATCGGCGCGTCATCGATGCATGCCTGGCAGTTCGCCAAGTACCTCGCCACCGCCGACCGGATGCGAATGACGAAGTTCGTTTCCATGCAGAATTTCTACAACCTGGTGTACCGCGAGGAAGAGCGCGACATGCTGCCCTTGTGCCGCGACGCCGGTGTCGGCGTGATCCCCTGGAGCCCGCTGGCGCGCGGCTTCCTGGGCCGCAGTCATGCGCACGCGCTGGACAAGCAAAGCGCCCGCGCCAAGAGCGACAACATTCTGGACATGGCGTTCGACGACAATGACCTGGAGACTCTGCGCCGGGTCGAGGAGACGGCGAAAAAGCACGGCAAGAACAACGCCCAGATCGCCACCGCCTGGATCCTGGCCAAGGGCATCACTGCGCCCATCATCGGCGCCTCCAAGATGAGTCACCTGGAAGATGCCGTCGCGGCCGCCCAGATCAAGCTGACGGAGGAGGAGGTCGCGTATCTCGACGCGCCCTACAAGGCCAAGCCGGTGGCCGGCAACCTGCGCTGAAACAAAAAAGGGCGCCACATGGGCGCCCTTTTTTATTTCGTGAGGGGATGGCTTACAGCGGCCACCAATCCAACTGGTTCTTGTAGGCCGCGTCGTCGGCCTTCTGTTCCCAGCCGCCGCCCAGCGCATTGAACAGCGAGAGACTCGCTTCCAGCCGCGCCAGCTTGACCTGCACCAGCGTCTGCTGGGCATCGAACAGCCGCTGCTGGTTGACCAGCAGCGAGACGATATCGATGGTGCCTTCGCGGTACTGAAGCTCGGAGATGCGGAAGGCTTCGGCGTCGGCCTTGGTCTGGATCTGCACCAGCGCAAGCTGGTCGGTGGTGCTCTTGACGGTGCCCAGCGCGCTTTCCACGTCGCTGAAGGTCTGGAACACGGTCTTGCGATAGGTGGCGATCAGCTCCTGCTGCCGCGCCAGCGCCAGATCATTCTGGGCATGGATGCGGCCGCCATCGAAGATGGTCTGCAGCACCTGGGCGCCGATGGAGAAGGCGAAGGTCGCCGGGTTGAACAGGTTGGCGAGCTGCCCCACCGGGCCATAGCCGGTATTGCCGGTCAGGCTGAGCGAGGGGAAATACAAGGTGCGCGCCGCGTCCACGCTGGCATGGGCGGAATAAAGATTGGCTTCGGCCTGGGCGATGGCCGGATTGCGCAGCAGAATCTCCGACGGCATGCCGGGCTGCACCACCGGCGGATTGATGCCGTCCAGGTTCTGCGCCTTGATGTCATAGCCTTCCGGCGCGCGACCCAGCAGGATCGCCAGCGCGTAGCGGTGTTCCTTTTCCAGCTCGATCAGGCCGGGCACCTGGGATTCCTGCTGCGCCAGCAAGGCCGTTTGTTCGGCCAGGTCCAGGTTGGAGGACACGCCGCTGTTCACCTTGGCCTGGGTGATGGCCAGGATGCGCTTGGCGGCGGCGATGTTGGCGTTGGCGATGGCGATGCGCTCGCGGAAGGCCAGCACGTTGAAATACTCGTCCGCCACCGTTGCCGCGGTGGAGATGCCGGTCACGGCGGCGGCATAGCGCTGGGCGCGCAGGTCTTCGCGCGCGGCGCGCAGGTCCAGATACTGGGTGCCGAAGAAGCCCTGCTGGTAGCTGGCGGTCAGGCCGGCAGTGAAGGCGTTGCGGGCGCGCGGGATCTGGCTGTTGCCGCCGCTGCGAGTGCCGCCGACCGAGCCGCCCACGGTGGGAAACAGCGCCGACAAGGCGATGCCGTCATTGGCTTCGGCCTGCAGCACGCGGGCCGCGGCCACGGCGATGTCGAGATTTTCCTTCTGCGCCGTCTCTTCCAGCGGCACCAGTTCCTCGGCGCCGTATTTGGACCACCAGTCGGCCTGGGGCCAGACCGGGGCGGACGCGACCATGGGGGCGGTGAAGGCGGGGGGCACGTCGCCGGGACGGTCCAGCGGCGTGGGATTGGCGGTACAGGCCGCCATGCTCACGGCCAGCACGCTGGCGCTCACGCCACGGAGAAAGGCGCCACGGAACAAGGACTTCATCGAACTCTCTTTGCCAAAATGGGGCGGCCCCGCCGCGGATAATAGATTCTATCTCTTAAGGCCTTGATACCGGCCCCATCCCGCAAATATGGCGGTCAGGGGCCACTAGGCAAGGCCCAAGCTGTAAAGCTTTGTTGCAGTGCACCCTTTTTGAGGGCAGGTGCTTCACATGGTCTATCTCAAGCTACCTTGTAGTGCAAGGTACTTGGGCTGAGAGAAGCGGGAGGGGGACGCCGGAAGACGGTGTGGGGGTAAATGGACGGCCGGACTGGTGGCTCAACGTGGGGGGCGCCTGAGCCGGTCCGGCCGCCCGTGTGGCTGTATCCTTAAGGTGGAGCGCCGAACGGACACGAGGCCAGTGCTCAGCTTCCTCCCGGCGGACCGGCAGGTGAAGAGTTGGAGGCATTCTAAATTGTAACGGAATGTCGCCTGCGGCCCCCGTGCCAAGGTCCGGCGAAACAAATCTTTATGACGGTCACTTTGCGGCGCCGGCGCGGTCCGCAACAAAAAGGCCCGCGAGTCTCCTCGCGGGCCTTTTGCCGTAATCGTAAGATCTTAGTAGTAGTGCGCCGAACCGGCCCAGGCGTTCCGGGCGTTTTGGCTGCGTTCCCCACGGGCGCGCTCCATGCGGGCGTTGCGCGTGGCAATGGCGCTGCCGGCGCCTTCGTCGCTGGAATAGTTGTAGCTGTGCTTCTGCTGCGCATCGGTCGCCATCGCGGTCTGCTGCTTGGGCGCGGTGTCGGCGGCGAAAGCGGGCGCGGCGAACAGGACCAGGCTCGCGGCGAGGATCAATTTCTTCATGGCGTTCTCCTGTGACCGTCTTTGTTCTCAAGACGTGACCAAGAGGTACGCTTCATCGCGTTTGCGCACAAGCCTTTGATAATATTAATTTATTCTGCTTATTCGCTGTGCGTGCTCATTTTTTAAGCCCGAATGCCACGACATGGGCGTCATGGGTGACGACGAAGATTTTCCCCAGCGCGACAACGGGTTCGCTGAAATGCACCCAGTCGGTCAGGGTCTTGCCGCTGTTCCAGAGCTGCTTGCCGCTCTGCGCGTCATAGGCATAGAGCGTCATGTTGCTGACCGGGGTGGAACGCAGCACCGCGCTGACGTCATACGGCATGCGTGGATCGCCGGGCTTGGCGCCGTTCTGCAGCGCCTGGCCGCCGGTGGACAGCGCATAGACCACGCCGTTCGCCACCACCGGGGGATCGGGCATGATCATGTCGTTGCCGGTCCAGGCCGGCACCGCCGAGATCTTGCCCGCATCGCTCACCACCTGGAACGCCATGATGGTGCCGTTGGGGATGGGCCCGTTATTGGCGGGGAACACCGGCGCGTCCTTGGAGGGATTGCCCCACATCGGCAGGTACAGATAGCGCTTGCCGTTCACTTCGGCGGTGGTGATGGCGCCCCACACGCCGCGCCCCGGATCGGTGCCGGTCTTCTGGTCATTGCCCAGCTTGGGCGACTCGAACAGCGGCGTCTGGTGATTGGCGCCGCCCAGCGCGTTGGCGTCCAGGATGCGCAGCACGGCTTCCTTCTGCGACACCGCGGCAAGCGTCTTGCCCTCGAAGTTGAACACCACCGGCGAGGCCGAGCCCGACATGTCGTGCATCAGATTGTCCATCCAGGTGGTGGGCGTGTAGCTGTCCATCAGCCGCGCCGCGCGTGGCGCCAGCTTGAGGATGCTCTCGCTGAAATCGCCGCCGGCCGGGTCATAGCGGCCATTGCTGGTTTCCAGGATCACGCCGCCGGGCGCGCGCGCCACGCCGCCGCGGCCCCAGGGCGCCGCCGGACGCGCGCCGCTGGTGAAGAAGTGGCTGATCAGCGGACGGGACAGATCGCTGACATCGGCGGCGTTCAGCGCGCTGGCATCCAGCAAGGGACCGGCGCCGGCGCGGCGCAGGCCCGACATGGCGGCGGAATATTCGATGCTCGACTTGTCGGTGATCTCGCCGCAGGCGCGCCCCGACGGCGAATAGATCACATCGTCGATCAGGTTCAGGCTCCAGGCGCGCGCGAAGGGGGCGGTCATGGGCGCCGGCTTCAGGCGCTCGGCGCCGTCGGCCAGGTTCAGCCCGCGCAGGAGCCCATCGCCGGTGAGGAAGAAGACGATACCGCGCGCCTTGTCGATGGTGGGGGTGGAGTTGACGGTCTTGGGGCACAGCCAGTCGCGGATCGGCGCGGTGGCTTTGTGCGGGTTGGGAAAGCTCTTGCTCCAGATCTGCTTGCCGCTGTTGGCGTCGATGGCGAACAGCGTGTCATTGGCGCCCAGCACGAACAGGATATCGGCGGTGCCCGACGGCGTCGCCACACCCGACACCACCACCGGCGCGGTCATGGTGGAAAGGACAAACTTGTCCACCGGCACGGCAAGCTGGGTGGACCAGACCTGCTTCAGCCGGCCGACATTCTTCGGTGACAGCGTGGTCTCGGCGCGGTTCCAGCCGGTGCGTTCCTGGTCATAGCCCCAGGTCAGCCATTCATTGCTGGCGGGCGGGATCACCAGCGGCGGCAAGGGCGGCGGTGGCGCCAGGGCGTTGCGCAGGTTCTGGCTCATGGGCGGGTTGCCGGCAGGGGCCTGGGCCAGGCTGGCGCCAGTGCACAGCAGGGAGGCCAAAGAGATAGCGGTGAGAGAGGCGCGAATTTTCATGAGGACACCCGTTTTTCAACCCTGCCGTCTGTGCGGCTTGACGGTCGGGAGGCTCGGGTTTGGCGGACAAATTGTCAACCGGGCGGCGGCATTGGAAATACAAGTAGGCCGCCTGAGTTTTCGCCCGGCCGCTCGCCCAAGCTCGCGGCGTTCGTCGCTCGAAATGGTCCACTGGACCATTTCGTTCGCCTTCGGCGAACCGCTCCTCACCCCGTAGCAAACGGATTGTCGTGAAAATCCGCTACCGGCCGCAGCGGGATCGGCAGCGCCGGCTTGGCGCCGATGAACAGCATCAAGGTCATCTGGTTGGACGCCTTGTCCCACACCATCTGGGGGGCGATGCCGCCGGGCTTGCGGAAGGTCTTGCCGTCGAAATCGAAGGTGCGCGGCGCCACCTCGCTCCAGTTGTTGACCAGCCCGGCGGAGAGGCGGGCGCGCAGCTCATCAATCCGTGCGCGGCTGCCGGTGACATAAGTGACGTCGGGGGCGCTGACCTTGACCTGGCCGCCCGGCACAATCTCCACCCGCGCCGTCACGATGGTGCCGCCGCTTTCATAGCCGCCTTCCCATTTGCCCACCGGGGGCGTGGGCTTGGAGCAGGCGGCCAGGACCAGAAAAGCAGCAAACGCGGCGGCAAATCGCATGGATTCTCCGACTCAAAGGACCAGTGCGGCGGATGTTATGCGGTTATGCACCAGCCCGCGACCTGCCTCGCGTGAAATCCCCTTGCCCGGCGGGGGGGCGGTTGCTAGGTGAAACCCGCTTTTTGAAGGGGTTTTCCATGCCGCTGCCCAAGGGTTTTCTGGCCGAGTCGCTTGGCCGCATCCAGCCGTCGCCCACCATCGCGGTGACGACCAAGGCGCGCGAACTGAAAGCCGCCGGCATGGACGTGATCGGGTTGGGCGCAGGTGAGCCGGACTTCGACACCCCCCAGAACATCAAGGACGCGGCGATCAAGGCCATCAATGACGGCCAGACCAAATACACCGCGGTAGAAGGCATTCCCGAACTGCGCGCCGCCATCGCCGCCAAGTTCAAGCGCGAGAACAATATCGATTACAAGCCGTCCCAGACTTTCGTGTCGCCGGGCGGCAAGACCATCCTGTTCAACGCCCTGATGGCGACGATGAATCCGGGCGACGAAGTGATCGTGCCGGCGCCCTATTGGGTGTCGTATCCCGATATCGTGATGCTGGGCGGCGGCAAGCCGGTGGTGATCGAATGTTCGCTGGAGCAGGGTTTCCGCCTGACGCCGGAAGCGCTGGAAAAGGCCATCACGCCGAAAACCAAGTGGCTGATCTTCAACCAGCCGTCCAACCCGACGGGCGCCTGCTATACCCGCGAGCAGCTCAAGGGGCTGACCGATGTCTTGATGAAGCATCCGCAGGTGTGGGTGCTGACCGACGACATGTATGAGCACCTGGTCTATGGCGGCTTCAAGTTCAGCACCATCCTGGAAGTCGAGCCGGGCCTTTATGACCGCACCCTGACCATGAACGGCGTGTCCAAGGCCTATGCCATGACCGGCTGGCGCATCGGTTATTGCGCCGGTCCCGAAGACCTGATTAAGGCGATGGCCAAGCTGCAAAGCCAGTCGGCGACCAACGCCACCTCCATCTCGCAATGGGCGGCGGTGGAAGCCCTGAACGGCACGCAGGATTTCATCCCGAAATTCCAGAAGATCTTTGAAGAGCGCCGCGACCTGGTCGTGTCCATGCTCAACCAGACCACCGGCATCGAATGCCCCAAGCCGGAAGGCGCCTTCTATGTCTATCCCTCCATCAAGAAGCTGATCGGCAAGAAGACGCCGGCCGGCAAGGTGATCGCCACCGACGGCGATTTCGCCAGCGAGCTTTTGGAAGCCACCGGCGTGGCGGTGGTGCATGGCGCGGCGTTTGGATTGTCGCCGTTCTTCCGCATTTCCTATGCGACCTCGAACAAGGCGCTGGAAGAGGCGTGCAAGCGGATTCAGAGCTTCTGCAACAGCCTTAGCTAGCGGCCGTCGCTGCTCGCCCAAGCTCGCGGCGTTCGTCGCTCGAAATGGTCCACTGGACCATTTCGTTCGCCTATGGCGAACCGCTCCTCACTCTAGACGACGCGTTCGGCTTTTCCATCCAGCGCCATCAGGTAGAACTCGGCGGTGAGATCGGGATAGGTTTGGGCCAGCTTGGCCTTCACCTGTTCCATCGCCGCCTTGTGCTGGGCGGTTTCGCCATCATGGTCGCCCTTGTACGCCTTGCCGAAGGCGACCTTGAAGGCGCCGCAGTCGCGGTGGTCCACTATCACCAGCTTCTTGATGTGGTGCAGTTGCTTGGCGATGCCGATATGTTCCCAGAACGCCGCATTGGACTTGGGAAACTTGTCCGGCACCCCAGCCAGCGAGGCGCCGGCCAGCGATACCTGGTCATAATCGCCCTTCAGGTGCTTGCCGCCAAAGAAGGTCACCGCATCGTCCACCAGCCGATAGTCGATGCAGGTGATGGCCAGCGCTGTCACGGTGGCGGCCTTGGCGGTTCCCGGCAAAGCCGCGGCCCCGGCCGCGCCCGTCATCAATTTCGCCAATGAACGTCTGTCTATTTTGCACTCGCACATAATCATTCCCCCCGGAAATCGCGTTTCGACAATGGAGGGATATTAGCACAGTTTTTGTGACGAGCAGTCTTGCATTGGCCCGGTAACGGCGCGAGCATTTACCCTCTGGAAGGGCGCTGATGCCCGTTCGTGGGCTCCGCCCGAAAGCATTGTTTCTCAAGACAATGCGGTTCGAACGCGGAGGCGCACATGACCCAGGCCCAGGCTCACAAGGACACCAGCAACCGTATAAAAGCAGGGCCGCGCGCCATCGCGCTGATCGGCCCGCATGGCGGCGGCAAGACCACATTGCTGGAAAGCATCGCGCTGATCACCGGCGCGGTCGCCCGCAAGGGCTCGGTGACGGCCGGCTCCAGCCTGGGCGATACCTCGCCCGGCGCGCGCGCCCGCCAGATGAGCGTGGAGATGAATGTCCTCACCACGCAACACTTGGGCGAGGAATTCACTTTCCTGGATTGTCCCGGCTCCATCGAATTTCTGGGCGACACGCTGAACCTGCTGCCGGGGATAGATGCGGCGGTGGTGGTGTGCGAGCCCGATGCCGGCAAGGCGATGATGCTGCAGCCCTTCCTCAAGCGGCTGGCCGATGCCCATGTGCCGCACCTGTTGTTCATCAACAAGTTCGACAAGGCGCGCGGTCCCTTGCGGGCGCTGCTGGCGGCGCTGCAGGAAGCCAGCGACACGCCGTTGCTGCTGCGCCAGATTCCCATCTGGGCGGAAGGCATCGCCACCGGCTTTGTCGATCTGGCGCTGGAGCGGGCCTTTGCCTATCGCCCCCATGCCGCCAGCGAGGTGACCGACATCGCCGACTATGCCCGCGAGAAGGAAGCCCGCTTCCAGATGCTGGAAAAGCTGGCCGACCATGACGAAAATCTGATGGACGAACTTCTTGCCGATGTCGAACCGTCGCGGGACGAAGTGTTCGGCGACATCCGGCGCGAACTGTCCGAAGGGCTGGTGGTGCCGGTGCTGATCGGCTCGGCCGAAGGCGATAACGGCGTGCGCCGGCTGCTCAAGGCGCTGCGCCATGATGCGCCCGGAGTGTCGGCGGCGGCCGGGCGCGCCGGATTGGGCGATGGCGCCGATGCCGTGGTGCAGGTGATCAAGACCTTCCATGGCGGACATGGCGGCAAGCTGTCCCTGGCGCGGGTGCTGAAGGGCCCGCTGCGGGATGGCGCGGTGCTGCATGGGGAAGGCGGACGCGAAGCGCGCATCGGCGGCATCTTCGCGCTGGCCGGCGACAAGCAGGTCAAGCGCAACACCGCCCTGGCCGGCGACACGGTGGCGTTGGCGCGAATGGAAGGCTTCGCCACCGGCGAAATCCTGTCCACCGCCAAAAATGGCGGCGCGCGCGCGGTGATCGAACATCTCACGCCGGTCTATCGCCTGGCGGTGACGGCGCAGGACCGCAAGGACGAGGTCAAGCTCAGCACCGCCATCGCCAGGCTGTGCGAGGAAGATCCCACCCTGGTGTTCGAGCACAATGCCGAGACACAGGACATGATCCTGGCGGGGCAGGGCGAGATCCATCTCAAGGCGGCGGTGGAAAAACTGCAAAGCCGCTATGGGCTGACCCTGGTGACCAAGCCTGCGCGGGTGCCGTATCGCGAAACCATCCGCAAAGCCGCCAGCGCGCGGGGCCGCCACAAGCGCCAGTCGGGCGGTCATGGCCAGTTCGGCGATGTGGCGATAGAGATCAGGCCCCTGCCGCGCGGCAGCGGCTTTGTCTTCGAGGACCGCATCAAGGGCGGGGTGGTGCCCAAGCAATGGATTCCCTCAGTGGAAAAGGGCGTGCGCGAATTCATGAAGACGGGGCCCTTGGGTTTCCCAGTGGTGGATATCGCCGTGGCGCTGACCGATGGCTCCTATCACACGGTGGATTCCTCCGACGCCGCCTTCCAGACCGCCGGCCGCCTGGCGATGAGCGAAGGCATGCCGGGATGTGCGCCCGTGTTGCTGGAACCGATCATGCGGGTGGCGGTGCATGTGCCGTCCGACGCGACCGCCAAGGTCAACGGCCTGGTCAGCGGGCGGCGCGGTGCGCCCCTGGGCTATGACGCACGCCCGGGCTGGCGCGGCTGGGACACGGTGCGGTGCGAGATGCCGCTGTCGGAAGTATCGGACCTGATCGTGGACCTGCGCTCCCTGACCCAGGGCGTGGGAACCTATGAAATGGAATTCGACCGGCTGGCGGAACTGGGCGGCAAGCTGGCCGACACCATCGTCGCCACCCGCAAAGCGGCGTGACGAAAAGAAAAAGGCGGGCGGCGCAGCCTGTGAGGGCGCGCCGCCCGCCAGTTTAAACTTCGCTCAAGGGGGAGGAGAGCGAAGCCATGGCCGCCTTCGGGGGGAGAGAAGGCGACGGAAGAGAGATAATGCGGCTTTTTCCGCTTTCAAGAGCCGCCGCCCAACACCCTGAAATCAGTCATTTCTGCGGCGATCCCGGCGCTCTTGCTGCTCGCGCAGGGCGTCCCGGTCGGCGCGGTCCATCGCGCGGGTCTGGTACTCCACGCTCCGGATGATGCACTGGCTGGGGCCGACACCGTCGCGCTTCACAATCTCATCGCCCTTTGTGATGCAGGACAGGGTGCCGACGCCGCGGCTGCGGAAGGCCAGGCCGAACTGGTGTTGCAGATTGTAGCAGCCCCCGATGAAAGTGAGCCGGTAACGCTGGCGGGAATAGTCCGTCACGATCAGCGAGCGGTTTCCCGGCACGATCTGGTAGTCGTAGATGTTGCGCTGGCGCAGGCAGGGGGCTTCGCGCCTGTCCATTTCGCGAGTGGACTGGGCCAGGACCGGTACGGTGACGCACGCAACGGTGGCGGCGGCCAGAACAAGGGAACGGATCATCTCAAATCTCCTGTCGCCCTCCGAAATATGTATACGCGCGAGGCGCCCGCTGGATCATCGCAACTGCGGGTTCCAGCCGGGCAATTTTGTTCTGAAAAAGGCGTAATTCCGCGCCGATGGACGGAATGGGGCGGGCCCGCTACAAGGAGCCCGCACGCCGCTTCGCGGGGGCGATTTGGAGAGTTTCATGCGTATCTTTGTGGGCGCCGTGCTGGCGGCCAGTCTTCTGGCCAACGGCGCTTTTGCGGAGCCTCTGAGCCCCGGCCATCCGGCCGGTGTGCGTGAAGCGCGCATGTCGGCGGGCAAGACCGCCATCATGCTGGGCACCGGCGGACTGATCATGGCCGTTGTCGGCTTTCTGATTTCGGGCACCAGCTCGGCGGTCGATTCCCAGACCATCAACAGCCAGAACAATGTCGTGGCCCCGCCGGTCAGCACCGTGGTTTCCACATCCACGACCACAATCTGATCAGTACTGCCAATCCTTGGACGATTTGACCGCGAAGTCGCGGAACGCCGCAACGCGCTTGGACTGGCGCAGGGCGTCGGCATAGACCAGGTGCACGTCAAAGCCCGGCGCCGCCACATCCGGCAGCACCCGCTCCAGCGCCGGATGCTGGGCGGCGACATAGTCTGGCACCACGCCGATCCCCAGCCCCGCCTCCACCGCCTGCAGGATGCCGGTGATGTTGTTGATGCGGATGATGTGGCCCTTGCTGTCCGGCTTGGCGTTCTTCTTGAATGCTTCCAAGAGCCAGTTGATGTCGCGGATTTCCGGCACCGCCGTCTCGCCATAGACGATGATGGTGTGGGCCGGAATTTCCTCCAGCGTCTTGGGCGCGGGGTTTTCCTTCAAGTACGTCTTGGCGGCGTACATGTGATAATGGACGGTGAACAGCTTGCGCTGGATCAGGTCGGCCTGGACCGGTGCGCGCATGCGGATGGCAAGGTCCGCCTCGCGCTGGGCCAGGTCCAGTTCCTTGTCGTCCATCACCAGGTGCAGTTCGACTTCCGGATACTGCGCCAGGAAGGCGCCCAGCCGCGGCAGCAGCCAATAGGCGCCGATGCCGTGGCTGGCGGTGATCTTCAGCGCCCCGCGCGGGCTCTCATGAACATTCTTCAAGGCTTCTTCCGCCGTCGCCAGCCGTCCCAGCACGTCTGTGACGGCGGTGAACAAGAGTTCGCCTTCGTCGGTCAGGGTCAGGCCGCGGGCATGGCGCTGGAACAAGGGCGTGGAGATTTCGTCCTCCAGCGCGCTGATCTGGCGGCTGACCGCCGATTGCGACAGGCCCAGGCTTTGGCCGGCATGGGTGAAGCTGCCGGCCGATGCCACGGCATGGAAGATGCGAAGCTTGTCCCAGTCCATACGTCCCCCTCCAGAGCGTTACGCGCTCAGTGGTAAATCTCCGGAATGCGTGCCGGCCAGGAAGCGTTCGGCTTCCAGCGCCGCCATGCAGCCCATGCCCGCCGCGGTCACCGCCTGGCGAAACACCTTGTCCTTGACATCGCCGGCGGCGAACACGCCTGCCACCGACGTGTGCGTGGAATCCGGCGCGGTCTTGATATAGCCGTCCCCATCCATCTCGAGCTGGCCATGGAACAGGCCGGTGGCCGGCGAATGGCCGATGGCGATGAACAAGCCATGCACCGCCTGTTCGTGCAGCGACCCGGTGATGGTGTTGCGCAGTTTCACGCCGGTGACGCCCTTGGGTTCGGTGGTGCCCAGCACTTCGGCGATCTCGGTGTCGTACAGGATGTCGATCTTCTTGTTGGCGTTCAGCCGCGCCTGGTTGGTCTTGTCGGCGCGCAGGAAGTCGCGGCGATGCACTAGGGTGACCTTGTCGGCGAAGTTGGTGAGGAAGAGCGCTTCTTCCACGGCGGTGTTGCCGCCGCCGACCACCGCGACCTCCTTGCCGCGATAGAAAAAGCCGTCGCAGGTGGCGCAGGCCGAGACGCCGAAGCCCTGGAACGCCCCTTCGCTGGGCAGGCCCAGCCAGTTGGCGGATGCGCCGGTGGCGATCACCAAAGTGTCGGCGGTATAGACGTCGCCGCTGTCACCCAGCAGCGTGAAGGGCCGCCGCGACAGGTCCACCTTGGCGATGGTGTCGGTGACGAAATTGGTGCCCAGGTTTTTGGCCTGTTCCTGCATCTGGTCCATCAGCCAGGGGCCCTGGATGGCCTCGGCATAGCCGGGATAATTCTCCACCTCGGTCGTGATGGTGAGCTGGCCGCCGGGCTGGATGCCGGCGATCAAGGTGGGCGCCAGCATGGCGCGCGCCGCATAGATGGCGGCGGTGCAGCCGGCGGGGCCGCTGCCCAGGATGATGATTTTGGAGTGCTTGGGCGTGTTGGCTGTCATGGCTTTTTCTTCGTCTTGGCTTTGTCTGGGCTTTGCGGCATTCGCGGGTCTGGCCATGTCATATCGTAATGGCAAGGCGCGCCGTCAAGCCGTGCGGAAAGCCTAGCCGGTGCATAAGGTTATGTGGGCGGCCGGATGCGCAAACTTCTATGCCCCGTGCCACGATTCGAGAAACATTATTGCGCGGGCGCTTTACGCGCGTTATAGCACCGAGCCCAAACTCAGGATCATGCGTGGACACCCGCAAACTGGACGCCATTGACCTGCGCATCCTGTCCGAGCTGCAGGCCGATGGGCGCATCACCAATGTGGAATTGTCGCGCCGCGCCAAGATCACGGCGCCGCCCTGCCTGCGCCGCATCCGCGCCCTGGAGAAGGCCGGCTTCATCAAGGGCTATCACGCCGAGCTGGACGGCAAGGCGCTGGGCTTTGAAGTCACCGGCTTCGTCTTTGTCGGGCTGGCCAGCCAGAAGGACGGCGATCTCAAGCATTTCGAGGAAAGCGCGCGGCGCTGGCCGCAGGTGCGCGAGTGCCACATGCTGTCGGGTGAAGTGGACTTCATCCTCAAATGCGTCGCCCGCGACCTGTCGGCATTCCAGAGCTTCATCACCGACACCGTCACCGCCGAAAAGAATGTCGCATCGGTGAAAAGTTCGCTGGTGATCCATGCCTCCAAGCAGGAGCCGGGTTATCCCCTGGTGGTGCCTGCTTAAAAGGCAGACGTTTCGGGTTTTAAAGCCCTTCTGCCGTGCGCCGGAAATGGGCTAGGCTGACACAACAAAAATCGGGAGTGGGAAGATGAATTGCAGAAATCTGTTTCTGGCGGGCGCGGCGCTACTGGTGTCGTCCGCTGTTGCGCTCGCCGCTCCGACCGCGAAGATGAAGGCCGCTGTCGCCGACGCCGGCCGTCCCGCCGCCGACACGGCGCGCGACGAAAATCGCAAGCCGGCCGACATGCTGGCCTTTGCCGGCATCGGGCCGGGCAAGGTGGTGGTGGATATGCTGCCGGGCGGCGGCTACTTCACCCGCATCTTCGCCAAGGCGGTGGAGCCGGGCGGCCGGGTCTATGCCTATTTCGGCAGCCAGTATGACGCGCGGCTGAAAGGCCAGGGCAAGGATCCCGACAACCAGTTCGCGGACCTGAAGGCAACATACAAGAATCTGGGCGTGATCCACGGCCCGCTGCCGCAGTTCGTCACGCCGGTGCCGGTGGACGTGGTGTGGACCGCGCAGAATTACCACGACATGCACAACAAGCAGTATGCCATGGACGTGAACGAGGTGAACAAGGCGATCTTCAAGTCGCTGAAGCCCGGCGGCTATTACATCGTCATCGACCACAAGGCGGCCGACAGCGCCGGCGCCGACGTCACCGAGAGCCTGCACCGCATCAAGGACTCCACCGTGAAGCAGGAAGTGGAAGCCGCCGGGTTCAAGCTGGTCGCGGAAGGCCATGACCTGATGTATGCCAGCGATGACGGCACCAAGCGGGTGTTCGAGGCCGATGTGAAGGGCAAGACCAACCAGTTCATGCTCAAATTCCAGAAGCCGCGTCGTTGATCCAGCGCTTTGGTTTATCGCTTGCCTGCGCCGCGGTCCTGGCCGCGGCGCATGTCTTTCCGGTGGCCGCCCAGCCGGTGACGCGGCTGAAGGCCAGGCTCACCGCGTTTGACGGCCAGGCCATGACCCTGGAGCCGGACGCCAAGTCGGGCATCAAGGAGCCGATGACGGTTTTTGTGACGCCGGACACGCGCTATGTCGGCTTTGCCAGGACGTCCTTCGCCGCCATCAATCCGGGTGATTATGCCGGGGCGGCGGTGACCGAAGGACGCGGCGGCGCCTTGCGCAGCAAGGATGTCTTTGTCTATGCCCCCGCGCTGCGCGGCAGCGGCGAGGGCCGCTTTCCGGACGGAGAGCGCCTGATCGTCAACGGTACCGTCACCGCCGTGCAGCCGACCTCCGCCGATGACAAGAATGACGGCACCCTGACCCTGCATTATCGCGGCGCGGTGCTGAACGGCGCCGGGGCCGGCCGCACCATCTGCGAGGGCAGGGCCGCACCCGCCGCCTATGCCAGTCCGCTGGCCTGTGCCGCCGATGCCGTTATTCAAGTGCTGCCCGGCGCCCAGGTTTCGGCGCTGGCGGTTGGCGACAAGAGCCTGTTGCTGCCCGGCGCCCTGGTGACAGTGGCGATAACCCGGATGGCCGACGGCCGAAATCTTGCCGCCGGGGTCACCGTGGAGCCCCCGCCCGTCACCGTGGAAAAGCCGCAATCGCCCAATTAAGCTGACCCCGATCTTCGGAGATTTGCCATGTCCCGTTTCAAGCTGTCCCTGGTCACTGTCTGCGGCGCATTGGCTCTGGCCGCGCCGGCCCTCGTAACTTCGGTAAGTGCGGCGGGCGCCCAACTGGGCAAATGGGGCGTCGAGCTCAGCGGCATGGACACGTCGGTGGCGCCGGGAGACGATTTCTTCCGGTATGTGAACGGCAAATATCTCGCCACCGTCACCATTCCGCCGGACCGGGCCAGCATCGGCTCCTTCCAGCAACTGCAGATCCTCAGCGAGGAGCGGCTCAAGACCATCGTCAGCGACCTGGCGGCCAAGCCGGAATCGTCGCTGTCGGCGGAAGAGCGCAAGCTGCGCGACCTGTTCGACACTTTCACCGACACCGCGGCGATTGACGCGGCCGGCCTGAAGCCGGCGCAGAAGGACCTGGATTACCTGAACGGGTTGCAGAGCCATGCGGATGTGGCCCGCGCCATGGCGTCGGTGCGGATGAACACCGCCAGCGTTTACAATATCGGCATCGGCGTGGACGACAAGAATCCCGACAATTACGCGGTCAATCTCAGCCAGGGCGGCCTGGGGCTTCCCGACCGCGACTATTACCTCAAGGATGATGCGGAGATCGCCAAGACGCGCGAAGCCTATCGCATTTATCTGGCCGAGATGATGGGTCTGGCCGGCATGACCGACAGCGCGGCCCGCGCTGACCGCGTGCTGGCGCTGGAAACCGAGATCGCCAAAGTGTCCTGGACCCGCGCCGACCGCCGCGACGCCGACAAGATCTACAATCCCATGCCGGTTTCGGCGCTGAAGACCTTGGCGCCGGAATTTCCCTGGGACAATTTCCTGTCCGAAACCGGCATCCCCCTGACGCGCAGCGGCAGCGAACGCCAGGTGATCGTGGCGGAGAACACCGCCTTCGGACCGCTGGCAAAAATCTTTGTCGCCACGCCGGTCTCGACCTGGCGCGATTACCTGGTGGTGCATTACCTGCACAGTTTCGCGGCGTACCTGCCGGCGAAATTCGACCAGCGCGATTTTGCCTTCTACGGCACCGTGCTGACGGGACGCACCCAGCAACTGGACCGCAAGACCCGCGGCGTCCACCTGCTGGACAGGCTGCTGGGCGAGGCGCTGGGCAAGCTCTATGTCGCGCGCTATTTCCCGCCGGAGTCCAAGGCCAAGGCCGACCTGCTGGTGTCCAACCTGCTCAGGGCCTATGAGGCCGACATCAACACCTTGAGCTGGATGACGCCGGCCACCCGCGCCAAGGCGCTGGACAAGCTGCACCGCTTCACGCCCAAGATCGGCTATCCCACCAAGTGGCGCGACTATTCGGACCTGAAGGTGGTGAAGGGCGACATGATCGCCGATGTGCAGGCCGCCACCGTCTATGAATGGAATCGCGACCTGTCCCGCATCAACCAGCCGGTCGATCGGCTGGAATGGGGCATGACGCCCAGCACCATCAACGCCTATTACAATCCGTCCTTCAACGAGATCGTGTTTCCCGCCGCCATCCTGCAGGCGCCCTTCTTTGATCCCAACGCCGACGATGCGGTGAATTACGGCGCCATCGGCGCGGTGATCGGCCATGAGATCAGCCACGGCTTTGACGACCAGGGCAGCAAGTATGACGGCAAGGGCGTGTTCCAGGACTGGTGGACCAAGGAAGACCGGGCCGCGTTCGACGAACGCACCAAGGCGCTGGTGAAACAGTATGACGCGTTCGAGCCGCTGCCGGGCCTGCATGTCATCGGCCAGAACACGCTGGGCGAGAACATTGCCGACAATGCCGGGCTGGCCATCGCGCTGAAGGCCTATCACCTGTCGCTGAAGGGCAAGAAGTCGCCGGTGCTGGACGGTTATACCGGCGACCAGCGGCTGCTGCTGTCCTTCGGCCAGGTGTGGCGCACCAAGATGCGCGACAACGCCATCCGCACCCAGACCATGTCCAATGAGCATACGGTGGCGGAGTTCCGGGTGATCGGCCCCACCCGCAACATGGATGCCTGGTATGACGCGTTCGCGGTCAAGCCGGGGCAGAAATACTATCTGCCGCCGGCGGAGCGCGTTCACATCTGGTGACGGGTTCCCGCCTACAGATGTAATAAAAAGGCGGCGCGACGGGCAAAGCTGCGTTAGGCTGCCCTCATGCCAGAAGCCTTCATCAACCGCATCGCCACGGCCAATCCGCCGCACGATGTGCATGACAGTTTCCTGCGCTTTGGCCGCCAGATGCTGAAGCATGACAATCGCCGTTCCGCCCTGTTCGACCGCATGGCGGAACGCAGCGGCATTGCGCATCGCTATTCCTTCCTGGAACCAGGCACGCAAGGTGAGGCGGTGGATGCCGAAGGCTTCTATCGGCTGGGCGCGTTCCCCGACACGGCGACACGGATGAAGAAATTCGAAGCCTGCGCCTCCGGCCTGGCGGTGGAGGCGGTGGAGAAGCTGCTGGCCGGCGAAGACCGTTCGCGCATAACCCATGTCATTGTCACAAGCTGCACCGGACTTTCCGCGCCGGGCATCGACCTGGAACTGGTGGAACGTTGCGGGCTTTCCCCATCGGTGGAGCGCACCATGGTAGGCTTCATGGGCTGCTATGCCGCCATCAATGCCTTGAAGCTGGCGCGCCATATCGTGCGCTCCGAGCCACAGGCGCGGGTGCTGGCGGTGAATCTTGAGCTTTGCACGCTGCATTTGCACGAGACCGACGACCTGGAGGAGATCCTGTCTTTCCTGCTGTTCGCTGATGGTTGCGCCGCCGCCCTGGTCAGCGCCGATCCGGTTGGCGTGGAGATGACATCCTTCCGCGCTGCGCTGGTGCCGGACACGCGCGAGCTGATCCGCTGGCACATCCGCCAGCAGGGTTTCGACATGGTGCTGTCGGGCGCGGTGCCGGGCGCCATCCGCACCGCCCTGTCGAAATCGCGCGACGATATATTGGGCGGCGCCAATGACATTGACCTGTGGGCGGTGCATCCGGGTGGGCGCAGCGTGCTGGACGCGGTGGAGCAGGCCTTTGCCCTGCCGCCGGAGGCGCTGGCGCCGTCGCGCGGGGTGCTGAACGATTTCGGCAACATGTCGTCGGGCACGGTGATGTTCGTGCTGGACCGCATCATGCGCGCAGCCCGCGCCGGACAGCGCGGCTGCGCCATGTCCTTCGGCCCGGGCCTGGTGGCCGAGACCATGATGTTCCGCATGGCGGCGTGATGCGCGCGCTGGTTCCAGAGATATTGGATCATCTGGCGCCCGACGATCCGCGCGCCATCCGCTCCCGCCGCGACCTGGCGCGTATCAACTGGGTGATGCGCCAAAGCGCGATCATGGCGCAGGCGCTATCGGATTTTCCCGCGCCCAAGTTGCTAGCGGATCTGGGAGGCGGCGATGGCCGTTTTGTTCTTTCGGTGGCGCGGCGGCTGGCGAAGCGCTGGCCGGGTGTGAAAGTGCTGATCCTCGACCAGCAGAACATTGTCAGCACAGAAACACGCGCAGGCTTCGCCGCACTGGGTTGGGATTGCGACATGCTGCAAGGCGACATCTTCCAGACCCTGCCGCAGATTGCGCCGGACATCGTCACTGTCAATTTGTTCCTGCATCATTTGGATGATGCGGCGCTGGCGCGGCTGCTGACACTGGTGGCCGGGCGCGCCAAGGGCTTTGCCGCCTGCGAGCCGCGCCGCTCCGCCTTTGCCTTGCTGGCGTCGCATCTGGTGTTCGCGCTGGGCGCCAATGACGTCACCCGCCATGACGCGGTGGCCAGCGTGCGCGCCGGTTTCCGCGACGGCGAATTGTCCAGCCTGTGGCCGCCAGCCGGCGCCTGGCGGCTGGGCGAGCAGGCGGCTTTCCCCTTCACCCATGTCTTCAAAGCCCATGCTTTATGATGCGCTGATCATCGGCGCCGGTCCGGCCGGTTCCTCCGCCGCGCGGCTCCTGGCGCAAGCCGGCTGGCGCGTGGCGCTGGTGGAGAAGGCGGAGTTTCCCCGCCGCAAGGTGTGCGGCGAGTTCATCTCCGCCACCACCATGCCGGTGCTCAAGGATTGCGGTGTGGCGGTGCCGTTCATCGCCGCCGCCGGACCGCCTGTCACGCGCGTCGGCATTTATGCAGGGACAACGACGCTGGCGGCGCCGCGCGAGCAACCCTGGGGCCGGGCGCTGGGCCGCGAGCATCTGGACGTGATGCTGCGCGACGCCGCGCTGGCGGCGGGGGCGGAGTTTTTCGCGCCGGTGGAAGTCACGGCTGTGACGCGCGACGGCGATGGGTTCATCGGCACCTTAGATGATGGCCGCGAAGTTGCGGCCCGCAGCGTGATTGCCGCCTGCGGTTCCTGGAATGCCAAAGGCGTGTTCGCCGTGCCGCAGGAAAAACCATCACCCTCCGACCTGTTTGCCTTCAAGGCGCATTTTTCCGGCGGCGCGCTGCCGGCCGGGCTGATGCCGCTGCTGGCCTTTCCCGGCGGCTATGGCGGGCTGGTGCATACCGATGCGGGACGCCTCTCGTTGTCCTGCTGCATCCGGCGCGATGCGCTGGCGGCGGCGCGCACCCGCCATGGCGGCAAGGCGGCCGAGGCGGTGCTGGCGCATATCCTGCAAACCACCAAAGGCGCGCGGGCCGCGCTGGGCGATGCCGCCTTGCAAGGCAATTTCCTCTCCACCGGCCCGATCCATCCGGGCATCCGCGCCCGTGAGGCGGGCGGCATCTATTTCACCGGCAATATCGCGGGCGAGGCTCATCCGGTGATTGCCGAGGGCATCAGCATGGCGATCCAGTCGTCGGGCTTGCTGGCCCGGCTGCTGATCGCCCATCGCGGCGAAGATTATGCGCGGGAATGGAAAAAGCGTTTTGCCCCGCGCATCCATGCCGCGTCGGTCTTCGCGCATCTGGCCATGCACGCGCCCACGCGATTTGCCAGCGTGGCGGTAATCCGCGCTATGCCCGGTCTCTTGGGTTTGGGCGCGCGGCTTTCCGGCAAGGCGTCTATTTCAGCCTGAGCAGCTTGGCGCGCAAGGACGGGCTGGAGGTATTGGGCAGCAGCCACAGCCCAAAGAAATCCTTGGCGTAGGCATTGTCGATGCTGCCGGTGGGGGTGCCGTTGTGGAAGAAGGCGATCGGCTTGCCCGGCACATACAGCGCCATCAGCCGGTCGCCCGATTTCACCGCCGGATAGACCTTGTTCAATTGGGGAGTCAGCTTGGCGATCTCGGCGTCATTCAGCGCCGGATCGACGTTCTTCATTTCCTTGATGGTGCGCTCCACCAGGTCGGCGGTGTCGAAACCCAAGCCATAAGTGATCTCCATGGCCGAAGGCGCATCCAGCGACCAGCCGGCGGCATCGGTCCAGAAGCGGGCGTTATAGGCATTGATGAAAAGAAAATTCATATGGCCTTCGCCATAGGGCTTGTCGGCCTTGATCACGGCGGCGATCTCGGGCGGCGCGGCAAGCACCGGCGAGGCTACGCACAGCAGCAAACTCACAAGGGCCATTTTGCGGTTCATCGGCTTTCCAGCTTGGCGGTTTTTTGGTCTAGTACCGAGAAATAGGGGGAAACGGGATGCGGCTCAAGCATGCGCTTCTGGCCGGCCTGGTGCTGTTGGCGCCCGCGCCCGCGCTGGCCGCCAAATATATCATGTATGTCGGCAGCTACACGGCCGGTCCCAATGGCAGTTTTACGCCGGACTCTTCCAAGGGCATCTATGCCTGGCGGCTCGACAGCAAGACGGGCGCAATTGAGTCGCTGGGCCTGATGGCCGAGACGGTGCAGCCGGCGCATCTGTGGATCGCGCCCAACGGCAAGACGCTCTACAGCGTCAATTGGGAAACCAATGGCGGCGTCAGCGCCTACCGCATTGATGCCAGAACCGGCGCGCTCACCTTCCTCAACAAGACGTCGGCGCATGGCGCGCTGCCCAACCAGGTGGTGGTGGACCCGTCGGGCCGGGTGGCGGTGACGGTCAATTATGCGAGCGGTTCGCTGGCCGCTTACAAGCTGGAGCCCGACGGCAAGCTGGGCGAAGCCTTTTACGTCGCCCGGCACACGGGCACGCCCTTGTCGCCCAAGCAGCCCGGTCCCAAGCAGCACGGCATACAGTTCAGCAAAGACAACAAGACCATGTTCATCGCCGACCTGGGGCTGGACCGGGTCTATAGCTATCGCTTCGACGCCGTCGCGCCGTCGCTCATCCCCGCCGATCCGCCTTATGTGAACACCCATGCCGGCGCAGGCCCCCGCCGCCTCCAGATCTCGCCGGACGGCAAGTTTCTCTATGTCGATCACGAAACCGATTCCGAAGTCAGCGTATTTTCCGTTGACGGCGGCAAGCTGACCGAGATCCAGACCATTGCCACCGTGCCGGAAGACGCCAAGGCCAACAACACCACCGCCGAGATCATCATCTCCGCAGACGGACGCCATCTCTATGTTTCCAATCGCGGCCATGACAGCGTGGCGGTGTTCGCGGTGGACCGCGCCACCGGCAAGCTGACCCACAAGGAGAACGTGCCGGCGGGCGGGCGCACCCCGCGCAACATCCGCTTCGATCCAACCGGCAACTGGTTCTTCACAGCCAACGAGACCGGCGGCAATCTCACCCAGTTCAAGGTGGACAAGGCCAGCGGCCACCTGACCCCCACCGGCATCACGGCGACGATCAAGACCCCGGGCGGGATGTATTTCCTGAAAGTGAAATAGCTACTGCGGCACTTTCAAAAACTCGCGCGGGCTGAGCGCCCGGGTCGAGAAGCGCGCCTGCGCCACCGAGCCCTTGAACCAGTTTACATGGTTCATCCGCACCCCCACCATCATGTGGCCGGCGCCGTGCGGGGTGAACGCGACATCGGCCTCGTTCTCCAGCACGCCGTTGACATAGGAGCGGTAGGTCTTGCCGTCATAGGTCTGGGCCACCGCATACCATTGGTTGATCGGATGGGTCTTGGCAGGGTCAATCAGCGCCTTGTTGCCGGCGGTGCTGTTGACGAAGGCATCCAGGTACCATTGGCCGTCCTTCACCCGAACCTCGAACATGAAGCGGGGATTGGGATCGGCCACGCCGTTGGGATTGGCGTCCAGCCCGGTCTTGGGATCGGTCTCGGCGATATGCATCCAGCGCTGCTCGAAGTCTCCGCCTTCGGGACGGAAGATCGCCTCGATGGTGAACGTCCTGGCGCCGACCAGGGGACGCGCGGGAAAGAACAGCGCGGTGTCGGCGCCGTTGAACTGCACCGCCTTGCCCACCGGCGAATCCACCAGGGCCGGCGCGCCTTCCACCTTCGGCGTCACGCCGCCGATGCGCGACAGGTTGTTGAACTTCCACAACACTTGCGCGCCGGCGCTGCCGGAAAAGAGCAGGGCGCTCAAAAGCGCGGCAACCGCGATGCTGCACTTGCTCATAACATCTCCAGGATTGTTCGTGCCCGCCGACGTTGACGCTTTAACCCCGGCGCTGCAATCTCCCGGCAACAAAAAACATCGGCGGGGAGAGGCTTTATGAAATCGCTTGGCTCGGGATTCATGGATCGCCGCAAGCTTCTCGCCCTTGGGGCGGTGTCGTGCTTTGCCCTGCCATATCAGGCCAAGGCGCAGTATCTGAAAAAGAAGGTCAAGATCACCGACGTCAAGGTGATGATCGTGCGCGGTCCCACCTGGGACTGGAACCTGTTCAAGATCGAAACTGATGCCGGGGTCTATGGCATCGGCGAGGGTTACTGGGGCCCCGGCGCCAAGGACATCACGCTCAAACGCTTCCGCGAACAGTTGATCGGAGAAGACCCGCTCAACGTGGTCAAGCTCTATACCAAGCTGCTGTTCCTCAATGGCGGCTATGGCGCCACCGGCGGGCTCACTTATCACGCCGCGTCGGGCATCGAGATCGCGCTATGGGATTTGGCCGGACGGCTGCTGCAGACGCCGGTGTGCAACCTTCTGGGCGGGCGTTTCCGCGACAAGGTGCGTTTCTACCGCACCCTGGGCGCGCCCGAGCGCAATCCCGCCGAGGCCGCCTCCTGGGGCCGCCAGGCGCAGGAAGCCCGCGCCAACAATCCCTTCGGCTTTACCGCCTTCAAGCTCCAGGGCGACTCGGTGCCGACCACCGCCGATCCCGATTTCAAGGAACCGGGCCATGACCGCTACACCAACGAGCTGACCAACCGCGACATCCGCCGGCTGGTCGAGCGCATGGAGCTGGAGCGCCAGGCCTTCGGTCCCGATATCGACATGGCGATCGAGTGCCACTGGAAGTATTCGGTCAATGACGTCATCAAATACTGCAATGCGCTGGAGCATGTGAATCCCTATTGGATCGAGGACGCCACCCCGCCCGATAATTTCGAAACCATGGAGCGGGTGTCGCGCGCCACCCGCGTGCCGCTCTGCACCGGCGAAAATCTCTATGGCCTGGCGCAGTTCGCGCCCCTGATCGTCCGCCAGGCCACTGCCGGGGTGCATATCGACATCCCCAAGTCGGGCGGCTTGTTCGAGGCCAAGCGCATCGCCGACCTGGCCGACCTCTATGGCATCTGGACCGCCTGCCACAATCCGGCCAGCGCCGTGGGCACGATCGCATCGGCCCATGCCGCCGCTTCGGTGCGCAATTTCCGCGTTCATGAGTTGGCGGGCGGGCGCGACCAGTGGACCTTCGACATGGTCACGCATGAAGGGCCGTTCTTCAAGGACGGCTATTTCGAAATCCAGGACAAGCCGGGGCTTGGCATTGAACTGAACAAGGACGTGGTCATGGCGCATTTGGCGCCTGATGAAAGATGGTGGGGCTGAACATGCGCAAACTTTTCACGGCAGCTTTGATCGGCAGCGTGGCCTTTGCCGCGCCGGCACTGGCGCAGGTCAAGCAGACCCGCGAACAGATGATGTTCTACACCTCGCAATGGAAGGGGGAGCGTTTCCCCGATGGCCGCCCCCGCGTGCCGGACGACCTGCTCAGCCGCGTGGTGCATGTCTCTATCGAAGACCTGTGGGACTATCTGCGCGACAAGGGCTTCAACTGCCAGTTCGACACCGGTTTCCAGATGCTGCATCCCGAAAAGCCCTTTGCGGGCCGGGCGCTGACGACGCAGTACATGCCGCTGCGCATGGACATGTGGACCGCCATCGCCGCTGAAGGAAAGCGCGAGGGCCGGGTCAGCGGCAACAACAGTTGGCCCATCGCCGAACTGAAAGAAGGCGACATGTATGTCGCGGATGGCTTCGGCAAGATCGTGGAAGGCACCCTGATCGGCTCCAACCTGGGCTCCGGTATCGCCACCCGTTCCAAGACCGGTTTTGTGTTCGATGCCGGCATCCGTGACGCGGAGGAAAACCGCGTGCTGGAGAACATGAACGGTCTCTATCGCGCTTATGATCCCTCCGCCTGGAAGGACATGACCCTGACCTCCATCAACGCCCCCATCCGCATCGGCCGCGCCACCGTGCTGCCGGGCGACCTGGTGCTGGCCAAGAATGACGGGGTGATCTTCATTCCCGCCTATCTGGCGGAGGATGCGGTGGCCCATGCCGAGTTCATCCACCTGGAAGACGCCTTCAACTTCGACCTCAACCGTTCGGGCAAGAATGGCGGCGAGTTCGAGGGCGGCTGGAACGCGCGCAAGTACGAAGCGTTTGTCGGCTGGATCAACGCCAATCCCGGCCAGCTTCACATGACCCGGGGCGAGTTCAACGCCATCCTGGAGGAGCGCAAAGCCCGGCTCGAGGGGCCGGTTTCGGGCGCTCCCAAGTAGCCCAAAAAGCGGTGTGCGCCGCACCATTATGGTGCGGCGTCCTGCCCGGTCCGGTGCGCTTGGCCGTGCAAAGAACAAGCAAATAACGCTGTATTTTTGGGCATTTCGCCCAGTGGGACAGCATTGTCACGGACTTGTTGAATTTGTCGCAGGATCCATTGTGCAATTGCGAATGGAAATTTCTGGAGCGGCGCTATCGTTTTTCCACGGATTCATCGTTGGAGAAACACATGCGAAACATCACCGCCCTTGCTTTGGCTGCCGGCCTTTTGATTTCCACCGCGGCCCAGGCGGCTGACGGCGCCCTGGCGCCGGGCAAGCCCGCCGGCGTCCACAAGGCCGAGCTTCTGACCACGCCGATGATCGTGGTGGGGGTGGTGGCCGCGGCGGCGGCCGGCGTCGCCATCGGCAGCGCGGGCAGCGCACCCACCACCTTTGTGGTGGGCACCAGCCCGTAAGTCACATCGCCTTGGGCAAAAAGCCCGGGGTCCGTATGCATTTGCTACGGACTGCCGGGCTTTTTCATGCCTTCCAGGGTGGCTGTTGCAGGACCGGCGGGAACAGGCATAGCCTCTTGCCTGCTGGGGGAACTGATGAAATCGCTGCTGCTTGCCGCCGCGCTGCTGGCGTTGCCGATTCGGGGCTTTGCCGCGCCGGTGGATCCCGCCGACCAGGCGCGCATCGCGGACGAGGCGGTGAAGGCCTATGTCGCCAAGGCCGATGCCGACAAGCGGACGGCCAGCGATGCGCTGGTGGCCAAGAACGCCGATGCCCTGTTGCGCAACCCGGCTTCGGGCTTCCTGGGCAATCCCAACGGCGACGTCACCATCGTCCAGTTCTTCGATTACAATTGCGGCTTCACCAAGCGGGTCGAGCCGCGGTTGGAAGCGCTGCTGAAAGCCGATCCCGGCGTCAAGCTGATCACCCGCGAATTCACCCTGGAGCCGGCGGAGTCCTCGCCCATCGCCGGACGCGCGGCGCTCGCCTCCATCGCCCAGGGCAAATATGCCGAATATCACCAGGCGCTGCTGCTGGCGCCGGAGCATCCCTTGCCCACGCCGCGCGTGTTCGAGATCGCGAAAAGCGTCGGGCTGGATGTCGAGCGGCTGAAGCGCGACATGGAAGCGCCCGCGATCTATTCCCAAATCATCGCCAACTTCAACCTGGCGCGCGCCTTGCGCATCTTCCAGACACCAACCTTCATCATCGGCGGCCACATCGTCACCGAACCTTCGGCCCAGATCGATTTTCTCAAACTGGTCGCCGCAGCACGGGAGAAACAGCCATGACCGTACCCAGCCGCCGTTCCCTGTTCCAGATGATCGGCGTGGTGGCCGGCAGCGCCGCCATGTATCACGCCATGACCGAGCTGGGTTATGCCGAAGGCTCCAGCTTTGAAGGTCCGATCAAGCTGTCGCAGCCGCCGGCCGGCAGCACGGTGGTGATCCTGGGCGCCGGCGTGGCGGGCATGGTGGCGGCAATGGAGCTGCGCGATGCCGGCTACAAGGTGCAGTTGCTGGAATATAACGGGCGGCCCGGTGGGCGGAACTGGTCGCTCTATGGCGGCGACAGCTATACCGAGATGGGCGGTGCCACCCAGCATGTCCAGTTCGATTCCGGCCAGTATCTCAATCCCGGCCCCTGGCGGCTGCCCTATCACCATCACGGCATCCTGCATTACGCGCGGCGCCTGGGCGTGGCGATGGAGCCCTTCATCCAGGTCAACTACAACGCCTATGTCCATTCGCCCGACGCCTATGGCGGCAAGCCGCAGCGCCACCGCGAGGTGCAGGCGGATTTCAACGGCCATGTCGCCGAGCTGTTGTCCAAATGCACCAAGCAGAATGCGCTGGACCAGGCGGTGAATGCCCAGGACCGCGAGATCCTGATGCGCGCGCTGCGCGATTGGGGCGCGCTGGACCAGAATTACGAATACAAGAAGAACTTCGGCACTTCCATGCGGCGCGGCTTCGACGTCGATCCCGGCGGCGGCATCAAGTCGGTGCCGGTGCCATCCGAACCCAAGGCGCTGAGCGATCTGCTGCGCTCCGGTCTTTGGTCGGCCATTGCATCCGGTCACAATTACGAGATGCAGAGCACCATCTTCCAGCCGCGCGGCGGCATGGGGATGATCGGCAAGGCGATGGGCGCCGATCTGGGGCCCGTGATCGAATATAATTGCAAGGTCACCGACATCCGCCAGGACGAGGGCGGCGTCACCGTCACTTATGTGGACAGCCGCAATGGCGGCGGCCGTCGCACCGCGCGGGCCGGCTGGTGCATCTGCACCATTCCCACGCCCATCCTGTCGCAGATTCCGATGAATGTGGGCCCCAAGCTGAAGGCGGCGATCGATCAACTGCCCTATCTGGCGGCGTTGAAGGTGGGCTTGCAGTTCAAGCGCCGCTTCTGGGAGGAAGACGAACAGATCTACGGCGGCATCAGCTATACCAGCCTGCCCAGCACCACCATCAGCTATCCGATGTGGGATTATTACTCCAAGGGTAAGGGCGTGGTTCTGGGCGCCTATACCTTCGGCCGGCCGGCCTATCTGGCGGCGTCGAAGTCGCCGCAGGAACGTATTCAGGATGCGCTGCGCGACGGCGCCCAGATTCATCCGCAATATCCGGCGGAGTTCGAGAATGGCGTGGCGGTGGCCTGGCATCGCGTGCCCTGGGCGATGGGATGCCAGGGCGCCTGGACCGACGAAGCCCGCGAGCAGCATTACAACAATCTGTGCTCCCTGGATGGCCGCATCGTGCTGGCCAGCGAGCATGCCTCGCGCCTGCCGGGCTGGCAGGAAGGCTCGGTAACCTCGGCGCTGGATGCGGTGGCGCGGCTTCATGCGCGGGTGGTGCAACCATGATTCGCAAATTTGGACTTGTGCTGTTGTTGCTGACGCTCCCGGCTTCCGCCGCCGACACGCCGGACATGCGCGGCTCGCCTTTCGCGATGCAGGGCGGCGAGGCGGTCTATCGCGGCGTCTGCCAGGGCTGCCACATGGCCGACGCCAAGGGCGCGTCCGGAGCCGCCGCCTACCCCGCGCTGGCCGCCAATCCCAGGCTGGCCGAGGCCGGTTATGTCCTGTCCATGGTGATGGACGGCCATAAGGGCATGCCGCCCTTCCGGGGCCACTTCACCAATGGCCAGGTTGCCGATGTCATCAACTTCGTCCGCAGCCATTTCGGCAATCGTTACAGGGACAAGGTGACCGAGGCCGAGGTCCAGGCCCTGCGCTAGTTCCTGTTGCCAGCACCGGCCGGCTCTGGCTCAATGGCGCTTCAAGGGTGACCCATGATTTGGCGTGCCTCCGCCTTTGCAGGATTTGCCGCACTGCTGATCGGCGCCAGTGCCGGCCAGGCCGCGCCCTGGACGCGCGGCTATGTCGTGGGCACCTATGAATTTGCCTTCCATTATGGCGGCCGTGCCGGTTTCACCCGCGCCGGCGAAGTCGAACCGGGCTCGGATTGCCCGCATGGCAGCACCAGGCATTTTTCCAATCCGGAATATGTGAAAGCGGCGCTCAGCCGCCAGAAATGGCGCGATCCCGCCGACATCGAAAAGATCGGCGCGCCACCGGGGCTGGAAAAGGTCGCCGGCCCCGCCACCACCCGTTTCAGCATCTGGGGCCGGGCCGTGTCCTATCGCGGCTACAGGCGCGGCATCGAAACCTATGTGAATCCCTTCGCCGCGGAAGATACCGGCCAGCCGCAAGTAACGGGGCGCATTTCCGAAGGTCTTGACCTGGACAGCAACGCCAAGACCGGCTTTGCCAGCCCAGACGGCGAGAAGGGCGTGGACAATAATCTGTATCGCGCCTGGGGCTGCGATGCGCCGTGGCGCGGGCGCGGCAACGCCACCCTGTTCCTGCGCTCCAACGACAAGATGCTGGACGGGCTCTACACCATCGTGGTCCGTATCTCGGGCACGAAAGACCCGATGAATGACGACGATGCGGTGGTGGAGATCGGTTATTCTCCCGACCGCATCATCAAGGATGCGCGCAACGCCGTGGCGGCGGATTATTCCTATCGCCTGCCGCGCAGTACCCAGTATACGCGGTTCAAGGCGAAGGTCCGGGGCGGCGTGGTGGATACCGAACAGGTGGCCGAACTGCATATGCCGCGCATCGCCTGGCTCTATGATCATTCCGGCGACGCCGCCTTCCGCAAAGCCAAGCTGCGGCTGACCATGAAGCCGGACGGCACCATGACCGGCCTGGTGGCGGGCTATCGCGACTGGCGCGATGTCTACAACCAGAACACCTTTGGCCAATCCGGCGGCGAGCAGGGGGTGCGCGAGCACGAAGACGCCGTCGCGCTTTATTACGCCCTGCGCCGCAATGCCGACGGCATGCGCGATGCAAAGACCGGCCGCTTCATGGGCATCTCCACCGCCTATCGCATCAGCGCCATGCCGGCCTTTGTGGTGGATCCCGATCCGGCCCAGCCCGTCGGCATCCGCGGGCTGGAAGCGGAGGAATGGCGCAAGGCGTCTTATGAGGCGATCGCCGCCGCCGTGACCCGCGCCACCAGCACCCGCATCGTCCAGGATGTGCCGCCCGGCACCACCGAGGCGGCGGTGCCGCGGCTGGAATACATCACCAAGGGCCTGCCCAGCAGGGACTATTTCCTCAAGCTGCTGGACCGGCCGCACTATGCCCATCAGGTAGATCGCCAGGGCAAGCCCCTGACCGACATGCCCGAAGAACCCGCGCCGCCGCCGCCCAAACCCAAACAGGTCAGCAGCGCCAGGCCATGATGCGCGGCATTTCCATCGCCCTTGTCGGTCTGGCGCTGGCGGCCGCAGCGCAGCCGGCCGCCGCCGCGCCCTGGACGCGCGGCTATGTCGTGGGCACCTATGAATTTGCCTTTCATTATGGCGGGCGGCGGGATTTCGCCCGCGCCGGACAGATCGAACCGGGGGTGGATTGTCCCAGGGGCAGCACCCAGCACTTCGCCAACGAGGATCAGACGCGCCAGGCCCTGCAGATGCAGAAGTGGCGCACCAAGTTCGAGATCGAAAGCATCGTGGTTCCGCCCGGCGGCGAGACCATCTTCAATTATTCCCTGACGCGCTTTTTTGTGTGGGACCGCGCCGCCTCCTATCGCGGCTGGAAGAAGGGCATCGAGACCTATGTGAATCCGTTCGCGGCGGAAGATACCGGCCAGCCTGAAGTGATGAGTAGGATTTCCGAGGGCCTGGACCTGGACAACAATCCCCAGACCGGCTTCACCGCGCCGGACGGCGTCAAGGGCGTGGACAATGAACTCTATCGCGCCTGGGGCTGCGACCGGCCCTGGCGCGGCGGCGGCGACGCCACCTTGAACCTGCGCGCCAACGACAAGATGCAGGACGGGCTTTACACCATGGTCATCCGCCTGTCCGGCAATGCGGACCCGATGAACGACGCCAATGCCGTGCTGGAGATCGGCTATTCGCCGGACAAGATCATCAAGGATGCCCGCGGCAACCTGGCGGTCGATTATTCCTACCGGCTGCGCAAGGCCAGCCAGTATACCCGCCTGAAAGCCACGATCCGCAACGGCGTGATCGAGACCGAGCAGGCAGCCGAGCTGCACATGCCGCATATCGCCTGGTTCTACAATCACACAGGCGATGCTTTCTTCCGCCAGGGCAAGCTGCGCCTGGCCGTGAAGCCGGACGGCAGCTTGTCGGGTGTCGTCGCGGGCTATCGCGACTGGCGCGATCTCTACAACCAGAACACCTTTGCCCAGTCCGGCGGCGAGCAGGGGGTGCGCGAGCATGAAGACGCCATCGCGCTCTACTACGCCCTCAAGCGCCATGCCGATGGGATGAAGAACCCGGTAACGGGCCGATATGACGGCATCTCCACCGCCTATCGCATCACCGCCGGGCCCGCCTTTGTGGTGGACACCGATGCGCCGGTCCCGATCAACGGGTTGGCGGGCGAGGAAAACCGCAAGCGCGCCTATAACGCCATCAGCGACGCCATGATCCGGTCAACCACCTTGCGCGTGATCGAGGAGGTGCCGCCCGGCACATTGGAAGCGGCGCCCCGGATGGATTCGCCGGGATCGAACATTGATATCCTGCGGCTGCCCAACGGCGCCTATCTGCAGCAGATGCTGGATCGCCCCCGTTACAATGTGCCGGTGGACGAAAACGGCAACATCATCGAGCCGGAGCCCAAGGGGCAGCAGGTCAGCGATGCGAACTAAAATGCAATCTGGCTGCGCAGGCCGATGGCGTCGGCGGTAATGTCCGTCGCCGGCGCGCCCGTGTGGGTCACCCGGATATTGTCATAATCCAGCATGAAGCGGATGGTCTGGTTGGGATACCAGTTCAGCCCCGCGCTCCACACATCCTGGATGCCGCCCGCGACCCCGCCGGATGCGGACGGAAGGCCTGGAAGATAATCCAGGTTCGCGCTGCTGTAGCGCGCCGCCACCTCCCAGGCGCCAAATCCCCTGTCGCCCAGCGGCGTGACGGGGACCGGCGCGTGGAAGCTGGCGCTGCCGGGATCGTAAGGGCGCGTTTCACCGGTCAGTGACCAGGTCGCCATGGCGTACCAGCCGTGGAAATCGGAATTGGGCCGCGTGGTGCGGCGTGCAACGTCATAGTGAAACCAGCCGCCCTGTCCGAACAGGCGGCCGAAATTCACCGCGCTTTCCAGGCCGAACTCGGTGACATGGCGGGCATCGAGCGCGCCCGTATCCACCGTGCTGGAAGCGTCCACCGCTAGTTCGGGCCCGGCGCTGAAGCGGAAATTGGCCGCCACGCCCGGCGCCGTATCGGCCAGCCGCAGGACATGGGTGGCATCGGCATTGAGCAGCCACTTTATGCCGTCCCGGTCCAGCGCCAGCCAGGCGGCGCGCCCCACCAGTCCCTGTTGCTCATCAAAGGTGGCGGCATCGACGGTTTTTTGTCCGGTGATGGCCAGCGACACCAGGTAATTGGAGCCGACCGCGAAAATCTGGACGGCCTCCCGCCCGCTGCCGCCGGCGATGCCGCGCGCCAGATTGACGGCGGTGGGGCGCTCCATCAAGGCGAGGTTGGCGCCGCCGGTGGCATCCTCGATGCTGGTGAAGGGTGAAAAGGCGCCGACGCGCACCGATACCGGCTTCAGCCCGTCATATTGGAGATAGGCGCGGTAGAGATAGCCGCGCCCTTCGACGCCGTTGCCGCCGAAATCGTAAGTGAAATTATAGGACCAGTCGCGCCACAGGGTACCGGCGAAGCCGAACTGGGCGCGGCGGAAGTTGGTGCCGCTGTTCAGGTCCACGCCGGGCGGGTTGCGCCCCTGCGCGAAATATCCCGCATCCATTTGCACCACGCTGCGCAGCGCGAAGGTGAAATCGCCGTCGGCGGTGGCCAGGCTCAACCGGCCGCCGCTCAGGCTCGTTTTGGGCTGGGCATCCATGCGTTTTTTGATCGCCGCATGGTGTTCGGCGTTGCTGCGCTTCAGGTCCTGGATCGCCGCCGTATCCGGCCCCGGCGTGCGCTTCAGTTCAGTGAGCTGCTGGCGCACATCCTTGAGCTGCCGCTCCAGGCTTTCGACCCGCGCATCGTCGGCGGCGAATGCCGGTGAGCAGAAAAGCAGGGCTGTCAGAAGGGCAGGCTTACTTTTCATAAGGCAGCAGATGCCATTTGCCGCTTTCCATCCCGTCGCCCCTGGGCTTGTAGGGCGGATCACCCATCAGCGTATAGACCGGTTGGCCGCGATAGGCCCATTGGCCGCGGCCATTCTCGCTGCGGATGATGGTCCAATGCCCCAGGGGCCGCGCTGTGGACGCCGCCGGCACCGGTGTCCAACTGGTCTGGCAGGCGTCGTTGCAGGCGACACGCAGCGGCGTGTCCAGGTCATAGGTATAAAGCCGCTGGTTGCCCGGGCAACGGCGAAAGACATAGCCCTTGTCGTCTTCGTCGGTCAGCCCGACCTGTTCGGGATAGGGTGCGTTGAAATCCAAGACGGAATCCTTGATGCGTCAGGATGGCATCTTTGACCGCCCCGAAGGCTCTGGCTAGGGTGCCCACGCAAAATCAGGCAGGTGCTGGATGAACAGGATGTTGGGTTGCGCCGTGGCGCTGGGCTTTATGCTGCTGCCGGCCGCCAGCCAGGCGCATTTCAAGCTGCTGGCCCCGGCCTCCTGGCTGGAGGAGAACCAGCTCGGCGATCCGCAAAAGGCGGCGCCCTGCGGCGGCACCAATACCGATTTCGGCAAGCCCACCTATGCCGTGACCGACGTCAAGGGCGGCTCGCAGTTGCATGTGAAGGTGCAGGAGACAGTCTATCACCCCGGGCACTACCGCATCGCCCTGGCGGTCAATTCGCCCACCGAACTGCCGCCCGATCCCAAGGCCACCACCATGACCAATGACAAGGGCGTGCTGGTGTCGGTGTCGGGCGAGGTGATGAACCCGGTGGTGCCGCCGGTGCTGGCGGACGGGCTGTTTTCGCACAGCGCCAAGTCGGATACGCCGTTCGAGATCGATGTCGCGGTTCCCAACATCAACTGCAAGGGCTGCACCCTGCAGGTCGCCCAGTTCATGGAACAGCATGGCGTGAACAATCCGGGCCAGTTCACCTATCACCATTGCGCGGTGCTGCGCATCACCGCCGATCCGAAGAAGCCTTTGGATACCGGCTGGGCGGCGGAGCGGCGCTAGTCCGCCTTACCAGTCCACCACCGAGCCGTCATCGGGATCGAACCGGGGCAGATAGGGCTTGGGTTCGCCCACCTGGGCCATCAGCTTGTTCTCGTCAATGGTGATGCCCAGCCCCGGCTCGGTCAGCAGCGGACGGTGGCCGTTGACGATCGCCGGCAGCGGCTTGGCCAACAGGTCGGCATACTCATTGTCGCCGCGCTCCTGGATCAGGAAGTTGGGAATGGCCGCGGCGATCTGCATGCTAGCCGCCAGTGAGCAGGGGCCTTGCGGATTGTGCGGCGCGATAGGGGCGTAATAGGCCTCGGCCATGCCGGCGATGATCTTCAGCTCGGTGATGCCGCCGGCATAGCAGACGTCCGGCTGCAGGATCATGGCTGCCTTCTTCTCCAGGATCTCGCGGAATCCCCATTTGGTGAAAATGCGCTCGCCGGTGGCCAGCGGCACGCTGGTCTTCTTGGCCAGGTCCGCCATCACGTCCACATTCAGCGCCTGCACCACTTCCTCGTAGAACCAGGGGCTGTAGGGCTCCAGCGCCGCCATCAGCCGGATGGCGGTGGTGGGCTGCACCGCGCCGTGGAATTCCACGCCGATGTCCACGCCGGGGCCCATCTTCTTGCGCAGGGCGGCGAAGCGCTCGGTCACTTCGGCGACATACTTGTCGCCTTCGTTGTACTTGAAGGGATTGCGCCCGCCCGCATCCTGCAACAGCACCTTCATGGCGTTGACGCCGTTCTTGCCGGGCTGGCCATAGACGCGGATGCGGTCGCGCACCGCGCCGCCCAGCAATTTATAGACCGGCAGATTGTAAACCTTGCCGGTGATGTCCCACAGCGCCTGGTCGATGCCCGACGAGATGGCGGTCTTGATCGGGCCGCCGCGATAGAAAGCGCCGCGATGGATTGCCTGCCAGTGGAAGGCGACGCGGGTTGGGTCCTGGCCGATCAGGTAACTGCCCACTTCCAGCGCGCCGGCGGCGCAGGCCTTGGCATCGTCCTTCAGCATCTCGCCCCAGCCGGTGATGCCGGCATCGGTGGAGATTTTCACGAACACCCAGGTGTTCTTGAGCACAAAACTTTCGATCTTGGTGACGCGAATTTTTTCTCTGGAGCCCAGCGCGGCGCTCTGGGCGCGGGCAGGGGATGCCACGCCGTTCAGCCCGTAAAGGGCGGCGGGTCCGAGCAGGCTGGCAAGGGTGCGGCGGCGGGTGAGCATTTGGGCGTCCTTATTTCCGGCGGCGCCCGATCCCGTACCGATTCCACGCCCCTGTCCAGACGCGCCCGGCGATGCTTCACAACTTAGAGGGACTCGACATTGCCATCCACGCCCAGCGACTGGCCCGAGATGTTGCGGCCCGCATGCGACACCAGGAAAACCACCATGGCGGCGACGTCTTCGGGATCGGTCATGCGGCGCAGCGAGATGCGCTCGAGATACTGCTTTTCCATCGCGTCGAACGCCATACCGGCCTGCCCGGCGCGGTCGCGGATAACCTTTTCCATGCGCGGGCCCTTGATGACGCCGGGCAGGATCGCGTTGACGCGGACGTTGGACGGACCCAATTCCTTGGCCAAACTTTGAGTCAACCCGATCACGCCCCACTTGGCGGCGGCATAGGGGGTGCGGAAGGCATAGCCGAAGCGCCCCGCCGCCGAGGACATGTTGATGATGGCGCCGCCGCCGGCCTCTTTCAGCATCGGCACGGCGCGGCGGGCGCACAGGAACATCCCGGTCAGGTCCACATCCAGGGTGCGGCGCCAATCGGCCAGCGTGATGTCCTCGATTGCGCCGGTGGGCCCGGCGATGCCGGCATTGTTCACCAGCACGTCCAGCCCACCGAGCTGGGCGCGCACATCGGCAAACAGCCGGTCCACATCCGCTTCGTCGGAAACGTCAGCCAGGCTGGACGAAACACCGGGCATGGCCGATGGCGCGACATCGCAAATGTGAACCCGCGCGCCCGCTTCGACCAATGCCGTAGTGATGGCCTGGCCGATACCGGCGGCGCCCGCGGTGACCAGGACCCGCAGATCTTTCACGGCTGGGTCAGCGCCAGATCGCTGTCCAGCTTGCGCACATCGTTCTGTCCCGTCAGGGCCATGGCGACTTCCAGCTCTTCCTTGATGATGTCGAGCATGGATTTGACGCCGGCTTCGCCGCGCGCCGCCAGGGCATAGGCCCAGGCCCGGCCCAGCAGCACGCCGTCCGCGCCCAGCGCCATGGCGCGCAATACGTCGAGCCCCGAGCGGATGCCGCCATCCAGCAGGATAGTCATCTTGCCTTGCACCGCGTCGCGCACGGCGGGCAGCGCGGCGATGCTGGAGAGCGAGCCGTCGAGCTGGCGGCCGCCATGGTTGGAAACCACGATTCCGTCCATGCCTTCCTGAACAGCCATCGCGGCATCGCCCGGATCGGTGATGCCTTTGAGCACCAGCTTGCCCTTCCAGTGCTGGCGCAGCCAGGCGATGTCCTTGTAGGTGACGGACGGATCGAAGTTGCGCGCCACCCAGGCCTGGAACTGCACCAGCCCGGCGCCGTTCGGCATGGCCGGCGCGACATTGCCGATGATCAGGGGCCGGCCATTGATGCCGACATCCCAGGCCCAGGCGGGATGAAACAGAATATCGAACAGCCGGCCGGGCCGCTTCAACAGGCTTTGCGATCCCGCCAGCCCGCCGATGCGGTCGCGGTAGCGGATGCCGTTGATGGCCAGGTCCACGGTGAGGAACAGCGTATCAATGCCCGCTGTTTCCATGCGCTTGAGGAAATCGGTCATGAAGCCGCGGTCGCGGATCATGTAGAGCTGCATCCAGAAAGAACGCTGCGAGGCCTTGCGCACTTCCTCGACCGGGCAGCAGGACATGGTGGACAGCACAATGGGGATGCCGGCGGCTTCGGCGGCCCGCACGGCCTGGGTCTCGCCCCGGCGGCGATAGAAACCGGCAATGCCGATGGGCGCCAGCGCGATGGGCAGCGCCATGTCGCGGCCGAACAGCGTCGTGCTGGTGTTGGGGTTCGACACATCGCGCAGCACCTTCTGGCGCAACGTCACCTTCTTGAAGTCCGAGACGTTGCGGCGCAGCGTATGCTCGTCATAGGAGCCGCCATCGATATATTCGAACAGGAAATGGGGCAGGCGCGCTTTCGCCGATTCGCGGAATCCGGCGTAATTGACGATTTTCATGGCTTCAGGCTTTTGCCTTTAACGGTTCGATTTCGTCGATCACGAACATGTAGACAACGGCGCCCAGAATGCAAACGCCGCCCGCCGTCATCAGCGGCACGATGAACGATCCGCCGGTGATGGCCAGCATCACGCCGGTGAAGCTGGTGGTGATGATGCCGGCGATGTTGGCGGCGAAGTTCTGGATGCCGCCGATGGAGGCGACATGCGCGGGCGAGGGCGCCACATCGGCCGGCAGCGACCAGATGCTGGCGGCGGTGAAGGCCAGCGCGCCATAGGCGATGGCGAAGAAGAACAGCGCGACATAGGCATTGGGCGCGAACACCGAGAAGGTGATCACCGACGAGGTCAGCATGCCGCCGACCAGACAGGTCTTGCGCGCCGCTGTCAGGCTCCAGCCCCGGCGATAGAGCGCGTCGGAGGTAAAGCCGCCCAGCCAGCCGCAGGGAATGGAGACCAGCCCCGGCAACAAGCCCAATGTGCCGAGCTGCGCCAGCGAAAAGCCGCGCGCCTGGATCAGATAGGTGGGAAACCAGGTGATGAAGAAATAGATCACGAAGTTCAGGCAGAAGAACCCGATCATCATCCCCCAGATGGTGCGGTAGCTGAACAGCGACGACCACGGCACCTTGGCCTCGGTCTTGGCCACGCCGCGCTCGGCCTGAAGCTGCGCCAGTTCCTGCGGCGTCACGCCCTTATGCTCTTCGGGGCGGCGGTACATGAGCAGCCAGCCAAGTGTCCAGACAATGCCCAGCGCGCCGGTGACCACGAAGGATGTGCGCCAGCCCCAGCCGCCGATCAGCCAGGTCACCAGCGGCAAGGACAAGGCGGCGCCGATGCGGCTGCCGCTGTCGAAAATGCTGGCGGCGATGGCGCGTTCGCGCTTGGGAAACCAGTCCATGTTGATCTTGGCGCCCGCCGGATAAGCGCCGGCCTCGCCCACGCCCAGCAGCAGCCGGAACCCCATCAGGCTGCCCACGCCGCGCGCCAGGCCGGTGAGGATGGTGGAGATCGACCACCACATCACGGCGATGGCCAGCGCGATGCGCGCCCCGACCTTGTCGATGAACCAGCCGAACGGCAGTTGCATCACCGCATAGGTCCAGAAGAAGGCGCCCAGGATCATCCCCATCAGGGCGGGGCTGATGCCGAACTCCGCGCGGATGAAGGGGGCTGCGACCGCCAGGTTGGCGCGATCAATGTAATTGATCGCGTTGGCCGCGCAGCCCATGAAAATCATGGTCCATCTGAGTTTGGGCATGTGGCAGTCCCCGTGTGTGGCGGCCCCTCTGAAGGAGGCTTGCCGGCACAGTGAAGCACAAAGAGGAACCCACGGAAAATGCGCCGTAAAAGGCCCTAAAAGTCGGCTCTTGCGGGGGGCGGCGGGGCCGTGTATCCACCCTTTTCCCTGGCAGGACAGGTGGCCGAGTGGTTGAAGGCGCACGCCTGGAAAGTGTGTAACGGTGAAAGCCGTTCGAGGGTTCGAATCCCTCTCTGTCCGCCAACTGTCAAGCAATACCAAGGGATTTTTACTTCGCCGCACGGGCGTTCCCTCTTCTGTTCCCTCTTTGCTTGATGCCGTCCGACTAAGGTCAGCTGGCTAGGCCCGCCAGAAGAACCCGCAGGGCCTTCAAGGCACCGACTACTTGGCTTCCTAGCTAGATCGTAAGTGCTCCCTACAGTCCCCAAAAACGCCCTAAGCCAGACCCACCCACCGGGTACCCCCCTAATCCTGAGAATGGTACCTATGCGTCCCCTACCTACGATTTTGCTCGGGCGATCCACGGTGTGGGGATCAAGTGCCTTCTAGTCACCATCCAGCTAGCACCTAGTCTCACGACAACCCTAGGCCCTTCAAAATCCCGCCCCGCCTGACCCCACTACCCCGGCACCACCCCATTTTCTCAGATGGTACCTACGCTCCACCTACTTACGGTTTTGCTCGGGCGATCCGGTGTGCTGGGGATGGGGTGGTTCGCTGGTCCTTTAGTGCTGGCGATCTTTCCCTACACTGTCTGGCAAGCATGCTTGAGAATCGGGGGATCAGCGCCGACGCGTTTCAGGGCGATTACGTGGTCGATGATGTAGCCCGGACATGGGCTTTTGGGCTGCTGGGTGGCTGGGCATGGATGTTCGCGCTTGAAGGCTGCCCTGGCGGCTTGGCTACGCTCTATGCGCACGTGGGCGTCGCTGTTGATGGCTGGGACTGACGGTGTGGGTACTGGCTGTACGGCCGTGCAAGCCGACAGAAGGGCAAAGGATAGGATTAGTAGGGTTTTGATGCTTAGGGGGGGGGCATCTGCCTGGCAGATTCAGAATTGGTCATTGACAGGTTGCAAACGACAATTGAAGGTTATTTCAATTGTCCAGACAGGCTGTTTAATTCCAATCATTGTATCGCGCGAAATGTAGTAAGCGCGTTCTAAAAGTTCAAATATAATATTCAAGCTCGATGGTGCGCTGATGGAAAGACTAAGAGCTACGTTAGCTTTTGGCGTCATGTTTATCTTTGCCAACGCGGTCGATGCGATTGCCGCGGAGCCGTCTGTAATTTCTTCAGCACCTACAACAGTCCCGGCACCAGCTCCGATTAAGACAGGGCTCAATCTCAAGCGCAGAATCGCTGTTGGTATATTTTCCAATGCAACACAATACGGACGGGCGCTGTTACTCCCTGGAGAGCGTGACCCTCTAGCAGATCAAGCCGCTGACATGCTCGTTGCCCGCTTGGTTGAGAGCGGTGAGTTCATTGTCCTCGAGCGTCGCGATCTGAGTTCTGTTAAAAAAGAGCAGGCGCTTGTTGGTGGAGCAGTGGCAGTTGGGGCTGATACTGTTTTGGTAGGATCAGTTACGCAGTTTGGTCGACAGACTGAAGGCAAAACTGGCTTTCTCACTCACAAGGCGCGTCAGGTTGCCTCTGCTACGGTAGAGGTTCGCCTAGTTGATAGCCGCACAGGGCAGGCCTTCTTTAGCACGAGCGGGTCAGGAACGTCGGAAGTTGAAGTTGGAAACTTTGCTGGCTTTGGGTCGCAAGCCGCTTACGACTCTTCTCTTAACGACAAGGCAATATCAGCAGCAATTTCTGACCTAATGACTAACGTCATTAACAATCTAAAACAGAAGCCGTGGTCAACGGATATACTTAGTGTCTCGGGATCTGATGTTATGATCAGCGGAGGACTAGCGCAGGGTCTTAAGGTTGGTGACCAACTTCAGGTCACTCGGCGGGGCAAGGTAATAATAAGCCGCCAAACGGGATTGCCAATTGAATTGCCTGGAGATGCTGTTGGCACTATACAAATAATAAGCTTCTTCGGTGCAGGCGATGCCGAAGGCTCGCGAGCGCGTATCCTTACAGGTCAGGTCTCAGCTAGTGATGTAGACCTAATAGTCACGAGCAAAGAACAATGAAGAGATGGCTCTGTATTTCGTCCGTCATCGCTTTGTCGGGCTGCGGTTACCCAACATCTACCATCGTGCAAGGCACAGCTCAGGGGCATGTCCGCATCACTCAGGCGCCGGTTGGTGCGGCAGTCGAAGTGGATGGCCGAATTCTCGGCTACAAGACCAAGGCCGAGGTTGACGTGTTCGATGTTGCACCGGGACGGCGCAAGGTCCGGATCTTGAGTGGTGCGCAGATTTTAGAAAGTAAAGAATACTTGATCGCGCCAGGATCAGTTATTGAAATTAAGGCTCAATAGATGAAAAGCAACGTCCATTTTTATGCCCTAACGTTCATAGCGACGATAGCTCTCTCCGGTTGTACCGCAGCTTCGCGGTTTGAATGGGGTAACTACGATGAGGAGCTATATGCCTACTCAAAGGCACCGGAGCGCGGCCCTCAATTTGAGGCGGCCCTTATCAAGGCAATCGCTGATGGTAATAAAACAAAGCGGCTAGCACCTGGGTTGCAGGCAGAGCTTGGGTACCTATACCTTAAAGATGGTAAGCGCGACCAAGCAGTAGAGCTGTTTAAAGCCGAAATTAGGGACTTCCCTGAGGCGGCCCCCTTCCTAAACAAAATTATCTCCGAAGGGTCGCGCTAATGAAACGCGCTATAAATCTCATTTCCGTAATTGGTTTTATGAGTATTGTGTTGGCGGGCTGTGCGACGCCCACACCATCCGACTATTCGTTGTTTAGGTCTGAGGCGCCCCGCAGCATTCTGGTTCTGCCGGCTCTGAATAATACCAGCGAGGTAACCGCTGCAGATTGGTTCCTTTCGACGGTTACTGCTCCAGTGGCTGAGAGAGGCTACTACGTGTTCCCAGCTAATATGGTGCGCGGCGCGCTCAATGACAGCGGCCTTTCTGATGCGGGGCTCGTGCACAAAGTAGATGCCCGGCGGCTACAGCCCCTGTTCGGTTGCGACAGCGCTCTTTTCATTGATATCAGTAAATGGAATTCGCAGTATTTGGTCATTAGGACGAATACCGACGTGGCGCTTGAATACGAGCTCAGAAGCTGCAAGACGAACGCAGTCTTATGGAAAAATAAGCAAGAGCTAACTTATTCGCCACAAGCTAGTGGCTCCGGGCTTGGTGCATTAATTGCGCAGGCAATCGTTTCGGCTATAGAGAAGGCTGCTCCAAGTTATATGCCATTGGCTCGTCAGGCCAATCTCGCGGCAGCGCTAACTCCGGGACACGGACTTCCCGCCGGCCCTTACCGTCCAAGCGAGATAGGTAGAGACGCAAATATATTCCCCTCGAAATAAGCCATCTTAGTGAGCCCGTTTTTACGATGGACGGCTTAGCGGCTGGCGGGTTGGGCGCTTGAGAAAAAAGCTACGCCACCGCATGCAAGCGCCAAGCCCCATGTGGCAGGTTTTGGCAGCCATGACCTGCTTATAGCCTCGAGCTTAACTACCCTGCCTCCGCGCTTCATACTCAGGAACTGTCATAGTCTCCGTACCTTCGCGCGTAATGATCTCAATCATGTCGTCTGTCTGCGCGATCAGGGTGCCACCACTTTGGGCGATTGCCCAGCCACAGCGCATCGTCTCACGTTCAACTGGTCGTTCTATTTTCTGCCTTACCTTGGGCGGACGACCACATGCCCACTCCTTGCAAGTCCAGAATACCAAGTAGGGGCAGATTAGCGGAGCGGTAACTATCATAAGGACTGCATACAGAACGAGCGACGGCACGCTTTCTTCTACGTAGCTCTCGCGCTCAAATATGAGCTCGTGCGTCAAAACCGTGGCGACCATGCCTAGCCAGATGACCAGTATCCACTGCCACGATATCAACTGGATCATGTGTCGCCTTTATCCCGCACCTTGAACTCACCGATCTCACTGCGTACGCACAGGGTAATTGGCAGCTTGGCTATGTCAGATTCCCACTTCGCTGCCGACGCTGCTCTGGCTTGTAGGTGACGTTTGACGCCGTACGCTATGATAAGCGCTGCGGAGATCGCCGCTACAGGGATTGCGGGGCTCATGGGCTAACCTCCTATTTACGCATACCATAGCCGATACAGTTAACCGGGACAGGCAAGCAGCCCCCTGGGGGTTTTGTGTATTGGATTTTTTCAGTCGATAGCACGGTATAAATTCGCCTCGACGATCATAACTTTGTAATTGTCGTTTCATGCGGGAACGAAAGTGAGCGTAAGCTAGGCATCGTGACCGTCAGAGCTATCAGCGACGCTAGGACTATGAGGTTCATATCGGCACCTCCTTCACGGCCTACTTAGCTTTTCCCGCTAGAAGTCAGGGTGTTAAACTGACCTGACGGATATTTTGTACCACCGGCATAGAGAGACTATTGCATCGCCGCCGCCTGATCCAGAGGTGGTGGGACAGGGCTGAATGCCAGCGGTGCGGGTGGCCGATATCCCAGGGATGAGTGCGGCCGGACGGTGTTGTAGTGG
>CANJJD010000018.1 GCA_947474645.1 Alphaproteobacteria bacterium | reverse complement strand
GTTGTTCCGAACCAAAAGGTATATTCCCACGTGTTACGCACCCGTCCGCCGGTGATGTATTGCTACACCCCCTAGACTTGCATGTTTGAGGCCTGCCGCCAGCGTTCGTTCTGAGCCAGGATCAAACTCTCATGTTTTTGATCCTAGTGCGCAGACGACGCTGAACGCTCTTGTATTTGCGTTATTCGCAAAACTGATTGACTAGGGTTTGGCCATCTTTCGACGGCCGAACATTTGTACAATTTTGTCTTGCAGAAGAACGCGAGCATTCAAACGTCGCTGCTCGATAGTGTTGCGTCAAAGTTTGACCTTTGACGCGAATGGCTACCAAGCCGCCGCCCGCGTTCCCCTTCCTTAAATCACAATGTCAAACAGCGCCCGCCGACGTTTTTCGCGTCTAAATTCAACGGTAAACACCACTTCGCAACATCAGCCGCGAAGCAGCGTGGGCGCGGGTTATAGGTGCGGGGTCTGGGCAAGTCAAACCCAAAAATGCCCCGAAAAGAGCCTTTTTTTCCGGGGGCTGTGGACTGCTTCGGCGCTGCAACAATCGCCCCCTGCGCGCCCCATATATAGGTGCGGCGCCGGCAGGAGCCACAGCGGGCGGGAGCAACCCTGCGACGGGCCCGAAAAGCCTATAAACAAAGGCTTTTGCGCGCCTTCCGGCGCCTGGCCCCAAGTGCACGCTGTCCCGGCTGGGCAGCAGCAGCTTTAGACACCCCGGGAACTCTTCTAACGCATTGATTATATTTGATTTTTTTCCAAAGAAAAAGGCGCGCGAGAATCTCGCGCGCCTTTGTCCTTCTAAGCGGCAGGCTTTAGAGCCGTTCGTCCGCCATATGGCGCAGGTCGGCGGCCCGCAGGTTGGTCATCACGATGCCGTCGGCGCGGTTGTAACGCACATCGTTGGAGTCGATCCAAACGATCTTGTCATCGTCCAGGCGCACCAGCAGCGCGGTGACATTGCCATTGGCGGCATGGGCGGTATCGATCACCGTGCCGACGCGGCTGCCGGTGATCAATTGCACGCGTTCGCCGATCAGGTTGGCATCGCGCTCCACGATCACCCACTTCACATAGCGATCCGGCCAGATGCCGCGCTGATAAGCGGCGCGCTCGGCCGCATAACGCTCACGCAGCGCCTGATAGGCGGCGCTGCGATCCTGGTACTTGGCCTGCGCGGCCTGATTGTTCTGCAACTGCTGCTGATACTGCTGCTGCTGGGCCTGGTACTGCGCATTGTTGGCATCGGATTGCGCGGTGGCGGCAGCGCTGGGACCGGTGGTGGTGACGCCTTCCTGGGCGTTGATGCGGGCTGTTTCGGCCTTTTCCGCCGGCGTGGAATCGGTGGTGGGATTGCCGTTGGCATCGACGCGGGCCGATTGCGCGGACACGGGCGAGGCGATCAAAAAGGCGCTTAGCGCAAGGCCGCTAGCGGCGGCCAGCATGTCGAGTTTCATGGCGTACTCCTTTGGGGCGTTCTGCCAAAGGAACGTGCGGAACCAAAGGCGGTTCCGCCCACCATGACATGGAACCTGAAGTTCCCTAGACCGCGGCGCTGATATAATCGCGCAAAGCCGCGGCTTCATTGACGGTTTCGGCGATACGGGTCTTCACCACGTCGCCGATCGAGACCATGCCGCACAGCGACTTGCTGTCGTCCAGAACGGGGACATGGCGGAAACGGCCGCGGGTCATGACTTCCATCACGCTTTCCACCGGGTCGTTCTCGACGCAGGTTTCCGGCGCCGGCGTCATATGGGCGCTGACCGGATCGGTGAAGCAATCGGCGCCGCCATTGGCCATGGCGCGCACCAGGTCGCGTTCGGAAATAATGCCGCTGAGCTTTCCGCTCTTGTCCTTGACCACCAACGCACCGATTTTCTTGGCGGTCAGCAGCTTGGCGGCGTCGCAGACGGTGGCAGTGGAAGTGATGGTGACGACGTCGCGTCCCTTGCCCTGCAGGATATGCCTGACTTGCATGACGATGCTCCTCAACACGCATTGTTGGGCGCTTCGTCTCGATCTCACGGGCGAAGCGCAAAACCGGCCGGGTTCTTCCCGGTCATGAGAGGATGCTGCGCCCGGCCCCGGGGGCTGGCAAGGCGCTATTGATGCCGCAGCGCAAGAATTCGATGCTTTCTGGGGGCAAAAACCGGCAAAAACGGGCATTTACCGGCCAACAAGCCGCCTTGAGCCCCAGTCCAATCTAGGGCAAAAGGGCGCCGTTCCCGCACCGTTTGGTGGCGGTCTTCGGCCGGTAGCGCGGCCGAAGTTCTGGATGGTGCTGTGGCCGAGAGGCTGAAGGCGGCGGTTTGCTAAACCGTTATACGGTTGTAAAGCCGTATCGAGGGTTCGAATCCCTCCGGCACCGCCACCCTTCCCATCGGGGAAAGCAATTCCAATTACTTAAAGCGCTTTTTGGCTAACCGCTTCGATGGGGTAGCCAATTTTTGTTCTGCGTTCGGGCTTGGTATGGCCTCCATCGCGCGCCGGGCCAGAACAATCTGGCTGGCAGCCTGGGTATAGCGGCGAACCTCCTGCAAGCTGCGATGGCCAGTGATGGCGGCGATCTCATGCTCGGAGCATCCGGCTTCCGCCAAACGCCGCGCCAGCGCCTTGCGAAGACCGTGGGCTGAACAATGCGGCAGGCCCGCTTTGCGGCACATCTCACGAAACCAATTAGTGAACCCCGGCGCGGTGAATGGCTTGGACTTGCCGCGCTCGTTCGTCACCAGAAAGGTGAGATGGTCGGATGGCGTGGCCGTGATGATGCGCGCGAGTTCCGGATGGATGGGGATTTCCAGCGCCGCCCCCGTCTTCTGCTGCCGCACGGCGATACTCCCGTCTTTAATATGCTGCCGCCCCATACGGATCACATCGCTGCGGCGCTGGCCGGTATAAAGCAGTAGAGCAAATGCCAGCCGCGCCCGCGTGCCCACCGCGTGCGTCTGCTCGAACTGGGCTATTTCTTCCTCGGTCCAGCTATGATGGCCGGTGGTCTTACTTCCAATGGGCCGCACTCCCACCGTGGGGTCGTCGCGGCGCATGTCCTCTTCGATGGCAAAGCGTATTAAGACGCGCAGCAGCTTGAGAAAGTTGTTGGCAGCCCACGGCTTCTCGCGCTTAGCCTCAACAAGCTTCCGGACCGCTTGCTTGTCCAGCCCGACAACCGTGCGGTGGCCGTGTTCCTGACGAAAGCGTTCGAGTATCCCGCGATAGGTGGCTTGGGTCGATTTCTCCAATTTCCAATATTCCGCGGAGCGGTAGTAACGCGCGACCAGCGCCGAGATCGTGCCGGGCTCCACGCGATCCACACCAACGGCGGGGCGCTGGATTTCACGAGCTTGCCAATTGCGAAGCTCTTCCTCGAAGGCCTCGCACGGCGGACGGTACTTGAAGTAATAAGTCGGCCAACCGGCGCGGCGGCCACGGATACGTAAGGTACCATGTCGATCGGTGAACTCAGAAACACCCTTTAGGTATTTCCGCACCTTCATGACACATCGCCCCACGATGTATCGCTGGCACCCAGTTCTTCAAACGCAGGGTCGATCTCACGCACGTCCCACACTTTCCGGCCATCGATCTGTTTGGCTTTCGGCATTCTGCCATCGGCAACAAGCTGGTCAAACTTTGTGGGGCTGATGCCGACGTATGAATACGTCATGGCAGTTCGTCGGCTGATGCTAGGCGGATTAGGCAAGCTTGACCGAACACCTCCCGAATTGCGTCAGAAAATTTCCCTTGGACCCAATTCAGACGCGCTGGGCTGGGTAAGGCGATGCATGGCCCGTCAAGGAAATTTGCGTTTTGAAACCACGCATCGAACTTACTGTGCCCGATAATCTCTCGGAGCCGTTCAACGCGCGCCTTAAGAGGCGGCGCGATGAATGCGGGAGGGGTAAATGACGGTTCGGATGACGGTTCTGTACTAGGGGCTCCACCACGTAGACCAGGGGCTCCGCCACGTAGACGGAGTTTCCCATGTGGTGGAGCGTCCTTAACGGAAGCTCCACGACGTGGAAACTCAGGGACGGGCAATCGATAGCCGCGCACGTAGTATCGCGCCCCGCGCTTGTTGGTCTTCATGATCTTGACCGATTGGACAAGCTCGACCTCCTTTAGGTGCTTGAGGTGCTTATAGATAGTGGACGGTGCGATCTCCGTATCCCTGGCAATGCGCGGAATGCCGGGATGGGTGTAGCCTTGCTCGTCTGAATGCTCTGCAAGCTTGACCAAGATAAGCTTGGCGAAAGGGGAGCCAGTAGTCTGCTCCATGGCCCAGCCCACGACTAGGCCGCTCATGGCGTGCCCGCGAGCGAAGTGAATAGACTTGCGATGCACTGCGCTAGTGATCGCGTAAGCGACGCCTCAAAGGTATGTCTCATTGCCGGACCTGTCGATGATTACCGGCCCTCAAGCATATTGATACCGCACGAAGGGCGGATTACCCACAACCGCGTCAAACGCCATCTTCTTATTTTTATGGTCCAGTGCTTTTTCGGCCCAGCCAAGGAAATCTTCCGCACGAACATCTACATTTTTGAGAGAACTAGAAGACGCACTGCTCTTAGCCTTAGATGCCTCGGTCTTATCTAGTTCAAAGCATGTGATCTTAGCTCTGCGATCAATCCCCGACTGAGCGAGCGCCTTAATGAAGACCCCATCTCCACAACTCGGCTCGAGCAAATTTTGAGGGGAGATCTCGTTTACCCACGCCGCGAGAAAACCTGCCAGGTCGTCTGGTGTGTAATAGCCCCCGCGAAGTTTCTGTGCTGTCTGGTCTTCAATAAAATTCATAGTTTCCAGTGTTCCCGGCGGGGTTTGGGTGCGCCAAGTGCGGAGCTTCGGCTGCTTCGTTCTCCTATTGTACCACCGTTGGTCCGGGGTTCAGCAAGGCCACCGTTGTCGCAATCGGACGCAGGGGCATTGTAGAGCACTTGTGTCCACAATCATACGGAGGGTTAGGGTTGCGCTCGATCCGCTAGTTCCTTTGGATTGACGCCGAACCGGGAGGAAGACCTTGGCATTTGCGAAGCCGCCGTTCTGAACTGAGTACCGGTTCCCGTTAGCCAATCGCGAAGTAAGCTATTGGAATGTATTGGGAGAGGTTTTCGGGGTTAGCCAATACAAGTAACTGATCTGGTTCATATGGTATGGTCCCTCCGGCACCCTTGTTCGACAAAATCGGCAACAGCCGATTTTGGGCGCGAGCGCAGCGAGCGATCCGAGCAAAGCGAGGACGAAAAATCGGCCCAGCCGATTTTTCGCAATCCCTCCAGAGCTGTCTGCAAAATGCCATGGGCAGCAAATCGCGAACGGCTTAACGGCTACCCGCCCGCATGCTCCGCAATCGCCGTCAAAAACACCTTGCCGAAATCCTTCAGCTTGGCGGCGCCCACCCCGTTCACCTGGGCAAAACTGTCAAGATCGTGCGGCCGCAAGGCCGCCATGTCGATCAGGGTGCGATCCGAAAAGATCACATAGGCCGGCACCCGACGCTCGCGCGCCAGCCTGAGCCGCACCACCTTGAGTGCCGCCAGCAGATCGGGATCGCCGCCATCGCTTAGCGCCGCCGCATCGGCACGCGCCTTGGCGCGCGGAGCAGCCTGGCGGAAATGAAACAGGCTGGTGCCGCGGCGCAGGTCTTCGCCCCGCTCGGTGATGGAAAGACCGCCATGATCGTCGGGGGCGAGAAATCCGGCCGCCACCATCTGCCGGATCAAGGATGTCCAATCTTCTTTCTTGCGCGCCGCGCCGCTGCCGAAGCAATCCAGCGTATCGTGCCCGCGCTCCTTGATCTTCTGGGTGCCCGCGCCGCGCAGGATGTCGATGACATGGCCCGCACCGAAGCGCTCCCCCGACTGCAGCACCGCCGCCAGCACGGCCTGCGCCTCCCTGGTGCCGTCGGTCAGCGGCGCACTGTCCAGGCAGTTGTCGCAATTGCCGCACGGCTCGGCGCTTTCCCCGAAATATTGCAGCAGGATCTGGCGGCGGCATCCCGCCGCCTCGCAATAGCCGATCAAGGTGCCCAGCCGGCCATGGGCGCGCCGCTTGTGATCGTCGCTTGCCTCTTCATCATCAATGAACATGCGGCGCATGCGGATGTCGCCCGATCCAAACAGCATGTGCGCCTCGGCGGTCCTGCCATCGCGGCCGGCGCGACCGATCTCCTGGTAATAGGCTTCCAGGTTGCCCGGCAAGTCGGTGTGGAAAACGTATCCCACATCCGGCTTGTCGATGCCCATGCCGAAGGCGATGGTCGCCACCATCACCACGCCGGCATCCGTCATAAAGCGGTTCTGGTTGGCATCGCGCGCCTCCTTGGTCATGCCGGCGTGATAGGCCAGGGCCCGTACGCCGCTGCGCTCCAGGAAGGCGGCGGTCTCCTCGGTCTTCTTGCGCGACAGGCAATAGACGATGCCGCACCGGCCCGCATGACGCCGCACGAAATCCAGCAACTGCGCCTTGCCGTCATTGCGCGCCGCCACGCTGAGCTTGATGTTGGGCCGATCAAAGCCCAGCACCAGCGTCTCCACCTTGCCGGCGAACAGCCGGGCGGCGATGTCGCGGCGTGTCGCTTCATCCGCCGTGGCGGTCAGGGCGATGATCGGCACTTTCGGGAACAGCTCGCGCAGCCGCGACAATTGTTCATATTCGGGCCGGAAGGCCGGGCCCCATTGCGAGATGCAGTGTGCTTCGTCCACCGCGATCAGGCGGATATCGGTGCGGGCCAACGCCTCCAGCATCCGCTCCGTCATCAGCCGTTCGGGCGCCAGGTATATAAGCCGCGTCTGGCCCGTCGTCACCCGCCGCCAGGCGGCGATATTCTCATCGCGGTCTATCGAGGAATTGATGGTATCGGCCGCAACCCCCGCCAGGCGCAGCGCCGCCACCTGGTCCTGCATCAGCGCCACCAAAGGCGAGACCACGATCGTCAGCCCGCCCAGCACCAGCGCCGGCACCTGGTAACACAGCGACTTGCCCGCGCCGGTCGGCATCACCGTCAGCACGGGCCGCCCGGCCAGCAGCGCATCCATCGCCGCGGCCTGGCCGGGGCGAAAATCGTCAAAGCCGAACACATCCTTGAGGATGCGCCGCTTGGGATCATCGGAAGTTTGCTGATTCACGCGGGCCTTATAACACGGGCCGGCGATCTTCCAGCCGTGGGCTTGTGTGCATCCGGGTTTGCCGGAATATTGGGCGCCAAAAGATGGAGGGGATCATGAAATACGCAATTCTCGGCGCGGCCTGCCTGATGGCGTGCAGCTCTCACGCCCTGGCCGCCAGCGCCACCCGGGCCGGCTTCGGCGCCTTGTCGGACGGCAGCAAGATCGAAGCGGTGACCCTGACCAACGCCGCCGGAATGAGCGCGAAAGTCATCACCCTGGGCGCGGCGCTGCAGGCCCTGATCGTGCCCGACCGCGGCGGCAAAAAGGAGGACGTGGTGCTGGGCTATGACACCGCCCAGGAATATCTCACCCGTCCCAACTATTTCGGCGTCTCGGTCGGCCGCTTTGCCAACCGTATCGCCAAGGGCAAGTTCTCCATTGACGGCAAGAGCTACACGCTGTCCAGCAATGACGGCCCCAACGCCCTGCATGGCGGCCCCAAGGGCTTCGACAAGCGGGTGTGGAAGATCGACTCGGTTTCCAGCGGCCCGGATGCCAAGGTGGTGATGTCCTATGTCAGCGCCGATGGCGAGGAAGGCTTTCCCGGCGAGCTGAAAGTCACCGCCACCTATTCGCTGAACGAGCAGAACGAACTTCGCCTGGATTACCGCGCCACCACCTCAAAGCCCACGGTGCTGAACCTGACCAACCATTCCTATTTCAACCTGTCGGGCAATGACGCCCGCGACGTGATGGGCAACATGGTCACCCTGAATGCGGCGCGCTTCACCCCGGTGGATGCCACCCTGATCCCTACCGGCGAGCGCCGCGCCGTGGCCGGCACGCCCTTCGACTTCCGCAAGGCTGCCCGCGTGGGCGACCGCATCCGCGATGCGCGCGACCAGCAGATCCGCTATGGCCGCGGCTATGATCACAATTTCATCGTGGACGGCGCGCCGGGCACCTTGCGCCCGGCGGCGGTGGTGACCGATCCGGTGTCGGGCCGCACCATGGAAATGCGCGTCAGCGCGCCGGGCATCCAGTTCTATACCGGCAACTTCATGGACGGGACTTTCTTCGGCAAGGGCCAGCGCAGCTATCGCCAGGGTGACGCCATCTGCCTGGAGCCGGGCGTGTTCCCGGATTCGCCCAACCATGCCGACTTTCCCAGCGCGCGGCTCAATCCCGGCCAGACCTACCTCAACACCATGGTCTACAAGTTCAGCGCCAAGTAGCTAGTCAACGGCCACGACCGCGACGGACTTCGCCGGCATATCAAATGCCAGCTTGCCGTCGGTGTTGCTGTTCTTGAACGGCAACGGGCGCACCATGTTAGGCGCCGCAAAGCTGTTATGCGCATCCATGGCGAAGGCGGTGAGGATACGCCCCTTTGCGCTGCCCGTCAGGTTGGTGATCACCTGCACCGCATGGCTGGGATCGGTGTTGACCAGGTACAGCTTACCATCCTTGCCGCGCGCCGCCGACACATCCACCATCGCCGCGAACGGGAGCGACGAGCAAATCAATTCCCGGGAAGCATGCTTGTCAGGGTCTGGAACGACAGCGCCTTCTGGTCCACCCCCGGCGGGACAACGTCGCCCGTCGCCCAGGAGAAAAACAGCAGCACCGTTTGATTGGTATTGTGGGCAAAGCCATAGCGCGGATTGGTGGTGGCCAAGAGCTTGCCGGTCTTGGCGTCGTAACCGGTGGCTACGAATTTGGCGACGCCCTTTTCCTCGGCCTGCTTGAACAGCGCTATTTCCGGCACCGTCACCGAATTGCCCACCGGGATATAGGGCACTGTGAGCTGCGGCAGGCCGATCAGCAGCGATTTCTGGTCGGTCGAGAGCGCCCCGGACGACACCATCACCACCGCTTCGGCCTGGGCGCGGTCATCCATCAACATCAAGCCGCTTTTGAGCATCTGGGCGCGGATGGCCGCGATGGAATAGCCCTCGTCATAGCCCTGGAAAAAGCGGGTATCCACGAATATCCGCGTGCCCTTGGGGATCGCCAGTGACAATTGTGAGGCGGCGCGGTCGGCGGCGGCGGAAATCAGAAGCTGCTCGCTGGCGGTGCGCAATGGCGCGGTGGAGCGGGCGGTCGTGCAACCCGCCATCAGGGCGGCGCACAACAGGACGACAGAGAGGACGGGAGTCTTGGACATGAGGGACTCATTAAATCAGCCCCTGCCCACGGCAAACCCTATTTATCCTTCAAATTATTGCAACGCGAAAATCGCCGCACACATTACAAAAGGAACGGAACAAATGTGATTATCCAAAAGAAAACAGGCCCAGCCGGATTACCGACAGGACCTGTTTTACTCTTGTATCCGACATCAGGCCGGACTGTTTGATATGGGCTTTCGCCCATTGTTCAGTTTCAATTTTGTGGCGGAGGTCCGGGTTTTTGATCCGGGCCTTGGCTCCGCATCAGGCGAAGCCCGGCTTACTTTCCGGCGGAGTATCTTCCATTCAGGACCCTCCTGTTAGCGGGTTTCACCTGCCGGGATCGAGGAAGAGTCTCGCGCTACAGTCCGGGCACCATGACATCCGGTCTCCACCAGATGGCGCGGCTTCCGATGCTTTCGCATCACCGCGCGTTGGGCGCTTCAAGGACGTAACTGCGTCAACGCAATCCTTTTTCTCAGCACACAAAGCGTGCGCCCGAAACGCGTTGCGGTCAACACGAAACCGCCGTCGAAATACTTTGTGAAGTTGGAACGATTCGAATCATGCGCTCGAGGAACCTGACGAGCGATTTCATGAGATCTCGCTTCTGATTATGGCCAAATTCGCGGCGATAAGCGCCCGGTTGCGCGTCGCCGGACCCTGTTCTAAGTCCTCAGAACAAAGGGGAACGCATGAAGGCGGGCATGATATGGCTGGCCGGGATGGCCTTGGCCATCCCGCCTGCGCTGGCGCAGCGGAGCGCCGAACACGTCGTGGTCTATGGCCCCCTGCCCAATTCCGACATCGGCCTTTCCGCGAACAAAGTGCAGGGCCTGGTGCAGAGCCTCAGCGCCGATCGCCTGAACGCCCAGCATGGCGCCACGGTGCTGGATGCGCTGGGCACCCAGGCCGCCGGCGTGTCACTGAGCGATACGCAAGGCAACGCCATGTTCCAGGACCTGCGCTTTCACGGCTTCCAGGCCTCGCCGCTGCAAGGGGTGCCGCAGGGCATCGCCGTCTATCAGAACGGCGTGCGCCTGAACGAGGCGTTCGGCGACACGGTCAACTGGGATGCGATCCCCGCCGCCGCCATCGCGCGGCTGGATGTGTGGAGCGCCAATCCGGTGTTCGGCCTGAACGCGCTGGGCGGTTCGGTCAACATGATCATGAAGAACGGTTTTTCCTGGCAGGGCGCGGAAGCCTCGCTGCAAGGCGGCTCCTACGGTCATGGCATGGCATCCGGCCAATGGGGCATGGAAAATGGCGCCTTCAGCTTTTACGGCGCGGCCGAAGCCGTCACCGATGCCGGCTGGCGCTTTCATTCCCAATCCAACCTGGCGCGGCTCTATGCCGATGCCGGCTGGCGCTTCGGCGACAGCGAGCTGCATCTGGTGGCGTCCGGCGCCGTCACCAGCCTGGGCGTGGTCGGTCCCACACCGTTCGGCCTGATCCAGCGCAACGCCAAGTCGGTCTATACCTTTCCCCAGACCACGCGGAACAGCATCGGCAGCCTGGCGCTTACGGCCAAGACGCGGCTGGACGAGAATTGGCAGATCGAAGGTTCGGTCTATATGCGCGCGCAGAAACAGCGGCACGTGGACGGCAATGATGCGGATTTCGAACGCTGCTCCGCCTCCTCGTCCTTCGCCAACAGGCTGTGCCTGGAAGACGACGCCTTCACCCGCCCCGTGCCCTTTACCGGGGCGGCGGCGCTGAACTTCCGCAACCAGTTCGCGATCCTGGACCCGACCGGCGCCGCCATACCCTTCACCCCGGGCGTGATCTACGGCACGGTGGACCGCACCTTCACCGACAGCACCACCACCGGCGCGACCCTGCAGGTCACCGGCAACGCGCCGCTGCTGGGCCTGGGCAACTATTTCACCGCCGGTTTCAGCTTTGACGGCAGCGGCATCGGCTTTCGCTCCACCAGTACGCTGGGCCGCATTTATCCCGACTTCAATGTGGCGGTGGATGCGGCGCTGGCCGGCGCCGGCAGCATCCTGCACAGCAACGGCAATATCGGTTATGCCCCGGTCACCTTGGGCGCCACCACCAACTATTACGGCTTCTATGCGGTGGATGCGCTGGACCTGACCGATGCCCTGACCCTGACGCTGGGCTTTCGCGTCAATGCCGCCGACATCGTCACCCGCGACCGCAGCGGCACAGCGGCCGAGCTCAACGGCGTGCATGGCTATGGCCATATCAATCCGCTGGCGGGCCTGACGTACAAATTCTCGGACGCGATCTCGGCCTTTGGCGGTTACTCCGAGGCCAACCGCGCGCCGACGCCGCTGGAACTGGACTGCGCCGATCCGCTGCGCCCATGCCTGCTGGAAGGTTCGCTGGTGGCCGATCCGCCGCTGGCCCAGGTTGTATCCCACACCTATCAGGCGGGCCTGCGCGGGAACCTGACGGGCCTGTTGGGTGACGCTCCTGTCGCATGGAGCGTCAGCCTGTTCCGCACCGACAGCGACAACGACATTGTTTCGCTGGCCAGCACCATCCAGGGCCGCGGCTATTTCGCCAATGTGCCCGCCACCCGGCGTCAGGGCGTGGATGTCAGCGCCCGTTATGAAACCCAGGGCTGGTCGGCCTATGCAAGCTATTCCTATCTGGACGCCACCTATCAGTTCACCGGCGCCCTGGCCTCGCCCAACAACCCCAAGGCCAATGCCGCGGGCAACATCACCGTCACGCCGGGCCGGCGCATGCCGGTGAACCCGGCCAATACGGTGCGCGCGGGCGCGGATGCAGATCTGTTCGAAGACATCAGCATCGGCGGCGAACTGGCCTTTACCGGCAGCCAATATTTCGATGGTGACCAGGCCAACCTCAACACCAAGCTGCCCTCCACCCTGGTGGTCAATCTGCGCGCGGCCTGGCAATTCGACGAGCGCTGGCAGTTGTTCGGGCTGGTGAACAACGTGTTCGACAACCGCGACGCGCTGTACGGCGCCTATTTCGAGCCCTCCAGCAGCGCCGGCCTGGTCACGCCGACCTTGACCGATCCGCGGACCCTGACCCTGCGCCAGCCGGTCACGTTCCAGCTCGGCTTGAAGTTGCGCTTCTGACGCGTTAGGTCGGGCGCATGCTGCGCCTGACCGACATCAAGCTGCCGCTCGGCCATCCGCCCGAGGCGCTGAAGGCCGCCATCCTCAAAAAGCTGAAGCTGCCGGCCGAGGCGCTGCTGGACTGGCGGGTGTTCAAGCGCGGCCATGACGCGCGCAACAAGCAGGCCATCGCCTACGTCTATACCGTGGACGTGACTTTGAAAGCGGGCGTGCCGATCCCGAAGGAGGCACGGCCCACCCCCGACATGGAATACAGGCCGGTGGCCACGGCCCCGGCGCAATTCCAGCGCCCGCTGGTGATCGGCGCCGGACCTTGCGGCTTGTTCGCAGGCCTGATCCTGGCGCAATCGGGTTTTCGCCCCATCATCCTGGAGCGCGGCAAGGTGGTACGCGAGCGGACCAAGGATACCTGGGGCCTGTGGCGCCGCTCGGAGCTCAATCCGGAATCCAATGTCCAGTTTGGTGAAGGCGGCGCCGGGACTTTTTCCGACGGCAAGCTCTACAGCCAGATCAAGGACCCGCGCTATCTGGGCCGCAAAGTCCTGACCGAATTCGTGGCGGCGGGCGCGCCGGAGGAAATCCTCACCGAAGCCCATCCCCATATCGGCACTTTCCGCCTGGTCACCATGGTGGAAGCCATGCGCGAAACGATCGAGGCGCTGGGCGGCGAATACCGCTTCCAGAGCAAGGTGACGGACCTGCTGTTGGATGCGGATCGCCAGGTGCGCGGCGTGAAGCTGGAAAGCGGCGAAGAGATCCAAAGCCGCCATGTCGTGCTGGCGCCGGGCCACAGCGCCCGCGACCTGTTCGAAATGTTGTACGAGCGCGGCGTCGCCATCGAGGCCAAGCCCTTTTCCATCGGCTTTCGCATCGAGCATCCGCAAGGCTTGATCGACAAGGCGCGCTTCGGCCGCTCCATCCCGGCGCTGGGCGCCGCCGATTACAAGCTGGTGCATCACGCCCAGAACGGCCGCAGCGTCTACAGCTTCTGCATGTGCCCCGGCGGCACGGTGGTGGCGGCAGCCTCCGAACCGGGCCGCGTCGTCACCAACGGCATGAGCCAGTATTCGCGCAATGAGCGCAACGCCAATGCCGGCATCGTGGTCGCCATCACCCCGGATGCGGATTATCCCGGCCATCCCCTGGCGGGCATCGCCCTGCAGCGGCAATGGGAAGAAGCCGCATTTGCGGCGGGCGGCGGCACCTATGCGGCGCCGGCGCAGTTGGTGGGCGACTTCATCGCCAACACGCCGTCCACCGCGCTGGGCGAAGTCATCCCGTCCTATCGTCCCGGTGTCACGCCGACCGACCTGTCGTCCTGTCTGCCAGGATACGCCATTGAGGCGATCCGCGAGGCCTTGCCCGCTTTCGGCAAGCAGATCCGCGGCTTTGACCGCGCCGATGCCGTGTTGACGGGGGTGGAAACGCGCACCTCAAGCCCGATCCGCATTCAGCGCGGCGACGATTATCAGAGCCTGAACACGCCGGGACTTTTTCCGGCCGGCGAAGGCGCAGGGTTTGCAGGCGGCATCCTGTCGGCAGGCGTGGACGGCATCCGCGTGGCCGAAGCCGTCGCCAAAAGCATCGCTGGGATCTAAACGCTCAAGAACTCCGACACGAAGGGCGTGCGCGGATTGCGCCGCACATCGGCGGGAGCGCCATACTGCTCGATGCGGCCATCCTTCATCACCGCGACAAGATCGGCCACCGCAAAGGCTTCTTCCTGGTCATGGGTGACGAACACGGTGGTGACGCCGGCATGGTCATGGATGCGACGCAGGTCGGCGCGCAGCTCCTTGCGCACCTTGGCGTCCAGCGCGCCGAACGGCTCGTCCAGCAGCAGCATGCGCGGCTCGATGGCCAGCGCCCTTGCCAGCGCCACGCGCTGGCGCTGGCCACCCGAAAGCTGGCTGGGATAGCGCTGTTCCAGGCCCGGCAACTGCACCAGGTCGAGCAGGCTTTTCACCCGGTCCTGGATTTCGCTCTTGGAAGGGCGCTTGCTCCGCGGCCGCACCTTCAATCCGAAGGCGATATTGTCGGCCACGGTCATGTGCTTGAACAGGGCATATTGCTGGAAGACAAAGCCGGGATTGCGGGTGCGCGCCGGCATGTCCAGCCAGTTGAGATCGGCAAAGCGCACTGAGCCGCTGTCGGCGAATTCCAGCCCGCCCAGGATGCGCAGCAGGGTGGTCTTGCCCGAACCCGACGGCCCCAGCAGCGACACAAAGCTGCCCTGCGGCGCGACGAAGCTGGCCCCGTTCAGCGCCGGGAAGCGGCGGAATTTCTTGGTGACGGAGTCGACGGTCAGGGACATTCCATTCTCCTAGCGGCGGTGCGCGGCGGCGAGCTCGTCCGCATAACGCCATTCCAGCAGTGACTTCAGGGCAAGGGTCAGAAGCGCCAGCATCGCCAGCAAGGCGGCGACGGTGAAGGCCCCGGCATAATCGTAATTGTCGTAGAGAAGCTGCACATGCAGCGGCATGGTGTTGGTCACGCCGCGGATATGGCCCGACACCACCGACACCGCGCCGAACTCGCCCAGGGCGCGCGCGTTGCACAGCAGGATGCCGTAGAGCAGGCCCCACTTGATGTTGGGCAGGGTGACGCGCAGGAAGGTCTGGAAGCCGCTGGCGCCCAATGTGGCGGCGGCTTCCTCCTCGTCGCGGCCCTGGTCCACCATCAGCGGGATCAGTTCGCGCGCCACAAAGGGAAAGGTCACGAAGATGGTGACTAGCACGATGCCGGGCAGCGCGAACAGGATACGGACATCGTGATCCGCCAGGGTCGGGCCCAGCCAGCCCTGCATTCCGAACACCAGCACATAGATCAGGCCCGCCACCACCGGCGATACCGAGAAGGGCAGATCGATCAGGGTGACCAGGAAGGTCTTGCCGCGAAAATCATACTTGGCGATGGCCCAGGCGGCGGCGATGCCGAACACGGTGTTCAGCGGCACCGCGATGGCGGCGGCGATCAAGGACAGGCGCACCGAGGCCAGCGCATCCGGCTCGGTCATGGACGCCCAGAAGCCGTTAAGCCCGTTGGCCAGGGCTTCCTTGAACATCAGCACCAGCGGCAACAGCAGCAGGACGGCGATGAAGCCGATGGTCACCGCGCCCAAAATCAGCTTGAGCCATAACGGATCTTCGGTGGGCTTGAGGTATCGCTTTTTCACCTGCGCTTCGCCGCCCAGCTTTGCAGCCCGTTCAGCGCCAGCAGCATCACAAAGCTGGCGATCAGCATCACCACGCCGATGGCCGAGGCCCCCGCATAGTCATACTGTTCCAGCTTGGTGACGATCAGCAGCGGCGCGATCTCGCTCACCGCGGGAATATTGCCGGCGATGAAGATGATGGAGCCGTACTCGCCGGCGGCGCGGGCAAAGGCCATGGCCATGCCGGTCAGCACCGCCGGCCCCAGCATGGGGATCACCACGCGGGCGATGGTCTGGATGCGGGTGGCGCCCAGGGTGGCGGCCGCCTCCTCCACTTCCAGGCCCAGCTCGGCCATCACCGGCTGCACCGTGCGCACCGTGAACGGCAAGGCGATAAACACCATCGCCACCAACACGCCCCAGGGCGTGTAGGCGACGCGGATGCCATATTCGGCCAAAGCCGCGCCGATCCAGCCATTGGGGGCATACAGGGTGGAAAGCGCGATGCCCGCCACCGCCGTGGGCAAGGCAAACGGCAGGTCAATCACCGCGTCCAGCAAGGCCTTGCCGGGAAAGCGGTAGCGCACCAGCACCCAGGCGATAATGACGCCGAAGAAGGAGTCGATCACCGCCGCCGCCAGCGCCATGCCGAAGGACAGGCGCAGGCTCGCCAGCACGCGCGGCGTGGAGATCGCGGTCCAGAAACCGTCAAAGCCCAGCTCGACCGGGCGGATCACCAGCGCCAGCAGCGGCACCAGCACGATCCCGGCCAGGTAGAACAGGGTAAAGCCCAGCGAAAGGCGAAAGCCCGGCAACACGTGCCGGGACCGCAAGGGCAACAGTTTCAATCCAATGGCGCTCATGATGTCTGAAATGGGCTTTTCAAAGAAACTCCCGGGCCGCGAAAACGGCCCGGGAAAGTTGGGGGAAGATCGCTTTGAGTCAAATGCCGGTCATTTGCCCGGCTGGTAGATTTGATCGAACACGCCGCCATCGCCGAAATGGGTGGCCTGCGCCTTGGCCCAGCCGCCGAAATCGCCGTCCACGGTGGCCAGGGGAATGTTGGGAAACTGGCTCTTATACTTGGCCAGAATTTCCTGGTTGCGCGGGCGGTAGAAATCCTTTGCCTCGATCTCCTGCGCCTGGGGCGAATAGAGGAATTTCACAAAGGCTTCCGCGGCGGCGCGGCTTTTGTGGCGATCCACATTCTTGTCCACCACGGCCACCGGCGGCTCGGCCAGGATGGAGCGCGAAGGATAAACGATCTCGTACTGGCCCGGCGATTCCTTCAGCGCCAGATGGGCTTCATTTTCCCAGGACAGCAGCACATCGCCGATGCCGCGCTTGGTGAAGGTGACGGTCGAACCGCGCGCGCCGGTATCCAGCACCGGCACGTGCTTATAAAGGTTGCCGACGAAATCCTTGGCCTTCTGGGCATTGCCACCTTGCGCCTTTTCGGCAAAGGCCCAGGCCGCCAGATAGGCCCAGCGCGCGCCGCCGCTGGTCTTGGGATTGGGCGTCACCACCTGGATGCCCGGCTTCACCAGGTCGTTCCAGTCCTTGATCTTCCAGGGATTGCCCTTGCGCACCAGGAACACGATGGTCGAGGTGTAGGGCGAAGAATTGTCCGGCAGGCGCTTCTGCCAGTCGGCGGGCAGCAGCTTGGCATTCTTCGACACCGCGTCGATATCGGCGGCCAAAGCAAGCGTCAGGATGTCAGCCTGAAGCCCGTCGATTACGGCGCGCGCCTGCGCGCCCGAGCCGCCATTGGATGTGTTGACGGTCACTTTGTCCGCCTTGTAGCTGGCGGCAAAGGCGGCACCCAGATCCTTGTAGAGCTCGCGTGTCGGGTCGTAGCTGACATTCAGCAATGTGACGTCGGCTTGGGCCGCGGTACCGGCAAAAAGACCGGCGGCGACAGCCAGGGAAAGAAGGCGCTTCATCGCATGCTCCTAGAGTTGGATCTGGCTGCGCAAGCCGATGACATTCGCGGAAATGTCGGTGCCGGGTGCGTTGATATGATTGACCTGGACGTTCTCGTAATTGAGCTGAAACTTGATCGCGTTGTTGGGATACCAGTTCAGGCCCAGCGCCCAGACATCCTGCTTGCCGCCGGCGATGCCGCCGGTTGCGGCGGTGCTGAAGGGCAGGAAATCCAGGTCGATGCTGCTGTAGCGCGCGGTCGCTTCCCAGGCGCCCCAACCGTCCTGGGTGCCCAAGGGCTTGGCCGGGCGGATGTTGCGGAAGCTGGCGGTGGCCGCATCATAGGGATGCTGCTCGCCGGTCAGCGAATAGGTCAGAAAGCCGTACCAGCCTGTGAAATTGGGGCTGGGAACGGCGATGCGGCGCTCGATCTCATAGCGGAACCAGCCGCCTTGCGCGAAGAAGCGGTCATACTCGGCGGCGCTTTCAAAGCCGAACTCGCGCACATGATGGGCGTCGATATTGCCGGTATCCACGGTGCGGCTGGCATCCACCGCCACTTCCGGGCCATTGCTGAAGCGGATGGTGGTGGGGCTGATGGGGCTGCTGGCCACGGCGTCCGTCAGCTTGAGGATTTCGGTGATGTGGCCATCCAGCAGCCATTTCACTGTGGGCTGGGACACCGCCAGCCAGGAAGCACGGCCGATCACGGCCTCCTGGGCATCGAAGGTGCCGACGGCGGCGCCGGTGGAGGTACCGTCGCTGGTCTTCTTGCCGGTATAGGACACCGACACGAGATAGTTTTCGCCTTGCGCCCACAGGCTGGCGGCTTCGCGGCTGGGGGCGCCAGCGATGTTGCGGGCGATGTCCGACGCCGACGCCCGCTCCAGGAAGAACAGATCGCCCGAGCCAGTCTGGTCTTCCAATCCTTCGGCCGGCGTATAGGCGCCGATGCGGAAGAAAAAGGGCTTGAAGCCGTCATATTGGATATAGGCGTTGTAGATATAGCCGCGATTCTCAACGCCATTGCCGCCGAAATCGTAGAGGAAGTTGTAGGCCCAGTCGTTATAGACGGTGCCCTGCAAGCCCAGTTGGGCGCGGCGGAAATTGGTGCCGCTGTTCAGGTCCACGCTGGCGGGATTCTTGCCTTGCGCGAAATAGGCGGTGTCGAACTGCATCAGGGCGCGCAACGCCAGGGTGAAGGCGCCGTCGGCGGAGGCAAAGCTTACCCGGCCATTGGACAGGCTGGTCTTGGGCAGGGCCGCGAGCTGGCTGCCCATGTCGGCATACTGGGCGCTGGTGCTGCGCTTGAGGTCGGCCAGCGCGGCGCTGTTGTCGGCATCGCCATGGGCGGCCTTGATCTGGCGAAGCTGAAGCTGCACGTCGCGCAACTCCTGCTCCAGGACGCTGATGCGCGGATCCGGTGTCGCGGGCTTGTTGGACGCAGCGGCAAGAACGGGCACGGACAGGGCGGCGATCGCCGTGCCGGCCAGAAGAAAGGATGTGAGAAGCTTGTTCATGAGACCCCGCGAAATCATCCCGGCCCATCCCGACCGGTTAGGCATATTAATTCCTCTAAATCTCTATCTAGTCAATAGGAATTAAGATGTTTTTTGGAAACCTAGAAAGGCTGGCGCAAAAGAGGGGAATTTATAAAGCGCCTGAACGCCGCAATTGTGCCGCAGCCGTCGCCAAATTTCTGGATTCCAGGATCTGGGCGGTGGCGTCCCGGGCCGCCAACAGGGCCTTGCGGATGGCGCAGACCGCCTCGTCAAAGCAGTTATCGCATTTGCGGTAAGCCATGACGCTGACACAGGGACTGAGGGCCAGGGGGCCGTCCGTGACCCGCAGGACATCGGCAAAACTGATGTCCTTGGCCGGCCTTCCCAGGGAATAGCCCCCGCTGCGGCCCCGGTGGCTGCGCACAATGCCGGTCTTTTTCAGCTCCAGCAGGATGGCTTCCAGGAATTTGCGGGGAATCCGCTCGCTTTGGGCGATTTCGGAGATCTGGACCGAAGTCCCCTCCCCGCGCACCGCCAGGAACAGCAGGGCGCGCAGGGCATAGCGGGCTTTCTGGGAAATCATGTCCCATAATACCCCATAAAATCTATGGAGAATAGAAAATACGTTGGCGAGCGAAGGGTGAGGCTGGCGGCCAAGCCAGCCGAACGCCAAGCGCCGACAGGCGCGCAGGCCGGATCGGAGGGGGCAAGTTGCGCGACAGCTTGCGACAACCCCGGCGGTGCGCCTCTGGCATTTCCCGCTATAATCCTGACAAATTGCTATCGCCAGACCTTCAAAGATCCGCCATGACCGCGAAAAGACAGGACAGGAACGGCCGATGACCTGGCTCGTCAAGGTGGCCCTGGACCGGCCCTATACCTTCATCGTCATGGCACTGATGATCCTGATCTTCGGGCCCTTGGCCGCGGTCCGGACCCCCACCGACATCTTCCCCAATATCGGCATCCCGGTGCTCGGGGTGGCCTTCAGCTATAGCGGTTTGTCGCCCGATGAAGTGGGCGCGCGCATGCTGGCGGGCTATGAGCGGTTCCTCACCACCACCGTCAACGACGTCGAGCATGTCGAGAGCCAGTCCATGCAGGGCATCGGCATCGTCAAGATTTTCTTCCAGCCCAATGTCGATATCCGCCTGGCCACGGCGCAGCTCACATCGGTGTCCCAGACCTCCATCCGCCAGATGCCGGCGGGCACCCAGCCGCCGCTGATCCTGAACTACAGCGCCTCCACCGTGCCGGTATTGCAATTGGCATTTTCCAGCGCCTCGCTGTCCGAGCAGCAGGTTCTGGACCTGTCGCAGAATTTCGCCCGCCCGCGCCTGACCACCGTGCCGGGCGCGGCGGTGCCTTATTCCTATGGCGGCAAGTTCCGCTCGGTGCAGATCGACCTCGATCCCGCCGCCATGCAGGCCCGCGGCCTGTCGGCCTCCGACGTGCAGAACGCCTTTGCCAGCCAGAACCAGATCACCCCGGCCGGCAACATAAAGATCGGCAGCTTCCAGTATGTGGTGAAGCTCAACAACGCCGCCGACAGCATCCAGGGCATCAACGAGCTTCCCGTGAAGCAGCAGGGCGGCGGCACCGTCTTCCTGCATGACGTGGGACATGTGCGAGACGGCAATACCGTGCAGCAGAACATCGTGCATGTGGACGGCAGCCGCGCGGTGTTGTCCACCGTGCTCAAGAACGGCCAGGCCTCCACCATTGATGTGGTGAACGGCATCAAGGGCTTGTTGCCGCTGCTGCGCCAGCAAATGCCCGACGCCCTGAAGATCGACGTGCTGGCCGACCAGTCGCTGTTCGTAAAGGCCGCGATCAACGGGGTTGTGCGCGAAGGCGCCATCGCCGCCGCCCTGACCAGCCTGATGATCCTGATGTTCCTGGGAAGCTGGCGCTCCACCATCATCATCGCCACCTCCATCCCGCTGGCGGTGTTGTGTGCGCTGATGGGATTGTGGGCGACGGGCCAGACGCTCAACATCATGACACTGGGCGGGCTGGCCCTGGCGGTGGGCATCCTGGTGGACGACGCCACCGTCACCATCGAGAACATCAACTGGCACCTGGAGCACGGCAAGGGCGTCTATGATTCCATCATGGACGGCGCCCGCCAGATCACCCAGCCGGCCTTTGTCTCGCTGCTCTGCATCTGCGTCAGCTTTGTCCCCATGTTCGCGCTCAAGGGCATTGCGGGCTTTCTGTTTGTGCCGATGGCCATGGCGGTGGTGTTCGCCATGATCGCGTCCTTCATCCTGTCGCGCACCCTGGTGCCGACCCTGGCGCTGTATCTGTTGCGGCCCCATGCCGAGGAACATGCCGCGCTGGGCAACAACGCCTTCGCACGTGTTCAAAAAAGATTCGAGACGGGCTTTTCGAACACCCGCGAGAGCTATCGCAACCTTCTCGCTTTGGCCATGACACGGCGGCGGCCCTTCGTGTTCGGCTTTCTGGGCGCGGTGGCGCTGTCCATGCTGCTGGTGCCGTTCCTGGGCCAGGACTTCTTCCCCACGGTGGATTCAGGCCAGATCACGCTGCATGCCCGCACCCCCGCCGGCACCCGCATCGAGGACACCACCCAGATCGTGGCCCAGATCGAACGTGAGGTGCGCCGGATCATTCCTGCCCGCGAACTGGCCACCATCGTGGACAATGTCGGCCTCAACCAGAGCCCGACCAACATGATCTACAACAATACCGGCACCACGGGCTTGCAGGATTCCGACATCTTCATCACCCTGAACAAGGATCACGGCACCACGGCCGATTATGTCCGCACGCTGCGCGAAAAGCTGCCGCGCCTGTTTCCCACCGTGACCTTCTATTTCCCACCGCCCGACATCACCAGCCAGATTCTGAACTTCGGCCAGTCCTCGGCGCTGGATGTGCAGATCACCGGCACCGACCATGACGCCACCGAGGCGTTCGGCTTTCGCATCCTGCGCCAGATCCGCACCATTCCCGGCCTGGTGGACGCGCGCATGCACCAGTCCCGCAGCCTGCCGGTGCTCAACGTCAAGGCCGACCGCAGCCGCATGGCGCAGGTCGGCCTGACCGAACGGGACGTCACCAATGCGCTGGGCACGGCGCTGGCCGGCACCTCGCAATCGGCGCCGAATTTCTGGCTCAATCCCAAGAACGGCGTGTCCTACAACATGCAGGCGCAGACGCCGGAATATAAACTCGATTCCCTGGAGGCGCTGCAGAACCTGCCCGTCACCGGCACGACCGGCAGCGCCTCGCAGGTGCTGGGCGGGATAAGCCGCATCACCCGCAGCCAGGGCAACTCGGTGGTGACGCACTACAACATCCTGCCCACCATCGATGTGTTCGCCACCAACCAGGATCGCGACATGGGCGCGGTGGCCAAGGATGTGCAGAAGGTGATTGACGCCAACATGAAATACCTGCCGCGCGGCGCCACCGTCACCCTGCGCGGCCAGATCCAGATCATGAACACCGCTTTCTCCGGCCTGTTCTACGGCCTTCTGGCGGCGGTGGTGCTGATCTACCTGCTGATCGTGGTGAACTTCCAGTCCTGGACCGATCCCTTCGTCATCATCACCGCCCTGCCCGCCGCCCTGGCCGGCATCGTCTGGATGCTGTTCGTCACCGGCACCACCCTGTCGGTGCCGGCGCTCACCGGCGCGATCATGTGCATGGGCGTGGCCACGGCAAACTCCATCCTGGTGATCGCGTTTGCCCGCGAGCGGCTGGCCCATCACGGCGATGCGATGCTGGCGGCGGTGGAGGCCGGCTTCACCCGTTTCCGCCCGGTCTGCATGACGGCGCTGGCGATGGTCATCGGCATGAGCCCCATGGCGCTGGGCATGGGCGAAGGCGGCGAACAGAATGCGCCCCTGGGCCGTGCGGTGATCGGCGGCCTTATCTTCGCCACCGGCGCCACCTTGATCTTTGTGCCGGTGGTGTTCAGCATCATTCATGGCCGCCGCGCGGCCAAGGGCGCAACAGCGGTTCGTCCGCCCGCCCAACCTGGAGAGGCGTATGCCTGACAAGAACCCCGAGTCCGGGCCTGCTTCGCATACGGACGGATCCACACCCGAGGCGCTGCTGCGCCACACCGCGCCGCCCGGCCTGAAGCGCTGGGGCCGGCTTGCAGTGGTGGCGGCGGTGACGATCGCGGCCGCAGGAGTCGGCTGGCGGGTGTGGAAGAGCCACAACACCGCGGCCTGGACCGACGAGCAGGCGGTGCAGACCGTCCAGGTCATCATGCTGAAGAACGCCAAGACCGGCAGCACCCTCAATCTGCCCGGCGATGTGCAGGCGTTCACCACCGCCCCGATCTATGCCCAGGTCAGCGGCTATGTGAAAAAATGGTACGTGGATATCGGCGCGCCGGTGAAGAAGGGCCAGCTCCTGGCCGAACTGGACACTCCCGACCTGACCGGCCAGTCGGCGCAGGGCCGCGCCAATCTGGTCAATGCCCAAGCCGCCCAGAAACTCTCCGAGGCGACCGCCCGGCGCTATGACGCCCTGTTTGCCCAAGGCGCGGTGGCCCGCCAATCAAAAGACGAGAAGGATGCCGACCTGGCCGCCAAGAACGCGGCCGTGGCCGCGGCCCGGGCCGGTCTTTACAGCGTCTCCTCCCAGGAAGGTTTCCGCCGGCTGGTGGCGCCCTTTGACGGGGTGGTGACCAGCCGTTCGGTGGATGTGGGCGCCCTGGTGACGGTGGGCACGCCCACCTCAACACCCCTGTTCACGGTGTCGGACCTGACCAAGCTGCGGGTCTATGTGCGGGTACCGCAGAACTATGCCTCTTATATCCGCCCCGGCATGGAGGTGACCTTCTCGGTGCCCCAGCATCCGGGCAAAGTCTTCCATGCCACCCTGGTGGCCAGCTCCGGCGCGGTGGCCAGCGCCACCGGCACGGTGCTGGTGCAGTTCGGGTTGGACAATACGGCCAATGAACTGCAGCCGGGGGCCTATGCCGAAGTGAAGTTCCCCCTGCCGGCCGGGGCCAACGGCATCCGTGTGCCGGCCACCGCCCTGATGTTCCGGGACGAGGGCATGCAGGTGGCCACGGTGGATGCCACCAATCACGTCAAGCTCAAGACCGTGATCATCTCCCGCGACATGGGGGCCTCGGTGGACGTGGGTGGCGGCATCAGCCCCAAGGACCGCATTATCGACAACCCCGCCGATGCCTTGCGAGATGGCGACGAAGTAAGGGTCGCGAACAAGTAGCGCGAAGCCTGCCGGATCGCTTATAAAGGCGCTTCATTCGTGGGGAAACGGCATGCGCACCTTGAAATTCCTGGTTGTCGCATCGCTGGTGGTTCTGGGCGTCTGCGGCCAGAAGGCCCATGCCGCCGCGGCCGGCCCAGGGGTGCCGGGCGCGGCCTATGACACCTCCGCCGAAGCCAATGCGCGCTTCCTGGCCGACTATGGCGCCCGGCCTGACGTGAAGAAACTGCCCGACGGGCTGATGTATCGCGCATTGCGAGCGGCGCCGAGCACCGGTCCGCAGGTGCAAAAAAACAGCGACACGGTCTGGGTCTATTACAAGGGCTCGCTGATCAACGGCAAGGTCTTCGACATGACCAAGCCCGAAGAGCCTATCTCGTTTCAGGTCGGCGCCGTGATCCCTGGCTGGACCGAAGCTCTCAAACTGATGAAAACCGGCGACACCTGGGAACTGGTGATCCCCTCGGAACTCGGCTATGGCAGCAACGGCATGGGCGACGCCATTCCGCCGGATCAGACCCTGGTCTTTCTCGTAAACCTGACCAAAGTCGAATACGCGCCATAGCTGGCAAATCCGTTTTTGCCTATAAGACAGCTTCCAAAAATCGGGGGAGACGATGCGTTTTCTAAAAGTCCTGGTCCTGGTGCCTTTGGTAACTCTTACCGCCTGCGACCAGAAGAAGTCCGATACCGCCGGCGCCGGCGTCGCAAGCTCCGCTTATGACACCTCCGCCGATTCCAACAAGCGCTTCCTGGCCGACTATGCCGCGCGCGACGGAGTGAAGAAGACGGACTCGGGCCTGATGTACCGCGCCATCAAGGCGGGCAGCGGCCCCGCCGTCCAGAAGGACAATGATGTCGTAACAGTCTTCTACAAGGGCGCGCTGATCACCGGGAAGGTGTTCGACCAGACCCAGCCGGAACAGCCGGCGCAGTTTCCGGCGGGACAATTGATTCCGGGCTGGGTCGAAGCCCTGAAACTGATGAAGACCGGCGACACCTGGGAAATCGTGGTGCCCGCCGACCTTGGCTATGGCAGCGAAGGCGCGGGCGCCGACATCCCGCCGGACCAGGCCCTGGTCTTCACCATGACCCTGGTTAAGGTCGACTACGCTCCCTGACGGACAGTCCGCGTGAAACCGCGGTTGCTGCTGGCGCGCCAAAGCGGCTGACACAGCAATGGCCACGCGCGTGGTTCGACCCTGTCAGCGCGCGCCGGTCAGCAGGTCCCCGGCGTAATAGGCCAGGCCTGCCGTGATTGCACCCGCCGCCACATAGACCAGATAGCTTTGCGGATAATGCAGCCAGGCCATGATCATCGCGGCGTCATCGATCCGCCCCAGCCTTGAGAAGGGCGACAGGAACCATCCGAAAACAAGCCCGCCAACGCCGCCGGCGGCAATCAGCAATGCCCAGATCACCAGGTGCCGGCGCTGCCAGGTAAGAGGATTAAGTCCGCGATCCATAACGTCTCTTCAGTTCGGGATGGGCGCGAAGCATTTTTCGCCGGCGCAATAATCCTGTCTATTGTGCCGCCGGATGCGCATCGCGCGACCATGGGCGGAAGCCCATGGGCACTTTGCGGGGCCAGACCTGGTCGAGGGTGGAACGCTGCAGCATCCGCCCGTCCGTCATCACATAGGCGATGTCGGTGGTATTGCGGATATTGCGCGTGGGGTCGTTGTTGAGAACGACAAGGTCGGCCAGCTTGCCGGCCTTGAGCGAGCCGATCTGGTCTTCCGCCCCCAGGAAATGCGCCCCCGCGACAGTGGCGGTATAGAGTGCCTCCAACTCGGTCATGGCGTCGGAAAAGGCCCAGATGTCCCAATGGGTGCCGATGCCCGGCTGCTCGCCATGCTCGCCGGAGGTCACATAACCGCCGGCGCGCTGGATATCGGCCGAGGCTTCGGCATAGACCGGATGCCAGAAGCGTTCCTTGGGCTGCTCCACCATCGAACGCGCGTTGCGGTTGTCGATAAAGGATTTCGACGTGACGTAGCGGTACATCGGATCATTCTGCAGCTTCGCATAGGGCCGGAAATAGGTCTGCGTCCCGTCCGGCCAGCCGATGATGGTCATGGTCGGCGAATGGGTGACGCCGGTTTTGGCGAAAAACGTCGTCATGTCCTTGAACAGGGGCAGCGCCGCGATGGCATGCTCCCAGCCGGTTTGTCCGTCCATGGCGAAGCCCAGGGCCAGGATCGGCGAGGCGCCTTCCGCCGTCACCGGCATATGGTGCTCGCGCGCCGCCTCGATCAGATATTGATGCTTCTTGCGGTTGGCGACCCGGAAGTTCTTCAGCGACTCGATGCCAACCGCCAGGCGCGACGAAACGTGATAGCGGGCATCCTCCATGTTATCGATGCGGACATGGTCGCCCAGGCCGATAAAGCCGCCTTCGGAGACAACCCGGCCGGTGCCATAGGTGCGCGGGCCCAGCACATAGCCGGACTCGGTCAGGTCGCGCAGCAGCGGGTGGTCGATCTTGCCGCCCGAAGGATCGCGCACCGTGGTCACGCCATAGGCCAAGGCGATGGACAAGCGCATGTGACGGCGCATGGCGACGCCGTCATCGGCGCCTTCGTCCCCGACAATATGGGCGTGCATGTCGATCAAGCCGGGAATGATGGTCTTGCCGGCCATGTCCATGACGGTGTCGCTGGCGGCGGGCCGGCATTCCCCGACACAGAGGATCTTGCCTTTCTCGACGATGACGTTGCCCTTCTCGATCACCTGGCCGCCTTCCATGGTGATGATCTTGGCGCCGACCAGGGCCAGGCGGCCGGGCGCCGGCTCATTCGGCACTGTGACGCGCAGGAGGGTTTCCGTCTTTCGGCCGGTGGCGGTATTGAAGAGGACGAAGCGGTTGCCGGAAATCAGCTGCACTTCGGTCGGGCTGAAGATCGAGGCACTGGAAAAGCCATTGGGATCGAGGCGGGTGCGTCCCCGGGGCATATCGTTGGGTTGAACTGAAATCACCGCCTCATTATCACTCGGTGAGCGCGTGGGCCGAGGCTCGCTGGCGTCTGGCGCCGCGAGTGCTATGCGAATAAGGCCAGGGACCCCATCACCAGGGCGGGATGACTGAGATACCTGGTTGCTCGATGGCTTCTCTGGAAGTTTCTGTTGGAAGAGCCTTTGCCCGCTTTCAAACAGGACGGATTTACCATCGGGCATCAACATAGGGTTATTGCCTGAACCGCTCCGGGGCGGGAACAGCGCATGGCGACGTTCGTTGCTACCGTCGGGAGCCACCGTAATAACCTCGAAGACACGCGAGGTGGTGTCGTCGCCGGGGAACGGCTCCATGAACACCATGGGATTCTTGGAACGGCTCTGGCGGGTGAAGGAAATACGGCCATCGGCCATAATCTGAGCCGGCTGGCTGAACACGAGCTGGCTGATGCGGTCTTGCGCGCAGGTGCCCATGTTTATCCGGCGCAATTCCCAACTGCCGCCGTCCCAGGGCGAGCCGTCGGTCGGCGCGACCGTGCGCGCCGTCACCACCAGCGTGCCGCCTTTTTCCCAGCGCGGATGAATGAAGGCCGTGGCCCCAGCGCAGCTTTGCGTGACCTTGCCGCTGGCGGCATCCAGGACATTCAGCGCGCCCATTTTTTCGTCATGCCAGGTGGCGAAAGCCAATTTGGTGCCGTCGGGCGACCAGGCGGGCGTGATCTCGGCGGGCCCCTTGCCGTCTCCGGCGATCAACGGGGTTGCATCGGCCGCACCGCTCATGTCCTTGCGCCACAGCCGGCCGATGGCACCGAACACCAGGGTGCGCTTGTCGGGTGACAAGGCCGGCCACATGTAAAGGCGCGGGGTGAAATTGACCGCGTTGGCGGCATCGAGCTTGGGCTTCACCAGCTCGCTGACGGTGCGCTGATAACGGGCGGTGAAGGGAATCTGAGTGACGGCATTGGTCGCCACATCCACTTTCCACAGATGGCCTTCGCGCCAGAACAGCACCGACTTGCCGTCGGGGGTCCAGTCATGGCCGGGCATCTGGGTATCGACATAATAGGCGTGGGAGCGCGACACATCGCGGGTGACCGGATCCACCAGCACCTTCTCGGTGCGGGTCTGGGTGTCGAGCAGCACCAATGCGGTGGTACCCTTCAAGTGATGACGGCGCCAGAACGTGTTGCCCTCCGGCATTTCCTTCGCATAGGCGATGTAGCGCCCCGACGGATCGGGATGCGGCTCCATTTCGGCCGGTGAGCGGTCGGGTAGTTCGTGATAGGCCATCACCCAGGGCGAGGCGATCTTGTCCTTGGTCGTATCGGGCAGCTCGGGGGTGGTCATGGTCTCGACCTTGCCGGTCGCAAGCTCGATGCGCTTTATCTTCTGGCGGTACTGGAAGATGGAAAGGCCGCGGAATGCCATGATCGCGGAATGGAAATAGATATGGCGGCCATCGGGCGAGAAAGTCGGCGCGTAATACTGGTCGGACGTTCCCGCCAGCAATTCGCGCGGCTTGCCGCCGCCGGCCGGCACCAGCGTCAACGCCCAGGTGCGGCGATGCCAGCCGCGACCCGGCGACGCCAGGTTGCGCACCGCGACAATGGTCTTGCCGTCCGGCGACCAGGCCGGATCGGTGAACCGCATGTAGGGATCGCTGTAAAGAATGCGCGCGTTCGAGCCGTCGGCATTCATCACCCACAGATTGTCCTGGCCGCCGCGGTCGGAGACGAAAACGATGCGGTTGCCGTCAGGCGAAAAACGCGGGTGGGCGTTGACGGCGATGCCGCTATCCTGGGTGAGGGATTGCGCCGCCCCGCCATTGATGGGAAGGCGGTAGATATGGCCCAGCAGATCGAAAATGACGGCATCATTCCTGGGCGAAACGGACAGGCCCGCCATGGTGGCTTCGTCAACGGTGAAGTCGAGCTTGTTGGGATTTGCGCCCTTGGCGCGCATGAATTCGGCATCCGCCCCCTGCCCTATGCCGCTCGAGCTTCGGATCGGCGGTAGTCCCGGCTGGGCGCTGGAGCTCAGGATCGGAAGCGCAAGAACCACGCAAAGCGACGTGGCCACGAGGAAATGACGATGTTTCATGCCGCGTCCCCTTTTTATGCGCTGATACTATGGCAAAAAACCGTAGTGAACAATCATATCCGCAAATGGTTGGTAGAGCGTCAAGTATCGCGCCTCATTTCCATTGTCCGTCAATGAGCGGCCTTATTGGAGCAGTTTGCGAACGCCGTCCATGATCGCCTTTTCCGCTGCGAGCGTGGTGGCAGAGATCGTGATCTCATAGCCGCCCTCGCCATAAGCGTCCCTGTTGCCAATATAGCCGAACTGTTCGGCATAGGCGGCAACCGCCACGAAGTCGTTGGGGCGAAGCGCCTGGGTTCCGAGCTGATACTGAATGAAGGCTTCGCCCGGTATGGTGACTGAATAGGCGTGCCCCAATCGCAGCACGGCAAGCGTAGTGCCTTCCTCTAGGGCTTCCGCACGGGCGTATTTCCCGATCGCCCCGATGCGCTCATTGCTCGGACGCTTCGAGTCGGCGGCGACTGCACGCAACTCATCCTTGAAGGCGCCGTATTTGGCGGGAAGCGAGATGTTGGTGGTACGCCATTCCACATCTGCAGGGGTCAGCGCCGAACGCTTGGTCGCGGTCCATGCGCGCTCCATGGCGTCCACCATACGTCCAGTGAATTCTTCGCGGGCGCGATCTGACCCATCATTATACTTGCCGAGCGTGATGTTGCCGCCCGCGCCGTTGAAATGGACCTGGAACACGCCGGTCTCCTTCTCACGACGCTCGCGTGCAAGCCCCACGAAATCAGGCGTAACGATACCTTTGCCGAATGACACTTGGGGATGAGTCGCATAATAGGTGAGCGCGGCCAGCGCCCGATTTCCGTTCCAGAAGCTGATCACGCGCACGTTCGGATCGATCAGCCCTTCTGGAGCGGCCTGCGCTTCCTCCGGGTGGAAGATGCTCAGCTTGTGCCCGTCCGCATCGGCGTCCACCTTGAGCATCGCGGCGACCTCCGCCGGGTATACGCTGGTATAGGTCGATTGGCGATGCATCGCCACACGCCCGTTGGCGCCCATAATACGACGGTTGGAAGCGATGCGTTCCGCAATTGCCTTTCCCAGGCCGACATGGGTGACCGGCTTGGCTTCGCGCAACGACTTCGCCAGCGCGGCGGCCGACCTTTCCATCACCCCACGCGCCCAGACGCGCTTGTCCGGGAGGCCCGCCGGGATGCGTTCCGGAACGCCATTCTTGGCCCTTTCATCGTAGATCTGAAAGCTGGCGCCGGGCGCGTCATGCTGATGCAGATGGTGCACCGTGACCCGGTCAGGCGTCGTGCCCGCCGCCTGTGCCAGCAGCGCGTGCCATTCATCGCGCGCCCGCCCGTCGACTCCCCCCCAGTCGACCGCCAGCATGACGATGGGTTTGCCCGCGCCGAGAATCACCACGCCTTTGGCCTGCAGCGGCGTGCCGATGGTTTTGACCACCGAATAGCCCATCTCGTAGCCGATGGGAGGCGTCGCATCGGTTTGGAAGGTGGCGACCCGCAAGCCTCCCGCTTCGTCGGCCGCAAAGGCTGGCTGCATAAGGGCCGCGACGAGCAGCCACAGTCCCGTCATCAGCGGCGATCCGCAGCGTGTAAGATCAATCATGACGCACTCCTTATTTTAGTCAGCTCAGACGGTTCAGGCCCCTAAAGTCCAAGTAATTAACCCAGACGGCAACTACGTCGTAGCGATTTCCCCAGCCGCGCCCTTCACGGCATCCAGCGTGGCATCGATCACCGCATCATCATGCGCTGACGAGACGAACCAGGCGCCGCGCTCCAGCACTCGCACTCCGCGCTTCAGAAGCGCATGGGCAAACTTTGCATAACCCATTTTGTCGAGTTTCAGAAGGTCACGATAATTTTTCGCCGGCGCTTCCAGCCCGAAACCGACATGGAACATCAACTCAAAACCGGTAACCTGAGCCTTGATGCCGGCATCGTTCAAAATACCGGCGATACCATCGCGCAAGCGTATGCCGCGCTTTGAGCTTTGTTCATAATGTTGTGGCGTCAGCGCGTTCTGCGTCGCCACCATCGCCGCCATGGTCACGGGCTGGGCATTGAAGGTGCCGCCATGCAGCACGCCGCCGGTGACGAACAGGTCGAGCAGGTCGGCGCGCCCGACAATGGCCGCCACCGGAAAACCATTGGCGATGGCTTTGGCGAAAATCGAAAGGTCCGGCGTCACGCCAAAACGCCCCTGGACGCTATTGCGACCTAGGCGAAATCCGGTGATTACCTCATCGAAAATCAGGATGGCGCCATGCTCGCGGCAGGCCGCCAGTGCGCCTTCCAGATAGCCGGGGGCGGGCGGAATCGCGCCCTGGTTGCACATCGCCGGCTCCATGATCACCCCGGCGATATCACCCTTGGCCAGCCGCGCTTCCAGGCCGGCAAGATCATTCCAGCCGATCACATCCAGTCCGGCGGCATCAATCAGATCCTGGCCCACGCTGCCGGGCACACGCACCGGCACCTCGGCCGGCCCCGCCGCATTCTCGGCCGGTGCGGTGGACCACAGGATATTGTCGAACCAGCCATGATAATGGCCTTCGAATTTCAGGATAATGCGCTTGCCCGTAGCGGCCCGCGCCAGGCGAAAGGCAGCCTGCGCCACTTCCGAACCCGATGAGCCGAAGCGGATTCGCTGGGCGGAAGGTATTCGCTCGCAAAGAATTCTCGCAGCTTCGAATTCGATCTCCGATTGGCCGGCATAGAGAATGCCCTTCTCAACCTGGTCCTTGACGGCCTGCTGCACGCCCCGGGGCGTGTGGCCCAGCACCATGGCACCCATGCCGCAATAATAATCGATCAGCCGGTTGCCATCGACATCGATAAGGTAAGCGCCTTCGCCCCGCTGGAACACCAGCGGCCCGCCTGCCATGCCTATGCGGAAATTACTGTTGACCCCACCCGCGACTGATTTTGAACTTTCGACGATCTGCGCTGCAGAGCGCGCAAATGTGAGAGAGCTGTCGGCGTTCTGCCCTTGTTCTGGCGTTTGGAGCTTCGGCTCGGCAATCGCTACGGCCATGCATCGTCCCCATCAGGCACGGCTGTCCCCCATCGGTGCCTTAGCCAGCCAGCCAAGACTACCGCTTGAGAAGTGGAGATTTTCACCGAAAAATGCGGAAACCGAGGGATTAGCGGCAGGATATTGATGAAAACCGCCCGTAATCGAAATAATTCTGCAGTGACGCTGGAAGCTGGCGACCGTGCCATTCTTCGCGAATTACAGCGCAACGGGCGCGCGACCAATGCAGAATTGTCAGCCGTGAGCCACATGTCGGAATCGGCGTGCTTTCGCCGTCTGAAAAAATTGGAAGATAGCGGCGTAATAGAAAACTACACCGTTCGCATAAGCCCGAAAGCAATCGGATTGAATCTGACCGCCGTCATTTCGATAAGCTTGGCAAAACAGTCAGACGATGACGTCGTTAAGTTTGAACAGGCAGTAGCGAAAATTCCCGAAGTACTGGAATGTTACCTAATGACAGGAACGCCGGATTACTTTCTCCGCGTAGCCGTCGCGGACCTTGATAGCCTCGAAAAGCTTTATGCAACCGCATTGCGACGGTTACCTGGCGTATCCGGGTTCTCATCCAATCTGGTCCTAAGGCCCGTTGTAAACAAAGCTCACTTGCCGCTTTAATCTAATTGCAGGGCCTGCGCCAAAGGAAAGAACAACCACGATGATCTCTCGCCATCTTGCCACACTTTTCGCAATTCTTTTTTCGTCAGCCGTCGCCTTCGCCCAGACCGCCACTCCAGTGATCACCCAAGGCGCGCAGGTCACCACTGATGATTATCGTCGTCAGGCGCAGGCGGAACTGGCGCGGCTCAAGGCCGCACAGCCGATCAATGGCCGGGCGCGCAATGTCATTATCTTCATCGGCGACGGCATGGGGATCAGCACCCTGACGGCCGCTCGCATCTATCAGGGTCAGAAGCTGGGTCGGGACGGGGAATCCTTCACCACCGCCATGGACAGCTTGTCCAACACGGCGCTAGTGAAAACCTATTCCCATGACGCCCAAGTCTCGGACTCCGCGCCCACCGCGTCGGCGATCATGGGCGGGGTTAAGGCGCGCAACGATGTCATCGGCGTCGGCCCCGAAGCACTGGTGGGCGATTGCCCCGGCTCGGAAGGCAAGGCAATCCCCTCAATCTTTGCCTTTGCGCAAGCTACTGGCCGGGCCACGGGCATTATCTCCACCGCCCGCATTACCCATGCCACGCCCGCCTCAACCTATGCCCACACGCCGCAGCGCGACTGGGAAGCGGACAGTGACATGCCGGTGGCGGCGAAAAGCGCCGGTTGCCTCGACATAGCGCGCCAGATGATCGAGCAGCCTGTCGGCAGCAAGCTCGACATCATCCTCGGCGGGGGACGGTCGAATTTCCTCCCATCCACCATGGCCGATCCGGAATACCCCAACCAAACGGGCCGCCGCACCGACGGGCGCGACCTGGTGGCCGCCTGGCGCAAGGCCAACCCCGGCGGCAGCTATGTCTGGAATGAACGCGACTTTGCCGCGCTCAATCTGAACGGAGCGGGCAAGGTGCTAGGCCTTTTTGAACCCGACCATATGCGCTATGAGGCCGACCGCGCGGGCGACAAGGGCGGCGAGCCCTCTCTGGCCGAGCTGACCCGCGCCGCCATCACCAAACTTGGAAGCCACAAGGCCGGATACATATTGCTGGTCGAGGGCGGGCGCGTCGATCACGGCCATCATGCAGGCAACGCCAAGCGGGCTTTGGAAGACGCCGTAGCGTTGGACGGCGCGGTGCGCGCCGCCCTTGATACGGTCAACCTGAAAGACACGCTGGTGCTGGTCACCGCCGATCACAGCCACACGTTGACCATCAACGGCTATCCCCGGCGCGGCAATCCGATCCTGGGGGTCGTCACCGGAGTGGATGGCAAAGTGACCAGGGGCAACGACGGCAAGGCATACACAACTTTGGGATACGCCAATGGTTCCGGTGCCACCACCGACACGCCGCGCATTGATCCTGCCGCCACCGACACGGCGGCCCTGGATTACAAACAGCAGGCGCTGGTGCCGCTGGCGGGCGAGACCCGTGGCGGCGAGGATGTCGCGGTGCGCGCCTCGGGGCCCATGGCGTACCTGTTCAAAGGCACCATCGAGCAACACAGCATCTTCCACATCATCCAGGCGGCGATGATGGCGAAGTAAGCTTTATGCCAGCGGGTTTTCGGGCAATGCGTTTTTGTCGGGTCATGCCTGGCGATCAGGCTTTGATTTACGCAATCGCCCCACAACGGGCTGATTAAGCGCCCCATTCCGCGCCTGATCGCCGGGATCAGCTAAAACTTATAGCCCAGGGTGATACCCGTCATGCGCGGCGGCAGTGGGATGCATTGCAGGACGCCGGAGGTATCGGGCCTGCCGAAGGTGCCGTTGGGAGCGGAGTTCAGCACGCCATTATATTCCGGCAGGCAGGCTTCGGTGTTGGCGACGTTGTTCATGAACAGCGCCACATTGGCATTGCTGTGGCCGACATCGGTGAATTCCAGGCGGAAGTTGAGCAAGCCATAGGGCGAGGTGCGCTGCACGGAATTGTAGGCCCGCAGGTCCGCCAGATAACGGCTCTGCCAGTAGTAATGCGCCGTGAACCGGGTTTCGCCCAGCGGCAGCCCGCCCAGGTCGGTGCCGAAATTGATGGTGGCGCTTTCGTTGGTCTGCCAGGTCGGCACCGGGATCGGTGTGCCGGAGAGGTTGGTGCCGCCGGCGGGCTGCAGGTAACCGGCCGGCACGATGAAGCTGAAATCGGTATAGCGCGGATCGATATAGCTGCCCGCGGCATTCAGGGTCAGCCAGTCGGTGGGCAGGAAGGTCACATCCCATTCGGCGCCATAGATCTTGCCCGCCTTGGCGTTGAGCGTGATGTTCTCGTTCAGGAAGCCGGCGCAGTTGCCGGCATTGAACTGGACCTGGGTGCAGGCGCCGCCGCCGATGGCGGTAGCCAAGGTCACGTTCGGCACCTGCTGCTGCGCCTGGATGTTGTGATAGCTGGTTTCATACGCCGCCAAGTTGGCGCGGACGGGAAGGCCGAACAGTGAGAAATCCGACTTCACGCCGATCTCATAGTCCAGCACGCTTTCGGGCAGCGCGGTCAGGGCGCCGATATTCTGCGCCTGGGTGTTGATGCCGCCTGAGCGGTAACCCGAACGCATTGTGGCATAGACCAAAGTGCCTTCCCACAGGTCATGGTCCAGCGCCAGGGTCCAGGTCGGCTTGTGATAGCTCTTGCGGATATCCACCGCGCATTGGGACAGCGGCAAGGTCGCGCCATTGGGGTTGGTGAGCAGGCAGACATTGGTCTGCCCGGCATAGCTGATGCCGTTATAGGTGAAGGCGGCGGGATTGAAGACCCCGTTGGTGACGGCCGCGTTGCTCGCGATGGTGGCGGGGGTGCGCGTCAACTGGCTTGCGATATGGGCAAAGCGCTCGTCATAGGTGTAGCGCACGCCGGCGGTGAAGCGGGTGTCGGCCCGGATGCTGTAGGTTCCCTGGGCATAGGCGGCGTAGGAGCTATTCTCCTCGCTATTGTTGCTCCAGTTGGTGAACTGGAACTGCCGGTTTGCCGGCGTGGCCGCAGGCGCCGAACCGGCCGACGGCAGGAATTGATAGAGAAAGCCGCCGTCATTGGGGCTGCGCTCATTGAAGAAGAACAGGCCCGTGGTCCATTGCAGCTTGCCCGCCAGCGCCTTGCCGTTGACGGTCAATTCGCTCTGCCAGGATTCATACTTCGGGAAATTGTAATCGTAGGTATTGCTCTCGAACGGCAGGCCGCGGCTGACCGCGGTGCCGGTATTGTCGAAGGTGCGATAGGCCGCCATCAGGCGCACATCGATATCGTCGAAGCTCTTGTTCGCCGTGGCCGAATAGGTCTGGTAGTGCCCCTGGCTGAGGTTGGAGATATCCTGCTCGGCCGACCAGAAACCGTAATTCTGCTGGCGCAGCGCCGAGGCCAGGATCGCGTTATAGGCCTGCGGCGAGGGATTGGGATTGGAAACGCTGGTGGCGGTGGCGGTCAGGTAATAGGGCTGCATCACCTGGCCGCGCAGGTCGGTGAAAGGAAGGCAGGTAACCGGAATGTTGCAGATCGACGTGCGGCCGTTGGACGGTACCGTGCCGGTGAAAATGCCCAGATCGTGATAGGTCGAACCGGTGTCATGCTCGGACGCGACATCGGCGCGCAGCAGCAAGTTGAATGTCTCATCCGGCTGCCACTTGAGCGAAAAGATGCCCGCCAGCTTCTTGAAGCCCATCGCGGCCTGCGTATTGCGGCGGCCCGACTGGGGGTCGAAAAAGTAATTGGCGATATAACCCTTCTGGTTTTCCGAATTCAGCGCCACGCGCAGGAACACGGTGTCGGAGAGGGGATAGTTGATCGCCCCCTGCAGGCCGGCGCGGCTGTAATCGCCGATCGTGGCCTGGACATAGCCGCCGAAATCCGGACCCGGATCGCGGCTGTTGTAGAGAATGGCGCCGCCGGTGGAGTTGCGGCCCACCAGGGTGCCTTGCGGGCCTTTCAGCACCGCCACACTGTCCAGGTCGAACAGCGAGCCGGTCAGGCCGATGGCGCGGGCATAATAGACGCCGTCCTTGTAGACCGCCGAGGCGGTATCGAAAGCCAGGCCCGGATTGCCGCCGCCCGACGGCGCGTCGAAATTGCGCTGGCCGCGGATGGTGATGTTCAGCGTGTCCTGACGGAAGGCGGTGGGCGCGATATAGACCGAGGGGCTGACATATTTCAGGTCCTCGAGGGTCTTGATGTTCAGCCTGTCGAGGTCGGCCTGGTTCAGGGCGGTGATGGAGATCGGCACGGCCTGCTGATCTTCCGCGCGCTTGCGGGCGGTGACCACGACCCTGTCCAGGCCGGCCACCTGGGTCTGGGAGGCATCGGCACCGGCTTGCGCCCATGCCGGATCGGAAGCGAGCGCAGCGGCCGCCAGAAAAGCCAGAACCAACGACTTACGCATGAAACTCCCATGCCCTATCCCTTTTCGGGCGTTGCGGCGGGCAACCTCTAACGGAAATATGAGGCCAAATAAAGCACGCGGGGCCAAAGCCGCTGTTGCCTCTAAAGCCTTATGGAATCTATGGTTTGGCCGGGCGGCACGACCGTTATCAGGGGTGGGAAAGCACAAATGAGCAAAATCGCAATGATCACCGGCGCGGGCAGCGGCGTGGGCCGGGCCACCGCCAAGGCGCTGGCCGCCCAAGGCTGGAGCCTGGCGCTGGTGGGGCGCAAAAAAGACGCGCTGGAGGAAACCGCCAAGGCGCTGAAGGGCGATCACCTGGTGGCGCCCGGCGATGTCGGCGATCCGGCCCAGGTCAAAGCCATCTTCGCTAAGATCAAGGACAGGTTCGGCCGCCTGGACATGCTGTTCAACAATGCCGGCATGGGCACCCCCGCCATTCCGATCGAGGAACTGAGCTTCGAGCAGTGGCAGGCGATTGTCGGCGTCAACTTGACCGGCGCGTTCCTCTGCACCCAGGAAGCGGTGCGGATGATGAAGGCGCAGGCGCCGCGCGGCGGACGCATCATCAACAATGGCTCGATCAGCGCTGATCGGCCGCGGCCGCACAGCGCGCCCTACACCGCCACCAAGCACGCCATCACCGGCCTGACCAAGTCCATCATCCTGGACGGACGGCCCTTTGACATCACCGCCGGGCAGGTCGACATCGGCAACGCCGCCACCGAGATGACCGAGCGCATGACCCAGGGCGTGCTGCAGGCCGACGGCAAGATGGGGATCGAGCCGCGCATGGACGTGGACCATGTCGGCCAGCAAGTGGCCTTCATGGCCGGCCTGCCGCTGGAATCCAACGTGGCCTTTGTCACCATCATGGCCACCAAGATGCCGCTGTTCGGACGCGGCTAGTGACCGCCGCACGCCGCACCGCCGCCGGGATATTGGTCCTGGGTTTTGGCGTCATGCTGGCGATCAATGCGCCGGGGCAACTGTCCTACGATTCCGTGGAGCAGCTCGCCGATGGGCGCAGCGGCGCCTATAACAGTTGGCATCCTCCGCTGATGGCCTGGCTTCTGGGCCTGTTCGATGCGGTGCTGCCCGGCACCCTGCTGTTCCTGGTCTTTCAAAGCCTTTTGCTGCTGGGCGCCCTGCTGGCGCTGTTATGGCTGAAGCCGCGCAACGGATGGACGGCGCTGGTGGCGCTGGCAATCGTGCTGACGCCGCAATGGCTGATGTTCCAGGGACAGATCTGGAAAGACATGTTGTGCGCCAACGCCGCCATTGCCGGCTTCACGGCGCTGGCGGTTTTCGCCAAGGACGGACGCAGGCGCTGGCTGGTGGCGGCGGCGTTGCTGCTGGCGCTGGCGGCAGGCGTGCGCCAGAACGCGGTGGTGCTGTTGCCGGTGGCCGCCGCCGCTTTGGCCCTGCCCCGCAAGCGCTGGCTGCTGGGATTTGGCTTTCTCGCCGTGACCGTGATCCTGGGGCTGGGCACCAGCCTTTGGCTGGTATCGCGCAGTGATGGTGGGGACGGCGCCAGCGCCCAGATCCGGCTGGGCCAGGCTTATGACCTGGCCGGCGTGCTGGCGCGCGATCCCGCATTGCCCCTGCCGTCGCTGGCGGCGGAAGACCCGGAATTTGAAAAAGTCCTGCGCGAGAAAAGTCCGGCGCTTTACACGCCGCTGCGCAACGATCCCTTTGCCGCCGATGCCGCCATAAATCACGGGCTGTCCGATGCGCCCGACGGCGCGATGGGGCGCGCCTGGAAGGGCCTGGTCACCGGCCATCCCCTGCTCTACCTGCGCGTCCGGCTGGCGGCGTTCGGCGCGGTGCTGACCACGCCCGACACTGCGGTCTGCCATTATTCCCATACCGGCATCCAAGGCCCGCCCGAACTGCTGCGCCGGCTGGGCCTGACGGCGGGCATGCGGCCCCAGGACCGGACGCTGGACCGTTACAGCCACCTGTTCTTCGCCACCCCCGTCTATTCCCACATCCTTTGGGGGCTACTGGCGCTGGTGCTTCTGGTCCTGCTGCTGCGGCGGGGCGAGCCGGGCGATGTGGCCATCGCGGGACTTCTTGCGGGTGCCCTTGTTTTCACCGTCACCTTCGCGGCCGTCTCGCTGGCCTGCGATTACCGCTACCTGATCCTGCTGGACCTGGCCGCCATGGCGGCGGCGCTGCATTGGACCGCGAGGAAAGTTTGATGCTTTTCTGATCTGCCCGGGAGCGCTTTTGCGTATCGCGCTTTGTACTTCCACACGGAAGGTCGCACATGCGGGCATGTTTTCTGGGACAGAATATCTGCGCATTGGGCTTCGGGACCGCGACCCTGCAGGCCCCGCCCCTGCTGATGGACAAGCCCATCCCGTACGACGGCCGGAAGGTCACCCCGTTGTCGGCCGGCCCTGTAGCAAATCCGCCACGGCCTGATCCATCCACACCCAGGGGCCGTATGTCCGTCGTGTAACAACGGTTTTGTACGCCCGGAGGCCGGGAAAAAGGGCAGGACGCCGCAGGGCGCCCCATCGGGAACCCCTTGTTTCCCAAGGCACGAATACCGATATTGGGCGTTAGAGACTCACCGTAAACGTTATTTTATTTAGATTTCTGTATTTGGTGGGGCATGAAAATCTCTCTTCCGGTGATCTCCGCGCTGGCTCTCTGCCTTGCCCTAGGCGCGTGCAGCACCCCCAGCCCTGAATCCCTCGCCCAGAACGATCCCTGGGAAAAAACCAACCGCGACGTGTTCGATTTCGACGTGCGCCTGGACCATGCCGTGGCCCGTCCGCTGGCCAAGGGCTATCGCGCCGTGTTGCCCGATCCGGTGCGCGACGGCATCCACAATGCCCTGAACAACCTGAATTCGCCGGTCGTGCTGGCCAATGATGTGCTGCAGGGCGATGGCGACAAGGCCGTGAACACCACGGGGCGCCTCCTGATCAATTCCACCGTCGGCCTGGGCGGCCTGATCGACGTCGCCAGCAAGCTCGGCATTCCCGACCACGACAATGATTTCGGCATCACCTTGGGCAAGAGCGGCGTCGCCGAAGGCTCCTATCTGGTGCTGCCTTTCGCCGGTCCCAAGCCGCCCCGCGACCTGTTGGGCACCGCGGTGGACCAGGCCTTCGATCCCCTGACCTATGTCCGCTTCCACGGCAGGGACACCTGGATGGTGGTGCGCTACGGTATCGGCATCCTGGACGCCCGCGCCTCCACCCTGGACCAGGTGGAAACCATCGAGCGCACCTCGATCGATTTCTATGCGACGACCCGCAACCTGTATCGCCAGAGCCGCAACGCCAAGATCAATGACGGCAAGGCCGGCTCGCAGGACGATCTGCCGAACCTCTGACCTGACCCCTTCCATTGTCATTCCCGCGAGTTCATAGCGACAGCGTATGAACGGGAATCCAACTACTTTGTTCTGATGGTTGGATAGAAGGCTGGATGCCCGCTTACGCGGGCATGACAAGTTTACTCCGCCGGCGACGGCGTTGAGATGTGGTCTTCGGGCTTGTCACCCATGAGCCCGTGATACCAGCGGTTCCAGAACCCGCTCGTCCATTTGCCGAACCGGTCCATGTAGAGGAACACGACCGGCGTGGTGTAGAGCGTCAGGATCTGGCTGAGGAACAGCCCGCCCACGATGGAGATGCCAAGCGGCTGGCGCAGCTCCGAGCCCTCGCCCAGCCCGATGGCCAGCGGCAGCGCGCCCAGGATGGCGCCGGTGGTGGTCATCATGATGGGGCGGAAGCGCAGCAGGCACGCCTTGTAGATGGCGTCGTGCGGGCTGAGGCCCTCCTTGCGCTCCAGGTCGATGGCGAAGTCGATCATGATGATGGCGTTCTTCTTGACGATGCCGATCAGGAGGATCACGCCGATGGTGGCGATCAGGTCGAACTGGGCCCGGAACATCAGCAACGCCATCACCGCGCCGACACCCGCCGACGGCAGGGTGGAAATGATGGTCACCGGATGGATCAGGCTTTCATACAGGATGCCCAGGGTGATGTAGATGGTCAGGATCGCCGCCAGCAGCAGGAAGGGCATGTTGGCGAAGCTCTTCTGGAAAAGCTGCGCGGTGCCCGCCGACTCGCCATGCACCGAGATCGGCACATTGATGTCGGCCATCGTCTTCTGGATGGCGCCCAGCGCCTCGCTGATCGAAACCCCCGGCGCCAGGCGGAACGAGAAGGTGGTGGCGACGAACGGGCCCTGATGATTGACCGACAAGGGCGTGGTGCCCGGCCCGAAGCTGGTGAAGGCCGATAGCGGCACCATGGTGGACACGCGCGTGGACACCGAGGCCCCCGTGGACGAACCGCCACGCGCGCCGGTGGCCACCGAATTGATCTGCTGGTTGCGCACCGCATCGGCGGCGATGGTGGCGGCATCGGCGGCGGCGGCGGACGCGGTGTTCACGCTGCCGGTCGCGCCGCCACGGGCGACCACAAAGGCGCCCCCGGCCGCGGCGCTGGCCGATGTGCCGCTGACCGAGCCGCCGGAGGTCGAGATGAAAATATCGTGCAGGGTTTCCGGGCTTTGCCAGAAGGCGGGCGCCACCTCCATCACCACATGATACTGGTTCTTGTCCTTGTAGATGGTTGAGACCTGGCGCTGGCCGAAGGCGTCATACAGCGCATTGTTGATCTGGGCCACGTTCAGCCCCAGCCTGGCGGCGCTGACGCGGTCGATCTTCAGATCCACCTGCAGGCCCTTGTCCTGCTGGTCGGAATTGACGTCCTGCAATTGCGGCACGTCCTGCAACGCCAGGGTGATCTTGGGCAGCCAGATATTGAGTTCTTTCAGCTCGTCCGCCTGCACGGTGTACTGGTAATCGCCATTGCCCTGGCGGCCGCCGGCGCGGATGCCGCCGCCCGATTGCAGGAACAGGCGCGCCCCCGCCACCTGGAGCAGCTTGGGGCTCATGCGCTGGATCACCTCCGGCGTGGACAGGCCCCGTTCGCGCAAGGGCTTGAGGGTGACAAAGACATTGCCCGAATTGGTCGCCTGGCCGCCGGCGAAGCCGCCCACCGTCGCCACCGCCGAGTCGGCCTTGATGATGTCGATGAACTGCTTGAACTTCTTCTCCATCGACTGAAACGAGATGCTCTGGTCGCCGCGGATGCCGCCGAAAATCATGCCGTTGTCGGTGTCGGGAAAGAACCCCTTGGGCACGATGACCAGGAGCCCGACATTCACCACCACGGTGATCGCCAGGATGGCCATGATGGTCTTGGGATTGCCCAGCGACCAGGTCAGGGTGCGGCGGTAGAAATTCTGCATCCGGTCCATGGCGGCGCGCGACCAGCGCATCAGCCAGTTCTGGTCCTCGTTGACGGTGAAATCCAGATAGGCGCACATCATCGGCGTGACGGTCAGCGACACGATCATGGACATGATGATCGCGATGGTGATGGTGATGGCAAATTCGTGAAAGATGCGCCCCACGATGCCGCCGATCAGCAGCACCGGAAAGAACACCGCCACCAGCGAAATGCTCATGGACAGGACAGTGAAGCTGACCTCGCCGGCGCCCTTCAGCGCCGCGGTCAGGCGGTCTTCGCCATTCTCCAGATGGCGGGTGACGTTCTCCAGCACCACGATGGTGTTGTCCACCACAAAGCCGGTGGAGACGATCAGCGCCATCAGCGAGAAATTGTTCAGGCTGAAGCCCAGCAGGTACATGATCCCGAAGGTGCCCAGCAGCGACAGCGGCACGCAGATGGTGGGCACCAAAGTCGCCTTGAAATTGCGCAGGAACACGAACACCACCAGGATCACCAGCAGGGTCGAGACGATCAGGCTGAATTCGACGTCATGGACGGCGTTGCGGATGGAGGTGGTGGTGTCGAACAGGATGCCCTGGTCGATGCTGACCGGCAGCGCGGCCTTGAGCTGGGGAAGCTGGGCGCGGATCCGATCCACCACCTCGATGACATTGGCGCCGGGCTGCTTGGTGATCTGCACCAGGATGGCGGGGTTGCCGTTGAAGGTGCCCAGGTTGCGGACATTCTCGACCCCGTCATAGACCTCGGCCACGTCCTGGAGCCGCACGCCTGCGCCGTTGCGATAGGCGATGATGAGGTCCTGATAGTCCTTGGCCAGGCTGGCATTGTCGTTGGCATAGACCTGGAAGGTCTGGCCCTTTTGCTGGACGTCGCCCTTGGGGCTGTTGGCGTTGGCGGCGCTGACGGCGGCGCGCACATCTTCCAGCCCGATGCCGTACTTGAACAAGGCGCGCGGATTGAGCTCGATGCGGATGGCCGGCAGCGAAGCGCCGTTCAGCGAGACATCGCCCACCCCGGAAACCTGCGACAGTTCCTGCTGGATGATGTTGGAAGCCTGATCGTAGATCTGGCCCGGCGACAGGCTTTTGGAGGTCAGGGCCAGGATCAGGACTGGCTGGTCGGCCGGGTTGAACTTGCGATAGGTGGGATTGGACCGCAGCGCCGCCGGCAAGTCGGCCCGCGCCGCGCTGATCGCCGCCTGCACGTCACGCGCCGCGCCGTCAATGTCGCGGTTGATGTCGAACTGCATGACGATGCGCGTGCTGTTGATATTGCTGCGCGAGGTCATCTCGGTGACCCCGGCGATGGCGCCCAGATGGCGTTCCAGGGGCGTCGCCACACTGGTGGACATGGTTTCCGGCGAGGCGCCGGGCATGTTGGCGCTTATCGCGATGGTGGGAATGTCGATATTGGGATACGGCGCGACGGGCAGGAGGAAATAGGCGACCAGCCCCGCCAAACCCAGGCCCAGCGCCAACAAGGTGGTGGCGATCTTCCGATGAATGAAGATCTGCGAAAAATTCATTCCGCCGGCTCCGGCTCAAGTCCCGAGCGCGCGGCGCGGCGGCGGGCGCGCCATGCGCGCAGGTCCCGGCCCGCCTGGTCGAAATAGATATAGATCACCGGGGTGGTGAACAAAGTGAGGATCTGGCTGACCAGAAGGCCGCCGACAATGGAAATGCCCAGGGGATGGCGCAATTCCGAGCCCATGCCCGAACCCAGCATCAGCGGCAGGGCGCCGAACAGCGCCGCCACCGTGGTCATCAGGATGGGACGGAAACGCAAGAGCGCCGCCTGGTGGATCGCTTCCGCCGGCGACTTGCCCTCGTTGCGCTCCGCCTCCAGCGCGAAGTCGATCATCATGATGGCGTTCTTCTTGACGATGCCGATCAACAGGATGATGCCGATGATGGAGACGATGTTGAGGTCATGGCCGCTGACGATCAGCGCCAGCAGCGCGCCCACGCCGGCCGATGGCAGGGTGGACAGGATCGTCACCGGATGGATGAAGCTCTCATACAACACGCCCAGCACGATATAGACGGTGACGATGGCGGCCAGGATCAGCAGGATTTCGTTGGTCAAGGCCGACTGGAACGCCAGGGCCGAGCCTTCGAACTGGGTGGTGATGCCGGGCGGCAGGCCGGCAGTCTTCTCGGCGGCCTGGATGGCCTTCACCGCCGCGCCCAGCGAATAGCCCGGCGCCACGTCGAACGAGAATGTCGCCGAGGGAAATTGCGACAGATGGTCAATCTGCAACTGGGCGGTGCGCTGTTCCACCTTGGCGATGGCGGCCAGCGGCACCTGGCCGCCGCCCGCGGTGGGCAGATAGATTTCCTGCAGCGACTGCACGGAATTCTGCAGCTTGGGATCGGCTTCCAGGATAACGCGGCGCTGGTTGGACTGGGTGAAGATGGTGGAGATGATGCGCTGGCCGAAACTGTCATACAGCGCATTGTCTATTGTTGCGGAGGTGACGCCGAACCGCGCCGCCGTATCGCGGTCCACGTTCAGGTAGGCCGAAAGCCCCTTGTCCAGGAACGAGGTGGAGACATTGCGCAACGCTTTCTTGGTACCGAGTTCCGCCACCAGCTTGGGTACGAACTGGGTGAGCGCGGCATTGGTCGCGGCCTGCAGCACGAATTGATATTGGGCGCGGGAGACCACTGAATCGGTGGTCAGGTCCTGCACCGGCTGAAGATAGAAGGTGATGCCGGGCACGCTATGGGCATCCTCCAGCAGCCGTTCCATCACCTCGGAAACGCCGTCGCGCTGGCTCTTGGGCTTCAGGTTGATCAGGAAGCGGCCGCTGTTCATGGTGTTGTTGGTGCCGTCCACGCCGATGAAGGACGACAGGCTGGCGACGTCGGGATCCTCCAGCAGCTTGGCGGCCAGTTGCTGCTGGCGCTTGGACATGGCGTCGAACGAAACGGTGGGGCCGGCCTGGGTGATGGCCTGGATGAAGCCGGTGTCCTGCAGCGGGAAAAAGCCCTTGGGAATGGCGATGTACAGCAGCACCGTCAGCACCAGGGTGCCGACCGCCGTCAGCAAAGTCAGCCTCTGGTGCTTCAGGACCCAGATCAGCCACCGGTCATATCCGGACACCAGCCGCGCATAATAGCCCTCGATCCGCTTCTGGATGCCGCTCTCGCGCTTCTGGTCTTCCTTGTGCGTGCGCAGCAGCTTGGCGCACAGCATCGGCACCAAGGTCAGCGACACCACCGCCGAGATCAGGATGGTCACCGCCAGGGTGACGGCGAATTCGCGGAACAGGCGCCCCACCACTTCCTGCATGAACAGAAGCGGGATCAAGACCGCGATCAGCGACACGGTGAGCGACACGATGGTGAAGCCGATTTCGCCGGCGCCTTTCATGGCGGCGTTGTAGGGAGTCTCGCCCTTCTCGATATAGCGGCTGATATTCTCGATCATCACGATCGCGTCATCCACCACAAAGCCGGTGGAGATGGTCAGCGCCATCAAGGACAGGTTGTTAAGCGAATAGCCCATCAGGTACATGACGGCGAAGGTGCCCACGATGGACAGCGGCACCGACAGGGACGGAATGAAGGTGGCGGGCAGGCTTCCCAGGAAGCAATAGATCACCGCCACCACCAGCACCACCGCCAGCATCAGTTCGAATTCCACATCCTCCACCGAGGCGCGGATGGTCTCGGTGCGGTCGGTCAGGGTCTTCACATCGACCGAGCGCGGCAGCCCTGCCTGGATCCGGGGCAGCAATTCCTTGATGGAATCCACCACCTGGATGACGTTGGCGCCGGGCTGGCGCTGCACATTGATCAGCACAGCCGGCGACTTGTTCGCCCAACTCGCCAGCTTGTTGTTCTCGGCGCCCTCAATCACATTGGCGACGTCGCGCAGGAACACCGGCGCGCCGTTCTTGTAGGCCACCACGATGTTCTTGTAGGCCTCGGCATCCTGGAGCTGGTCGTTGGCGTTGATGGTGTAGGACTGGGTCGCCCCGTCGAAGCTGCCCTTGGGCTGATTGGCGTTGTTGTTGGCGACGGTGGTGCGCAGATCGTCAATGTTCAGGCCCAGCGACGCCAGCCGCTGCAGGTTGGCCTGTATCCGCACCGCCGGCTTCTGGCCGCCGGAAATACTGACCAGGCCCACGCCGTAGAGTTGCGATATTTTCTGCGCGATGCGGGAATCGGCCAGTTCCTGCACCGTTGTAATGGGCAGGCTGGTCGAGCTGACTGCCAGGGTGATCACCGGCGCGTCGGCCGGATTGACCTTGGCGTAGATGGGCGGCGCCGGCAGCAGGTTGTTGGGCAACAGGCTGTTGGAGGCGTTGATCGCCGCCTGCACTTCCTGCTCGGCGATATCCAGCGACAGGGACAGGTCGAACTGCAGGGTGACGACCGAGGAGCCGGCCGAGGAGACGGACGACATTTCCTTCAGGCCCGGCATCTGGCCGAACTGCTTTTCCAGGGGCGCGGTGACCGAGGTGGTCATCACATCGGGACTGGCGCCGGGCAGGAAGGTCTGCACCTGGATGGTGGGATAATCCACTTCCGGCAAGGCCGACAGCGGCAGGAACTTGTAGCCGGACAGGCCCACCAGAAGGATGGCGATCATCAGCAGCGATGTCGCTACGGGACGCTCGATGAAAGGCGCCGAGATATTGGCGCCGGGTTTGGGTTCGGGCGAAGGGGCGCCGGCGCCCGCTGACGATGCGGTCACGGCGCCCTGCCGCCACCGCCCCCACGGCGTCCGCCGCCGGCACCACCGCCGCGGCGCATCTGCGACAGCGCCTTGGAGCAATCGGCGTTCAGGTCATCGCGGTTCTGGAACAGGCACATGCGCATCTCGCGGCTGCCGGGCTTGGCGGTGGGACAGATCTTCTTGACGTCCTCGCTGCAGGCCTTGTTGAGCGCCGCGGCCGTCTCGGCGCGGCGGGCGGCGCGGGCGGCGTCGGCCTCGCTGCCGGACGGCGCGGTGAGCTTGACGGTCTGGTTGGGAATCTCCACGTCGGCGCCGTCGCGCAGCCGATCGGCGCCATCCACCACCACCGTGTCGCCCGGCTTCAGGCCCGACAGGACCTGGATATTGTCGCCGTCCTGCACGCCGGTCTTGACGTCGCGCTGGGTGACGGTCTTGTCCGGCATCACCACGAAGACAAAGTTGCCATCGGCGCCGCGCTGGATGGCGGGCACCGGCACCAGCGTCTGGTTGTGCAGCGTGTCCACGAACAGCTTGACGTTCACGAACTGGGCCGGGAACAGCTTGTTGTCCTTGTTGTCGAACAAGGCGCGCAGCTTCACCGAGCCGGTTGTCGGATCCACCACCGTATCCACCGCCGACAGGTTGCCGCTGGTGATCTTGTGGGTCTGGCTGCGGTCATAGACATCCACCGGCAGGGTGGCGCCGCTGTCGACCCGCGTCACCACCTTGCCGACGCTGTCCTCGGGAATGGTGAACAGCACGCTCATGGGATCGAGCTGGGTCACCACCACGATGCCGTTGGCCTGGCCCGCCTGCACGATATTGCCGATATCCACCAGGTGAATGCCGGCGCGGCCCGCCACCGGCGAGACGATGTTGGTATAGCCCAGGTTGATGCGGGCGGTTGCGACATTGGCCTGGTCGGACACCACGATGCCTTCGTTGGACCTGACCGTGGCTTCCTGGGTCGCCACCTGCTGCTGGGCGATGGCGTTCTGGGCGAGCAGCGACTGGTAGCGCGCCAGATCCACCTTGGCGTTGGCCAGGGTGGCGGCATCGCGCGCCAGTTGGCCGCGCACCTGGTTCAGCGCCGCCTGGTAAGGGCGCGGATCGATCTGGGCCAGCGTGTCGCCGGCCTTGACCATCTGGCCTTCGGTGAAATTCAGCTTGATCAGCATGCCGCCGACTTGCGGGCGTACCGTGGCGGTCGTGAGCGGCGTTACCGTGCCCAGCGCATTCAAGGTCAGATTGAGATCGCCGCTGATGACCTTGGCCACACCCACCGGTTGCGCGCCCTGGTTGATCTGGCCGCGGCGGTTCTGGGCCTTGGGCGGATAGATCACCCAGATCAACGCTGCCAGCAGGATCAGCCCGACGGCGAACCACACCACCCGCGACAGGCGGGGATTGCGCGAACTCCAGCTTTTGACACCGGCCCAGCTACGGCCCACCGGCCCGGGCGCGCCCTTGCCAAGATGTCCAAAATCTCCGGGGGAACGATCAATGTTCATAACGTCTATCCCGCGTCACAAAAGGGCCGAAAACCCAAGGAAACTGAATATGTCAAATGGGTTAGCACCGCGCGGATGAACGCAGCGTGAACCTTATAGCCTCAACGGACAGGGGCTCATATAGCCGCCCGGCAACGGAAAAATATGTCGCAATTGTCCCGGTAACTGGCCCGGCAACTGGCGCCACAACTGGTATGGCAGGTGCAATAACGCTATGTCGGCCCCCGGGCTCCCGGCGGCCCGATCACAAGAACAGGCGGACGCGTGTTTCTCGATATTTTTCACTGGTTTACTCACGATGCGCGCACTTGGGTCACCGTCACCGCTCAAACCCATCCCTATTGGGTCTTTCCCATCGCCTTCGCCATCGCCTTTTCCGAATCCTTTGTCGGCGTGTCCTTCCTTGTCCCCGGCACCATCCTTCTGCTTACCCTGGGCGGGGTCATAGGCGCCTCGCATATCGGGCTTTTCCCGGCCGTGGCGGGCGCGGTGCTCGGCTCGATCATGGGAGACTGGATCTCGTGGTGGATCGGCTTTCACTATCATCACAAAATCGTGCATTTCTGGCTGTTCCGGCGCTTCGAGGAGCAGATTGAAAAGGGTCTCCATTTCTTTCATCGCTGGGGCACCTGGGCGATTTTCATCGGCCGATTCATGGGACCCTTCCGCGCCACCGTGCCCCTGGTGGCGGGGATGTCCGAACTGGCGTTCTGGCCCTTCATGATCGCCAACGCCGCCTCCGCGGTGATCTGGGCCGTGGCGCTGTTGGCTTTCCCGGCCATGGCGGCGCAGTACCTTCTGACCTAAGCCACTGATTTAAAAGTTATTTTTCGGTAAGGTTCGGTTCGGCCGCCCGCCCGGCATGGCTTCAAGCCCAAAATGAAACGGGGCTCTTAGGTTAATTGGCCGAAAGCCTGCTTGGCGGATGCGGCAGGCGCCCGTTTTGGCACCAAAAAGGCCGAAAAGGCCGGGTTCCGGCTGGCCCATCTCCTGCATCGCCCCCTCACGAAGCCATAGCCCCAAGGCTTAATGACCTGACGGATATTTTGTACCACCGGCATAGAGAGACTATTGCATCGCCGCCGCCTGATCCAGAGGTGGTGGGACAGGGCTGAATGCCAGCGGTGCGGGTGGCCGATATCCCAGGGATGAGTGCGGCCGGACGGTGTTGTAGTGGC
>CANJJD010000017.1 GCA_947474645.1 Alphaproteobacteria bacterium | reverse complement strand
TCCTGGGGCTGTAGCCGGTCCCAAGGGTATGGCTGTTCGCCATTTAAAGTGGTACGTGAGCTGGGTTTAGAACGTCGTGAGACAGTTCGGTCCCTATCTGCCGTGGGTGTTCGAAACTTGAGAGGACTTTTTCCTAGTACGAGAGGACCGGAAAGAACGTATCTCTGGTGGATCGGTTGTCACGCCAGTGGCATAGCCGAGTAGCTAAATACGGAATAGATAACCGCTGAAAGCATCTAAGCGGGAAACTAACCTCAAAACTAGGTTTCGCTCGAGAGCCGGGGAAGACTACCCCGTCGATAGGCCAGGCGTGTAAGCGCAGCAATGCGTTGAGCTTACTGGTACTAATTGCTCGATTGGCTTGATCGCAAGCAGCACCGTTCCATGTCTGGAAACAAAGCCAGGCATACAACACCACAAACTAAAATATCGGTCGCCGTGTGTCGTATTCACAAAGTGCAGGTTCGCGTGCAAACGCGGGCCGTCTTTCAGTCCTTTGCCGACCTGGTGGTCATAGCGAAGGAATTCTACCCGATCCCATTCCGAACTCGGCCGTCAAAGCCTTCTGCGTCCATGGTACTGCGGCTTAAGCCGCGGGAGAGTAGAACGCTGCCAGGTCTGCCAAGGACTGAAAGACTAGAAACCCGCCAACACAATTCAACGAAAAGCCCCGCCGGGAAACCGGCGGGGCTTTTTGCTTTTGGATTTCTGATTCTAGCTGTCGAGCAGCGCGGAAATGTCGGCCGGAAACAGCTTTCCCAACATGAAGTCCGGCAGCAGATACTGCGGGAAGCTCTTGGACATATTGTCCTTGCGCAGCACATGCAGGCACAAGCCCTCGGTATCGGCGAAATGGTCCAGCCGGCAGCCCTTGTCCCGCGCAGCGGCGACAAATCCGAAATCCGAAGCGTATTTCACATGCGGGAACGGCGCCGTCGCCCACATGGATTGCTTGAAGACATAGCTGAAGCCATAGCCGGCATAGTTGTTTTTCATATTGTCCGGCGCCTCCTGATTGAAAAAGGCGTTCAGCACCGGCTCCGGCCCGAAGGTGAAATGCAGCCCCAGGGTGTTGGCGGTGTCCCAATAGCCCAGGCGCTTGAGCTGCGCGGAATAGACGAACCATGCCGACAGCTTGGTGATTTCGGCGCCGCTGGAATCCAGCCGCGCCAGCATGGTGGCCAGGTAATTGGGCGCGTAATAATCGTCATCGTCGAACTGGGCGATCACCGGCGCGGTGGCCCGCTCGCACAACCAGTTGCGCTTGGCGCTGACCAGCATGGGCGCGCCGTCCAGATGGGTGTAATGGATGCGCGGATCCGAAAGCTGCTGGAAAAACGGCGAGGCTTGCGGCCCGTCATCCAGGATCAGCCATTCAAAATCCTGTACGCTCTGGGCGCGCACGATATCGGCCTGCGCCCGCAGCAAGGCGTGGCGGTTGAAGGTCGGGGTGATGATCGAAACAGAAGGGGCGGCCATGGTCACCGCATTATAGGCAAATACGGCCTGTCAGTCCCGCGAGGCGGTGGTCAGTCCCTTGGCGATAAAGCCGCTGATGGCATAGGTGCGGGCGCCGAACTGGCCGGACGGGATGTCCCACACCCGCACCAGGCTCCAGTCATTGGCGGCGCTGACGTCCAGCACCGGGGTGGCGTGGTCAATTTCGCCCTTATTCTGCCAATTGGCCTGGTCCACGATGATCTGGCGGGGGCTGACGATATCGGTCACCACCGCGACATGGCCCCGCTTCAGCCGCTTGGAGCCGGAGAACACCATCACGGCTTCTTCCACGGGGTGGGGCAGGCGGGCATAGAGACTCTTGGCGCGTTCCCACCAATGCTTGGCATCGCCGAACACCGCCAGGCCGGACCGCATGCGGGCATATTCCACGCAGAACAGCCGGCGCAGCGGAGTTTCCACCGACGGGGCGGTGGCGGTCACGGCCGGCAGGCGCGGCGGCGGTGCGGCCAGGTTGGCGATGGACATGGGCGCGATCTCGCGCGGAATGATTTCGGTCCTCGGGCGATCGGTCACCGCGCGCTCGGCAACCGGCTGGGGATCGGTGGGATTGTTGACCTGGTCGGCGCCGAAGCCCAGAAAGCTGATCACATCATGGGTAAGGTCCAAGACGCGCGGCGTGATGTTGGACTTTATGCTGGAAGATGGAGGCCGCTCGCCAGCGTTAACCGATAACGGCGCCAGAACCAGCGCAGCAACGGCAAGCTTCAAGAGAAGGCATTTGGACAAGAGATGCACCCGGCTTTGCGTTTCACGACGTGCCGATGCTTTCCATCGGCGGCATTGTCGGACACAGCAGAAGCGGATCCCCCGTACAGCGCTCGCCCGCCCGAAATAGAGCAAGAGTCAGGCCTGTCACAAAGACGTATCTCGGCCACGCAGCCGTGATATTTCAGCAACAATAAATCCTTGTAATTGCTTAATTTTTTCTAAATACTGCAATGCAGCATCGGGCCGTGTCGGCCCCGCCACAGGGGTGTTCAGTCCCTATGCGAAACACACAAAAAAGCCGCCCGGTTTCCCGGGCGGCTTTTGCATTTGTTCCAGAAAACTACTTGGCGGAGACCATCGCCAGCGACTTCTCGACATGGCCTTCGGGCGAAATGCCGTCCTCCTTGGACGACAGCGCGGCCAGGATCTTGCCGTCCTTGCCGATCACGTACGTCACGCGCTCGATGATGGCGTGGAAAGTCGTGCCCTTGCGCTCATCGGTGATCTTGCGCGCCGCGGTCACGTTCAGCTTGTAGGATTCGGCGATCTTGGTATCGGCATCCGACGCCACCGCGAATTTGCCGGCGCAATAGGCTGGATCGGACGAGAATTCCTGCAGCCGCGCGGGGCTGTCGGCGGACACGCCGATGATGGTGGCCTTGGCGGCGGCGAACTTGTCGGCATTTACGGCGAAGGCATGGGCTTCGATATCGCAGCCCTTGGTGTAGGCGGCGGGATAGAAATAGACCACGGCTGGACCCTTCTTCAGGGCCGTCTTCAGGTTGAAGTTGAATTCCTTGCCGGCCATCACCGCGGTGGCGCTGAAATCGGGGGCCTTGTCGCCCACCTTCAGGGCGGCAAAAGCGGGGCTGGCGCAGAAGGCGGCCATCAGGGCGATCACAAGCTGCTTTTTCATGGGGGTCCTCGAAATTGGGCGCCGGCACGCTAGCATGGGGCATTGCCTGCGGTAAGGTGCCGAAGGCCGCCGGTAGGTCCTGGCGGCGTAAAGGAATGGAAAATATGGGCGTTCAGGCTCTGGAGCATGTCACCGTCCGCTGCGGCCAGCTCCGCCGCACCCGCGATTTCTATGTGGATTTGATGGGTTTGACCGAAGGGATGCGCCCGGATTTCCCCTTCCGCGGCTATTGGCTCTATCTGGGCGGGGTGCCGGTGATCCACCTGGTGGAAGCCAGCGACACCGCCGGCGCCTGGGGCCGGGAAAAGGCCCCGCCCGCGCCCAGGGAAGGCGAGCCCGATACCGGCGCCTTCGACCATGTCGCCTTCCAGGGCGATGATTTCGAGGGGATGCGCGCGCGCCTGACAGAGGCCGGCCTGACCTTCAAGGAGCGGGTGGTGCCCGGCGGCAAGCTGAAACAGCTCTTCGTGCCCGATCCCGAAGGCGTGCTGGTCGAGATCAATTTCCGCTAGTCAGTCTTTCGCATCGGGACCGCGCAGCCGGATGCCGGTATAGGGCGTGCCATCCTTGCGGGTATACATGGCGGGCGCGCTGACCTGGAACGCCATGTCGATGTCGGGATATTCCCCGCCATCCTCGGCCACGCGCGTGCCGATCTCCAGCAGAAGTGCGTCGGCAGGCCCGCGGTTTTGCAAATGATGGCCGTCCTTGTCGCCCGCCTTGAAGCCGGCGCAATCGCCAGGCTTCAGAAGCTCTTCGCCGGTGTCGGTGAGCAGTACCACTTCGCCTTGCAGGACATAGACGAACTCGTCTTGCCCGGTATGCCAGTGGCGTTGGCTGGACCAGACGCCAGGCGCCAGCCGCAGCAAATTGACGCCGAACTGGGTCAGCCCGGCCGCATCGCCCAGCTTGCGGCGCTCGCGCGCCCGGCAGGGCTGGTCATGGGGCGGTGGATAGAAGGTGCCGGTAACGGTGGGCAGAGTCTGGGGGTCGATGCGTTTGGCCATGGCATCCCTCAAAAGCAAACGGCCCGCAAGCTTAGTGCGGGCCGTTTCGAAAAAGCTATGCCGGTTTTGCGGAACGGCTAGTCCTTGGCACGCTCCACATAGGCGCCGTCCGCGGTCATCACCACCACGCGGGTGCCGGTGACGATGTGGGTCGGCACCATGGTCTTGACGCCGTTGGACAGCATCGCCGGCTTGAACGAGCCGGACGCGGTCTGGCCCTTCACCACCGGTTCGGTGTCCACGATCTCGAAGGTGGCGCGCTGGGGAATCTCGATCGAGATGGCGTTGCCTTCGAACAGTTGCAACTGCACGTCCATGTTCTCGGTCAGGTAGGGCGCCGCATCGCCGACCACGTCGGAGCCGACATGCAACTGGTCAAAGGTCTTGGGCTGCATGAACACATACTGCTCGCCGTCCTGGTACAGGTATTGATAGTCCTCGTGCTCGACAAAGGCCTTTTCGATGCTGTCGGTGGTGCGCAGCCGCTCCACGGTCTTCACCCCGTCGCTGATGCGGCGCATTTCCAGATGGGTGACGGGCGTGCCCTTGCCGGGATGGATATTCTCGGCGGTGATGACGAGATAAAGCTTGCCATCCTTTTCGATGACATTGCCTTTGCGCACGGAGCTGGCGATAACCGAAACCACGGGAAACCTCTTCAAATCAGCGGATTTGCCGGGGGCTATAGCAGGGGGGCTATAAGAGGTCAAAATGCCCTGGTGGAACGCCCAAAATCATGCCGACCGGCGGCCCCTGCTGATCCAGCGGGGGCGGTTGAAGACCGCCATCCGCGCCCATTTCGAGGCCCGCGGCTTCACCGAGGTGGAGTGCGGGGCGCTGGTCATGTCCCCCGGCAACGAGACCCATCTGCATGCCTTTGAAACCCGCCTGACCGGGCCCGATGCGGCCAGCACGCCGCTCTACCTGCACACCTCGCCGGAATTCGCCGCCAAGAAGCTGCTGGCGGCGGGCGAAGAGAAGATTTTCGATTTCGCCCGGGTGTTCCGCAACCGCGAGCGCGGCCGCACGCATGCGCCGGAATTCACCATGCTGGAATGGTACCGGGCGCGGGAAGACTATCAGGCGGTGATCGCCGACAGCCTGGCGCTGCTGGCGCTGGCGGCGGATGTGACGGAGGCGAAGGTCCTGCGCCATCGCGCTGCCGAATGCGATCCGCGCGCGCAAGCCGACCGGCTGACGGTGGCCGAAGCCTTTACCCACCTAGCCGGCATTGACCTGCTGGCGACCTTGTCGCCGCAAGGCGTGGGCGATGCCAACGCGTTGCGTTCCCGCGCCCGGCGCGGCGGCATTGATGTCGCCGATGATGACGACTGGTCCGACATGTTCGCCAAGATTCTCACTCTTCGGGTGGAACCGAAGCTGGGGTTGGAGCGGCCCTGCATTCTTTACGAATATCCGGTGTGCGAAGCGGCGCTGGCGCGCACCAGCGGGCGCGATGCCCGCGTGGCCGAACGCTTCGAGCTTTATGCATGCGGCGTGGAGCTGGCCAATGGCTTCGGCGAATTGACCGATCCGGTTCAGCAGCGCGCCCGCTTTGACAGCGAGATGGTCAAAAAGGAACGCGTCTATGGCGTGCGCTATCCCTTGGACGAGGATTTCCTGGCTGCCCTGGCGCATATGCCGCCGTCCAGCGGCGTGGCGCTGGGTTTCGACCGGCTGGTGATGCTGGCCACCGGTGCGCCGAACATCAATGACGTTCTTTGGACGCCATTGATGTTCTAGTTTTTGTCTTCCCCCTCCGGCTTTCGCTGGCTTAACCGCCGCTTCGCGGCTGGCCAGCTACAGCCACCTCCCCCGCCTGCGCGCTTGCGCGCGCGCAGGGGAGGCGGGCCTGCGCGAGTTGAGGGTCGCGCCGCGGAATGCGGCGCTAACGTCTAGCGCCGCTGCCCTGACGGCGCCACCATGCGGGTGACGCGGCCGACGCTGGTATCGCCCGAATAGACATTGCCCGCCTTGTCCCAGGCCATATAGGTCGCCTCGATGAACTGGCCGGTGCCCAGCCCAGAGCCGCGCCCCACCGCGCCCAGCACATTTCCGTTGCGGTCCAGCTTCAGAAGCTGTCCGTCGCGTCCCGTCGAAACCCACAGATCGCCATGGGAATCGAACGCCACGGCGCACATCAGGTTGAGCATGGGGAGCGTCTTCTTGAACTTGCCATCGCGGCCATAGACCACCAGCCGGTATTCCTCGCGGTCGCCGATCCACACATCGCCATTCCTGGGATCCACCGCGATGCCGTGTGCCATGCTGAACTTTCCCGGCCCGATCTGGTTGCCATACCACTGGCCCAGGAATTTTCCGCTGCGGTCCAAGTGCAGGATACGCGAAGCGCCGACACGGTTATCCGGCGCGAGCTCTGCGTCATTGGGGCTTTCATTGCCATGGCCCTGGGCGATGTAGATGTCGCCGTTCGGTGCGAAAGCGACATCCAGCGGCTGCCACAGCAGGCGCTGGCTCTTGGCTTCGTTCCAGTCGCCGCGCTTGCCGCGCACCCCGATGGTTTGCAGCAGCTTTCCTTGGGGACTCAGCTTCAGGACAATGGCGCCATTGGCGTCGCTGATCCAGACATTGTCCTGACCATCCACCTTGATGCCGTGGCCCTTTTCCAGCCGGCCGATCACGCTGTCGGGCACCGTGCGGATCAGCTTGTACTGCGCGTCGAATTCGAACAGTTGCGGCTGGCCGGCGGCGGTCCGCTGCAAGACCCAGATATTGCCGCGCGTGTCGATTGCCACCCCGGTGGCGCCGCCACCGCCCATCGGCAGGTCGAAGGGATAGTCATAGCTGTAGCCCATCGTCTGGTCCCACAGCACCCGGCGCAATTCCTCGCGCGTCGGTCCCAGGCGGTTGTCGCAGATCGGCGAGCGGCTGCAGGCCGGCACGCTGGAGGCGGGCAGGGCCGCCAGGTCCACCGTGCAGCGGCGCGAAAGCCGCGCCTTGTTTTCGGTCAGGCAGGCGCGCGCGGCATAAAGGCCCGAACGGCCATTGCAAAGCTTGGCGATGTCGTCCGAACAGCCGGCCAGCACGCTGAGCGGCGAGGAGCCCGGCGCCAGCACCTTGCCGCCATGAGCGACGGGCGCCCGCCCGCCCGTGTCGGCAGTGGTCGGGGCCAGCTTCCAGCCCGGCGCGGCAGCGGCTACAGGCACGGCCAGAATACAGAAGGCGGCGAACAACAAGCGGCGCATGTGTCTCTCCCCGGCTTTTTCGCCAGCATGCCCGCCCCTCGCGCCCCGGCGCAACAACGAATGACACGGTTGCGGGAAAAAGGCTGTTCAACAGGGTGATAATCGCTAGGCTCCGCGCGCCATGACCCAGCCGGCCGCCAGCAAAATCCATGACACCAGCTTCGCGGTGCTGCTGGCCATCGGCGCCGGCCACATGCTCAACGACATGATGCAGGCGGTGTTGCCGGCCATCTATCCCACCCTGCAGGAGCAGTTTCACCTCAGCTTCGCCCAGATCGGGCTGATCACCCTGGCATCCCAATGCACCGCCTCGCTGCTGCAGCCGGCGGTAGGCTATGTCTCCGATCTCAAGCCCATGCCCTATTCGTTGGCGGCGGGCATGGTCGCGACATTGGTCGGGCTGGTGCTGCTGTCCGTCGCCGGCAACTATCCGGTGGTGCTGATAGCCTCCATGCTGATTGGAGTGGGTTCATCGGTCTTTCACCCGGAGTCCAGCCGGGTGGCGCGCATGGCCTCGGGCGGGCGCTATGGCCTGGCGCAATCGCTGTTCCAGGTCGGCGGCAATGTCGGTTCGGCGCTGGGCCCCTTGTCTGCCGCGTTCCTTGTCGCCGCCTATGGCCAGCGCGCGGTGGCCTGGTATGGCGTGCTGGCGCTGCTGGCGATCATCCTGCTGTTCAAGGTCGGCACCTGGTACAAGCATCACGGCTTGGCGCGCATCAAGCATCACCATGGCGAACGTCTCTCCAGCCTGTCCAAAACCAAGATTGTCTGGTCGCTGGTGATCCTGCTGGCGCTGGTGTTTTCCAAGTTCGTCTATCTGTCCAGCGTCGGCAGCTATTACACCTTCTACCTGATCGACCGCTTCGGCCTGTCGGTGCAGGCAGCCCAGATCCACCTGTTCTTCTTCCTGGGCGCGGTGGCTTTGGGAACGCTGCTGGGCGGGCCGCTGGGCGACCGCATCGGCCGCAAATACGTGATCTGGTTTTCCATCCTGGGCATGCTGCCTTTCACCCTGATGCTGCCTTACGCCAACCTGTTCTGGACCGGCGTCCTGTCGGTAATCATCGGCATGGTGCTGGCGTCCGCCTTTCCCGCCATCGTGGTCTATGCCCAGGAATTGCTGCCGGGCCGGGTCGGCATGATTTCCGGCCTGTTCTTCGGCCTGTCCTTCGGGCTCAGCGGCATCGGCGCTGCGGTGCTGGGCGCGCTGGCCGACCACACTTCCATCACTTATGTCTACCAGGTGTGCTCTTACCTGCCGGCCATCGGATTGCTGGCGGTGTTCCTGCCCAGCTTCAAGGCGAAGAAGAAGATATGAGTCTCGACGACGTTGCCCGAAAATATGCGGTGGCGGTTTCGCCAACCCTGTTGTCGCTGGTGGATCCCGCTGACCGCGCCGATCCCATCGCCCGCCAGTTCCTGCCCAGCCTGGAAGAATTGAACACCCTGCCGGAAGAACTGGCCGATCCCATCGGCGATCACGACCATTCTCCGGTGCCGGGTATCGTGCATAGGCATAAAGACCGCGTGCTGTTCAAGGTGGTGGCGGCCTGTCCGGTCTATTGCCGCTTCTGTTTCCGCCGCGAAATGATCGGGCCCGGAAAAGACAATGTTCTGTCGAAAGAGGATTTCGAAGGCGCCCTGGCCTATGTCGCCGCCCATCCCGAAATCTGGGAAGTGATCCTCACCGGCGGCGATCCCTTTATTCTCAGCCCGCGCCGGGTGGCGGAGATCACCCAGCGCCTGGCCGCCATCGCGCATGTGAAGATCATCCGCTGGCATACGCGGGTGCCGGTGGTGGATCCCGAACGGGTGACCGACGATCTGGTGGCGGCGCTGCATGCCCCCGGCGCCACGACCTGGGTGGCGGTGCATGCCAATCATGCGCGGGAATTTTCGCCCGATGCAGGCGCAGCGATCGCGCGGCTGGTGGACGGCGGCATTTCGCTGGTCAGCCAGTCCGTACTGCTGAAGGGCGTCAACGATACGGTGGAAAGCCTGGCGGCGCTGATGCGCGCCTTCGCCGAGAACCGCATCAAGCCCTATTACCTGCACCATCCCGACCTGGCGCGCGGCACGTCGCACTTCCGCGTGTCTGTCGAGGAGGGGTTGGCGCTGGTGCGCGAGCTTCGCGCCCGCCTGTCGGGCCTCGCCATGCCCACCTACATGCTCGATATCCCCGGCGGTTTCGGCAAGGTGCCGCTGGAGTCCGCCCATGTGGAACAAACCGCCGGCGGCCATCGCATCCGCGATGGGCGCGGGGTTTGGCACGCTTATCCTTAGAAGATTCCGACCGCCAATTCGGCCCAGACGGTCAGCACGACAATCGCCAGGCCGGCGCCCACGGCGATGCGCGCGGCGCGGCCGACGATGTTGCGGGTGATCAGGACATAGGCCAGGCCGCTGCCGAACAGCAGCGCACCCATGGTCAGGAAGTCGCCCGGCCCCCAATTGACCTCATTGGTGAACAGCATCGCCACCGCGGGCACCATCAGGAAGGCGGCGGTGATCACGGCGATGCGAAAGATGCTCCGCGTCATGGTTACATTCTTTCCTGGACCGGCTTGCCGCGCAGTCTCTTGAAGAACGCGCTGACCCGGTGGCGGAACTGCTCGCGCTTGACCACGCCCATATCCGTCACCCAGTTGAGCTGGATCACCCGGCGCGGGCCTTCAAAGGCATGGAAGCCGTGCCAGGCATGGGGCTCGTTCTTGAAGATCAGCATGGTGCCTTCATCCGGCGGCACTTCGGCGATCACATCCTCCAGATTGTCCGGCCCGCGCAGCAGGCGCAGGCGCCCGGCCTTCGCCTCCCAGGCATTGTTCATGTAGATCAGCACCGTGATCACCTTGGTGCGGGAGTCCGTGTGAATCTGCCCGTCCCGCGCCGCCGAGATCCCGCGCGCCGTCACCATGGTGGGCCGTCCGTCCAGGCTCACGCCCAGCTTCTTTTCCACCGCGGCGGTGAATTCCGGCCCCTGGATCGCTTCCATCAACGCTGCGAAGGCCGGGCCGTATTTCAGGGTGGGCAGGGGGAAGGAACCGGGATGGGCGATCAGCGGGAAATCCGCATTGATCGCCGCCATCGCTTCGGGCTTCACAAAGCGCGGCACCATGGCGAAGGCGAAGGGCTGCTGCGTAACGGCGGCGGCCTCGAAGGCATCCAGGTCAATGGGCAGGGCGGACATGAACCGGGACATACTATTCCGGGCGATAAAAGGCAAAAGGCCGCGCTTTTCAGCGCGGCCTTTCAAGAGTTGGAGGGGGCGAGAGCGATGTCCGAACGCTCCCGCCCCCTCCGCTACCGGAATTCTAATTTTGCCCCTTAGAATTCCGGAGCGTTCCGGTGTTAGTGACCGTTGGTGTTGTAGTGGATGATCTGCGAGGTGTTGCCGATCGCGCTGGACGACATGCCCACGGTGCCGCCGACATTGAAGGCGCTGACGCCCATGTTCGAGATCACGGCCGAATTGTTCAACTGACGCGAGATCACCGGGAAGTTCGGGGCGTTGGAGTCGGCCTCGAAGGTGTTGCCGATCGCCGAACCCTGGAACACGGCGTTGCCGCCGACATTGGTGACCAGCGCGCTGACGCCCGAATAGGGGTCCTTGGAATGGCATTCCTGGTTGGAGGTCACGGCCGTCAGGATCGGATCGGTCGAGACGCTGGCGCCGTTGCACAGGACCTGGTTCTGCACGCCGACGCTGCCCCACACATTGTTGGCATCCATCGAGATGTTGGAGCCGATCGTGGCCTGGCTGCCGACATACTGGTTATTGAGCACGCGGGTGTCGTTCATGGTCGTGACGTCCACCATGTTGCCGGCGGCGGCGCCCTGGGCGACCACATCGCCGCCCACGGTGTCAACCACGCCCATCAGGTTCGACCAGTTGGTCTGCAGGTTGACTTGGTTGTTCAGGATGTTGCTGCCCGAGGCCTGCGAGGAACTGCTGTTGTCCCAGGTGCCGTAGCCGGCGCCGTAGCCATAGTCGCCGGCGAAGGCGGTGGAAGCGGAAAGCGCCAGGACAGAGGCGGCGAGAAGGATCTTGAAGGATTTCATGGTGGGGCTCCTGAATATTCGATTGTGTGTGTGTTTGGACGGAAACTTAAGTCTTAGAAGGCGCCGCGCAGGCTCAGGCCGGGCTCACCGCGATAGCCGCCATAAGGGGCATTGCGGCTGCCGTCGCTTTAGGTCGCCTGGAAGTGGGGCTGCGCGTAATAGACGGGCTGCGGCACGGGAGCATAAGGCGCCGGCGCGTAAGGTGCGGGGTACGGCGCGGCATAGGCCACCTGGGCGGGATAGTATTCGCCCGCGCCGCGCAGCGGATCTTCATTAGTGCCCAGCGGGATCGAGCAGGAACCGCCCGGAGCGCGATAGATGCGGGTGATCATCTCCAGGGTGGCGCGTTCGATCACCGAACGGACCGCCAACTGGATCGGCTCCAGCGCGCTTTCGCCCACGCTGATGTCGAAGAAGTTGGTGCCCAGGAAGTCGAACACGCCGGCCGAAACCTGGCGGCCAATGATCTGCTTCTGGTACGAGATCACGTCGGCGACTTCCAGCGTGTTGGTGTTGACCAGGCGCATGTCCAGGCCGACATTCATCACATACATGCTGCCCGAAGCGGTGCCGGTGGTGGCATTGGTGGCGGTGCCGCCGCCATTGCCGTTGGCATTCTCGCTGCGGATGTTGAAGTTCAGCTCGGTGATGCCGCCCACGATGTAGTAGTCGGAACCCGGGATCGAGCCCGACAGGATCTTGCGGAAATCGCCGGCCTGCGGGTTGGGATGCTGGTCGTCGCCGATCAGCTTGTTGTTGGCATACTTCAGTTCCATTTCGGCAACCGAGGTATCGAAGCGTTCCACCATGTGGACGCCGGCCTTGTTCAGGGCGCTCATCGCCATCAGGGCGGCGCCGGCGGTGACCTTGCGGCCCGAACCATCGGCTTCAGCCTTGCCGGTATAGTCGGCGATCTGGCCAACGGCGATGCGGACCGGACGCTGGCGGACGAAGCCGCCCATGCAGCGCAGGGCCGCGGAATAGGGTGTCTCGTTGGAGATCACGGGCGCGCCGCCGATCGGGCTGGTGTAACGGCCGACCGAGTCCGGGGTCGGGCTGATGCAGCCTTCGAGGGCGACAGCGGCCAGCATGAGAACCAGCGGCTTGAGGAGATGTTTGCGAGCGCGGCGAGTCATGGGAGGGGCTTCCCTTTTCCTATTTGAAAAACTATTGACGGTTGACGTTGGCGGTGGCGGTCTGGTTACCGTTGTTGATCTGCTGGCTATCGATGATCGTCGTATTTCGGCTTCCGATGACCGTCACACTCAGCTGGTTGCCGACTGCGCTGGCCTGTCCGTACGTCGGTCCTGCACCGCCCATGCCAACTCCGCCGCCGGCATACTGAGCGCCGCTGCCTTGCTGGTATTGGGCTGAAGTTACCTGGCCGTTCACCATGGTGAGGTTGCCGTTGGCGTCGCGCATCGAATAGCCCGAGGCCTGGTTCGAGTTGGTGGAGCCATAACCGTTGTACATCGAGGCATTGGTCCAATCGCCGGCCCAAGCGCTTGTGGAGGCCGCGGTGGCGGACAGAGCGAGGAGCGTCAGAGCAATGATGGTCTTGGAACGGGTCATGGCGTGCTTTCCAGTTTCAGTTGACCCGAACAGAGCAACCGCCATGCCAGTCCTTAATCGCTGTTAGGAATTGGCTGTGCCGCCTTGGGCCAGGTCCGATGCAAAAGCCGCGCAAATGGCGGTGTTTTGCGGCACGGGCAGGCGGGGCCTTCGGCGCAGGCCCCCGGGGCTTCGGCCGGCCGTCCCAGAAAGGCACGGCCCGCGGCACGCTTTGGCACGCCGCAAGGGGACAAAGGCTGTTTCATCGCGGCACGGTTGGCGCGGGCCCTAAAGCACCCTAGATAGGCTTATGGCCTTCCTGCAGTCCCAGTCTCCGCGCCAGCCCATCTTCCGCGCGCCATCGGTCGTGCTGTGGCTGATCGCAGGATTGGCCGCCGCCCATGCCGCGCGAATGGCGCTGCCGCCGGCCCGCTCCGCCGACATGATTTACCAATATGCCCTGGTCCCGGCGCGCTACAGCCACGCTTTCGTTTCGAGCCAGACCGACCTGATGGCGTCCTGGCCTGGGACAGTGCTGGAACGCGCCGTTCCCTTCTTCTCCTACATGGCGCTGCACGGCGGCTGGACCCATCTGGTGATTAACTGTCTTTGGCTGCTGGCCTTCGGGCCGGTGGTGGCGCGCCGCTTGGGCACCGGGCTGTTCCTCGCCTTCTTCCTGGTCTGCGGGTTGGCGGGGGCGCTGACCTATCTGGCCTTCAACTGGGGCAGCGCCCTGCCGGTGGTGGGCGCGTCGGGCGCCATCTCCGGCCTGATGGCGGCCGGCTTACGCATGCTGCCGGGCCAGGCGCCTTGGACATCGCCCGACCAGGCGCCGCTGGCGCCGATCTTCTCGCGCCAGATCCTGCTGTTCGCCGGCGTCTGGGCGGGGATCAATCTCCTGGCCGGCCTTACGGGCCTGGGGATGGGCGGAGAAAGCGGACTGGTCGCCTGGCAGGCGCATCTGGGTGGCTTTCTGGCCGGGCTGCTGCTGTGCGGCCCGTTCGACGCCTTGCGCCCCCGCATCGTCGGAGCCCCGCTCGACCGTTAACGCTCCTTGCCGCCCCGCGCGCGCCGGATTAAGCTCTTACTGTTGTAGTAGGATGCCCCGATGCCACTTCCCAAGCTCAGCAAGCTGGAACTGCAGATCATGGAGGTGTTGTGGAACAACGGTCCCACCGCCATCCGCGACATCCAGGAAAGTTTCGGGCCCAAGGGCCGTCCCGCCTACACCACTGTGCAGACCATGGTGTACCGGCTGGAGACCAAGAAGGCGCTGCGCCGCGCCCGCAAGATCGGCAACGCCCATATCTTCGAGGCGGTGGTGACCCGCGACGCCGCCAAGGCCCGGCTGGTGGATGAGTTCCTCTCCTTGTTCGGCGGCCGGATGCAGCCGGTGATGGCCCAGTTGATCGAGGCGGGCAATCTTTCCTCCAAGGACGTGGCCGACGCCGAAAAGCTGCTGCGCGAACTGGCCGCCAAGAAGAAGAGGGAAGCATGATCGCCGCCCTGATCACCTCGCTGGGCGACCATCTGTGGCAATCCACCCTGTTCGCCGGTGCGGCGGGGCTTTTAACCCTGGCGTTGCGCCAAAATGGGGCGCGGGCGCGCTTCTGGCTGTGGTTCGCCGCCTCGCTGAAATTCCTGCTGCCCTTTACCCTGCTGGCGGCGCTGGGCGAAAGACTGGCGCATCTGCTCCCCCTGCCGCGCCTCCTCCTGGTCATTCCGCCGGCGGCGCAGAACTTCTCGGCGCCCATGCGCGCCCTGGCGGCGCCGCATGCGCAAACGCCGGACGCCGGCCCGCTGCTGCTGGGCATATGGCTGCTGGGCCTGGGCGCGATCCTGTCTCTGCGGCTGGTGCGCTGGCTGAAACTGCGGGCGATGGTTCAGGGCGCGCGCGAACTCTCCTTGCCGGGCGCGCGGGTGCGGGTCGCGGCCTCGGCGTCGCTGCTGGAGCCGGGCCTGGTCGGCATCTTCAAGCCGGTGGTGCTGCTGCCGCAGGATTTGATGGCGCATCTGTCGGAACGGGAACGCGATTCCATCCTGGCGCATGAGCTGGGGCACCTGGCCCGCCGCGACAATGTCACGGCCGCCATCCACATGGCCGTGGAAGCCCTGTTCTGGTTCTATCCGCCGGTCTGGCTGATCGGGGCGCGGCTGATCGCCGAGCGCGAGCGCGCCTGTGACGAAAGCGTGCTGGCCGACGGCCATGATCCGGAGATCTATGCCGGCGGCATCCTCAAGGTCTGCAAGTTCTGCATCCAGTCTCCGCTGGCCTGCGCCTCCGGCGCCACCGGCGCGGACCTGGCGGGCCGGGTGCGGCAGATCATGACGGGGCAGGCCGCGCGGCGCCTGGGCCCCGGCAAGCGGCTGCTGCTGGCGGGTGCCGCGGCGATGGCGCTGGGCCTGCCGGTGATGGCGGGCTTTCTCAATTCGCCGCTGGCGATGGATGTGCAGCGCACAGTTGCCGCCGTGCGCGCCCAGGTCACAGAGAATATTACCCGCAATGTCGCGGTGGTGAGCGAGCATATCGGCGTCACCCCGCAGTCCGTCCAGCCGCGCCGCCTGCCGCGGCTGATGGTCGTGGCGGTGGCCGCGCCCGTCCTTCTGCCCGAGCCGGCGCCGCTCCCGCAAAATCCTGTCCAGGCGGCGGCCGTGCCGCCGCCCGCGGCGGCGCCCAAGGTGGAAGCCATGGCCGCGCCCGCCGGCGGCACCAAGGAAGCCGTGCTGGCGCTTTATCCCAGCGGCACTGGCGATCCCGAGGCCATCACCTGCCGCACGCCGCAACTGTTGCCCGGCTCGCGCCTGCCGGGTCCCGAAGTGTGCAAGGTCAACCGCGTCTGGGCGCAGCTTCGCGCCGACGGCAAGGACATCAGCCCTGACGGCACCGCGATTATCGCCACCCTGACCAAGAGCCGCGGCCTGGCCCAGGCCGTCAATTGCTTCCATGGCGCGCCGGCGACGTTGTCCTCCAGCGGTCCCGCCATGGCCTTCGCCTGCCGCTAGGCATGCGCGGGGCCGTCATCGCGGCCTTGTTCTGTCTTGCCGGGACAGGGGCCGCGCAAGCCCAGGCCTGCGGCCCCTTGCGCCTTCTCTCCAGCCAGCAGATGGCGCATTTCGGCGCGACCGACGTGATGGTGGTGCCGGTCACCGTCAATGGCGTGGACAAGGGCATGATCCTGGATACCGGCGCGCCCCAGAGCCAGTTGACGCGGACTGTGGCGGAAGAACTGAAGCTGCGGCTGCGCCGGGCGCGCGCTGCGGTGGGCAGCTATCGCGGGGCGCCGGCCAGCGAGACGCGCGATGTCAGCGGTCATGTCTCGCAAAGCGCCGCCACGGTGCAGAGCCTGTCCTTCGGCAAGGTCCAGCGGCGGGATGTGGAGCTGCGCATCTGGCCCGATCCGGATTTCGCGCGCGGCACGCCGATGCTGGCGGGCATGCTATCGCGCGACCTGCTGTTCGACTATGACGTGGACGTGGATTTCGGCACCGGCATCCTCAAGCTGTTTTCCAAGGATCATTGTCCCGGCGCCATCAATTACTGGCATCCGCCGGCCATCGCCGCGATGCGCTTCACCATCAAGGACGGCCATATCCATATCCCGGTGATGCTGGACGGCCGTGCTTTCGATGCGGTGATCGACACCGGCTCGCAATACAGCATCATCAGCCTGCCGGTGGCGGGGATGGCGTTCGGCTTGCGGGCGGATTCGCCGGGAGTGACGCCGCTGGGCGCGGTCAACAGCGACCCGTCCCTGAACGCCTTCATGCATACCTTCGCCAGCCTGTCCTTCGGCGGGGTGACGGTGCTGACGCCGGACATGATGCTGTTGCCCGACCGCATGGCCCGGGCGGGGGGCCGCGGCCAGCAGACCGAGAACCGCGCCTTGCTCAACAGCGGCCTGCCGGAGATCACCATCGGCATGGATGTGCTCAGGCACCTGCACATTTACCTGGCGCCGGACGAGCGCACTTTCTACGTCTCCGAGACCGCGCCGCCCGCCGCAGCGCCGTGAGTTGCGCCCCACCGGGGCGCGTGCTATAAAACCTACACGAGTAGTAGAATCGGGGCGGCATGAAAATAGCAGCCATCGCAATTTTCCTTGTCGCAGGCACTGCCTCCGTGGCGGCGCAAGGTCCCAAGTCGCCGGTGGAAAGCGTCACTGTGACGGCGCTGCGCGTGACGCAGATCCAGCAATATGTGGAATCCCATGCCGCTGCATCGCGCGTCGCCGGCAAGATCGGGCGTTGGGAAACGCCCATCTGCGTGAAAGCCGAAGGCCTCAAGTCCGAATTGCTGGAATTCGTGCTCCGCAGGATCAAGGCTGTTGCCGTCCAGGTCGGCGCCCCGGTGAACCAGAATCCTTCCTGCCAGCAAAATGTCGAGATCGGCTTTGCCTCCAACCCGCAATCGGTGATGGATTACGTCCGCGACAAGCACGTCAACTATCTCGGCCTTTACGAGAATATGGGTGACGCCGAGAAGGCGGCCCGCATGACCCGGCCCATCCAGGCCTGGTACGCCACGATCACCATTGACGCCAGTGGCGAACGCATCAGCGACACACGGCCAAGCGGCCTTCCCAAATGCTTCGACCCGCCATGGTGCCGTGTGATGGTTTCGGCGCCGGTTGTTCATTCAACCGGTACCAGGGTCAGCGATGGCCTGAGCACCGGATTCCGGAATGTACTGGTGCTGGGTGATCGCGACCGGCTGTTGAAAATGGAGATGGGGGCGGTGGCCGATTATATTGCCTTCCTGGTTCTGGCCCGGCCGGCTTCGCTGGACGATTGCGTGGACCTGCCCAGCATCCTCAACAGCCTGGCGCCCAACTGCGCCAGTGCCCCCGGCGAACTCAGCAGCACGGACATCGCCTATCTCACAGGTCTGTACCGGATGAACACCGACCGCTTGCTGGCCGGGCAGAAAGAACAGATCGCTTTCCATATGAAAAAGGCGCTGGGCGCGCGTTAGGGACCGGAATGAAGGCTGGAGCCATCACGATTTTCCTTCTGGCAAGCGGCCTGGCTGCGGCGGCACAAAGTGCTGCGGGGCCGGTGGAAAGTGTGACCGTGACCGTGACCGGGCTGAAGGAAGCGCCGCAGGAAGTGGTGAACCGCTTCGTCCGCTCCTTTGCCGCGCCGTCCTATCTCACCGGCAAGATGGCGCGCTGGGAGAACGGCGTCTGCCCCAACACGGCGGGCCTTGCCCCCAAATTCGCCGCCTTCGTCAGCCGCCGGGTGCGCGAGCTGGCCGCCCAAGTGAAGGCGCCGGTGGACAAGAACCCGTCCTGCCGCGCCAATATCGAAATCGTCTTCACCACTACGCCTCAGAACCTATTGGATACCGTGCGCAGGAAGTACCGCATGTATCTGGGTTATCATTCCGGTCCCGCCCAGGCCGACAAGCTGGCGGTGGTCACGCGCCCCATCCAGGCCTGGTACCTGACCGCAACCAAGGATCTGAGCGGCAAGGTGGAGGTGGATGCCTATGGCGCCGTGTCGTCCGACCTGGTGGGCGCCGTCGCGCAAGACATCGCAACCGGCGGCAGCGGCGTGGGAACCGCCAACGGCACCCGCAAGGTCACGGGGGGACGGCTGAAGGACGGCGTACGCACCATCTTCCGCAACGTCATCATCGCCGCCGATCCCACCAAACTGACGGATTACGAAGTGGGCACCCTGGCCGACTATATCGGCATGCTGGCGCTGACCCACCTCAGCTCGCTGGAGGTCTGCCAGCAGCCGCTTCCCAGCATCGTCAACCTGCTGGCCAGGAATTGCCCGAACCCGCCCAGCCAGCTCAGCGAAAGTGATCTGGGCTATCTCAAGGGGCTCTATTCCATGAGCGCCGACGGCAACATGCGGATGCAGCAGGACGGCATCGCCTATCAGATGAAACAGACGTTTAAGGGTGAGTAGGCCTAAACCCGGAGATCTCACATTTGCCGCTGCGCCTCGCTCAAGCTCGGCGCGCTCGCTACTCAAATCGGTTCACTGAAGCGATTTGCCCGGCCCTGAGGGGCCGGTCGTGGCTCTCACTCAGCCGGCATGGGCGCGCCGCTGCTGCGGCGGTGGGCCTTGCGGCGCTGCATCCGGGTGCTGAACCGGTCGAGATAGGAATAGATCACCGGCGTGATGTAGAGGGTCAGGAGCTGCGACAACAGCAATCCGCCCGCCACGCACAGGCCCAGCGGACGGCGCGATTCCGCGCCCGAGCCGCTGCCGAAGGCGATTGGCAGCGTGCCCATCAGCGCCGCCATGGTGGTCATCATGATGGGGCGGAAGCGCACGATCGCGGCCTCGTAGATCGCCTGTTCCGGCGGGATCGTGGCGTCGGAGCGCTGCCGGTTGATGGCGAAGTCGATCATCATGATGGCGTTCTTCTTGACGATGCCGATCAGCATGATCAGCCCGACAAAGGCATAGAGCGTCAGCGACATGTCCACCGGCGTGATCTCGGCCAGGAACAGCAGATGCGCGATCCACAGCGTAACCAGGCCGCCCACCGCCGCCGAGGGCAGGCCCGACAGGATGGTCAAGGGATGGATGAAGCTTTCATAGAGAATGCCCAGGATGATGTAGACCACCACCATGGCGATGAGCAGCAGCACGCCCATATTCTTGGTGGATTCCTCGAACGCCGCCGCGGTGCCCTGGAAACTGCCCTGGATGGATTCGGGCATGCCGATGGCCTCGCCGGCCTGGCGGATGCCGGTCACGGCGTCCGACAGCGCCTTGCCGGGCGCCAGGTCGAAGGAAACCGTCACCGCCGGGATCTGGAAGGCATGGTTGACCGACAGCGGGACCGTGCTGGAGGTCATGTCGGTCACCGCGGTCAGCGGTACCAACGTGTTGCCGGTGCCGGTGATGTAGAGCCGGTCCAGCGCGGAGGCGTCGCTCTGATAGCGCGGCAGCAGCTCCATGATCACTTCATACTGGTTCGATGAGGTGTTGATCTGGGAGATGCGCTGGCCGCCAAAGGCCGAGCCCAGCGCCGTTTCGATCTGCAGCGGCGATACGCCGAAGGCGGCGGCGCGGTCGCGGTCAATCTTGACCTGGACCGACGGCATCGCGGATTCGTTGTCGGAGGTGATGTCGACAAAGCCGGGCTGCTTGCGCAGCGCCTCCATCAACTGGTCGGAATAGTCCTGCAACTGGCCCAGATCCAATCCCTGCAGCGTGTACTGATAGGTGGAACGGGCCCTGCGCGCGCCCAGGTTGATGGCGGGCGGATTGGTGAGGAACACATTGACCCCGGCAATATGCGAAACCTTGGGACGCAGGCGGCGAATGATCTGCTCGGGGGTGGATTTGCGGACGCCCAGCGGCTTGAGCTTGATCATCATCATGCGGGCATTGTTGGTGCCGGCGCTGCCATTGTTGCCGTCCATCTGCCCCATCACGCCGTCAATGTCCGGATCCTCGCCCACGATCTTCATGACCTGCTGGGTGTAAGCCGCCATCTTGGCGAAGCTGGTGCCGTTGGCGGCCTGGATGTTGCCCTGGATGCGCCCGGTATCGTCGCTGGGCAGGAAATCCTTCTGCATGATCGAGATCATCAGCACCGCGGCGACAAGGCTGCCCACGAAAACACCCAGGATCGCGCGGGGATGGGTGATGCTCCAGCGCAGGGTGCGGTCGTAGAGGCCCTGCACCTTGTTGAAGCTGTTTTCGCTGAAGCGGTAGAAGACATTGTGCTTCTGGCCATGCTCGTCCTTGAGGATGCGGGCGCACAGCATGGGCGTCAGGGTCAGGGAAATGACGCCGGAGAACAGGATCGCCAGGATGATGGTGACGGCGAATTCGTGCAGCAAGCGGCCGACGATACCGCCCATGAAGACGATGGGAATGAACACCGCCGCCAGGGAGATGGTCATGGACAGGATGGTGAAGCCGATTTCGCCCGAGCCCTTGATCGCCGCGGCATAGGGTTTCTCGCCCATCTCGATGTGGCGGACGATATTCTCCAGCATCACGATGGCGTCATCCACCACGAAGCCGACCGACAGGGTCAGCGCCATCAGCGAAAGATTGTCCAGGTTGAAGCCGAACGCCGCCATGCCGGCGAAGGTGCCGATGATGGCGATGGGCAGGGCCAGCGACGGAATGATGGTGGCCGACACCCGGCGCAGGAAGACGAAGATCACGCCCACCACCAGCGCGCCGGCGATCAGCAGCGTATGTTGCACATCGTCGATCGAGGCGCGGATCATCTGGCTGCGGTCGAACACCACATCCATCTGCACCGCCGGCGGCAGGCTCGCCCGAAATTGCGGCAACACCTTCTTGATGGCGTCGGTCACCGCCACGACATTGGAGCCGGGCTGGCGGAAGATGGCCAGCACGATGGCTTCATCGCCCTTGTACCAGCTCTTGCCATAGGGATTTTCCAGCCCGTCGATCACATTGGCCACGTCCTTGAGCCGGACAGGGCTGCCATTCTGGTAGGTGACGATCTGGTTCTTGAATTCCGCGGCGTTGCTGAGCTGGCCGCCGGTATGGATGACGGTGGAACGGGTGCTTCCGTTCAGCGCGCCGGTGGCGAGGTTGACGTTGGCGTTGGTTACGGCGTTGACCAGCTTGTCGATGCCGATCTGGCGGGTGGCCAGCGCGGCTGGGTCTGCCTGGATGCGCACCGCATATTTGGCCGTGCCGAACACGCCCACCTGGGCGACGCCGTCGATGGTGGAGAGCTGCCGCGCCAGCAGGGTTTCGGCATATTCGTCCACTTCCGACGATTTCAGCGTCTTGGACCGCATCGCCAGGAACATGATCGGAATGTCGGCAGGATTCTGCTTGCGGAAGGTGGGCGGCTGCGGCAACGCCTTGGGCAGGTTGCGGGTGGCCGCGGAGATGGCCGACTGCACGTCCTGCGCCGCGCCGTCCAGGCTGCGGTCCAGGCTGAACTGCAACTGGATCTGGGTCGAGCCCTGGGTGCTGGTCGACGTCATCTGGTCGATGCCGTTGATCGCCGAGAACTGGTTTTCCAGCGGCGAGGCCACCGACGAGGCCATGGTGTCGGGATCGGCGCCCGGCAGGTTGGCGTAAACCGAGATGGTGGGGAAATCGATATTGGGAAGATCGGAGACCGGCAGGCTGGAATAGCCAAAGCCGCCGAAGATCACCATGGCCGCCATGACCAGGGTGGTCATCACGGGACGTTCGATAAAGGGCTTGGACAGGTTCATCGGTTGGGCCTTCTCAGCCTTCGCGGTCCTGGGCGTGCGGCACGCGCCGCCGTCCACTGGTCATCGCGCCCTTGGCGTTGCTGGCCTTCTTGGCGCCGGTGATGGAGACCTTGGCGCCGGGAATGACGCGCAACTGGCCTTCGGTGATCACCTGGTCGCCATTTTTCAGCGCGCCGGACACCGCATCGTTGACGCCATCGTCGAACAACACCTTCACAGGCACCTGCTGGGCGGTGCCGTCCTTTATGGCATAGACGAACTGGCCGTCCGGGCCGGTATTGACGGCTTCGCGCGGCACCTGCGTGGCATTGGGGATTTCCGCCAGCGCCACCACCACGTCCACAAGCTGGCCGGGCACCAGCGCCATGTCGTCATTGGGATAGGTTGCGCGCAGCTCGATGGTGCCGGTATTGCCGGTCACCGCATTGGAAATGAAGTTGACCGGTATCTTGATGTCGCCGCCGCCGCCCGCGTCATGCAGGGCCACCGTCACGGTCAGGCCCTTGGTGCGCTGCATTTCCTGGATGCGCGGCAGGTCGGACTGGGGCAGCGACAACGCGATCTTCACCGGCTGGATTTCGTTCAGGGTGACCAGCGGCACGGCGTTGGTGCTGGCCGTGCTGGCGGCCACCATGTTGCCCGGCTGGACCAGGATCGGACCGGTCTTGCCGTTGACCGGCGCGCGGATGGTGGTGAATTCCAGGTTCAGGCGCGCCGATTCCGCGGTGGCCTTGGCTTCCAGGAAGGCGGCCTGGGCGTCGTCATATTCCTGGCCGGCAATGGCGTTCTGCGACTTCAGCCGCGCATAGCGGTCGGCCTTGGCCTTGGCGGTGGCCAGGTTCGCCAGCGCATTGTCATAGGTCGCCTGATAGGGACGCGGATCGATCTGGAACAGGATGTCGCCGGTCTTGACCATCTGGCCTTCCTTGAATCCGGCCCGGATCATCTGGCCCTGGATGCGGGCGTTGACCGACACGGTGGAATTGGCCAGCACGGTGCCGATGGTGCGCTCGATCACCGACATGTTGCGCACTTCCACCACGGCCACCTTGACCGGCGCCGCCGTGACGCGCCGCACCGGGGGGGCGCTCTTGTGGGTGAAGTACCAGAATCCGCCCAGCAGCAGCGCCAGGGCCGCGACCCCGATCAGAATGGTGCGACGGCGCCCACTGGACGCATCGTCCGGGCCAGCATCGCGCACTGGCGGGGTCTGAAGCGGACTGATCTGCACATTCATCTCGACACGTTCCTGATACAGCCGGGAGCATGGCTCCCTTCGATTACAGTATACACTTACAACCCGCCGCATCTTTCGGCGGATCGGGCGGGTTCCCCTATGCTGGATATTTCCTTGGGGCTGTCCGGCGTGCGGCGGGCCCTGGAATTTTTGCGCTTATGATGCGGCTTATAGGCGAAAATTCTCTCAATAGTGTGGCGAAAAACCCGCCCCAAATTCCCGCAAATGCCCGGAAAGGCTGGGAAAACCGGTTAATCTTGGCAATCGCGCGATAGGAACAGCCCTCCGCGATGTTGCTCCGCAGCACGGCATGCGTCTATAAGCCCGGCAAATCCGCGCCCTCTTATTGATTCCGGTCCCATGCAGATTCGCAACATCGCCATCATCGCCCATGTCGACCACGGCAAGACCACGCTCGTGGATCAGCTCCTGAAACAGTCCGGATCGGTGCGCGAGAACCAGCACATGGCCGAGCGCGCCATGGACTCCAACGACCAGGAGCGCGAGCGCGGCATCACCATTTTGGCCAAGTGTACCAGCGTGGAATGGCACGGCACCCGCATCAATACGGTGGACACGCCCGGCCATGCCGACTTCGGCGGCGAGGTCGAACGCATCCTCTCCATGGTCGATGGCGTGGTGCTTCTGGTGGACGCGGCCGAGAGCGTGATGCCCCAGACCAAGTTCGTGCTGAGCAAGGCGCTGAAGCTGGGCCTGAAGCCCATCGTGGTGGTCAACAAGATCGACCGCTCGGACGCCCAGCCCAAGGAAACCCTGGAATCCATCTTCGACCTGTTCGTGGCCCTGGAAGCCAACGATGACCAGCTGAATTTTCACTATCTTTACGCTTCGGGCCGCAACGGCTGGGCCATCCGGGAACTGGAAGACGAGCACAAGAACCTCGATCCCCTGTTCCAGCTCATCGTGGACGACGTCCCGCCCCCCAAGCCCCAGAAGCTGGCCGGCGAAGAGCATCCCTTCAAGATGCTGGTGACCACCCTGGAGGCCGACAATTTCCTGGGCCGCATCCTGACGGGGCGCATCGAATCCGGCGTCATCACCACCAACCGCAACATCAAGGCGCTGAACCGCGATGGCGAAACCATCGAGAAAACCCGCGTCACCAAGCTGCTGGCCTTCCGCGGCCTGGCCCGCGTGCCGGTGGAGCGCGCCGAAGCCGGCGATATCGTCGCCATTGCCGGGCTGGAGAACGCCACCGTGGCCGACACGCTGTGCGACCTGACGGTCAATGAGCCGATCCCGTCGCACCCGATCGATCCGCCGACCCTGGCCATGACCATCTCGGTCAATGACAGCCCCTATGCCGGCCGCGAAGGCGACAAGGTGCAGTCCCGCGTCATCCGCGAGCGCCTGTTCCGCGAGGCCGAAGGCAATGTGGCGCTCAAGGTCGCCGAAACCGGCGATGGCGATTTCGAAGTGGCTGGCCGCGGCGAACTGCAACTGGGCGTCTTGATCGAATCCATGCGCCGCGAGGGCTTCGAGCTTTCGATCTCGCGCCCGCGCGTGCTGTTCAAGACCGAGAATGGCGAAAAGCTGGAGCCGGTCGAGGAAGTCACGGTGGACGTGGACGATCCCTATACCGGCATCGTCATCGAGAAGATTTCCATGCGCAAGGGCGAGATGGTGGACATGCGTCCCACCGGCGCCGGCAAGACCCGCATCGTGTTCCACGCCCCGGCGCGCGGACTGATCGGCTATCACGGCGAATTCCTCACCGACACGCGCGGTACCGGCGTGATGAACCGCATGTTCCTGGACTATGCCCCGCACAAGGGCAGCGTGGGGGGGCGCACCAATGGCGTGCTGATCTCCACCGAGCAGGGCGAAGCGGTGACCTATGGCCTGTGGTACATCGAGGAACGCGGCAAGCTGTTCATCTCGACCGGCGCCAAGGTCTATGAAGGCATGATCATCGGCCAGAACGCCAAGGACAATGACCTGGACGTCAATCCGCTCAAGGCCAAGCAGCTCACCAACATCCGCACCACTTCCAAGGACGAGGCGGTCAAGCTGACCCCGATCGTGCCGATGACCCTGGAACAGGCCATGGCCTACATCGAGGACGATGAACTGGTGGAAGTCACGCCGCAGAACATCCGCCTGCGCAAGCGCGCGCTGCTTCCCCACCTGCGCAAGCGGGCCAAGCAGGCCATGGACGCCTAGTCGTCCAAAATGCCTCGCGCTGTTGTGGCGAGTGCGGCTATTGTGAGTCCGCACAGGGGGGCGTCAATGAAGCTGCTGACCGACATGCCGGTCCTGCTCTTGCTGGTGATCGCCACCGCCCTGGAGGTGACGGGCGACGCCATCATCCGCAAATCCCTTTTTGAGCATCAGGGTCTGGCGCGCATCGGCCTGTTTCTGGCCGGCGCGGCGCTGCTGGCGGGCTATGGCACCCTCCTGAACCTGGCACCGTTGGAATTCGCCCAGGTGGCGGGGTTGTATTTGTCTCTCCTGTTTGTGATGTGGCAGGTGATTGCCTGGTTTGCCTTCGGAACGGTGCCGACTGTGCCAATCTTCTTGGGCGGGGCGCTGATCGTTTCGGGCGGTCTCGTGGTGAGTTTTTGGAAAGTCTAATGATCTGGAAGGTGGCTTAGGAATGCTGGGCATCCCGGTGGAATTCTATCTGTTCGGACTCACCCTGGCGGGCGTTGCGATATTCCATCGCGCCTCGCTCTGGATATCGCTGGCGGGGTTGGCCGCTGTCATCGCCTACAAGTTGTCGGAGCCGGGCGGCGCTGCGGGGCTGACCGCGCATTTTTCCGAGGAATGGGTGCTGCTGGCGAACCTGTTCCTGCTGCTGCTGGGTTTTGCCGTGCTGGCCAACCAGTTCGAACTTTCCAACGCGCCCGAAGCCATGCCGGGACTGCTGCCCCGCAACTGGACTGGCGGATTGTTTCTGCTGGCTTTCATTTTCGTGCTGTCCATCTTCCTCGACAATATCGCAGGAGCGGTGGTGGGCGGCGTGGTGGCGCGGCATGCCTATCGCGGCAAGGTCGGTGTGGGATTTCTTGCCGCCATCGTCGCGGCGGCCAATGCTGGGGGCGCCGGCAGCGTAATCGGCGACACCACGACCACCATGATCTGGATTGCCGGCATCTCGCCTCTGGTCGTTGCGCCCGCCTTCATTGGCGCGATTGCGTGCTTTGCCGTGTTTGGCACTGCCGCCGCCCTACAGCAGCATCGGCTGGCGCCCGTGCATCCGCATGAAGGCCCCGATCTGCCGATAGACTGGGGGCGGCTCGGCACCGTCCTGGCGATGCTGGCGGCGCTGGTCGGGACCAATATCGCGGTCGCCGGCTTTGCGCCCCACCTTGAACACGCCATTCCCGCCCTGGGCCTGGGGCTGTGGGCTGCGATCCTGGTGACCACGCTGATCCGCAAGCCCGACTGGACGGTATTGCCCCCGGCCGCCACGGGCGCGGTCTTCCTGATTGCTTTGGTGGGATCCGCTTCGCTGATGCCGGTGGAGTCCCTCCCGGTACCCAGTTGGCAAAGCACGTTTGGCATCGGAATCATCGCAGCGGTGTTCGACAATATTCCGCTGACGGCCCTGGCGTTGGAGCAGGGGGGCTATGACTGGGCTTTGCTGGCCTATGCAGTCGGCGTTGGCGGTTCCTGTCTGTGGTTCGGTTCGTCGGCGGGCGTGGCATTGACCAGCATATTTCCGGAAGGCCGTTCCGCTGTGCGCTGGGTAAAGGAGGGCTGGCATGTGCCCGTCGCGTATGTCTTCGGCTTCTTTGTCCTGCTGGCAATTTGCGGCTGGACCACAGCCAGGGTGTAGGCGCCATCTAGCCTGCGGTGGCCTACTACCTCTATAACCCGACCATGATAGTGGATGACAAACTTGTCGCCTTCGCCAACCGCCTGGCCGATGCGTCGGGAGCGGTGATCCGTCCCTATTTCCGCCAGCGTATCGAGGTGACGCACAAGCCTGGTGTGCATGCCTTCGATCCGGTCACCGAGGCCGACCGCGGCGCCGAGCGCGCCATCCGCGCCATCATTGACCGCGAACGTCCGCAGGACGCCATCCTGGGCGAGGAATATGGCGAGAAGCCCGCCGGGCTGCGCGCCAACAAGTGGCGCTGGGTGCTCGATCCGGTGGACGGCACCCGCGCCTTCATCACCGGCCGTCACGAATGGGGCTCGCTGATCGCGCTGGAACATGACGGTGAGCCGGTGCTGGGCATTCTCGACCAGCCGGTGCTGGGCGAACGCTTCCTGGGCGTGAATGGCCGTTCTGTTCTGCTGGAAGGCGAAAAGCGCACGCCCCTGAAAGTGCGCGAATGCGAAAGCCTGAAGGACGCCACCCTCTGCGCTACCGATCCGTCCGCTTACATGTCGGCGGAAGAACAAGCGGCGTTTGCGGGGGTGAAGGCCAAGGCGCGCCTGACCCGCTATCACGGCGACTGCTACATCTTCGCCATGCTGGCGATGGGGTTTGTCGATGTGGTGATAGAAGGCCCGCTGCATCGCTGGGATATCGCGGCGATGATTCCTTTGGTCGAAGGCGCCGGCGGCATCATCACCGGCTGGGACGGCGAGCCCTGGCGCGAAGGCTCCAGGACGCTGGCTTGCGGCGATGCCCGCGTGCACACCGAAGCGGTGGCGCTGCTTTCCGGCAAGGCGTGACCCAGCTTTCGCCTGTACGATAGCCACTGAAAACATTGTATTTGCGAGTTAATTCATCGCACAATTGCGGCGTCGGGCGCGCAATGCCGCCGCAATTTGCCTTTGTTTGCGCAAAGCGAAACCGCATGGCGGAAATCACGTTCTCTTCCTGAACGAAATATTTTCTTTCAGGAGGAAAGCATGACCCTGCGTGATTTCAACGCCCCGTCCGACGATCCGATCGCCCTGCACAACAGCCCCTCGGGCAACAGTGCGGGCTTGAGCAACTTCCACACTGTCAATCCGGAAGACCGTGAACCCAACAACACGCCCAAGATCGTGGGCGCGGTGGCCATGGCGCTGATGGTCGGCGTCGCCGGCGTTGGCCTTTATGCCTATTCCGGTTCGTCTTCCTCCAAGCCGGTGGTGACGGCCAGCAGCATGCCGGCATCGCCGGCCCCGGCCCCCATGGCGCAGCCCGCGCCTGAACCGGCGGCCATGACGCCTGCGACTGAAACCGCACCTGCGCCCATTGCGCCGGTGAAGTTGGCTTCGGCCAAACCGGCCCGCAGCATGAGCACCGCGACGGCGACGGTCGAAACGACCATCGCACCGCAGCAGCAGGCGGCCGCGATCCCCGAACCGGTCGTGCCCACGCCGTCGCCGAATGACGTGGCGGCTGCCAATACCCAGCCGGTTGGCGCGGCTCCTGCCACGACCGCTACGGATGTCTCGGCTGTGGCCGAGAACACTGTGGCGCCGCAGCAGCTGCAGTCCTCGACGCCGCAGGCCAACGACACGGCCCCCGCCCAGGATCAGCAGTCTGGCGCGACCCCGGCTCCGGCTGCCCCTGCCGGCCCCCCGGCTGCTGCCCAGTCGGCCGGCCAGGTCGCTCCGCAGTAACGATTGGTTGAAGCTAAAGACGTCGCGCCTCGGGCAACCGGGGCGCGATGTTTTTTATGGCTGGTGCTTTGCCATGAAGGCATCGAACCCGGCCCAGAAGGCGGCGCGGATCGGATTGCGCTCCATCATCAGTTCATGCTCGCCATCGGGGATTTCCAGATACTCGCCGGCGGGCAGGCGCGCCGCGAAAGCCTTGGTCTGCGGTGTCACGCAAATCCGGTCTTTGCCTGCGCCCACCACCAGAAGCGGCGTGGTGATGGCTTCGGGACGCCCCGGCGCCTTCAGCCAGTCCATCGAGCGCAAGGCGGCCGCCAGCCAGCTCCAGGTCGCGCCCGCCAGCCGCAGGTCGGGATGCTCGCGCAGCAGCATCTGGGTGCGCTCGAAACGCTGCGTGTCCGAGGTGACCAACTGGGTGGCGAAGCTGACCTTGTGGGGATCGCGCGCTTCCATGCCCCAGACCCAGTCGGCGGGACGACCGCGCCACATCTGCAGGGCGGTGATCGTGCGCACCAGGAACTCGCGCTTGCCGCGGAAGGAAATCGCGATCATCGGCGCGCTCGCCACGGCGGCCGCAAACCTTTCGGGCCGCCGTGTCAGGGCGCACAGCAGGTTGTGACCTCCCATGGAATGGGCCAGCGCCACCGGCTTTTGCCCCTCGGCCAGCATGGGCTGCACGATCCAGTTCATCAGCGTGTCGAGATCTTCGTCATATTCGGAAAAGTCGCCGACAAAGCTTTTGCGGCTGTCCTGTGTCATCCGGGCCGAGCCGCCCTGGCCGCGCCAGTCCATGGTCGCCACCGCAAAGCCGCGGCCGCGCAACTCGTCGATCACCTCGAAATATTTCTCGATGAATTCGGTCTGGCCGTTCAGCAGCACGCAGACGCCGCGGGCCGGAACATCCGGCGCTGCCGGGAACCTGGCGGCCCGCAGTTCCGCCCCCACCGCCTTGATGGGCAAGGGATCGAACAGGATGGCGGCGGGGATCATTATACTTTTGCTGAATCGGGCGCTTCCATGGGCACTTAAGCCCGATTTTCAAGCCCCTGAGAAGGTCTTGAAGACCCCCTTGGCCCACCTAAATACCGGTTTGCCGGTTGCCATCCTGGGGCCGGTCCCGAACCGCAACGCTTTTAGGAGGTTGTCTTATGCGTATCGATTATTCGCCCTTTTTCCGTTCCACCGTCGGCTTTGACCGGCTGATCGGTCTTCTGGAGTCCGCGTCCGAGCAAGGCTATCCGCCCTACAATATCGAGCGCTCCGATGAGAACAATTACCGCATCTCCCTGGCGGTCGCCGGCTTTGCCGAAAAGGACCTGTCGGTGGATGTGAAGGACCGCGTCCTGACCGTCAGCGGCAAGCGCGACGAGGCCGAAAAGCCCGCCGGCGAGCTTCTGTATCAGGGCATTGCCGGCCGCGCCTTCGACCGCAGCTTCCAGCTTGCCGAGCATGTCGAGGTCAAGGCCGCGCGCCTGGAGAACGGCCTGCTGCATGTGGACCTGGAGCGCATCGTGCCGGAAGAAAAGAGGCCTCGCCGCATCACCATCAATGCGCCGGCGCTGACCACTATCGAAGGCGCCAAGGCCGCTTAAGCCGCCTCGGCTTTTAACCAACAAACGGGGGCGTCCATTGGGATGCCCCCGTTTTTTTGTTAGGCTTGTGGTGAAAGGTGCTTCGGTTTTCCATGGCGTTCTGGCCGCAAAATCCGCAACCCAAGCCCTTGTCCGGCATCGAGGATGTCAGGGCCCGCTATGCGGCGCTGTTCGCCAAGTTCGGCCCTGCGCCCGAAGCGATGGATTTCTCGCCCGGCAAGCTGGGCGCCATTCCCGGCGAATGGGCCGGTGCGGTGGGCGACGATCCGGGCCGCACCATCCTGTATTTCCATGGCGGCGGCTTTGTCGCCGGCTCGCCACAGACTCATCGCGCGCTGGTGGGCAGGCTGGTGGAAGCCAGCGGCGTGGGCGCCTTCAGCGTCCAATACCGTCTGGCGCCGGAAGCCTTCTTTCCCGCCGCGGTGCGCGACGGCATCGACGCTTACCGCGCGCTTCTGGCCAAGGGTGTTGCGGCCTCTGCCATCATCCTGGCGGGCGACGAGGCGGGCGGGGGCCTGGCCTTTGCCGTGGCCCTGGCGGTGAGGAATGCCGGCCTGGAATTGCCCGGCGGGATCGTGGCGCTGTCGCCCTGGGCGGACCTGTCGCTGTCGGGCATGTCCATGCTGGGCAACCGCAAGGCCGACACCTGGCTGGACTGGGACCTGCTGTTTCTGTCGGCGCGCCATTACCTGCGCAAATCCAACCCTTGCGACGCCTATGCCTCGCCCGCCTATGCGGCGCTCACCGGCTTTCCGCCCATCATGGTCCATGCCGGCGCCAATGAAATCCTGCGCGACGACGCCTCCAAGCTGGGCGACCGCGCCGCCGACGCCCAGGTCTCGGTGAGCGTGGAGATCTATGACGGCATGGGCCATCTGTTCCAGCTCGATGGCGCCAGGAACGAAGCCAAGGTGTCGCTGTCGCGCCTGGCGCAATTCATCCGCGCCAAAAGCGCGACGATGGTCGCGGCTTAATTTTTGGATCAGGCCGTGGCGGCGAGGGCTTCGGCGAAGCGTCCCGGCAGCTTGGCGCCGGAGAAATCTACGCCATCGGTCTCGCTGTCGCGAAGGTCGGCGTCCACCAGGTTGGCATAGGACATGTCGCAACCCGACAGCCGGGCGCGGCGCAAATCGGCACCGCGGAAATCGGCATAGCGGGCCTGGGCATTGTCCAGCCGCGCGGGAAGCAGCCGCGCGCCGCCGATCATCAAGGGGCCCAGCTTGGTGTCGCGCAGGTCGGCATGGTTGAGCTGCGCGCCTGAGAAATTGACGCCGCGCAGGTCGGCGCCGGCCAGGTTGGAGCCCTGCAGCGATGCCCCTTCCAGGCTCACGCCATACATCAGCGCCTTGGGCGCGATCAGGGCGGTCAGCACGCGGTGGGACAGCTTGGTGACGCTCCGCAGATCCATGCCGGTCAGGTCGGCGGGCTTGCCTTCGCGGCCGTCGGTTTCGGCCCAGCGCGAATGGCAGAGCAGGAGATTTTCGATATTGGCCACGGCCTCGGGATCGGCCTTCGCCGCTTCCTTCAGGGTGCCGGCCATGTCCGCGCCATGGGTGGTGGCCAGGTCCATCTTGGCGCCGATCAGGATGCAGCCGGCCATGTCGGCGCCGGTCAGGTTGCAGCCTGACAGGTCGGCATTTTCCAGATTGGCGCCGGTCAGGCGCGCCTGGCGCAGATTGGCGCGGGTCAGGCGGCAGCCCTTCATCACCGCATCGGTGAAATCGGCCTGGATGGCGATGGCGCCGGTCAGCTTGGCGCGTTCCAGATTGGCGCTGTTTATCATCGCGGCCGGCAATTCGGACGGGCCCAGGTCATGCTGCAGCACGCGCAGGTTCCCGTACTTGTCCTTTTCCGCGATGGTGCCTTCGCGCAAATCGGCTTCATAGAGATCGGCGCCGATCAGGTTGGCGCCGCGCATCGAGGCGCCGCGCAGGTCGGCGCGGCGCAGGGATGCCGCCGAAAGGTTGGAGCGGCGCAGGTCGGCGCCGAAGAAGGAACTGGAATCCAGCTTGGCGCCGGCGAAGTTGCATTCTTCCAGGATGGCGCCGGTGAAATCGGAATCGCACAGATTGTGGCCCGCCAGGTCCAGCCCCGACAGGTCGCAGAAGGCGAAAACCGCCCGCGCGCCGCCCACCCGGCCCGAATAGAGCATCTCATGGCGCGCGGCCGCGGCGCTGACCTCCTGCTGGGTCAGCCGGGCAAAACCGGTATGGCGGGCCTTGTTCATGGCGGCAAATCGCGGGTTAAGGCTTATTCACGGTGCCGATTTTGCCCTTAAGGCCGCTAACGCCTGATTAAGAGGGGCGGATTTGGCCGGGAAAGGGGTCCTTGAGGCGAAAATTGCTGTTGAACCGGGACGATAGCCGGGTACAAAGGCGCTGCAGGAGACCTCCCGGCCGGCCGGTTCGCGGGGCGGGGGTGTTCGGGCAAGGGTAAATGGTGCGAGGCGGCGCGGGCATGCGCGGCCGCTGGTCCGGGAGCGGGCCTGAACATAATGCCGAGAACGGCGGCGGCGCCGTCCGGCGACATTTTTAAGAGGCTGAGTTGATCAAGCACCGTTTGATGCTTTCCGCCGCTGCGGGCGCCCTGCTGGCGGCGGCCCTGGCCGCGGTTTTGCCGGCGCGCGCCGATGTCACGATCACCACCGCCACCTCGACCCCGCTCAGCACCGCCGGCAGCGGCAACATCACCATCAACGCCTCGGGCAGCGTGGGCATTTCCCAGACCAGCATCCCGGCGGTCACGATCAACAGCCACCACTCCGTCATCAACAACGGCTTCATCGCCAATACCAATGCCGGCGGCGCCGTCGGCCTGTTGATCGACACGTCCGGCGGCAGCTGGTTTGCGCCATCCGGCTTCGGGGCCACCGGCGGCATCGATCTGGGCGGCAGCGGCACCGGCAAGCGCGGTATCCTGATCTCGGGCGGGAATACCTTTTACGGCCCCATCACCCTCACCAACCTGACCGCCACCGCGGCGAGCGGCGCCAACACCGTCACCCAGCAATCCTCCCTGATCCTGCAGGGCGATGCATCCGCCGCCTTCTTTCTGACGCAGGGCACCAAGATCACCAGCAACGTCCTGTTGGGCGGCGGCGGCATCAGTCAGATCAGCACGGTCAATTCCACAGCGTCCAACAGCGTCATTGTGGACCTGGACGGCACCGTGAACGGCAACTTCATCATCCAGTCCGGCATAAACGGTGTGGGCGGCGGCGTGATCGGCGTGGAGGTGCTGGGCGGCATTCATTCCTGCGCCAGCGACACCAACAAGCCGTCGGGCTTTACCTGCCCGTCCTTGTCCGGCGGCAGCTTCGTCAATGCCGGCGCGATCTCGCTGATCGGCACGCAGAGATTCAACACCAGGGGCGGCAATCCGCAAGCGGGCAGCGCCATCATCATCGGCGGCAGCATTGATGGCGGTTTCCTCAGCACCGGCCCCGCCACTTCGAACAACATCGCCGCGTCGTCCATTTCCTCGGCCGGCGTGGTCCTGCCGGGCGTCACCCAGCCGGTTGTACTGCTCGATCCGTCCCAGTCCATCACCGGTAGCCTGACCGCACCGCGCGGCCCGGTCGTGCTGGGTCCGGTGACGGCGGATGTCGACACCATCAGTCCCGGCTATTCCTTCATCAACCGGGGCTCCATCCAGGCCCAGCCGATCGATGGCGACGTCAGCACCGCGGCGATGATTATCCAAGGCTCCTCGCCGACCTATTTCACCTGCCTGAGCAGCATCGCCGTCACCTGCTCCACCACGCCGACCGCCCGTACCGACACGGTCACCACCACGGTCAACGGCGTCAGCACCACCACGCCGGTCACCTACACCGCCACCGGCGGCATTCTGAACACCGGCTCCATTGATGCCGTGGCCGGCACCAATACCCAGACGGTGGGGAATTCCGGCGTCACCACCGCCACCGCGCTGTATATCGGTCCCTATACTTTCGTGCCGCGGCTGGACGTCGTGTCTCAGGCCATCAACGGCAACAACAATACGCCCGGCAGCATCAGCGCCACGGTCTCCGGCATCGGACAGGGCAGCGCCTTCGGCGTGGTCCTGGGCCCCAACGCCAATGTGCCGGTGATCAATATCGGCAAGGGCGCCAGCATCACGGCCCAGGTGATCACCAACACCGTCTCGCCCACCAGGACCATCGCCCCCACCAGCTCGCCTTTCAGCCTGGTGTCGCAAGCCATCATCGACCAGAGCGGCACCCTCAAGACCATCAACAATGCCGGCACCATCCAGGCCTTCAACACCATCCTGTCGCCCGCCACTGGGGCGGCGACCAGTTCGATCACCAACGCCATTGATCTGTCCACCGGCACCGGCGGCGGGGTCACCGTCAACAATTCGGGCCGTATCCTGGGCAGCGTGCTCCTGGCTTCGGCGGGCAACGGCATCACCTTGAATGTGGGCAATACCGGCATCAACGGCACGGCCAATCCGGCCATCACGCCCGCTATCGTCAACACCACCACCAATTATGCGGTCGTGGGACAGAGCCTCCAGATTGACACGTCCGGCCTGCCGCCCATCAGCTCGCCCACACGGATCGATTTCGGTTCCGGCTCGGGCCATTTCCTGCATGTCGGCGGCTTCGGCTATGTCAACGCCGTGATCAATTCCGGGGTGAACTCCCTGGCGGTGCAGGTTGATCCCAACGGCCTTCTCTATGTCGCCAATACCACCACGCCGCTACAGGCCACGACCTTCAACATCGCCACCAACGGCACCCTGGGCCTGGCGATTTCCCAGGCGAACCTCAACAGCCTCAACCCGGTGGTGCAGGCCAACAGCGCCAACCTGTCCGGCGCCAACCTGGCGCTGCAGTTCGGCACCTATATTTCCTCGGGCTTCACCGCCGCCACCACCACCAGCCCGACCGTCCAGAACATTACCCTGATCCGCGCCCCGGTGATCATCGACACCACCATCGGGACCCAGAACGCGCTTCTGGGCCAGAACACGCCCTTCCTGTTCGAGACGCCCGCCGAAAGCGGCGTGACGCCGCTGACCAACACCATTGACGCCAGTGGCCAGCAGGTCCTGCAACTGCACCTGTTGCCGCGCTCCACCAACGCCCGGAATGCCGACGGCACGCCCGGCCTGAACCTGTCCGGCAATGCCCGCAACCAGTTCCCCTTCGCGGCCTCGGCGCTGGCCACCGACAATGAACTGGGCTCGGCCATTGCCACCAGCCTGACCGTCTACAACACCCCCGGTGTAGCGGCCAGCGGCATCAATGTACTGGCCTCCCAGCAGCAGGCCCAGCAGGTCTTCTCGCAATTCGCTCCCGACGTGTCGGGCGGCACCCGCGAGATCGCCATCATGATCACCGACCAGGCGTCCGGCCCGGTGGCGGCGCGCCAGCGGTTGCTGCGCAGCTATGGCAACCAGGCGGGCGACACCACATTGTGGGGCGCGGAATTCACCGGCCAGATTGCCAACAAGGGCCGCACCAGCGCCGACGGCACCATTACCTCCTACAAGGATCACGGTTTCGGCTTCGTGCTGGGCGTGGATGGCGGATCCGCGCGCAATGGCTGGTTTGGCGGCGCCTTTACCTTCTATAGCGGCGACGTCACCCAGCAACTGCCGCGCGCCACCCGCACCAACACCCAGTGGTACATGCTGACCGGCTATACCGACTGGCGCGGCAAGAACATCTTCGTGGATACCCAGATCAGCGCCGCCTATGGCAACTTCAGCCAGACCCGCGACCTCAATATCGGCGGGCTGCTCCGCCAGGCCTCCAGCCGCCGCCCCGGCGCCATGGTGGCCCTGGGCGTCAATGCCGGCACCATGTTGCGATATTCGGGCATCGATATCGATCCGCATGTCAGCCTGGATGGGCTGACCCTGCGCGAGGAAGGTTTTCTGGAAACCAATGGCGGTCCGGGCCTGAACCTGGACGTGGCGCCGTACTTCGCCTCGTCGCTGCGCGGCGCCATCGGCGCCGATCTCCGCAAGACCGTGACCATCTGGGACTTCCAGCTCTCGCCGGAGCTGCGAGTCGGCTATCGCTACGACGTGTTGCAGCAGGCGGTGAAGATCAACGCGGCGTTCCAGTCCACTGGCGGACGCTCTACCGCCGGCAACACCATGACCTTTATCGGTCCCGATCCCGACACCGGCAACACCATCCTGGGCCTGGGCCTGGGTGCGGGCACCGACACCTGGCATTTGGGCGTCAGCTACGACTGGATCCGCGGCAACAACGGTTCCACCACGCAAGTGGGCATCCTCTCGGTCCTTGGCCGCATTTAGCGCAGTCTTTTTGGCCGCTGCGTGCGTCGCGCGTGCTCACGGGCGTTAAGCCCGCTCCGCGCGACGCTCCTGCGCAGCGACCAAAAACCCTCGCGCTAGCGGCCTTGGCCGATAAAGGTGCTACCAGCTTCCGGAGTTGGGCATGGAGGCCCAAGGTTCCCTGGGCTCCAGATGCCCGTCCTGCAGCAGTTCGATGGAAATCCCGTCCGGCGAGCGGATGAAGGCCATATGGCCGTCGCGCGGTGGGCGGTTGATGGTGATCCCGGCGGCCATCAGTTTTTCGCACAGCCCATAGATATCGCTCACGCGATAGGCGAGATGCCCAAAATTTCGTCCTCCGGCATAGCCTTTCTCGTCCCAGTTCCAGGTCAGCTCGATCACCGGGCTTTCCGCGGCCAGCGCGGGATCGGCCTCGGCCTTGATGCGCTTGGCGTCGTCGGGCGTGGCCAGGAAAACCAGCGTGAAACGGCCCTTTTCATTTTCCATGCGCCGCACTTCCACCAGCCCCAGCTTGTTGCAGTAGAAATCCAGCGACGCGTCCAGGTCGGAGACGCGCACCATGGTGTGGAGATATCGCATAAGTATTATCCTTGGGCCGGCGTGATGGTGGCGGGCCCGAGCATCGCCAATTTTCCCTCCCGAAAAAAGCAAAGATGCCGCAAGGGAACCCGCAGGCCCAACTGCGCCGCAGGGTTGCAACCGCGGCGATGTGCAAAGCCTGTCCTTGAAGGCGCGGGAAGGCGATTTGTATCGGCTCCACCGGGGTTTAACCGACCAATTGCGCGATGCTGCATATGCGAAGAGAGCGGAGCAGCTCAAGGCCTGGGCAGATATCCGCATGTTGTGACCAAGCCATGGGCGATAGCGCCGCGCTACTACAAGACCGATACCCCTTGCAAAGACGGTAAGCGATTGCTTTAAAAGCTGCCTGAAGGTGTCAGGCATACGACACCGCGTTGGGTTTGAGTTGGTCCCGAACAATTTGCCGGACCGGGCACGTCAAGGTGCCTCAGGTCTCGTCTTGAGTGAGAGCGCATGGAACGTCCAAATCATCTGAAGATTGAACAGAAGAGTGCCGCCAACAAGGCGACCAGCCTCGCCATTGTCATTGCGATCCATGTCGCCGGTATCTTCGGCTTGGTCGCGGCACTGTCTTCGGGCGCGCTGATGAAGCAGCTCCAGGAAATCAAGGCCACCGTCGACACCCAGAAGGTTCCGCCCAAGGCGCCGCCGCCGCCCCCGCCGGATCTGGTGAAGCCGCCGCCGCCGGTCGCCATCGTTCCCGAGTTCACCGTCGCCACCGCGCCGCCGCCGCCGGTCACCACCGTGGCCAAGGCCCCCCCGGCGCCGCCGCCGCCTGCGATCTCCGATACGGTGCTCAGGCCTATCGGGCGCACGCGTACCCTGCCGCCCTATCCGCCCATCTCGGTGCGTCTCAATGAATCGGGCACCACCCTTATGGAGGTGCACATCACCACCGAGGGCAATGTGGACGACTGCAAAGTGCTCAACTCTTCCAGTTCCGAGCGCCTGGATACGGCGGCTTGTGACCATGTGAAGCGCGTTTGGCGCTGGCAGCCGCCCACCAGCAAGGGCGCGCCGGTCGCCGCCACGACCAAGGTTTCGGTCAAATGGGACCTCAAGGACGCCAAATAATCATCTCTCACGTCATTCATCGATTACCCACGGAGCAAAAAAATGAACTTCAAGAAACTGACGATCGCCGCCGCCATCGTCGCCATGACCAGCCTGAGCGCCGTTGCTCCGGTTTTCGCCCAGGCCGCCCCCGCGCCCGCCGCCGAACAGGCTGCGCCGCCCGCTGACGCTGCCGCGCCGGCTCCCGACGCTGCCGCTCCGGCTGCCCCGCCTGCCGAAGGAAGCGCCGCCGCCACGATCAACGAGGCCGACGCCTCCACCCCCTACGGCCTGAAGCACATGGTCGAAAATGGCGACTGGATCTCGCGCACCATCCTGATCACCCTGATCATCATGTCGGCCGGCACCTGGTACATTTTCTTCACCAAGTTCATCGAACAGCAGCGCCTGCTGAACCAGGCCGCCCAGGTCGAGAAGAAGTTCTGGACCTCCGCCACCCTGAATGAAGGCGTGGACAAGCTGCCCAAGAACTCCATCTTCCGCGGCATCGCCGAAGCGGGCCTGAAGGCCTCCACCGGCGGCACCACCCTGGTGGGCCTGAATGACTGGATCGGCATGACCCTGACCCGCCAGCTGGAAGACGCCAATGCCCGTATGCAGGGCGGCATCGCGTTCCTGGGTTCGGTCGGTTCGGTCTCGCCCTTCGTCGGTCTGCTCGGAACCGTTATCGGCATCTTGAACGCGCTGATCGGTATCGGTGTCGCCGGCCAGATGTCCATCGACAAGGTCGCCGGCCCGGTGGGTGAAGCGCTGCAGATGACCGCCATCGGCCTGTTCGTGGCCGTTCCCGCGGTGCTGCTCTACAACTACCTGATCCGCCGCAACAAGGTGATCACCGAGAAGCTGCGCGCCTTTGCGGGCGACCTGCAGGCCTATCTCATCAGCAAGAGCAAGTAGGCTGAGCAGATAGTCTCACGGAGATAAAATCATGTCAGTCGACGCCCAACATGCCGTTGAGGACGACGAGCAGGAACTGAACGTCACGATCAATACCACCCCCTTGGTGGACGTGATGCTCGTCATGCTCATCATCTTCCTCGTCACCATCCCGGTGGCGGTCAAGGTTGTGACCGTCAACTTGCCGACCTATCGCAATATCGTCACTCAGACCAAGCCTGAGAATATTGTGATCGCGGTGACCGAGGACGAGCAGACCTACTACAACAACGAGCCGGTTGATCAGACGAAGATGGTTCGCAACTTCGTCGACGCGCTGAAGCGGGCGCAGGCGACCAACAAGCCGCTCCCCGAAGTGCATATCCGCGGCGACAAGGGTGTGCGTTTCGAGGCCATCGGTCGTGTCATCTTGGCCTGTCAGAAGGCCGGCATCCAGAAAGTGGGTTTCATCACCGAACCCCACTCTCTCGACGCCAGCAGCTATTGAGGTAATTCGCCATGGCAATGAGTTCTGGTACAGCTGAAGGCGAGGTGATGGTGGAGATGAACACCACGCCGCTTATCGACGTGATGCTCGTTCTTCTCGTTCTTCTGATCGTCACCCTGCCGATCCAGACCCATGCGGTGAAGCTGGACATGCCTGCTCCCAATTCGACCCCGCCGACGGTGATCCCGGAGTCGGTGGAACTGGGCGTGGACTTTGACGGCACCGTCACCTGGAACGGCGCTGCGATCGACCGCGCCACCATGGACTCGTATTTCGCGGATGCGGCCAAGAAGGATCCGCAGCCCGAAATCCACGTAAATCCCAACCGCCTGGCCAAATATGACGCCGTGGCCCGCGTGCTGGCCGACGCCCAGCGCCTGGGTGCGACCCATATTGGTTTTAGCGGGATTGACCAGTATAATTAGGCCGTGAGGGTCACGGCCGTGGGTGCAAAGCGTGCGGCAACCCCGCACGCTTTCCCTTTTTTGGAAGAATATGAGGTCTTGTCATGACTATCCGTAAACTGCGCGCCGCCCTGACGGCGGTCCTCCTGGGAACCGCTGCCGCCGGCGCCGCGATTCTGATGCCTGCCGCCCCGGCCCAGGCTGCCACGGTCAGCGCCAAGGTCGGTCCGCTGCTCAAGGAAGCCCAGGCGATGATCGCCTCCAAGAACTATGCCGGCGCGCGGGCGAAGCTGGCCGAGGCCGACGCCGTGAAATCCACGCCGGACGATGCCGCCATCATCGCCCAGTTCCGCAGCGCGATCTCGATCTCGTCGGCTGATCCCAACACCCCTGGCGGCGCCAAGGCCAAGTTCGCCCAGGACTACAATGCCGGCAAATTCCGGGAAGTGATCGCCGACGCGGAGTATTTGAAGAAGAACAACGTGTTCGACGCCCAGTCCCAGTTGATCGTGGGCCAGGCCTATTACAAGGCCCGCGATTTTGCCGGCTGCGTGCGCTATTCCAAGGGCCTGGGCGGCGGCGAGACCGCCCTGGCGCTGCAGGCCCGCTGCGCCTACGAGATCGGCGACGACGCCACCCAGCGCGACGCGCTGGAAGCGTTGGTCGCCCGTACCGGCAAGTCCGAATACTGGACCGGCCTGCTCAAGCTGGGCGAGCGTTCGCGCGGCCTGTCCGACCACAACACCCTGGATATCGCGCGCATCCGCTATCTGACCGGCAGCATGGTGGGCAAGGACGATTATATCTCCCTCAGCCAGTTTGCCCTGCAGTTCAAGTTCGCCGCCGAGGCGCAGACCGTTCTGGAGAAGGGCGTTGCCGCCAAGCTGTTGGCGGATGAACGCTCGCAGCGTCTGCTGAACACGACCAAGCAGATGGCCGCCGCCCGTCTCGCCAGCGCGGCCAAGGATCTGGCCGCCGCCAATGCCGCGCCGCAGGGCGACGACCTGGTGGCGCTCGGCGAGAACAAGATCGGCGAAGGCAAGGCCAAGGAAGCCATCCCGCTTATCCAGGCCGGCCTCAAGAAGCCGCTCAAGGACCCCAACAACGGCCAGATCCGCCTGGGCCAGGCCTATCTTGCCGCCGGCCAGAAAGCCGATGCCAAGGCGGCGTTCGCCAAGGTCAAGGCGCCCGAGAAGGACGCCATGGTGGCTCACTTCTGGACCCTGGTTGCCAGCCACTAGACTGCCATCACCTACGGGAAAAGGGCGCCGGCTTCGGCGCCCTTTTTTCTTGCCCGCTTTGTCGCGTCAGTTGGCGGCGCGTTGCTGCTGGCCGGCCAGGAAGGCGCTTGCATCGGTGTCGGGCGCCGCCGTCACGCCGCCGCGCCCCGCCTCCAGCTCGCTCAGCGAGAAGTCCATCCGCGCTTCATAGCTGCGATCGATCTGGTTGCGCAGGCGCTGCTGCGCGTCATACCAGCGGCGCTTGAGCGTCCCGTCGCGGCAGCTCGCCAGCTCGGGGCCGGACGCGCCCCAGCGCCGTTCCACGCAATGATGGGGATCGAAGGACATGCGAAACAGCCGCAGCCGGGCTTCCTCATAGGTCAGCACCATTTTGGCGCCGTCGCTGCGGACATAGGCGATGCTGCAGGCTTGGGCGGCCTGCGCGTGGATCCGGCGCATGTCGCCGGCCAGATCGCTGCCGGCATAGACCAGGCGCTGATCCCGGGCCCGCCACAGTTCCAGGAAACGCTGGACCGTGTCGCGCACCTCCTTGAAGGCGGTCTTGAGCCGGGCATCGCGCGAGGGCGTGGAAAAAGTCTCCCAGTCGCCCTCGGTGCCATAGATGTTGGGCGGCAGCCGCTCCGGTGCGGGGCGGTTCTGGATGCCCGCCGCCAGCGACACCGCCACCGCATCGGCGCGATAGCCCAGGTCGGCGCAGTTGGACGCCACCATGTCGGCCACTTCGCGCAAGGGATCGAACCGCAGCCGTCCACCGCCCAGCCGGGCGCGGACATAGTCGTAATAGTCCATGGCCGCGCCGTTCAGCTCGAACCCGCCGCCGCGCCAGTCGCGATCCTGGGGCACAACCCCGGTCCCGAAATACTGGGTCAGGGCGAAGTCGGAGATTTGGCTGTTGGCGGCCAGCAGTACGCGCCCGCCCACCAGCGCGCCATCGGCCGCGCGTTCGGCGCCGGTGAGCCGGCTGGGGCGCCAGTTCTTGAAGCCCGCGCCCATACCGGGGGATGAGCGTACAAAGCGCAGATCGTACGTGCCGCGCGTCAGGCTGTTGTCGGGATGGGCGTCGATATAGCGGATGCGGCCATCGGCTTCGATCTTCCAGATCACCGCCAGATGGCCGTTGGGATCATAGATCACGGTGCCCGGCCGGATGGCGCCGGCGGCGATGGCGGGGGAATACAGATCGTCGCCATCCGCCGCCGGATGGATGCGGTAGGTGGCGGAGGAGACCTGGTCCCGCAAGCGCGCCAGCATCGCCAGCGCATCGTCGCCGGTCAGCACGTCGCGGCGCGCTTCCACCACATTGCCCGCGGGGCTGTAGCGGATGTCGCGGCTGCGCAGCCGGGGGGAAACATCGCTGACATAGGAAAAGGGCAACCCGCGCTTCCAGGCATAATAGAAGCGCAGGACATAAGGCAGGTCGGCGCAATCGGAGCGGAAGGTGAAGCCTGCCGGATCGCTGGCGCGAAAAGGATTTGCGGTTCCGCGCAGGCAGCTATCCACCGTGCGGCAGCCGCTTTGGCCGATGGCGGCGATGAACTCGCCATAGCCGCGCTCATCGGCCGGGGTCCAGACGGGTTGGCGGATGCGCACCATTGTGTCGGCCCCGGCGACTGCGGGACATGCCAGCAGCAACAGCAGCGCCAGACCCCAGGCTCTAGGCATGGATCAGATCGGGCCCTTGTAAGGGTCGTCGGTACGGGAGCCGCGGAACACGACCTTCCGGGACAGGGTGAAATTGAACACCAGTCCCACCAGCACGCCGCACATCATCGCGATATAGGGATTGTTCAGCGGCGCCGGTCCCCAATGGCGCAAGGCGATGGAGATACCGACATTGAAACTCCCGCCAATGGCGTTGGCGGCCAGGAAGCGGCCCCATTCGCCCGCCGCCCCGAACAGTCCGCGGGCGCGGGTGGCGCGGAAGGTGAAATAGCGGTTGCCGGTCCAGGTGAAGGTGGCGGCAAAGAACCAGGATACCGGGCGGGCGATGAAATAGGGCGCCTGGACAAGATTGAGCATCAGCCACAGGACGCCGGCATCCACCGGCATGCCCAGCCCCCCGATCACCGCAAAGCGAAGGAAGGACAGGCGGGACAGTGCGGTCAGCAAACTCACGAGGAGCGTTGGCGAGAGCCGGAGCGACCCTCATCAAGATCTTGCGGGCCGGGCCCCTGGGGACCAGGAATGGCGAGATAGGCCATGCGCTTGGCCTCCCAGCGGCCGCGCGTCACCGTGTCCAGGATCAGTCCGCAGGTCAGGGACAGGAAGGCGATCACCATCAGGCCGGTGGCCAGGACCCCGGTGGGCAGGCGCGGCACCAGCCCGGTGCGGAAATATTCATGGACCACCGGCGCGCCGATCAGGCTGGCGGCGGCGGCCAACGCAAAGGCGATGGTGGCGAAGAAGATCAGCGGCCGCTCCTCCCGCACCAGGTACCCGATGGTGCCCAGGATGCGAAAGCCGTCGCGATAGGTGTTGAGCTTGGACACCGAACCCACCGGGCGTTCCTTGTAGCGCGTGTCCATCTCCGACATGGGCATCATCAGCCGCACGGCATGAACGGTCAGCTCGGTCTCGATGGCAAAGCCTTCTGCGGTGAAGGGAAAGCTTTTGACAAAGCGCCGCGAGAACACGCGGTAGCCGCTCAGCATGTCGGACAGATGCACATTGAACAGCAGCGAGGTCAGGCCGGTCAGCAGCCGGTTGCCCAGCACATGGCCGGGGCGATAGGCGGCGGCATCGGTATGGATGCGCCGCGCGGTCAACAGATCGCCGCCTTCCGCGATCATCTGCGCAATCATGCGCGGGGCGGCGCCGGCGTCATAGGTATCGTCGCCATCCACCAGAACATAGATGTCGGCCTCGACGTCGGCGAACATGCGGCGCACCACATTGCCCTTGCCCTGGCGCGATTCATTGCGCACCACCGCGCCGGCTTCGGCGGCGCGGAACGAGGTCTGGTCCTTGGAATTGTTGTCATAGACATAGATCGCGGCGCCGGGCAGGGCGGCGTGGAAATCCTTCACCACCGTGGCGATGGCGGCTTCCTCATTGTAGCAGGGCACCAGCACCGCGATCTTCAAGACGTCCCCACCTTCATATTCATGGCTTTCGGGCCAGCGGGCACCACTGATAGGTGCCGATCAGGTTTGTATCGAATTGCTGGCATTCCGGCCAGCGGATGGCCAGGCGGTAATCGCCCAGGGCATTGCGGGCGCGGCCCATGTCGGCGGCCAGGGCGATCAGGTAGAGGTCGCCGCCGCCGGCCAGATGCGCCGCCACCCGGGCCATCATGTCCTGGGTGATCTTGGTGCCGTCGCGCGGCTGCACCATCCAGCCGTCAATCCGCAGCACCGGAATCTGCGGCGGCAGGGTGGTGGCGATGAAGCCCATGGGCGCATCGCCCGTCATCACCACCATGGTCTTGTCGGGACGGAGAATGGGGGGCAGGGCCGCGGCCACATAAGGCTCTTCAACCGGCGCCCGCTCCAAAAAATCGCTGCGTGCGGTGAGCAGGCAGGCGGCGCACAGCCCCGCCAGCGCCAGGTAGCGGCTGCGCCGTGACAGCGGCAACAGTCCCACCGCCGCGATGATCAGCAGCGGCGCCATCATCTCATAGATGATGATGTAGCGGTAAATGGCGAAGAATTTCAGCCAGGCAAAATAGCTGGCGGCAAAGAAGGCGATCAGGATCAGCGCGGTGCGATTTTCCAGCAAGCCGTCGCGGCTCTGGCGCCGCAGCAGCCAGATCGCGCTCGCCGCGATCACCAGCAGATAGGCCAGCATGACGCGGATGTCCTGGAAACCCAGGTCATCGGCAACGTGCCAGTCAATGGTGAACAGGACAGGGAAGAAAAGCTGCTGCCACCAGGGGCGGAAGGCGGGCACAAAGCGCAGGTCGCGATAGGGCGCCTCCAGCACCAGCGGCGACTTCCAGTAATCGTTGAAATAGGGAAACAGCGGATTGCCGGTGAGCTGGTACATGTGCAGCAGCCACGGCGCGCTGAAGATGGCAAAGCCGATCACCCCGGCAATGCCGCCGGCCAGGAGACGCGCGACCTGGTGCTTCCAGCTTCCGCCCAGCGCCACCAGGGCGGCGGCAAAGCCCACGCAGAAGGGCATCTCCGGCAGCTTCAGGCCCATCGCCATGCCGGTGACGAGCCCCGCCGCCGCGGCGATCCCCGCCGCCTTGCCGAGCGGGCCTTCCCGCAAGGCATCGCGGTTCAGCACCAGGATGGCGAGCCCCGACAGGATGAACACGCTCATCACATTGTCGTAATAGGTGGTGCCGAACTCGGTCAGGGTCAGCGCCCCCACCATGCCCAGCATCGCCAGCACCCCGGCCATCAGCTTGATGTCGGATTGGCTCACCTTCACCCGCAGCGAGGCGCGCGCGATCAGATAGAGCGGAATGATGTTGGCGCCCTGCGCCGCGCCCAGCACGCCCAGCGCGATCCAGGCGCGGGTGTGGGTCGCCAGCCAGTAGAAGGGAACGTCGAGATAGGGATTGTAGTAGCTGGCCTGGTGGGCCACCGCCATGTCCATCGCCATGCGGTTGTTCAGCAGCGCATAGGGCGCGTACCAGTGGTAATTGCGGAAGTCCCAACTGGTGTCCTTGCCCAGGAAGATCACAAATCCCGCCCAGAACAGCAGCCCCAGGCCAAGGAACGCATATTCGCGGGCCGTAAGACGGGTGGGCATAAGGGGCGGGAACCTGGGCTTTCGGGCCCGTTCTAGCCTGTCTCAGGCGTGGCCGTAAGCCCGGTGCGGCGAGGGTTTTTGGGGGGCTAATCGAGGTCCGGCTCGACGGCGATATTGGCCAGAAACTGGAGGGTACAGGCCCGCCAGGAATGGCGCATTGCAAAGTCCCGGGGGGTCAGGGCCCGCGGGTTCTGGGCCAGGGCCAGGGCCCCCCGGCAGGCCGTGGCCAGATCCTCGTCCAGCACCGCCACATCGCCGCCCCCTGCCACCTGCGGCCCCACCACGTCGCGGGGGCCTTCCACGGGATAGGCCGCCACGGTGAGCCCGCAGGCCAGGGCCTCCAGGGTCACCAGCCCGAAGGTGTCTGTGCGGCTGGGAAAGACAAAGACGTCGCTGCCGGCATAGGCCCGGGTCAGGGCCTCACCGGTCAGGGCGCCCAGGAACTGGACGGAGGGATATTTGCGCGACAGCGCGGCCCTGGCCGGGCCGTCGCCCACCACCAGCTTGGTGCCGGGAAGGTCCAGGGCGAGGAACGCCTCGATGTTCTTCTCCACCGCCACCCGGCCGACCGTGATCCAGACCGGGCCTTCAAAGGAATGGCGCGCGCCGGGCATGGGACGGAATTTCTCGACGTCCACGCCGCGCGACCAGATGCGCAAATGCTGGAAGCCATGACCCGTCAGTTCACGCTTCAGGGTCTGGGTCGCCACCATCACCGCGGTGGCGGGATGGTGAAACCAGCGCAGCCAGCGCCAGATCACGCCTTCCGGCACCATGCGAAAGCGGGCATGGACATATTCGGCAAAGCGGGTGTGGAACGCGGTGGTAAAGGCGATGCCGTGCTTCAAACAGATGCGCCGCGCCGTCAACCCCAGGCTTCCCTCGGTGGCGATATGCACCGCATCGGGCGCAAATTCGCGTATCTCGCGCGTCATGGCGCGGCGCTGGAAAAACGCCAGGCGGATTTCCGGATAGGTGGGCAGGGGAAAGGTGCGCCGCCCCAGCGGCGTGATAGTGCGCACGGTATGGCCCAGCGCGGCCAGATCCTTGCCCAATATCTCCAAGGTTCGCACCACACCATTGACCTGGGGGCTCCAGGCATCGGTGACGATCAGGATTTTCAAATGCGCCGCCACGCCGGGAATCGGCCCGGGCTGGAGACGCTGGGCTCTACGCGGGTACAGCCGCGGCCTGAGGGCGTATGGCAGCCGCAGGCGGAGCTTCGCTCCGGCGGGCGCTGCGTCTCTGTGAAGGATCTGCCCAGCGAAGAATCTCCATATTTCCATGGGCATCTTCGACAAGGGCGCTGCAGCTTTCAACCCAGTCTCCGTCATTGTGATAGATGATGCCGCCGATCTCGCGGATTTCGGCGTGGTGGATATGGCCGCACACCACCCCATCCATGCCGCGCAATTTGGCCTGTTCGGCCACGACCTCTTCGAAGCGGGAGATATACTCCACCGCGTTCTTGACCTTGTGCTTGAGGAAGGCGGACAGCGACCAGTAGGGCAGGCCCAGCCGCTTGCGCACGCGGAACACGAGCTCGTTGAACCGCAGCGCCCAGCCATAGGCCCAGTCGCCGGCATGGGCCAGCCACTTGGCGAACGAGATCACGCCGTCGAAGCGGTCGCCATGCAGCACCCAGAGGCGTTTGCCGTCGGCGGTTTCATGGATCGCTTCGTTGATGACTTCCACGCCGGCGAACAGCCGGCCGGCATAGTCGCGCGCGAACTCGTCATGATTGCCCGGCACGAAGATCACCCGCGTGCCGTTGTCCACCTTGCGCAATATCTCGCCGATGACCTGGGACTGTGCGTCCGTCCAGTACCAGCGGCGCTTCAGTCTCCAGCCATCAACGATGTCACCCACCAGAAACAGCGTGGCGCAGTCATTGTGCGCCAGGAAATCGGCCAGGGCTTCGGCCTTGCAGCCGCGCGTGCCCAGATGCGTGTCGGAAATGAAGATGGTGCGATGACGGCGGAAATGTGCGGTGTCGGTGGCGGTGACAGGTGGAGCGGCGGCACGGGGCGGAATGAAACTTCCCAGCGCATTTTCGAACCACGCAACTTCGGCCATCGGGTGTCTCCAGCCTCACCTGGCGATGGAGTAGCTGCTTTGCGCGAATCTTTTGTTGCGCCGGTGCGACGCTGTGATGAATCCGCGGCGTTAAGAATGCTGCGGAATGTTGCGCCGCACAGTTGCTGAAGGAGGCGGCAGTCCGGCTATATTTGTGGCGGTTATGGGTAATTTTTCCAGTGTTTCTGCGGCGTTTTGTCTGGAATCATTATACATTGCGTATTGCAGGCAAGGCCGAGTTTCTTCATATTGTTGCAGCGCGGTATTACGATCTTTCGATTGTGAAGCCGCCGCCCTTCCTGGGCGTTTCCTCCCTGAACTTGGCCGCTCTTCGGAGCGGCCATTTTTTTGGCCGGTCTTTCGCGTCCTGAGTGCGTCGCGCAGTCGCTCATGGGCCTTAAGCCCACTTCGCTCCCGCGCTCCTGCTCAGGCCACGAAATCCCTGGCCAAAAATGGTGCTTAGTTGGCCAAAGCCACGCGCGCGCCGGAGAGGGCGGCGATTTGGGGCTGGTCGCTGTCGGCGACAAAGACACTGCCGTTGAAGCTGACGGCGGCGGCCGAGATTACCACGGTGTTGCCGTTGCTGGTGCGGAAGGCCAAAGCGGAGGGTTTGCCATATTGATCGGTCTGGATGCTCGTCACCTCGCCCAAGGCATGGCCGTTCTGGTCCATCACCGTGGCGGATGCGGCCTGGGCCGGCGCGGAAGACAGGCTGTTCAGCGCGACCGGCGCCATCTCCTCGGCATAAGCGATCACCGGAATGGCGATAAAAACAGCACTCAAGACCAGGATACCAAAGCGGGACATGCGGGAACCCCTTATGGGATTGCCCTTTAAAAACGCGGCAGCGTCAGTGGAGTTTCAGCCGACAGCAGTTATTCGGCGGCTTGGGGCAATTGTTCCGGGCCGCCCAATTGCGCTATCGGAATGGCGGTCAGCCACTCCATCGCCCGGGTCAGGCGGGCGCGCACCGCTTCGAAGCTCGGCTTCTTGGTGATTTTGTCTTCGTCCAGATACAGGGCGCGGTTGATCTCGATCTGCAGCGCATGGCAACCGGCCGCCACCTTGCCGTACAGCACCGTGGTGTGGCCGCCGGCATAGGGCGTGTTGCGCGCCACCGAAAAACCTTCGCGGGTGAAGGCGGCTTCGGCGCGCGCCGTCAGTGCCGGCGCGGCGGAAGCGCCATAACGGTCGCCCAGCACGATGTCGGGCACCGACAGGGCGGACGGCATGGAATGACAATCCACCAGCACCGCCACGCCGAAACGGGCACGGGTTTCGGCCATCAATCCGGCCAGCGCCGCGTGATAGGGCCGGTACAATTGGGCCAGCCTGGCATCGGCTTCCTCGTGCCCCAGCTTGCCGCGATAGATCTCGGCCCCGTCGCGCACGATGCGGGGAATGACCCCCAGGCCGGCCGACACGCGCGGGCTGGGCGCATCCACAGGCACGCCCACCGCGCCGTCGAACATGCCCACATCCAGTTCGGCCATGCCGCGATTGACGTCCAGGAAGGCGCGCGGGAACAGGGCCGCCAGCAACGGCGCGCCCAGGCCCAGGGCGCCCGCGAACAGCTCGTCCACGAACGCGTCCTCGGACCGGCGCAGGGTGACGGCGTCCAGCCGGGTCCGCTCCAACAGGCTGTCGGGATAGCGCCGCCCCGAATGGGGCGAGGCGAACAGGAACGGCACGGTCTGCCGCGCCGGGCGATCCAGGCGGAAAGGCGGGAGTTTGGCGGGGTCCTGCGGCAATTCCATGGGGGTTAAGACTCGTTATCCGCCCCAAGGTTGCACTGGCACGGGGGGCTGGCAAGGTTCCCCTGTTAACCACAGTTTACAGCTTTGCCCTGTATAGGCTTTTATAGAGACGGGCAGGCGGGCACATATGGCGCATATCCTCTTGGCGGAAGACGATGAATCGCTGCGCAAGTTCCTTGCGGCGGCGCTGGTCAAGGCCGGCCATGCCGTGACCGATTTCGGCGATGGCGGCGATGCCTATGAGTGCATCAAGGGCTTCACCTTCGACCTGTTGCTGACCGATATCGTGATGCCCGGCATGGACGGGATCGAGCTGGCCAAGCGGGCCGCCGAGCTGAACGCCACCCTGAAGATCATGTTCATCACCGGCTTTGCCGCCGTGGCGCTGCACCCCGCCTCGGGCGCCCCCAAGCAGGCCAAGGTCCTGTCCAAGCCCTTCCACCTGCGCGAGATCGTGGCGGAAGTGGACCGGATGCTGGCGGCCGCCTGACAATCCCTTGGGCTGAAATTCGGCCCTTTTCCGGGCCGCTTGCCCCCGGATAACCCTGACGTTATAGAGGCGCCCTTCCGTAGGTGGGGCGGCTAGCTCAGCGGGAGAGCACTTCCTTGACATGGAAGGGGTCACAGGTTCGATCCCTGTGCCGCCCACCATCAAATCGATCGCAACGCGATCGATTTGAATGCCAAGCCCGCCGCGCGTCAGCGACTTGAGGCGAGCGCGGCAGGATTTACTGCCCGCTACACGAAGTG
>CANJJD010000016.1 GCA_947474645.1 Alphaproteobacteria bacterium | reverse complement strand
CTTCCTTGACATGGAAGGGGTCACAGGTTCGATCCCTGTGCCGCCCACCATCAAATCGATCGCAACGCGATCGATTTGAATGCCAAGCCCGCCGCGCGTCAGCGACTTGAGGCGAGCGCGGCAGGATTTACTGCCCGCTACACGAAGTGCGTCTTCACCATCGTCTTGTTGATGTCCGACAGCCGGGCGCATCCGGCGGCGGCTGCCACCTGGACGAGTTCGGCCTGCAGGATCTCGAACACGCGCTGCGCGCCAGTCGCGCCGAAAGCCCCAAGGCCCCAGCGGGCCGTGCGTCCCAGGCAGACGCCGTTGGCGCCCAGGGCCAGCGCCGTGAAGATGTCAGCGCCACGGCGGATGCCGCTGTCGAACAGGACGGGAATCCGGCCGTTCACGGCCGCCACGATCTCCGGCAGCACTTCCAGGGTCGAGGGACCGTAATCCATCGAACGCCCGCCGTGATTGGACACCACGATCGCGTCGGCGCCGTGCTCGATCGCCAGCTTGGCGTCTTCCGGATCCAGGATGCCCTTCACGATCAGCTTGTTGCGGGCGACTTTGCGCACCGCATCAATATAAGCCCAGCTATACCACAACCGCCTGTCGCTGACCCGATAACGCACCGAACCCGGCACCGCCGGACCGCCGGCGGCCGCCTTGGCAGCGGCCGCGGCGGCGGCTTCGGCGGCGGCATTGCCGCCACCGCCGCTGGCGGCGCGGGTTGCGCGGCCGCCCAGGTTGCGGATCCGCAGAGTCCGTTCGTAAACCGATGCCTGCTGATCCACCGTGACGACGATGTTGGTGACGCCGGCATCCTGCACGCCTGCCAGCGCCGTCTGCATGGTGGCCAGGTTTTCGATTGGGTAGTGCTGCTGCCACAGGATGCCGCTGGGCACCGCTGTCAATGCCGCTTTCGCCGTACTGGCGGTGGCACTGGCCAGAACGTCCACCATGCCGGCCGCCGTGGCGCCCTTGAACATTCCCACTTCGCCTTCGGGATGGATCTGGTTCTGGCCGGATGACGGCCCCACGATCATGGGGAATTTCATTTTCACGCCCAGCAGATCGGACGACAGGTCGACCTGGGATTCCGGGATGGGCGCGCGTGTCGGCACGATATCGACCCAGTCGAAAGCCTGGCGGTTTCGCCGCAAGGTAAACTCCGACCCGTCGCCATGCGCGGTGTATTCGTAAACCGACGGCAGCAGGTTGCCTTCGAACACCGGCTGGAAGTCGAATGACGTCCGCATCTCTGAAAGGCCAGGAACGCGGCGCACGGCGCTGAGAGGTTTGGCGGGATCCTGTTGCGCCATAGCAGCGATGGGCGAGGCGGCCATGAAGCCCGCCAGGCGGGTCAGTGCCTTGCGCCGCGACGGGCTCGCCGCCCATGTCTTCTCGGTAGGGGGCTTTTCGATATCAGCCATTGTTTTTCACCGCAGGAAGAGGGGCGTGAATCCGCACCAGGCTGGCATTGACCGCCGCCAGATTTACCCGGCCGCACATGGCCATGATTCTGGCGAGATCGGTCTGCAGCAATTCGACAACGCCCTGCACGCCATCGGCGCCATAGGCGGCCAGGCCCCACATGACGGGCCGGCCGATCATCACGCCCTTGGCGCCAAGCGCCAACGCCTTGAGGATGTCCGAGCCGTAGCGGAAACTGCCATCCACCAGCACCGGCACCTGGCCGCCCACCGCCTGAACCACCGGCGCGACCAGCAGCAGCGTGCCTTTCAGCGCTGCCGCGTTGCCGCCGCGATAGTTCGACACCACCACGCCTTTGGCGCCACGGGCGACCGCTTCCTTCGCGTCCTGGGGGTGCGTGACGCCCTTCACGATCACGGGCAGGGACGTAGCTTTCACTACGGCGTCAACCGCGGCCCAATCGATGCGCGCCGCATCCGGTGTCGCGAGTGCATTGGCGGAGGCGCCGGCATTGACGGTCACGATCACTGCCTTGGCCTTGGCGGCATTCGCTTCGGCGAGCCTGTCCTTTATCTTGGGACTGCCAGAATAGACCTGCAGCCACAGCGGAGATGTCGTGGCCTGGGCAATCGTCGCCAGGGGCGTGCTGGCATCGCTGCTCACCACCATCGCGGCCTTTGCCGCGGAAGCGCCGCGCGCCGTGGCGATTTCGCCTTCGGGGTGGAAGCGCTTCTGGTCGGCCATGGGTCCGACAATGATCGGCGTGAAGTGCTGGTCGCCGAACAAGCTGGTCGTCAGGTCCAGGTCCCGGGTCGGGATGTTCATCCGGGGGCGCAGGGTGATGCGATCGGTGACGGTGCGGTCGCTGCCGCTAACCGTGGCCATCTTCGCCGGCCCCGCCACCAGGCGCGCCTGGTCCTCATACTCGAACACATTCACCAGCTCGCTGCGCGGCGCCAGGGCCGGCGGCGGAAGCGGCATGCGAAGCGGTACCCCGACAAGGGCTTGCGCCGGCTGGTTCGCCGCCAGCAGGCCTGCGCCCACCATGCCGGCGGCCGTCCCCGCCATGACGCCGCGGCGCGACGTCATTGTTGCAGGCGCGTTGGCCTTTTCGGCCACAGCCGGCTTGTCGTCTGGCAACGTCATCGAAGACCCCAATTCCCGCAGCTTTGGCGCAATTATACAGGCCAAAACCGTGACCTTTCAAATCCTCAAATCCTGCTCCATGCTCCGGCCAACAAGAACACAGGTTGGGGAACCAAATGCGCAAATTCATCATCACCGGCCTGTTGGCCGCTTCCGTCGCCACGTCCGCACTGGCGCAATCGACACCCGCGCCACAGATGGTTCCCAAACCGGGTCCCGTCACCAAAGGCCCCTACCTGCCCCAGGCCATCCTGCCCGGTGGCATCGTGATGCCGCTGTATCCGGCGGGCTCGCCGTTCCTGAACGCCAAGCGCGTGGCGGAAGCCGAGAAATACACCATGGATGCGGCGGTGCCGGGCCGGGTGTCGCGCATCGTCAACATCCACAATCCCTCCATCGAAGTGCACCTGGCCGGGGCGAACAACAACACCGGCACCGCCATCATCCTGGCGCCGGGCGGCGGCCACTCCACCCTGGTGATCGGACTGGAGGGCGCCGATCCGGTGCCCTTCTTCTTCCAGTACGGCATCAACACCATCATCCTGCGCAACCGGCTGCGCAGCGACGGCTATGAACCCAAGACCGACGGCGTCTATGACCTGCAACAGGCCATTCGCATGGTGCGCGCCCATGCCGCCGAATGGAAAATTGATCCGCGCAAGATCGGGGTGATGGGCTTTTCGGCGGGCGCCGAACTGACCATGGCCTCGGCCATCCAGTATCCCGACTTCAACGCCAAGAATGGCGGCGATGCGCTGGGATCTGTGAGTTCGCGTCCGGACTTTGTCGGCTCGATCTATCCCGGCCCGTCGCTGTTCACGCCGGTTTGGACAGCCAAGAACGGCACGCCGCCTATCCCGAAGGACGCGCCGCCGTCCTTCATCGCGGGCGCCGGTTGGCAGGACAAGGTCCATGCGGTGTGGGCGGCCGAATATTTTGACGCTATGCTGAATGCCGGCATCCCAAATGTGGAAATGCACATTTATGCCCGGGGCCTCCACGGCAATGGGTTGCAGTATCGCGACTTTACGGCTGAGGGCACCTGGCAGGACCGTTTTGTCCATTGGCTGCGCGACCTGGGCTTCTTCAACAAGCCCGGTGTCGAGACATTGGCGGCGCAGGATGTGGCGGCTTTCGTGAAAGCGCCGCCGCCCGCAACGCCTTAAGCCGCCACCGGGCCGCGCTTCAGTTCGGCCTGCAGCGTCTTCATGTCCAGTTCACGCTCCCACCGGGCCACGGCCAGGGTGGCGACGCCATTGCCGATGATGTTGGTGATGGCGCGGCACTCGCTCATGAAGCGGTCGATGCCCACGATGGTGGCCAGCGCCACCATCGGGATGCCCGGCACCACGCTGATGGTGGCGGCCAAGGTGACAAAGCCCGCACCGGTAACGCCGCTGGCGCCCTTGGACGTCAGCATGGCGACCACCAGGATAGTGCCCATTTGCATCAGCGACAGGTCAGTGTTGGTGGCCTGGGCCAGGAACAGGATGGCCAGGGTCAAATAGATGTTGGTGCCGTCCAGGTTGAAGCTGTAGCCGGTGGGAATGACCAGGCCGACCACGCCGGGTGAGGCGCCCAGCTTCTCCAGCTTCTCGATCATGCGGGGCAGGGCCGGCTCGGACGAGGACGAACCCAGGGTGATCAGCAATTCCTCGCGGATATAGGAGAGGAAGCGCCACAGCGAAAATCCGACAAAGCGCGCGATGGCGCCCAGCACGATCGCCACGAACAGAAAACAGGTGACGTAGAAGCAGGCCACCAGGGTGCCCAGCGGGATCAGCGAGGCCAGGCCGTAACGGCCGATGGTGAAGGCCATGGCGCCGAAGGCGCCGATGGGCGCCAGCCGCACGATCATGTGGATGATGCCGAAGAAGACTTTCACGATCTGCGACAGCACGCCGGCGACCTGGGCGCCGGCCGAGCCCATCCGGGTGCAGGCATAGCCGAACAGGATGGCGACCAGAAGCACCTGGAGCAGGTCGCCGCCGGTAAAGGCCCCGAAGAAGGTGTCGGGGATGATGTTCATCAAATGGTCGGTGACATTGTCCGCCGCGGCGCGGGTGACATAGGACTTGGCGACCGATTCATCGAGGGCGGCGGGATCGATGTTGAAGCCAGCCCCCGGTCGAACGATTTCTCCCACAATGAGCCCGATCAGCAGGGCGAAGGTGGAGACCAGTTCGAAATACAGGATGGCCTTGCCGCCGATGCGGCCGAACTTCTTCATGTCGCCCATCTGGGCGATGCCCAGCGCCACGGTGCAGAAGATCACCGGGGCGATCACCATCTTGATCAGCTTGATGAAGGCGTCGCCCAGGGGCTTCAGGGCCGCGCCGGTTTCCGGCCACAGGGCGCCCACCGCCAGACCCAGCGCGATGCCGATCAGCACCTGAATATACAATGTCCCCAGCAAGCGGCGCATTTCGCGCTCTCCTATTATGTGTTCGGCTTATGCACGCGGTCGGCAGCGCGGCACTATAGCCGGATAGCGAAGCCCGTGACTATCCGGCATAACCCTTTCATGAAATGGGATGTCGTTGTCATCGGCGCGGGCGCGGCGGGCATGATGTGCGCCGCGACCGCGGGCGCGCGTGGCAAAAAGGTGCTGTTGCTGGAATCCAGCAAAGCGCCCGGCGAGAAGATCCGCATTTCCGGCGGCGGGCGCTGCAACTTCACCAACCTGGCAGCCTCGCCGGCGCAGTTCCTGTCGGCCAATCCGCATTTCTGCATCTCGGCGCTCAGCCGCTACACCCAGCAGGATTTCATTGCGCTGGTGCGGCGCCACCGCATCGGCTGGCATGAAAAGACACTGGGTCAATTGTTCTGCGACGGTTCAGCAGGGCAGATCGTGGACATGCTGCTGGAGGAAATGACCCGCGCCGGTGTCCATCTGCGGCTGAAGGCCAAGGTGCAGTATGTCGAAAAGACAGATGATGGCTTCAGCCTGCAGACCGATGACGGCAGCGTGCTGGAATGCGGCGCGCTGGTGGTGGCCACGGGCGGCAAGTCCATTCCCAAGATGGGGGCGACGGATTTCGGCTACCGGCTGGCAGCGCAGTTCGGCGTACCGATCACCGACACGCGGCCCGCCTTGGTGCCGCTGACCTTCGATGGCGAGTTGCTGGAGCGGCTGGAGCCCTTGGCCGGGGTGGCGGCGCCGGCGCGCGTCACCTGCGGCAAGACCGCATTCGACGAAGCCTTGCTGTTCACCCATCGCGGCCTCAGCGGTCCGGCCATTCTGCAAATCTCGTCCTATTGGCGCGAAGGCAAGGAGATCACTGTCAACCTGCTGCCCGGCGCCGATGCGTTGGAAGCCCTGCGCGCGGCGCGCCAGGCCAATGGCAAGCAGGCCGCCTCCACCTTTCTCGCCACCCTGTTGCCGCGCCGCCTGGCGAAAATGCTCACCGAGACGGATGACGGCGCGCTGGGTGGATTTTCAGACGCAAAGTTGAAAGCCCTGGCGGTGCAGATCAGCGACTGGCGCATCATCCCGTCGGGCACCGAAGGTTACCGGATCGCGGAAGTCACTCTGGGCGGGGTGGACACCAATGCGCTGGACTCCAAGACGATGCAGGCGCGCAAAGTCCCCGGCCTGTATTTCATCGGCGAAGTGGTGGATGTCACCGGCTGGCTGGGCGGCTACAATTTCCAATGGGCCTGGTCGTCGGGCTGGGTCGCGGGCCAATCGGTCTGAACAGCAAAACGGCCCCGGCGGGGAAACCGGGGCCGTCTGCATTTCTTACGCGATCCTAGTGACCGCGGAAGTCGTAGCTGCTGTTGCGGCGATAGTTCTGATAGTTGCCGCGATAGTCGTTCTGGTAGCCGTTCGGGGCGTAGTTGCCCTGATAGACGCTGTCATCGGCATAACGGTCGCGGCCATTGTAGCGGTCGCGGTCATTGTTGTGCGACGAGGCGGCGACAATGGCGCCCAGCGCGAACAGGCCGATGCCCAACCCGATCAGCGCGCCGGTATTGTCGTTGCCGCGGCTGTGGCTATAGCCGCGGTTGTAACCGCCATGGCCATAGGACTGTGCGCTGGCGGCGGTGGCGCCCAGCAGGGAAACAGCAAGGGTGGCACAAACGAGGCGTTTCATGGTCTTCGTCCTTCGAATGCGCGTCGGCTTCGGCGCGTCTGCAACACAGGTTTGCGTTGCTGTCAGCGATAATGATCCTTGCCGATGAACCCGGTCTGAACGAGACTCCGCACCGGCCATTCAGGAAAAAACCCGCCATGACCAAGGAAGAAATCACCGCCTGGGCGCTGGCCAATGGCTGGAGCATGGTGGATGGCGCCCCCAGCCTGACCAAGCCGTCCAAGCCCCATCCCGCCATTGTCCGGCTGGTTCTGAAAGCCACCGTGGCGCAGGTCGAGATCAAGAAGCCGGCCGGCAAGTGGGAAAAGGTCGCCGGCGAGAGCTATGCCAAGATCGAGCCCGATCCCGACAGCGGCATGCCCGGCGGGCTGGGTTTTACCACCATTTCCGGCCTGACCCTGCTGATGCAGGACAACAAGGACCGGCAAATGATGGCGCGCATGGGCGGTATGAAGCTGTAATTTCGGGTTTCCCTATCTTTTTCGGGGTTTCGGGATAAAGAGGGGGCGAAAATCCCCCTCGAAAGTTCCCTTTGACCTTCCCCACCACCCATCCCGCTTTGTCCCGCGCCCTCAGCGAGCGCGACTATAAGGACGCCACGCCCGTGCAGATGGCGGTGGTGGCCGAGGAAGCGGAAGGCCGCGATCTTCTGGTTTCCGCCCAGACCGGCTCTGGCAAGACCATCGCCTTCGGCCTGGCCATGGCCGAGACGTTGCTGGAAGGCGCCGAGACCATGGGCCCGGCGGGCGATCCGCTGGCGCTGATCATCGCGCCGACGCGCGAACTGGCGATGCAGGTGCAGCGCGAATTGAGCTGGCTTTATCATTACGCCGGCGCGCGCATTGTTTCCTGTGTGGGCGGCATGGACCCGGGCGCCGAGCGGCGCGAGCTGGCGCGCGGCGCCCATATCGTGGTCGGCACGCCGGGGCGCTTGCGCGATCACCTGGAGCGGCGCGCGCTGAAAGTCTCTTCGCTGAAGGCGGCGGTGCTGGACGAAGCCGACGAGATGCTCGACATGGGCTTTCGCGAAGACCTGCAATTCATCCTGGAAACCACGCCGGCGGAACGCCGCACCTTGATGTTCTCGGCCACCTTGCCCAAGGCCATCGTCACCCTGGCGCAGCACTACCAGAAGGACGCGCTGCGCATCGCCACCCGCAGCGACACGGCGGGTCACGCCGATATCGAATATCGCGCCATCCGCATTGCCGGCAACAAGATCGAGCGCGCCGTGGTCAATCTGCTGCGCTTCATGGATCCGCCCAGCGCGCTGGTGTTCTGCAACACCCGCAATGCGGTGCGCCACATGGAAGCCCAGCTCACCGAACGCGGCTTTTCCTGCGTGGCGCTGTCGGGCGAACTGTCCCAGAGCGAGCGCAACCATGCGCTGCAGGCGCTGCGCGACGGGCGCGCCAAAGTCTGTGTCGCCACCGACGTGGCGGCGCGCGGCATCGACCTGCCCAGCCTTAGTCTGGTGATCCATGCCGACCTGCCCAACGACGCCCAGGTGCTGCAGCATCGCAGCGGCCGAACGGGGCGCGCCGGCAAGAAGGGTGTCAGTGTCTTGCTGGTGCCGCCGTCACGCCGCCGCCGCGCCGAGGAAATGCTGGACCGCGCCCGTGTCACCGCCAGTTGGGGCAATGCGCCCTCGGCGGACGATATCCGCAAGGTGGACCATGAGCGGTTGCTGAAAAACCCGCTGCTGGTGGAGCCGGGCAGCGAAGATGACCTGGCCATGGCCGATGAACTGCTGAAGTCGCACGATGTGCGCCAGTTGGCGGCGGCGTTTGTGAAACAGTACCGCGCCGGCCTGCCGGCGCCGGAAGAGATTGAGGATGAGCCCTTCCAGCGGGACAGCCGCCCGCCCAAGGACCACAAGGCCCGCCAGGAAGGTCCGCGCGAGAAGCGCGAACACAAGCCCCGTGAAGAAAGAGGGCCGCGCGAAGACCGTGGTCCCCGTGAAGAAAGGCCCCGTCCACACCAGACCGGCGAGCGTCCGCAACATGCCCCGACGCATGAACGCGGTGCCGCGCCCGGCGCGATGCAGAACGGTGTCTGGTTCCGCCTGAATGTCGGGCGCGAGCGCAACGCCGATCCCAAATGGCTGCTCCCGGAAATCTGCCGCCAGGGCGAAGTGACCAAGAAGGACGTCGGCGCCATCCGGGTGTTCGAGATGGAAACCCTGTTCCAGGTGGCGCCGGAAGCGGCGCCCAAATTCACCATCCTGGTCAGCGAGCGCAAGAAGGGCGGGGTGCGCATTTCGCCCGCCCTGGATCAGAGCGGCGAATCCACGGCGCGTCCGCGTGAGGAAAAGCCGCGTGAGCCGCGCGAAGTCGCCCCGCGCAGCGACGCCGCACCGGGCGGCGCCCCGCCGCGCAAGCCGGACTTTCACGGCAAGAAGAAGTTCGGCGACAAGAAAAAATTCGGCGGCAAGAAGTTCGGCAAGCCGGGCGGCGGCTACAAGGGCAAGAACCCGCGGCCCAAGCCGCAAGCATAAAAAAGGGCGGCCGGAGCCGCCCTTTTTCATTTCAGGCTGTCTGACCTAGTTGCGCACGATCCTGTGGACCTTGGCGAGCACCGAGTCCGCCATGAAGATCATCTTCTGGTCCTTGGACACCGCCATGTAATGGCCTTCGCCGACATCGTGGCTGTCGCGCACCGTGCCGGCCTTGCCGAACCAGCCCTGCACCTTGCCGTCCCAGCCCATCTTCAGCACCATGCCGTGGCGGCCGGTGGACATCCACAATTGGCCGGTGGCGTCGGTATAGAAGCCGCAGGTCAGGTTGCCGACCTGGATTTCGCGCTGCGGCTTGAGGTCCTTGTCATAGACCACGATCTTGGTGGAGGCGCGGTCGCCGACCCAGACTTCGCCATTGGGCGCGACGACGACGGAGTGGATCACCGGCAGTAACCCATCGGGATGCGCCAGGCTGGCGCTGGCCAGGAACTTGCCGTCCTTGTCGAACTTCATGACGCGCGGATCGCTGCCCGGAATGGCCGGGGGATGCACGAACACGCCGCGCGGCTTGGAATTGCGCACCTGGGGAATGTCATAGGTGGCGCAGAAGGTGCAGTCGGCGGGCGGCGAGGTGCCGCCATGGCTCTGCACGACATAGAAATTGTCGTCCTTGTCCCAGGTGATGTCGAGCGGCTGGTTGAACATGCCGTTCCACTTGGTGTCGTCCCAGGGGCCATTCTCGCCGCGCACGCCGAACATCTTGATGACATCGCCATTGGGATTGAGCTTGTAGATCACGTTCAGGAAGCTGTCGGACACCCAGATATTGCCGTGCGGGTCCACCCGCAGGGCGTGGGGGTTCATGGCGATGTTGGGATTGAACACGCGCAACTGCTTGGTGCCGGTGGGATCAAACTCCACCATCATGATGGCGGGGTTGCGGTTGAACACCAGCAGGTTGCCGTTGGGGCGCAGCGCGATGGCCGAAACATTGCCGAACTGCTCGCCATTGGCGCCCGTGATCTGGGTGTCGAAGTGATAGGGCAGTTGCGGCGCGGCGGGGATCGGTACCGGGCCGGGCGGCTCGGGCTGCTGCTTGATGAAGGTCTGGGCCGAAGCGACGGTGGACAGCAGCATTGAAGCTGCGAGCAGTGTGGCAAGATATTTCATGGTTAGTTCCCTTGTGGTGTTTCGTCAGTAACGGGCAATGCCCTTTGCCTTCCAGACATTCCGCATCTGCGGTGAGATGGCGAACTGGATGAAGGCGGCGGCATTGGTCTTGTCGGGGCTCCGGGTCGAAACACCCGTCGCCATGTCCATGTGCATGCCCAGTTCGGCGGGCAGCTCGCCCACCAGCCAGGGGCTGCCGGTCTCGGTGTTGGTGGGATTGTGGGCCACGTGGATCAGGCCCAGGCCCAGGGCGTTGGCATCGCCTTCGCCGCGCTTGAGCGCGGGCTCGGCATCGCCCTTGACCGGCACGCCTTTGACGCCTGCAAATTCGGGGCGCTTCAGCAAGCGGTCGCTCATGCCCGCCTGCATGCTGCCCGACACCGGATCGGAATAGAGCACGCTCGAGGCACCCTTCAGCACCGCGATCAGCGCCGGCACGGTGGTGATGTCAGGGCGCGGCGCATCCGCCTTCTTGAACAGCCCGATCTCGGCCCGGCCCAGCGGGGTGAAATCATTGACCGCGCCCGACAGGATCATGGTGCCCATCAGGTCCATGGGCAGCATCACCACATCGGCGGCGGGCGCCTTGGTGCGGATGTCGTTCATGATGGTGCCCATGCCGGACACCTGGATGGTCACCTTCACGCCGGTCTTTGTCTCAAAGGCGGCGGCGACCTTGGGCAGGCCGGAATTGGAGATCACGCCTGGGCTGATGACGCGGATTTCGGCGGCCTGAACAGCCGTGACAGCTAGGCACAAGGCGGCAGCAAGCAGAACCGGACGCATCTTCCCCCAACATTCCCGGCCATTACGGCCTTGTGACCCAAGCAAACGCCGGTTTCCGCCGCTTGGCAAGCGGCGGAACACCGGTCAGTGGGCTTCTGCCTTGGCGGCGGGCGTATCGCCCAAATCCGCCACGCTGTCTTCCCAGGGGAAGGCCAAGGTGGGGTCGTTGGCGAAGCGCTTCATGCGGATGGTCAGCTTGGCACCGCAGCCGGGCGCCAGCCGCACCGGGAAGGTGGCGCCGTTCACCGGCACCGTGGTCTTGCCGTCGGACACCGAGACGATCTGGTGCTCGCCATAGGCGCCGCCTTGCACGATCAGGCTGCGCGCGGTGCTGGGATTGATGTTGACCAGTTGCAGGGTAAGGCTGTCGGGCCCCCAGCTATCCACCAGCGCCGCCACGTCCGGCGGCATGCCGGCGCGGCGCCGCGCCGGATCGAAATAGCGCAACCGGCTGAACAGCAACATGCCGCCCTGGTTGGGCGAGGAGCGGGCCCAACTGCCATGGCTGAGGAACAAGCCGCCTTCCATCAACTGGGTGAGGGAGGCGACCGAAGCGGGATTCTCCTCCAGCTGCGAATCCGCCAGCCGCATGTCGGCCGAGGTGGTGTCGGCATCCATCTGCTGCAGCCGGGTGCGGATGCGCTTCAGGCTGGCGCGCAGCGCCTTGACCGGATAGCCGGGATTCTTGCCTTCCAGGAAAGCGTACCATTCTGTCTCCTCGCAGCGGGCGCGGTCCGACGGCTTCATGGACAAAGCATAGATTTCCAGGAAGTTGAGATTGTAGTTGCCCGGCTTGAAACTGTAGAAGCCCTGCGCGCCGAACATGAAGGGCGCGGACTTCTTGCCGTCAATCACCTTGGACGCCGCATCGAACTTGTCGGCGGTCTTGCGCCACACATCCAGATACTTGTCGTCGCCCTTCGACAGCAGGTAGGCATTGAAGAAGCCGTTGATGCACCACGGGATGCGGTTGCGGTCGGCCGGCTTGCCGGTCATCGGCACGATGGGCGAGAAGCCCCAGCCATAGGCGCTGCCCCACCATTGGCCCTTGGGCCCGCCGATCTTGCCGTCAACGCCGACCTTGGAGGGAATGATGCCGCCATTATCGCGCGCGCGCTGTGCCCAGGCGTCGCAATAGCCCAGCACCCAGTCCTTGTACTTCTGCTGATGCGTCAGCATGTAGGCGTTGGTGGCGAGCTGGGTCGAGGCCAGGTTCAGCGGCTGGTCGCCCACCACATCCTCATAGCCCACGAAATGCTGCAGCATCATCTTGTAGTCGGCTTCGCCATGGCCCAGAGACGGAAAGCGGTTCGCGATGTCGATGGGATCGCCGGTCCAGTCCAGCGGCGTCGCATCGCGCAGCATGGGCCCCCGGGAGCCGTTCATCATGCTCCGGATCAGCTTGAGCTTGGGATCGTAATTGGGCGCGCCGGGATCTTCGTCCATGTAGAGGCCGGCAAAGCGCTGCACGCGCTCCTTGTAGCGGCGGCTATAGGGATTGCCGAGCGGCATATGGTTGAATACCGACAGGCCTTCGCCATTGTGCTGCCAGTCGAACTGGCTGGGGAATTCCTTGTAGTACATGCCCAGCCGGCCGATCTCGACATCCACGGTCTTGGCGGCGGAGAATTGGCGGACATGGCCTTCATAGGCTTTTTCGTACATCTGGCGGATCACCTCGTCGCCGCCCAGCGCATAGAGATGCGGCCAGTCATTGACGTTCTCGATCCCGTCATCAGGGCCATCATCGCCGCCCCAGCGCTCGGTGGTCTCCAGCCAGCCATTCTCCTGGTTGAAATAGCGGCGGAAGAACTTCACGCAGGCCGCCGTGTGCTGGCGCAGCAGCTCGCGTTCCAGCAGCGCCCATTCCGGCGGGTCCATGGGAGTGGAAAGGTTCAGGACATCGGCGGCCAGCGCCGTGTCCGGCAGCAGCGCGGCGGCGGTGACGGCGGCGGTGCCCAAAAGGAACGAGCGGCGAGTGCGATGCATGGCGATCTCCGGATCAGGGCTGGAGGGATGCGAGATAGGCGGCGATATCCAGCCGCATGTCGTCGGTCATGTTGGCGACTTGGGGCTTCATCATGGCGGCGCCCGGACCGTTGCGGACACCGGCCTTGAAGTCATAAAGCTGGCGCACGATCTGGGCAGGGGATCGGCCCGCCAGCGCCGGCACCGCGCCATTGCCCTTATAGTCGGGGCCATGACAGGCGGCGCAGGGAAAGGCGCCGGCGCCCGATTCCACCAAGGCCTTGCCGCGCGCGATGGAGCCCTTGGGCACATAGGCGATGAAGCCGGACTTGGAATCGCGCCATTCGGTGCGCTCGAGATTTTCCGGCAGTTCCAGGATGCGCTTGCCGATCGGCTCCCTGGGGCCGGGCGCCACATTCATCATGTTGCGGTCGCCCACTATGGTCCGGGGCACCCTGTCGGTTTCGATCACCCGGATCCATTTGGTGTATTTCAGCCGGGAGAAATAGTCGGCGGCGATCTTCACTTCGGCGTCATTGGACGCCTTGGCCACCGCCAGCATGGCGTTGATCGAGCCCATCTTGTCGGTGGAGGATTTGCGCAGCCCCGAACGCATGTCGGCGACCTGTTGCACGATATAGGCGGCCGGCTGTCCGGCCAGCGAAGCGTTCTCGGGCCGGCCCTGGCCGTTGGGCAGGTGGCAATAGCCGCAGGCGAACACGCCGGGCTTGCGGCCATGGGCGACGATGTCGGGCATCTTGGGATGGGAAGCGGGATACCAGTCCGGCGCATTGAAGCGATCATTGACCCCCGCCCGGGTGAATGTGCGCTTGGCTCCCGGCAGGCGGCCGGTCTGCGCCGGGTCGGGGGCGGGGAATTTCCTGGCCGTCACCGGATAGGCCCAGATGGGCGGACCATTGGCCTGGGCCAAGGCGGTGCCCGTCAGCGCCAGAACACCCAGCAACATCAGAAGTTTACGCATTCCTCTCCCCAGGCTTTTTTGCCCTTATTGGCGCCAAGTGGCGCATGCCTGACCCCCTTTGGGCAAGGGGGTTCGCAAGGCCGCCGGCCCGCGCCTTGCCCCATTCCCCAACAAGGGCCAGGTTACGGCATTACGGCTTGGGAGGGCCTCATGAAAATTATCACGGTCGCCTTGGCGGCCTTGCTGGCGACGTGCGTGGCAGCGCAGGCGCAGCGCGCCAGTTCGCGCCAACCGTCGCGTGTTTATATCTTTGGCGAGTATGACTATTACAACGACACCGCCAACAATTCGCAGAGCGGCGGCGGCGGCGGCCTGGGGTGGAATATGAACCACTATCTGGGGTTTCAGGGCGGCGCGCAGTACCTGACCAAATCCGGCATAAGCCTGACCAACATTTACGCCGAGGCCAAATTGTCCTGGCCCATCACCAATGATTTCTCGGTCTATGCCTCGCTGGGCGGCGCCTATGCCGAAGCGGCCGCCACCATCACCGTGGCGACGCTTCCCACGCCCACCAAGGTCAACATCTCGCAGTCTGCAACCGGCTATCGCGCCGGCCTGGGCGCCGAATACTGGCTGGGCAATCATTGGGGCCTGCGCACCGCCTGGCACCGCCAGAATGCCGGCGGCGTGGCCGATGATATCAGCGTGGGCATCACCTTCCGCTTCTGAGAAAGCCGATCAGCCGATATCGGCGCCGAACAGGCGGCGATATTCCGCTTCCGGCCCGCCTTAGCTGCCATTGGCGGCTTCTTCCAGCGCGCCGCGATTGGCAATGGTGATGACGCCGCGCTGCATCTTGATGATGCCGCGCTTCTTGAAGTGGTTCAGGGCCGCGGTGACGCCGGCGCGGCGCGATCCCAGCATCACCGCCAGGAACTCATGGGTGAGGTGGATGGTGTCGGCCTCGGTGTGGTCATCGACCATTCATGTTTTTGTCGGCGGTGCTGATCGCCGCCGGCCTGGCCTGGTGCTGGCTGATGCTGCGCGCGCCCTGAAATGAAAAAGGCCGGCGGCTGATGCCACCGGCCTTGTTTCATGATCCGTCCGATACGGCTACTTCGGGATCAGCACATCGGTAACCGGCGAGCGCGGCGCGGTGCCCTTGTCGATCACCAAGGTGACGGCCAGATGCACCGGCACGCTGCCCGGCTGCGGACGGCAATCATGCGGCGCCGCGCGCGGGATGACGAAGCTTTCGCCGGCCTTGGTCACCTTCACCGGCTGGCCCTTGACGTAACATTCAAACGTCCCGGACGTGACCTGGGTCATCTCCACGCCATGATGCATATGGGCGCTGGTTGTTTCCCCGTCCTTCAGGTCGCGGGTGGTGATGATGATGGTCTGTTCCTTGCTGCCGGCCGGCACGTCATAGTTCTGGGTGTTGCCGCCGGTGGCCACGGCCAACTGGCCGCCCGACTGGGCGAACGCGGCGCCCGCCGCCAGGACCGCAACGCCTGCAATCAAAACTGTTTTCATGTTTTTTCACTCCCCAAAATCGCGCGGCAGCTTGGCGCGTTGGGGACAGGCTGGCAAGCCGGGCAGCGGCCCGCCTAGCGCGATTCCAGCCAATGAATCGCGAAAAGCCGCTCCGCATCGGTCCACACCGCGCGGGGGCTGAAGCCGGCGCGGGCGGCCATCTCGCGGAAGCTTTCGATGGTGTATTTGTGGCTGTCCTCGGTATGCACCGCTTCGCCGGCCGCGAAATCGAAACGCCGGCCGCACAGGGTGACGCTCTGGCGCTTCAGGCTCACCAGGTACATCTCGATGCGGCGGGCCATCGGGTTGTAGGGCGCGTAATGGGCAAAAGCGTCGGTGTCGAAATCCGCGCCCAGTTCGCGATTGGCGCGCACCAACAGGTTCTTGTTGAACAGGGCGGTGACGCCCGCGGCATCGTTATAGGCGGCATGCAGCCGCGCCGGGTCCTTCACCAGGTCCACGCCGATCAGCAACCCGCCGCCATTCAGCGACCCGCGCATGTGCCGCAGCAGGTTTGCGGCGGCATCGGGCTTGAAATTGCCGATGGTGCTGCCCGGAAAAAAAGCCGGCACGTCTTGGATTGCCGGGCAAGGCGGGGATGTCGAGCGGCAAGGTGAAATCGCCCACCAGCGGCCGCAAGGTCAGGGCCGGATAATCCGCCGCCAGGGTGCGCACCACCTCGGCCAGATACGCGCCGGAAATATCCAGCGGGGTATAGGCGCAACAATCCTGGGCGGCATCCAGCAGGATGCGCACCTTGCGCAAACTGCCAGCGCCGAATTCCAGGATCTCCATGCCGGGTCCAATCAGTGCGGCGATCTCGCCGGCGTGGCGGGCCAGGAGCTGTGTCTCGGTGCGGGTCTGGTAATATTCCGGCAGTTCGCAGATCTGGTCGAACAGGCGCGAGCCGGCCTCGTCATAGAAAAATTTGCAGGCGATTTCCTTGGGCGTTCGGCCGAGCCCGGCCAACAGGCATTCGGCAAAGCTGTCCTCCGGCGCCGGAAGATGGGAAATGCGGGCGAGGGTGGTGTCCATCAGATGTCCTCGGCCAATCGGATGCCGCTGAATTGCCAGCGCGCCGAAGGCGGAAAAAAGTTGCGATAACTGTCGCGGCCATGGCCGGGTGGCGTGGCGGTCGAGCCGCCGCGCAGCACCATCTGGCCCACCATGAACTTGCCGTTATACTCGGCGGCGATGCCTTCAAAGGGCTTGAAGCGGGGATAGGGATCATAGGACGAGCGGGTCCATTCCCATACCGCACCATGATCGAACATCGCCGCGGAGGCTTCCCACTCAAACTCTGTGGGCAGGCGCTTTCCCGCCCAGGCGGCATAGGCGGCCGCTTCATAAAAGCTGACATGCTCCACCGGCGCGTGGGGATCGAGCGGCTGGACCCCGTGAAGCGTGAAAACGCTCTCCGTGCCGTCGTCATCCTTCAGCCAATAGAGCGGCGCTTGCCACTGTTCGTCCTGCACGCGCGCCCATCCATCCGACAGCCAGAACTCAGCGCGGCGATAGCCGCCATCGGCGATGAAAGCCTGATACTCGCCATTGCTGACGGGCCGCGAGGCGATGCGGAAGGGATAGAGCAGCACCTGGTGGCGTGGCGTTTCATTGTCAAAGGCAAAGCCTGGCCCGTCATGGCCGATCCCGGCGATCCCGCCCGGATGTTCGCGCCATTCCAGCGCCGCGCACGGATGCAGGCCCGGCGCATCGCCGCGATAGGCCGGCAGCAGCGGATTGCAGAAAAAGCCGTGCTTGATGTCGGTGAGGATCAGCTCCTGGTGCTGCTGCTCATGGTGCAGGCCCAGGGTGATGGCGTCGTGGAGGGCCGGATCCTCGCACGCCGCCGTCATCGCCGCATCCACATGGGCGCGCCAGGCATGGACCTCGTCCAGAGTGGGGCGGGTGATCAGGCCGCGGCGCGGGCGCGGATGCCGAGGGCCTAGCGCCTCGTAATAGGAATTGAACAGATAGGCGAAGCTGGGATCGAACACCTTGTAGCCGGGCCGGCGCGACAGGATCACGGTTTCGAAAAACCAGCTCGTATGGGCCAGGTGCCACTTTACCGGGCTGGCATCGGGCATGGACTGGATGGCGCAATCTTCCGCCGACAGCGGCGCGGCCAGCGCCTCGCTATGGGCGCGCACTGCCCGATAGGCTTGGGCCAGCGGATGGGAAGGCAGGAGTGCGGGTTTCATCACAAATCCGTTCGACAGGCCTGGACTATAGATTACGCCGCCCGATCCACGGGAAGTCGGCAACCAGGGAAAAGTTCCCGAAATTTGGCGGCGGTTTTCCTTTTCGCAACTGCCGCATGACATTGGCCCGGCCAGCCCCGTCATTCACGGCGCCTTGCCTTACTTTTGCCCGGTCTCCACGCAAAAAGGCTCGGCGCCCAGGAGTCCGGCAAGAAATTTCGTCACGACGCCTTCCCACTCAAGGCGTCCCGGTGGAATCCGCCAGACCAGCACCATGCGCGCATCTCTTGTCTCGTCTCTGGCCGCCCTGCTGGTCATCGCCCTTCCGGCCATGGCCCAGCCGCCGTCACCGGACGGCATCACCAATTATCCCGCCGCCTTCTTCCAGGAAAACCAGCCGGCCACCGCCTATGACATGGTGGCGCTGCTGCCCGGCTTTCGCCTCCAATCGGGCGATTCCGGCATACGCGGTTTTTCCGGCACGGTGGGCAATGTCCTGATCGACGGCCAGCTTCCCACCAGCAAGCAGGAAGATATCGAGCAGGTGCTGCAACGCATCTCCGCCTCCACGGTGGAGCGCATCGAGCTGATCCGCGCCGCCGCCGACATGCACGGATATGCCATCCTGGCCAATGTGGTGCGCATCAGGAGTGTGTCGCTGCAAGGCCGCGCCGAGGCCGAAGGCGCCAGAACCCATTTCGGCACGTCCGCCGACCGGTTGGCGCTGCATCTCACCCGCCAGGGACTTGTGTCCGTACTGGACATCTCCGCATCCTGGGGGCGGGCGATCAATGACAATCATGGTTTTGGAACGCGAAACCGCTTCCTGCCCAACGGCACTCCGGTCCGGCTTGCCGGTTATGACTTTCCGGAATTGAAAAATTTTGCCGATCTGAGCGCCAATTATCGCCAGCCCTTGTGGGGCGGCGATCTGGGACTGGGCCTCGCCGTCAAGCAGGAGCGGGCCTATTCCAACGTCGCCGAGCGGATTTATTTTCCCGCAATCGCCCAGAACACCGGCCTGGAAAGCGACCGCGTCAGGAATGGCGAAGCGCGCCTGGAATATCAGCGCCCCTTGGGCGAATGGGGCCAGTTGCAGGGCTTCGCCGTCCATCGCCAGGAAGAACAGGACGAGATCAGCCAGACCACCACCCTGTCCGGCACCGACCGCTCGCGCAGCCGCTACAACCAGCGCGAGGATGTCGGCCGGCTCGCCTGGCAGATGCAGGACGGCGCCCTGAAGCTGGAATCGGGCGCGGAGGGGACCATCAATGTCCTGTCCAGCCGCAGCAGTCTTTTCCTCAATGGTGCGCCCGTGGTGCTGCCGGCGGCCAATCTGCGCGTCCAGGAAAGCCGCGCCGAATTCTTCGGTACGGGCACCTGGCGCTTTTCACCCGTGCTGGTGACCGAACTGGGCGCGCGCTACGAAACCTCAACCTTGCGGCAAAGCGGCGACAGCAATCTCACCAAGGACCTTTCGTTCCTCAAGCCGCGGCTTCTCACCACCTTCGATCCCCTGCCTGGAAACCAGATCCGCTTCCTGGTGGAGCGTCAGGTCGGCCAGCTCAACTTCCGCAACTTCGCCAGCTCGACCTCGCTCAACAGCAATGTCGTCAGCGCCGGCAACAAGAACCTGGAGCCGGAAAGAAGCTGGATCGTCTCGCTGGTCTGGGAACGGCATTTCTGGGAGCGCGGCTCCCTGGTGCTGGAGGCGCGGCAGGAACACATCTCCAAGGTGGTGGATCATGTCCCGGTCTTTGCCGGCCCCCAGGTGTTCGATGCCATCGGCAATATCGGCAGCGGCCGCCGCGACATAGGGCAGGCCAACCTGATCGTGCCGATGGACGAGCTGGGACTGCCAGGAGTAACGGTGAAGGCCGACGCCACCGTGCGTTACAGCCGGGTGCGCGATCCGGCGACGGGCCTGCTGCGGTATATTTCCGGCGACACGCCCTTCGGCACCCATGCCGAGGTCACCTATGACCTGCCGCAATACAATCTGCGGCTGGGCGCCACCTACCACGATCACGCCCAGACCCGCGAGATCGAGTACCGCATCGACGAAACCAGCGCCTCCTTCCATCAGGTCAAGCTGGGCGCCTTCATCGAACACAAGCCGACGCCCGACTGGACGTTGCGCCTTTACGGAGAAGAACTGTCCCAGGCGAACTCGTTTCGGGATCGCATCATCTATGCCGGGCTGCGCGGAAGCGTGCCGCCCAGCCTGATCGAGCGGCGGGCCCTCAACAACGGCGCCCTGTTCGGGCTGCGCATCCAGCGCGAATTCCCAAGCCTTTGAAATATTATTTCAAAATGACCTGTTTCAAGGTATTTTAACTATTTCGTAACCATCTGATGTTGCTGGAAAGCCGCAGCAAATCCCTCGTTTTTATTGGACCGGAACCGGCGGTCTGGTATTTTCTTGCCACTAACAGAGGGGCCCCTATCCAGGGGTTGGCAATGGGTACGATCAAGCACGCTGCGGTCTTGGCCGCGGGGCTTGCCGCGATGTGCGCGGCAGCGCCGGCGCTTGCGCTCGCGCCGCCTCCCAGCCTGCAATCCTTCGGCGCATCGCGCGCCATGTCGGCCTATGAACTTTCCGCGCCCAGCCTGTCGGGCGGCGCGGTGCAGCCCGTGGTGGCGGCGTCGCTGTCCGGCAGTGCGCTCACTTTCGCCGGCGCATCGTCTTTCGCCAGCAGCGCACTGCTGGCGCCCAACCTGGCGCTGGATTCCGGCGTGAACCTCGACATCGCCGCGCGCTTCACCAATTACGGCACCGCCGCTTCGCCCTTCCTGTCCGCGGTCTCGACGCCCTATCTGACGCTGGCCAATGGCGGCAGCTATAGCGGCGTCACTTATGTGCCGTCCGACAATCTGCGGCTGCGCGCCGGCGTTGCCGTCAGCAACGAACGGCTGGACCGTTTCCATTTCGACGCGAGCGCCCCCACCGGTCCCCTGGCGCTGACCTATGACGCCAGCCAGAGCCAGTCACTGCTGGGCGGGCTGTCGCTGGATATCTCCAGCGCGCTGGGCCTGGATTTCACCGCCATCGCGTCGCAGCGCTCCGGCATGCCGCTGGGCCTGGCCAATCCGAACATTTCGCCGCGTTCCAGCACCGGCGCGCTCAGCGTTTCGGCGCATGTCGATGTGGGCAAGGGCTGGGTCACCACCGCCTCCTTCAGCGAAGGCATGACGCAGCTTGATCCGCGCGGCAGCTTTGCCGGCAGCGGCGGCGCGCTGCGTGAGCAATCCTATTCGATCGCCATCGCCAAGCATGGCGTGTTCGGCGACGATGCGCTGGGCGTGGCCTTCTCCGCGCCGGCGCCCAGCATGGCCGGCACCTTCACCAGCCTGACCTCGGCCGGCGACATGCCGCTGGTGATCGCCCAGCGCGCGCCGTCCTTGTCGCGCGTACAGGAAACCGATTTCCAGCTGGGTTATGTGACCAACTTCCTGGATGGCGCGGTGGCGTTGCAGACCAATGCCGCCTATCAGACCAACGCCCAGGGACAGCGCGGCGCCACCTCGGTGTCGCTACTCAGCCGCGCCAAGATCAAGTTCTGAGGCGTTTCTTCCTGATTGCAGGACTGCTGTCGGCGCTGTTGGTGCCGCTGGGTTATTACGCCTTCCGCATCGAGCCTGCGTCGCTGCGGCTGACGCATTATGACGTGGCGCTGGATCACGCGCCGCATCTCAAGGGCCTGAAGATCGCGGTGATCAGCGACCTGCATGGCGGCGCGCCTTTCATCGACGCCGCCAAGGTCGCGCGCGTCGTGGCGCTGACCAACCAAGCCCGGCCCGACCTGATCCTGCTGACGGGCGACCTTAACGGCCATGTCTATTTCCGCCCCTCCAGGCCCGTCGCCGAAGTGATCGGAAGATTGAAACCGCTGTCGGCGCCGCTGGGCGTGCATGCGGTGATCGGCAATCATGACCGCTGGGAAGGCGCCGCCCGCGTGACGGCCCTGCTGAAAAAGGCGGGCATTCCCGTGCTGGAAAATGCCCATGCGGTTTTGCGAGGCCCGAGCGGTCCTTTTTATCTGGTGGGCGTTGGCGATGCCGAAAAGAAAGCCGACGATCCCGAGCTGGCCTTGCGGGACGTGCCGCGCGCCGCCGATGCGCTGTGTTTCACCCATTCGCCGGATAATTTTCCCAAGCTGCCCCGCACCTGCGCGCTTACCATCGCGGGCCACACCCATGGCGGACAGGTGAAGCTGCCCCTGCTCGGCCGGCTGGTGGTGCCGTCCGATTACGGCCAGCGTTATGCCGCCGGCCTGGTGCGTGAAAACGGCAAGGCGCTGTTTGTCTCCACCGGCATCGGCACCAGCATCCTGGCGGTGCGGCTGGGCGTGCCGCCGGAAATTGCAGTCATTACCATCCGCTAAAACACGCATTGCGGCAGGGCCCCCGGCCGGGGTAAAAGCGCCCACTCTCCGCGACTTTCGAAGGACCTCCCCATGGCCGGGCCGCAATTCGTTTATGTGATGAAGGGTCTTTCCAAGACCTATCCCGGCGGCAAGCAGGTGCTGAAGGATATCTGGCTGAGCTTCTACCCGGGCGCCAAGATCGGCATCGTCGGCGTCAACGGTTCGGGCAAGTCCACCCTGATGAAGATCATGGCGGGGATGGACAAGGAATATACCGGCGACGCCTGGGCCGCCGATGGCGTGCGCATGGGGTACCTGTCGCAGGAGCCGCAGCTCAATCCCGCCAAGGATGTGCGCGGCAATGTGATGGAAGGTGTTGCCAAGAAGCAGGCGCTGGTGGACCGTTACAACGAGATCGCGTCCAACTATACGGATGAGACCGCCGACGAGATGGCCAAGCTGCAGGACGAGATCGAGGCGCAAGGCCTGTGGGATCTCGACAGCAAGGTGGACCAGGCGATGGACGCGCTGCGCTGCCCCGATGGTGATGCCCAGGTCGAAACCCTGTCAGGCGGCGAGCGCCGCCGCGTGGCGCTGTGCAAGCTGTTGCTGGACGCGCCCGACATTCTGCTGCTGGACGAACCCACCAACCATCTGGACGCGGAATCGGTCGAATGGCTGGAAGCGACGCTGCGCGAGTACAAGGGCTGCGTCATCCTGGTCACCCATGACCGCTATTTCCTGGACAATGTGACGAGCTGGATCCTGGAGCTGGACCGCGGCAAGGGCATTCCGCATGAAGGCAATTACTCTTCGTTCCTTGGCGTGCAGGAAAAGCGCCTGAAGCAGGAATCCAGCGAGGAAGCCGCCAACCAGCGCACCATCGCGCGCGAACGCGAATGGATTTCCCAATCGCCCAAGGCGCGCCAGGCCAAGTCCAAGGCGCGCATCAATGCTTACGAAGACCTGGTGCGCAAATCCCAGGAGCAGCGCCAGGGCACCGCGCAAATTCTCATTCCGGTGGCTGAACGCCTCGGCGACCTGGTGATCGAGGCCGACAACCTGGCCAAGGGCTATGGCGACCGGCTGCTGTACGAGAATGTGAACTTCAAGCTGCCCGCCGGCGGCATCGTCGGCGTCATCGGGCCCAACGGCGCCGGCAAGACCACCCTGTTCCGCATGCTGACAGGCCAGGAAAAACCCGACGAGGGCACGCTCAAGGTCGGCTCCACCGTGCAGCTTGGTTATGTGGATCAGTCGCGCGATGCGCTGGACCCCAACAAGACCGTCTATCAGGAAATTTCCGGCGGTACGGACTTCATCGAGTTCGGCAAGACCAAGATCAATGCGCGCGCCTATTGCGGCCACTTCGCCTTCAAGGGCGGCGACCAGCAGAAGAAGGTCGGGCAATTGTCGGGCGGCGAGCGCAACCGCGTCCATCTGGCCAAGATGCTGCGCTCGGGCGCCAACCTGCTGCTGCTGGACGAACCCACCAACGATCTGGACGTGGAAACCTTGCGCGCCCTGGAATCGGCGCTGGAGGAATTTGCCGGCTGCGCCATGATCATCAGCCATGACCGCTGGTTCCTGGACCGCATCGCCACCCACATGCTGGCCTTTGAAGGCGACAGCCATGTGGAATGGTTCGAAGGCAACTACCAGGATTATGAGGCCGACAAGAAGCGGCGCCTGGGCCAGGACGCCGACCAGCCGCATCGCATCAAGTACAAGCGTTTCGCGCGCGCGTGAGCGCGCGCTGCGGCAGCGGTGAAGGATTAGTTGCTGGCGGTCTTGCCCAGGTTGGCGGCCATGTCGCTGAGGGCCGTGATCAGGGCGCGCATGTTGCCTTTGTTCTGGTCCAGCACGGAGACGAACTGCTCGCGCTGGGTTTGCGACAGCCAGATATTCTCATAGCCCGCATCCATCAGCACCGGCTTGCCGCTGTCGGTATAGATGCGGAAATCCACCTTGGCCGGCTGCTTGTCCGAGCCGGATTCGACCAGCACGGTGTGAACCGTATAGTCGGTGGGCGAATTGGCGGTCGAGCCGACCAACTTCAGCGTCTGGTTGGTGTATTTGGCGAAATAGAGCTGGTAGGCCGCGGCCGCATAGCCGCGATAAGCGCCGACAAAGGCATCGATTTCGGCGGGCGAAAAGGTGCGGCGATACTTGCCCAGGGTGAACAGCGCGACACGGCGCATGTCCACCAGCGAGAACAGCAAGGTTTCGAACTGGTCGCGGCGCTGGACGGTGGAGAGCTTGCGATCCCGCAATATGTCCAGGCCTTTGTGGATGTTGTCATCCACAAAGGCTTCCGCCGCGTTCGGCGCGGCGGCGGCCGGGCCAGCGGTCAAAAGCGGCGCGGCGGCCAGGACCGCAAGCGCAAAAAGGGCGCGGCGGATCAGAGGCATCGAAAGCGGCATGTCATGTCTTTCCCGGTTTGGGCGATGTTCGCGGTTTGCTATGGCAAGTTCAAGGCAGTCAAAAGGCCAATTTCGTGTCAAAAGTCCGGTAAATCCTCACCGGTCTTGCGGCCATTGCGGACCTGTTCGGCACGGAATTGCCGGTAGAAGCTGCGCAGGGAGGAATAGTAATCCACCGAGCTGCGCTCGATTCCCTGGACCGTTTGGTACGTTTGGCCCTTCAGGTCCAGCAGGGTGAAAAACTGGCGCCCCGCCGACCACCAGATATGCTGGTTAAAGCGGATCTGGTTGGTGGGATCGATCACCGTATCCACCGCCAGCCCGGCCGCGTCGCGCGGGTTGCTGGGCCCCAGGAGCGGCAGGATCAGGTAGGGCCCTTCGCCCACGCCCCACACCGCAAGCGTCTGGCCGAAATCCTCGCCATGCCGGGGAATGCCCATTTTGCTGGCCGGATCGAGGAAACCGCCCAGTCCGATGGTCGAGTTCACCACCAGCCGCCACATGGATTTGCCCCCGCGGCTGACTTCCCCCTGCATCATGTCGTTCAGGAAGATGGTGGGCAGCGCCAGGTTGCCCAGGAAATTGTGCACCCCTTCCCGGCCGTCTTCCGGCACCAGGCTGAAATAGGCCTCCACGGCGGGGATGACGACATGCTTGTCGATCCTGGCGTTGCGCTTCAGGGAGGCGCGGTTGAACGCTTCATAGGGGTCGTTGGCCGCCAGGGACGCAGGGGAGGGGGGCGGCACAGCCGGCCAACACCAGCCCGCACAGCCCCAGCAACAATCCATGAACCCGACGCATTCTTTGACCAAAATCCAAGCTTTCGCCGGGTTTTTGCCGGTTTTTGCACCGCAAATCCAGACCCCTTGCAGCCGCTACCGCCTTGAGCATATAAAGATATGTTTATATGTAGGAAGGCCATGGATCGGCTGGTTTCCATGCTGCGTGCCGCCGGCGACCCCACCAGGTTGCGCCTGCTCCTGTTGCTGCGCCAGGCGGAGCTGACGGTCAGCGAGCTGATCGAAATTGTCGGCCAGTCCCAGCCCCGTGTCTCCCGCCATCTCAAGCTGCTGGGCGAGGCTGGGTTGGTGGAGCGCTTCAAGGAAGGAAGCTGGGTGTTCTGCCGCGCCGCCGACCGGGGCACCGGCGCCGAACTGGGCGCCGCCATCGCCGCCCTGGCCGACCCGACCTTGCAGGAAGCCGACCGGGCGCGGCTGGCCCATGTGCGCCAGGCCCGCGCCAATGCCGCGGCCGCTTATTTCAAGTCCAATGCGGCGGAGTGGGAGCGCATCCGCGCACTCCACGCGCCGGATAAAGACGTGGAAACAGCCATCGCGCAGCGTCTCACCACGGGCTCTATCGAGAATTTCCTGGATGCCGGCACCGGCACCGGCCGCATGCTGGAACTGATCGCGCCCCATGCGCGGCGCGCCGTGGGCATCGATGTCAGCCCGGACATGCTGGCCATTGCTCGCGACCGGCTTTTGCGCGGCGATATCCAGAACGCCCAGGTGCGGCTGGGCGATACCTATCGTCTGCCTTTTCCCAATGGCGCGGCCGGCGCCGGCTTCGACGTCGTGCTGTTCCACCAGGTGCTGCATTACCTGGACGATCCGGGCGCGGCGGTGGCGGAAGCCGCGCGCGTCATGGCGCCGGGGGGCAGGTTGCTGATCGCCGACTTCGCGCCCCACAGGCTGGAATTCCTGCGCGATGAATTCGCCCATCGCCGGTTGGGTTTCTCGGACCGGGAAGTGGAAAGCTGGTTCGCCGCAGCAAACCTCGCCCAGGCCGGCAGCGAGACCATCGCACCTGCCAGCGAAGGCGAAAAACTCACCGTCAAGCTGTGGCTCGCCACCGCCAAAGCCAAAAGCAAAAAAGAAGCCGCATGAGCCTGGAAAATCTGATCACAAACCCGGGCCCGCTTGCGGTCTCGTTCGAATTCTCCCCGCCCAAGACCGATGAGGCGGAAGCGGCATTGTGGCTGGCGATCCGGCGGCTGGAGCCCTTGGCGCCGTCCTTTGTCTCGGTCACCTATGGCGCGGGCGGCTCCACCCGCGAGCGCACCCATGCCACGGTCAAGCGCATCGTGGACGAGACTTCGCTCAAGCCCGCCGCGCATCTGACCTGCGTTGGCGCCTCGCGCGGCGAGATTGACGATATCGTGCGCGCCTATTGGGATGCCGGCATCCGCCATATCGTGGCGCTGCGCGGCGACATGCCCGGGATGAGCGGGCCCTATACCCAGCACGCGCAAGGTTATCGCTCCACCCCCGAACTGATCGCGGGCATCAAGAAGATCGGCGATTTCGAAGTCAGCGTGTCCTTCTATCCGGAGCGGCACCCGGATTCGCCCAGCCATGGCCATGACATCGAACTGTTGAAAGCCAAGATGGACGCCGGCGCATCCCGCGCGCTGGGCCAATTCTGTTTCGACAATGATCTGACCGCGCGTTTCCGCGACGATGCGGCAGCCGCCGGCATCACCATTCCGGTGGTGCCCGGCATCATTCCCACCACCAACTTCAATGCCGTGGCGCGCATGGCCGGCAAGACCGGCGCGTCCATTCCCGCCTGGCTGGCCAAGGCCTATGACGGGCTGGATGACGATGTGGAAACTCGCCGCATCGTTGCCTCCGCCGTGCTGGCCGACCAGGTGCAGCAGTTGCGCACCCGCGGCTTCGGGCAGTTCCACTTCTACACCCTCAACCAGGCCAACCTGACTTACGCGGCCTGCCGCATTCTCGGTATTCGTCCCAAGGAATTGTCATGAGCTTTGATCGCAACGCCCGCATCGCCTGGATGAAGGAGGAGGCCAAGAAACGCCTCCTGCTGCTGGATGGCTCCTGGGGCGTGATGATCCAGGGTTTCAAGCTGGGCGAGGAGGATTTCCGGGGCAAGCGTTTCGGCAATCACCCGTCGGAGCTGAAGGGCAACAACGACCTTCTCACCCTGACCAAGACGGAGATCATCCAGAATATCGGCCGCCAGTATCTGGAAGCCGGGGTGGACTTCATCGAGACCAACACCTTCAACTCGAACTTCACCAGCCAGGAAGATTATGGGCTAGGGCATCTTGTTGGCGAGTTGAACGAAGCCGGCGCAAGACTGGCGCGCGACCTGTGCGACGAGTTCTCCACCTCCGACCGTCCGCGCCTGGTCGCCGGCGTGCTGGGACCGGCCAACCGCACCGCCACCATCTCGCCCGACGTCAATGATCCGGCCTTCCGCAACATCACCTTCGACCAGTTGCGCGAAACCTATCGCGACGGCACCCGCGGCCTGATCAAGGGCGGCAGCGACGTCATCATGATCGAGACGGTGTTCGACACGCTGAATGCCAAGGCGGCGATCTACGCCATCGAAGAAGTGTACGAAGAGCTGGGCGTGCGCCTGCCGGTGTGGATCTCCGGCACCATCACCGACCTGTCGGGCCGAACCCTGACAGGCCAGACGCCGGAAGCCTTCTGGCATTCGGTGCGCCATGCCGATCCCTTTGCCATCGGCCTGAACTGTGCCCTGGGCGCCAAGGAATTGCGTCCCTATATCGCCGAACTGTCGGCCGCCTGCGACACGCTGGTGTCGGCGCATCCCAATGCCGGCCTCCCCAATGAATTCGGTGGTTATGACGAGAGTCCCGAGCAGATGGCCGAGATGATCGGCGAATTCGCCCGCTCCGGCCTGGTCAATATCGTGGGCGGCTGCTGCGGCACCAAGCCCGATCACATCGCCGCCTTCGGTGCAGCGATCAAGAACGTCACGCCGCGCGCCATTCCCGGCAAGCCCAAATATATGCGCCTGTCGGGGCTGGAGCCGTTCACCCTGACCCCCGACCTGAACTTCATCAATGTCGGCGAGCGCACCAACATCACCGGCAGCGCCAAGTTCCGCAAGCTGATCGTCGCCAACGATTATGAAGCGGCGCTGGAAGTCGCCCGCCAGCAGGTGGAGAACGGCGCCCAGGTCATCGACATCAACATGGACGAGGGCATGATTGACGGGGAGGCGGCGATGACCCGCTTCGTCAACATGATGGCGGGCGAGCCCGACATTTCGCGCGTGCCGCTGATGATCGACAGTTCCAAGTGGAAGGTGATCCAGGCCGGGCTGAAATGCTGCCAGGGCAAGGTCATCGTCAATTCCATCTCGCTGAAGGAAGGCGAAGAGTCGTTCCTGCAACAGGCCAAGGACGTGCGCCGCTTCGGCGCCGCCGTGGTGGTGATGGCGTTCGACGAGGTCGGCCAGGCCGACACCAAGGAACGCAAGATCGAGATCTGCAAGCGCGCCTATGATCTTCTGACCCAGAAGGTCGGCTTTCCGCCCGAAGACATCATCTTCGATCCCAACATCTTCGCCGTCGCCACGGGCCTGGAAGAGCATAACGAGTATGGCAAGGCCTTTGTCGAGGCCGCCGAGGTCATCCGCCGTGAGAATCCGCATGCCCATATCTCGGGCGGCGTCTCCAACTTTTCCTTCTCCTTCCGCGGCAACGAGAAGGTGCGCGAAGCGATGCATTCGGTGTTCCTGTTCCACGCCATCAAGGCGGGCATGGACATGGGCATCGTCAATGCCGGCCAGTTGACCGTCTATCAGGATATCCCCACGCCCTTGCGCGAAGGCATCGAGGACGTGCTGTTCAACCGCCGCGAAGACGCCACCGAGCGGCTGCTGACCCTGGCGCAGGATTACAAGGGCGATGGCTCCGTCGCTGCGGTGGAAGATGCCGCCTGGCGCAGCCTGCCGGTCAATGAACGCATTTCCCACGCCATGGTCGCGGGCATCGACGCCTTCATCGTGGAGGATACCGAGGAAGCCCGCGCCGCCGCCACCCGTCCGCTGGACGTGATCGAAGGCCCGCTGATGGCGGGCATGAACGTGGTGGGCGACCTGTTCGGTTCGGGCAAGATGTTCCTGCCCCAGGTGGTGAAATCCGCCCGCGTCATGAAGAAGGCGGTGGCGTATCTGCTGCCCTTCATGGATGCCGACAAGAGCCAGGTGAAGGAGCCGGCCGGCAAGATCATCATGGCCACGGTCAAGGGCGATGTGCACGACATCGGCAAGAACATCGTGGGCGTTGTGCTTCAGTGCAACGGTTATGAGGTGATTGACCTGGGCGTGATGACGCCCACCCAGAAGATCCTGGATGCCGCGCGCGAGTACAAGGTCAACATCATCGGTCTTTCAGGCCTGATCACCCCCTCGCTGGACGAGATGGTGACAGTGGCGTCCGAGATGGAGCGCCAGGGCTTCGACATTCCGCTGCTGATCGGCGGGGCGACGACGTCGAAGGTGCATACGGCGGTGAAGATCGATCCGTCCTATCGCCGCGGCCAGACCGTCTATGTCACCGACGCGTCGCGCGCGGTGGGCGTGGCGTCCAGCCTGCTCAGCAAGGACAACGGCGCCACCTATGCCGCCGACATCCGCGCCGAGTATGAAAAGATGGCCGTGGCCCATGCCAACAAGCAGCCCAGCGGCAAGCGCATCACCCTGGACCAGGCCCGCACCAACGCGGCCAAGCTGGATTTCACCGATTATGTGCCACCGGCGCCGGGCTTCATGGGTTCGCGCATCTACACCAATTACGACCTGGGCGAACTGGCCAACTATATTGACTGGGGTCCCTTCTTCTCGACCTGGGAATTGGCCGGGCCGTTCCCCGCCATCCTGACGGACGACAGGGTGGGCAAGGTGGCCAGCGATCTCTACCGCGACGCCCAGGCGATGCTGAAGAAGATCATCGACGGCAAGTGGCTCACCGCCAGCGCAGTGATTGGCTTCTGGCCGGCCAACCGCGATCCGAAGAACCCTGACGACATCATCGTCTATGGCGACAAGGCGCGGAAATTTCCCATCCATACCCTGCACACCCTGCGCCAGCAGATGGCGCGCGATGCGGGCCGCCCCAACCTGGCGCTGTCCGATTTCATCGCGCCTGTCGGTGAGGAGGATTACGTGGGCGGTTTCGTCGTCACTGCGGGCATCGGCGAGGACAAGCACATCAAGAAGTTCGAAGCCGAGAAGGATGATTACTCCGCCATCCTGCTGCGCGCATTGGCCGACCGCCTGGCGGAAGCCTTTGCCGAGCGGATGCATGAACGGGTGCGCAAGGATTATTGGGGTTATGCCGCGGACGAACAGCTCGGCAATGATGAGCTGATCAAGGAAGCCTATCGCGGCATCCGCCCGGCGCCCGGCTATCCCGCCCAGCCTGAGCACAGCGAAAAGGCGACCCTGTTCAAGCTGCTGGATGCGGAAAGCCGTATCGGCGTCAAGCTGACCGAAAGCTATGCCATGTGGCCGGGTTCGTCGGTGTCGGGCTTCTACTTCGCCCATCCCGACAGCCGCTATTTCGGCATCGGCAAGATCGAGCGCGACCAGGTGGAAGATTACGCCAAGCGCAAGGGCTGGACCGTGGAAGTGGCCGAACGCTGGTTGGGGCCGATCCTGAATTACAATCCGCGCACTGTGAACGCCGCGTAAGGAAAGCCATGTCCGTCTGGGGTAAAATCAGTGGCGCCGCGGCCGGCCTGTTTGTCGGCGGGCCGATCGGCGCCCTGGTGGGCGCGGTGGCGGGGCATTTCTTCCTGGACCGCGACAGCGATCCCGGTGTCACCTTCACCATCGCCATCATCGCGCTGGCCGGCAAGATGGCGCGTGCCGACGGCGTGGTCACCGAAGAGGAGTTCAACGTTTTCCAGCACGTGTTCGGCGTGCCGGCGCACGAAGAAGCCAATGTGCGGCGCATCTTCAACCTGGCGCGCCAGGACGTGGCGGGGTTCGAGCATTATGCCGGCCAGATCGCGCGCCTGTTCATGGGCAATCCCGCCATGCTGGAAGACATCCTGGACGGGCTGTTCGAGATCGCCAAGTCCGATGGCGTGCTGCATCCCTGCGAGGCGAAATTCCTGGAGCGGGTGGCGGAGATCTTCGGCTTCGCGCCGGGCGAATATCGCCGCATCCGCGCCAGCCATTTCGCGCCCGAGCTGACCGACCCCTATGTCATCCTGGGCCTGTCCTATACCGCCGACGGCGAGGAACTGAATCAGACCTATCGCCGCCTGGTGCGCGAGAACCATCCTGACAGCCTGATGGCGCGCGGCGTACCGGCCGAGTTCATCAAGCTGGCCAATGACAAGCTGGCGGCGATCAACGGCGCCTATGAGAAAATCCGCACCGAGCGGGGCTTGCCGTGAAGATGATGGACTGTCCCTCGCCCAACCATGACAGCCGCGGCGGCGCCGCGGTGGACATGCTGGTGCTGCATTATACCGGCATGACCAGCGGCGCGGCGGCAATGGATCGCTTGTGCGATCCGGCGGCCAAGGTTTCAGCGCATTACACCATTGACGATGACGGCACGGTTTACGCGCATGTGGCGGAAGACCGCCGCGCCTGGCATGCCGGCATCTCGCACTGGGCGGGGGTGGACAATCTCAATGCACGCGCCATCGGCATCGAGCTGGTCAATCCGGGCCACGAATATGGCTATCGCGCTTTCCCCGACGCGCAGATCGCGGCGTTGATCGAACTGTGTCACGGCATTCTGTCGCGTCATGCCATTCCCGCTTCACGCGTACTGGCGCACAGCGATGTGGCGCCGGCGCGCAAGGACGATCCGGGCGAATTGTTTCCGTGGGAGACGTTGGCCAAAGCCGGCATCGGTGTGTGGCCGCAAGGCATGAACAGGGAGCTTGGGCCGGAGGCGCTGACCCGTTACGGCTATGATCCCAATGCCCCGCAGGACAAGGTGATTACCGCCTTCCAGCGCCATTTCCGCCCCGCAAAGCTTAATGGCGAATGGGACGATGAATGCGCAGCTTTGCTGGCTGGATTGCTGTCCAAGGCCGGCGTATAACCCGCCCGTCAGATGGCCGGGTGACCGCGGGCTCCGCAAGGGGTTCGAGGAAAGTCCGGGCTCCACGGAAAAACGGTGCCGGATAACGTCCGGCGGGGGCGACCCCAGGGATAGCGCCACAGAAATGACACCGCCTACCGGCCTAAAGCCGCGGCAAGGTTGAAATGGTGCGGTAAGAGCGCACCGCGTTCCTGGCAACAGGAGCGGCTAGGCAAGCCCCACCGGGAGCAAGACCAAATAGGGACGGCACGTAGGCTTTTTCGGCCAGCCGTCCGGGTCGGTCGCGTGAGGTGTGGGGTAACTCACATCCCAGAGGAATGGTCACCACCGCGCAAGCGGTACAGAACCCGGCTTACAGGCCATCTGACATTTTTTTGACCCCCATCCGTCGCAGATCGTGTCGGCTTCGCCGACACCTCCCTGCGACACCTTCCCCCTTTATGGCGCTTCGCGCCAAAAGGGGAAGGAAGCTGGTGGATGTTGCTTGTCGCTCGGCGGCATGCCTCGCTCGCGCTACGACAGCTTCTCGAGGGTAGCCTCATCCGCATCGCCGTCGAAATATTTTTCCAAAAGGTTGAAGAACAGCAGTTCGACGGGCGCGACTTCGGCGAACAGGGTCAGGCTGGAACGGAATTTCACATCGTCGGGCGAGCCGAAAATCTCAGCTGCGCTTTTGCCCCGCACATTCATCAGCGCCTGGCAGCATTCGCGGTAGCGTGCGCCCAGCACGTGATGGGCGAGATAGCGTTGCGCTTCATCCAGCGAATGGATGCCGTATTGCCGTGACATGGCGCTTTGGCCCAGGCCGATCAGTTGCGGAATCACGAACCACATCCAGTGGCTTTGCTTTTGCCCGGCGCGCAGTTCGGCCAATGCCTGGGGATAGACCGGCGCCTGTGCGGTGACGAAGCGTTCCAGGCTCATACGCCGGCCTTTTTCGCGGTGACTTCGCCGATGGCGGCCCAGTCCTTGTCCTGCCAGCCCCATTCCACCGCCTGGTCGAAATGCTTTTTCAGCAGTTCGGCGGTGGGCATTTCCACGTTCAACCCTTGCGCGGCGCTGCGCGCCAGGTTGACGTCCTTCAATCCCAAGGTGAGGGCAAAGCCCGCCGGTTCATAGGTCCGGTTCAGCACCATGGCGCCATAGCCCTTGAACACCGCGCCGGTCAACAGCCGTCCGGCCAGCACGTCGTGAAACACAGCGGGATCCACGCCGCCCTTGCGCAGCAGGGTAAAGGCTTCGCCGATGGCTTCCAGCTCGCTGGCGATCATGAAATTGGCGGCGATCTTGAACAGGTTGGCCTTCTCGGCCGCATCCATCGTCACGGTGCGGGCGCCGATTTTGTCAAATACCGGCTGCATGGTCTTGAGCGCCGCTTCATCGCCGCCGGCGATCAGCGCCAGTTGCGCCGCCTCCGCCATGTCGGGGCGGCCCATCACCGGCGAGGAGATATAGGCAAGGCCCGCCTTCTTGTGCGCTTCCGCCAGTTCCTTGGCGAACTCCACCGAGATGGTGGCCATGTTCACATGGATCAGGTTTTTGGCGGCTTTTGCGAGCAGCGGGCCGGCCAGCCCGACCTCGCGCATCACCGCATCGTTGGAGAGCATGGAGAAAACCGCATCACCTTGCAGCGCCTCTTCCGGCGACTTGGCGGCGGTCGCGCCCTTTGCCACCAGCGCCGCCACCGGCTCCGGCGAGCGATTCCACACCGTCACCTGGTGGCCGGCCTTGAGCAGGTTCGACGCCACATGACCGCCCATGCGGCCCAAGCCGATAAATCCGATCTTCATGGCGCACACCTCTTGCCGGATGGCTGGTTTAAGCGCCCGGGGCGGTGCCGCCAAGACGGTCGAATTAGCCCAGGGTTGCAGCCCGGCGAAGCTACAGCGGACACAACTTTCACGTGTACCCGCCCCCAATTCGTTAACGTGTCATTTACAGGTCTGACTGCATCCTTACCGCGTTCGTTAATCGTTCTTCTGGACTCCACCGGTGGGGTCAAAAATCGTTAACGATACTAGCCAAGCCCCTCAAATCTTTGGGTTTTGGTTTGACGGGACATTCTGTCCCATGCTATCCCATATCGTCCCAAAGGGCCCAAAAGCCCGCCTGACCGACGGCCGATCACCCGGCCGCGAAAGGCACTCGGGGGCAGGGGGTTTCAGGCGCGATGACCGGGTTGGTCCAGCCGTTCATTTCGACGGTGCCAGGCTCGCTCGACAGCAAGGGGCGGGTCTGCATTCCCGCCACCTATCGCCATCTTTTGGCCGCGCAGAATACTTCCGGCGTTTATGTCTGCCCCAGCTTCATTGATCCGGCGCTGGATTCCTTCGGCCAGGAATTGCTCGACCGCATCAATGCGCGTCTCGCCACCCAGGATCCGTTTTTCTCCGCCGGCTTCGATGACGAAGCCACCGCGCTGATCGCGCGCACGCAAAGCCTGCCGATTGACGAGAACGGCCGCGTGCGGATTCCCGACGCCATGATCGAACATGCCGGCCTGAAGGACAAAATCGTTTTCGTCGGCAAGGCGCAGAAATTCCAGATCTGGGATGAAGCCCGCTACGCCCCCATCGAGGCGGAAGCCCTGGCGCGGGTGAAGGCGAAGATGGAACGCGCCCGCAACGGTGACTCATCTTGAGCGGCCATCTTCCCGTGATGCTGAACGAAGTGCTGGACATGCTGGCGCCCCGCGACGGCGCCTCCTATGTGGACGGCACCTTCGGCGGCGGCGGTTATGCCAGCGCCATCCTGGAAGCCGCCGATTGCACGGTGCTGGGCATCGACCGCGATCCCGACGCCATCGCCCGCGGGCAAAAGCTGGTGGAACGTTTCGCCGGCCGCCTGACCCTGGTGCAGGGTGAGTTCTCCGCCATGGACCAGCTCACGCAAAGCTCCGACGGCGTGGTGCTGGATCTGGGCGTGTCGTCGTTCCAGTTCGACCAGCCGGCGCGCGGCTTCTCGTTCCGCGAGGATGGCCCCTTGGACATGCGCATGAGCCTGTCGGGCGAAAGCGCCGCCGATTTCGTCAACACCACCGACGAGCGCACCCTCAGCCTGACCATCTCGCGCTATGGCGAGGAAAAGAATGCCCGCCGCATCGCCCGCGCCATCATCGCCGCGCGTCCCGTCACCGGCACGGCGCAGCTCGCCGCCATCGTCTCGGAAGCGCAGGGCCCCGCCGCCCTGCGCCACGCCATCCATCCGGCCACCCGCACCTTCCAGGCGTTGCGCATCCATGTGAACGATGAGCTGGGCGAACTGGAACGCGGGCTGGATGCGGCGCTGAATATCCTCAAGCCGCAAGGCCGGCTGGTGGTGGTGTCGTTCCACAGCCTGGAAGACCGCATGGTCAAGCAGTTCCTGTCCAGCCGCTCCACCTCGGCGCCGCGCGCTTCGCGCCACGCGCCCGCCTCCACGCCGTCGCATAGCGCGGCGTTCCAGCTTCTCACCACCCGCCCGCGCACCCCGTCGGCGGAAGAACTCAGCAGCAATCCCAGGTCCCGGTCCGCCAAGCTGCGCGCCGGCCTGAAACTGGCGGCATAGGAGAACACATGGTTCGCATTCTGAACTTCTTCTGCGTGGCGTTGATGGGGTTCTCGATCCTGGCGCTCTACCATGTCTCCGAAAAGACCCGCGTGGCCCACATGGAGCTGAACCAGGTCCAGCGGCAGATCGCCCAGCAGCGCAGCGCCATCGGTGTGCTGGAAACCGAATGGCAGCATGTCGCCTCGCCGGAGCGCATCCAGCAACTGGCCCAGTCCAGGCTGGGCATGGCCGACACCGCCTCGGTGCAACTGAGCTCCTTCGACCAGATTCCGCGCCGCGGCGCCGAGCCCGCGCCGCTGAACAATACCCCGCTGCATAACGCCAGCGCGCAGCTTCCGGCCGCGCCCGCCGCACCGGCGCCAACCGTCCCCAATATGTGAGGATATGAGCGAGACCATCCACCAACGGCGCATCATTATCGGAGTGGTCCTGTGTGTTGCCGCTTTCGCGCTGGTGGGAATCCGTCTCGTCCATGTCACCCTGCTGAAATCCTGGGATGGCGGGCGCGCCGCCACGGCGATCGCCGCCCGCGCCGACCTGACCGACCGCAATGGCGAACTGCTGGCGCGCGACCTGCCGGTCAAGGATCTTTATGCCCGCCCCGCCGTGTTCTGGGACAAGCGCGAAGCGGCGCGCGACCTGGCCAAGGCCACCGGCGCCAGCGAACGCCGGCTGTTGAACGGCTTCAACAATGCCAAGCATCCTTACGTGCTGGTCGCCCGCCAGATCACCCCCGCCACCGAGGCCAAAGTGATGCATCTGGGCCTGCCCGGCCTGGAGTTCGAACCGGGCGGCAAGCGCTACTATCCCGACGGCCGCAACGCCGCCCAGGTGGTCGGTGTCACCGATCCCGACAATAACGGCGTCAGCGGGCTGGAGCTGGGTCTGCAGGACGAGATCCATGCCGCGGCCGGCGGCAAGGTCGCCACCTCCATCGACATGCGGGTGCAATATATCCTGGCGCATGAAGTGGAGCAGGCGCGCCGGACCTTCACGGCGCGCGCCGGCGGCGGCGTGGTGATGGACGTCAATAGCGGCGAAGTGCTGGGCCTGGTGTCGCTGCCCAACTTCGATCCCAACCAGCGCGGACGATCCGAAGGCGACTCCAGCCGCAACATCATGGTGCAGGATGTTTATGAGCTGGGCTCGGTGTTCAAGATCTTCAGCTTCGCGCTGGGCTTCGAAGATCACACCGTGGGGCTGGATGAAAGCTTCCCCATCGGCCAGGGCTACAAGATCGGCAAGTACACCATCCACGAAGCCGAGCACATGCCCGCCACCCTGCAGGGGCGCGATATCCTGGCGCAATCTTCCAACATCGGCACGGCGCAGATCGCGCTGCGCTCCGGCGCCACGCGCCAGCGCGAGTTCCTCACCGGCCTGGGGCTGCTGCGCCCGGTCAAGTCCGACCTGCCTGAAACGGCGCGGCCGCTCTATCCCGTCGCCAACTGGGGCGCGATCGAAACCGCCACCGTGGGCTTCGGCCAGGGCATCTCGGTGGCGCCGCTCAGCTTCGTCACCGCCGTCGCCAGCGTGGTCAATGGCGGGCGCCGTATCGCGCCCACCTTCATCAAGCAGCAACGCCGCGACCTGCGCGGCGAACAGGTGATCCGTCCCGAGACCAGCGAGAAGGTGCGCAACCTGCTCCGCTATGTCGTCACCAACGGCACCGGCCGCAAGGCCGACGTGCCCGGCTATGAGGTGGGCGGCAAGACCGGCTCGGCCCAGGTGCCGGGGCCGCATGGCCGCTACATTCCCCATGCCCTGCGCACCAGCTTCGTCGCCGTCTTTCCGGCGCAGAAGCCGCGCTATGTCGTGTTCGTGATCCTGGACCAGCCGCATGGCACCAAGGAAACCGGCGGCTTCGCCCTGGCCGGCTATACCGCCGCCCCGATGGCGGGCCGGGTGATCCAGCGCATCGCCCCGCTGCTGGGTGTGCCCAACAATGCCCCGCCCACCAAGCTGGCCGCCTCGCAATGACGCCACAATCGGGTTCGACAATGGCGAGCATGAAGGGCTTTACCGGCCTGACCAGCGACAGCCGAAAAGTGAAGCCGGGTTACCTGTTCGCCGCTTTGGCGGGCACCAAGACCGACGGCGCGAAATTTGTGAAAGACGCGGTGGCGCGCGGCGCGGTGGCGGTGCTGGGCGCGCCCGCGATGGCGGATGATGTGGCGGCGCTGGGTGTGCGTTTCATTCCCGATGCCAATCCCCGCGCCGGCCTGGCGCGCTATGCCGCCGCTTTCTTCCCCGGCCAGCCCGAGATCGTCGCCGCCGTCACCGGCACCAAGGGCAAATCCTCCATCGTCGCTTTCCTGCGCGAGATATGGACGGCGCTGGGCAAGCCCGCCGCCAGCCTGGGTACGGTGGGCGTGATCGGTCCCAAGGGCGAGATGCCCTTGTCGCACACCACGCCTGATCCGGTGGAGATTCATGAGTTGCTGGCCAAGTTGAAGGCCGATGGTGTGGACCGCTTGGCGATCGAGGCGTCGAGCCACGGCCTGGACCAGCACCGGCTGGACGGCGTGACGATCACGGGCTGCGGTTTCACCAACATCACCCGCGATCACATGGACTATCACACCACCTTCGAGGATTACCTGACCGCCAAGCTGCGGCTGTTCAGCGACGTGGTCGCGGACGGCGGGGTGGCGGTGGTCAATGCCGATGCCGAGCATGCCGACCGTTTCATTACCGCTGCCAGGGCGCGCGGGCTGAAGCTGCTCACCGTGGGCCGCAAAGGCGAGGCCATCCGCCTGGACCGGCGCGAAGATCGCGGCGGCGCCCAAGCCCTGACCTTGCATTACAACGGAAAGATTTTTTACGTCGAGCTGCCCCAGGCCGGAGAATTCCAGGCCTCCAATGCACTGGTCGCCGCAGGGCTCGCGATTGGTTTGGGCGAAGATGCCGCCAAGGTGTTCGCCGCGCTGGAACATCTGAAGGGCGCGCCCGGGCGGATGGAAAAGGTCGCGCTCGCGCTTGGCGGTGCGCCGGTCTATGTCGATTACGCTCACACCCCGGACAGCCTGGAAAAAGTGCTGGAGGCGTTGCGCCCCCATACCGCCAACCGCCTGCATGTGGTGTTCGGCTGCGGCGGTGACCGCGACAAGGGCAAGCGCCCGTTGATGGGCGCCATCGCCGTCAAGCTGGCCGATGACGTGATTGTCACCGACGACAATCCCCGCACCGAGGACGCTGGCACTATCCGCCGCGAGATCCTGGCGGCGGCGCCAGGTGCGCGCGAGATCGGCGACCGCGCCGAAGCCATCCGCACCGCGGTGGCAGAGATGAAGACCGGCGACGTGCTGATCATCGCCGGCAAGGGCCATGAGACCGGCCAGTATATCCAGGGCGAAGTGCATCCCTTCTCCGACCGCGACCAGGCCATTGCCGCCGCCGTGTCGCTGGGAGGGCGCAGCGCATGAGTTTGTGGAGCGCCGCCGAAGCCGAAAGCGCCACCCTGGGCAAGGCCAGCAAGCCGTTCGCCGTGAATGGGCTTTCCATCGACACCCGCACCTTGAAAGCGGGCGACCTGTTCGTTGCCCTCAAGGGCGACAATCGCGACGGTCATGATTTCGTGCGCGCCGCCTTCGAGGCCAAGGCCGGTGCGGCGCTGGTGACCCACACGCCGGACGGCGTATCGGGTCCGCTGCTGACCGTGGCCCACACCCAGCGCGGGCTGGAAGATCTGGCGCGCGCCGCCCGGGCCCGCAGCAATGCCAAGATTCTCGCCGTCACCGGCAGCGCCGGGAAGACCACCACCAAGGAAATCCTGGCGCTGGCCTGCAATGCGCTGGGCCGCACCCATGCCAGCGCCGCCAGCTACAACAATCACTGGGGGGTGCCGCTGAGCCTCGCCGCGCTGCCGCGCGATGCCGAATACGGCATTTTCGAAGTGGGGATGAATCATTTCGGCGAGCTGCGCAATCTGGTCGGGTTCGTGCGCCCGCATGTGGCGCTGATCACCACCATCGCCCCGGCGCATCTGGAATTCTTCGGCACCTGCGAGGCGATCGCCGACGCCAAGTCGGAAATATTCGAAGGCTTGCTCCCAGGCGGCGCCGGCCTGATCCCGTCGGACTCGCCTTATGCCGACCGCCTGAAGGCTCGGGCCAAGCAGGCGCAGGTGTCGCGCATCGTCACCTTCGGCAAAGCGGGCGATGCCAGGCTGATCTCGTTGGCGCCGGACGGCGATGGCATGCGGGTCAAGTGCGACATCCTGGGCGTGGCGGTGGATTGCCTGGTCGGCGCCCCGGGCGAACATATCGCCCAGAATCTGGTGGGCGCCCTGGCCGCTATCGCGCTGCTGGAAGGCGATGTGCTGAACGCCGCCGCTGCTCTGAAGAATTTCACGGCACTCAAGGGCCGCGGCGCACGCTTTGACGTCAACGGCATTTCAGTGATCGACGAAAGCTACAACGCCAACCCCGCGTCCATGGCGGCGGCGCTGGCCCTGCTGGGCAGCGCGAAAGGTCGCAAGATCGCGGTGCTGGGCGACATGCTGGAAATGGGCGAGGGCGGCGTGGCCCATCATGCCGGCCTCGCCGCGCCGATCGAGGCCAACAAAGTGGACCTGGTGTTTGCCTGTGGCGCGCAGATGAAGGCGCTGTGGGAGGCACTTCCGGCCGCGCGCCGCGGCGGTTATGCCGAAAATTCCACCGCGCTGCTGCCGATGGTGACCGCGGCGCTCAAACCCGGCGACACGGTGCTGGTCAAAGGCTCCAACGGCGCGCGCATGTCCGTGATCCTGGAAGCTCTCAAAGAGAAGGCGAGCTGATGCTCTATTACCTGTCCCTTCTCACCCATACCGACCAACTCGCCTTCTTCCGCCTGTTCAAATACCTGACCTTCCGCTCCGGCGCGGCGGTGGTGACGGCGCTGATGATCGCCTTTCTGATCAATCCCATGCTGATCCGCTGGCTGAAGGTGAAGCAGGGCAAGGGCCAGCCCATCCGCGCCGACGGGCCGCAACGCCACATTCTGGAAAAAGCCGGCACCCCGACCATGGGCGGGCTGTTGATCCTGATTCCCTGGGTGGGTTCGACCTTGCTGTGGGCCAGCCCGTCCAACCGTTATGTCTGGATCGCGCTCTTGGTGACCGCCAGCTATGGGCTGCTGGGCTTCCTGGACGATTACTTCAAGGTGACCAAGCGCACCTCGGACGGGCTTTCCAGCCGCATGCGGCTGTTGATCGAGTTCGCCGTAGCGGCCCTTGCCACCTGGCTGATCATGGGCTCGGAGCCCGCAAGCCTGTCGGGTTCGCTGGCCATTCCCTTCCTCAAGACGGCGCTTATTCCCATGGGCCTGTTCTTCCTGGCGGTGGGCGTGTTCGTCATCGCCGGCGCCGCCAATGCGGTGAACTTCACCGACGGGCTGGACGGGCTGGCCATCGTGCCGGTGATGATCGCCGCCGCCACCTTCACCCTGATCGTCTATCTGGTGGGCAATGAGCGCTTCGCCGCCTACCTGCAAATTCCCTATATCGAACATGCCGGCGAGTTGGCGATCTTCCTGGCGGCGCTGGTCGGCGCAGGGCTGGGCTTTCTCTGGTACAACGCCCCGCCCGCCGCCATCTTCATGGGCGATACCGGTTCGCTCCCGCTGGGCGGCGCCCTGGGCGTGGTCGCCGTGGCGGTCAAGCATGAGATCGTGCTGGGCATTGTCGGCGGCCTGTTCGTGGTCGAGACCGTGTCGGTCGTGGTGCAGGTGATCTCCTTCAAGCTCACCGGCAAGCGCGTCTTCCGCATGGCGCCCATCCATCATCATTACGAACAGTTGGGCTGGACCGAGCCCACTATCGTGATCCGTTTCTGGATCGTGGCGGTGGTGCTGGCGCTGCTCGGCCTCGCAACCTTGAAGCTCCGCTAGATGATCCCCAGCCGCGCCTTCGCCAACCGCACTGTCGCCATCTTCGGCCTGGCCCGTACCGGGCTGGGCGCGGTGCGCGCGCTGGTGGCCGGCGGGACGCGAGTGATCGCCTGGGACGATGACAGCAATGCCCGCGACCTGGGCGGCCAGGAAGGCGCTGAGCTGATGCCCTGGCGCGAATGGCCGTGGGAAAATATCGCCGCACTTATACTATCGCCCGGCGTGCCGCTGACCCATCCCAAGCCGCATGGCGTGGTGGAACATGCCAATCGCGCCAAGGTTCGCATCATCGGCGATGTCGAATTGTTCGCCCATGAAATTCGCCCCGATCCCAACGGCACCGCCAAGGCGCCGGTGATCGCCATCACCGGCACCAACGGCAAGTCCACCACCACCGCGCTGGTGGGGCACATCCTCACCCAATGCGGCTTCGACGCCCAGATCGGCGGCAATATCGGCAAGTCGGTGCTGGAGCTGTCGCCGCCTTCGGCCAAGACCATCTATGTGCTGGAAATGTCCAGCTTCCAGATCGACCTGGCGCCGGGCCTGACGCCGGATGTCGGCATCCTGTCCAACCTGTCGCCCGATCATATCGACCGCCACGGCACCATGGAGAATTACGCCGCCATCAAGGCGCGGCTGATGCGCCAGACCGCCAAGGACGGTCAGGTCGCCATCGGCGTGGACGATGCCTATTCGTCGGCCATCTTCACGCAAGCGTCCGCCGGTGGCGGCGCCCAGGCCCATCCGGTTTCGGTGGGCAAGGTTTTGGGCCGCGGCATCTTTGTGGTGGACGGCACTTTATATGACGCCATGGGCGCGCGCGCCGTAAGGGTCATGGACATGGCCGCCGCCGCGCGGTTGCCGGGCACGCACAACTGGCAGAATGCGGCCCTGGCCTTTGGCGCGGTGCGGCCGTTTGTTTCGGACACCAAGGCGATTGCCGCCGCCATCGCAAGCTTCCCCGGCCTGGCGCATCGCATGGAAGATGTCGGCCATATCGGCAAGATCGCCTTCATCAACGATTCCAAGGCCACCAATGCCGACGCCACGGCCCGCGCCCTGGCGGTTTATCCCGATATTTTCTGGATCGCCGGCGGCAAGCCCAAGGACGGCGGCATCGAGGCCCTCAGCGAATTCTTCCCGCGGGTGCGCAAGGCCTACCTGATCGGCGAGGCGGCGCCCATGTTCGCCCGCACCCTGGACGGCAAGGCGCCTTATGACATGTCCGGCACCCTGGATGTGGCGATCGCGAGCGCCGCCGCCGATGCGGCGGCGTCCTCCGCGCCCGCGCCGGTGGTGCTGCTGTCGCCAGCCTGCGCCTCCTACGACCAATTTAAGGATTTCGAGCAGCGCGGCGATGTCTTCCGCAGCCTGGTGACCAAGCTGCCCCGTGATACCAAAGAAAATCCGAGGGTCGCCTGATGCTGAATCGCTCCGACAATAGCGGTTTCGCCAACTGGTGGTTCACCGTGGACCGGGTCGCGCTGTTTTGCATGCTGGCGCTGGCCGGGATCGGCCTGATGCTGGCCTTCGCCGCCAGCCCCGCCATCACCGGCGGGCCGCTTTCGGCCGGCGACTTCCGCTATACCGCGCGTCAGGTGGTGTTCGCCTTCATGGCGGTGGGCATCCTGTGTGCGGTGTCGCTGCTATCGCTGCGCCAGATCCGCCTTCTGGCGGCGGTGACCTTTGCCTGTGCCCTGATCGGGTCCTTCCTGGTGCTGTTCATCGGCGCCGATGTGCTGGGCGCGCGCCGCGAACTGGATCTGGGCGCTTTCGCGCTGCAGCCGTCGGAATTTCTCAAACCCAGCTTTGCCATTCTGGCCGCCGCGGTGCTGGTGGACCGCCAGCCCCTGGCGATGCCCAAGCCGGTGGTGACCTTCCTGTTGCTGCTGCCGGCGCTCTGCATCCTGCTCAAGCAGCCCGATGTGGGCCAGACTGGCCTGCTGCTTTGCCTTTGGGGCGGCATGCTCTTCTTCTATGGCGTCTCCTTTGTCTGGGTCGGTACGGGCCTGGGCGTGGTCGGGGGCCTGGGTGTCCTGGCCTATGAGATTTTCCCGCATGTCCATCGCCGCGTGGACCAGTATCTGGGCCATTCGGAAACCGGCTATCAGGCGGGCTTGGCGCTGAAGGCTTTTGCCCATGGCGGGCTGACCGGCGTGGGACCGGGCGCCGGTACCGTGAAATACCGCATTCCCGACGTGCATTCCGACTTCGTCTTCGCGGTGGCGGGCGAGGAGTTCGGCTTTTTGCTCTGCGGGTTGATCGCGCTGTTGTTCTGCGTCCTGACCGTGCGGCTGTTGTTGCGCGCCGCGGCGGCCCGCGAGCCCTTCGCGCAATTGGCGGGGGCAGGGCTTGCCGTGGTCACCGCCGTGCAGGCCTTCATCAACATGGGCGTGGCAGTGTCGCTGCTGCCGGCCAAGGGCATGACCCTGCCGTTCATTTCCTATGGCGGCTCCTCGCTGTTCGCGGTGGCTCTGACCATGGGGTTTGCCCTGGCGGTGACGCGCCAGCGTCCCAACATCCGTCTTGCCACCCGCGACGATCCCAGTTTCTTCATGGTGCGGGCATGAGTCTGATTGTTCTGTCAGCAGGCGGCACCGGCGGGCATCTGTTCCCCGCCCAGGCGCTGGCGGGCGAGCTGGTGCGGCGCGGCTGCGATATCGTGGTGATGACCGACAGCCGCTTCGCCAATTACGCCACCCACTTCCCGCGCGCCCGGATCGAGACCGTGCCGTCCTCGCCCTTCAATGCCATCACCGCGCCGTTCAAGATCGCGGCCGGCATCGCCATCGCCTTCGCCAAGCTGCTCAGGCTGAAGCCCGACGCGGTGATCGGCTTTGGCGGCTATCCATCCGTGCCGGTGATGCTGGCCGCCATCCTGGCGCGCCTGCCCACCGCTGTGATCGAGCAGAATGCCGTGGTCGGCCGCGCCAACCGGCTGGTGATGAACAAGGTCAAGCTGGTGGCGGCCGCTTTCCCCATCGCCCGTTTCGCGCCCACCGACCGGTCCAAGATCGTGCTGACCGGCAATCCCCTGCGCGCGGAAGTCGAGGCGCTGTGGGCCGCACCTTATAATGTGCCCGAAGCCGGCGGCCCGCTGCGCCTGCTGGTATTCGGCGGCAGCCAGGGGGCGCGCGCCCTCAGCAAGATCGTGCCCGCCGCCCTGACCCGGCTGCCGCATGACATGAAGATGCGCCTGTCGGTGGTGCAGCAATGCCGCCCCGAAGACATCGAAGAGGTGCGGGAGATTTACCGCAATGCCGAGATCCGCGCCGAGCTTCAGACCTTCTACTCGGACCTGCCCAAGCGCATGGCCGAGACCCATCTGGTGATCGCCCGTTCCGGCGCCGGCACGGTGGCCGAGCTGATGGCCATCGGCCGTCCTGCTATTTTGGTGCCGCTGCCTGGCGCATTGGACGACAACCAGACGCCCAATGCCGATATCCTGGCCCGCGGCAACGCCGGCTGGCGGGTGGCGGAGCGCGAATTGAGCCCGGATTCATTGGCCCAGATGCTCATCAAGATTTTCGCCGATCCGCTGGAGCTGGCCCGCCGCGCCACCACCGCGCATGGCCTCGCCACGGCCAACGCGGCCGGCAAGCTGGCCGACATGGTGCAGTCTCTGACAGCGAGGGCCGCGTAATGGCCACCGTCACTACCCGCGTGCCGCTGGACATCGGCGCCATTCATTTCATCGGCATCGGCGGCATCGGCATGTCGGGCATCGCCGAGATCATGCACAATCTCGGCTACAAGGTTCAGGGCAGCGACGCGGCCGAGAACGCCAACGTCAAGCGGCTGCGCGAGCTGGGCGTCACCATCCATGTCGGCCACAATGCCGATAATCTGAAAGAGGCCCATGCGGTGGTCTATTCTTCGGCGGTGAAGCCGGGGAATGTGGAATTCGACGCCGCGCGCATGCTGGGCCTGCCCCTGGTGCGCCGCGCCGAGATGCTGGCTGAGATCATGCGGTTGCGCTCCTGCATCGCAATCGCCGGGACCAATGGCAAGACCACCACCACGACGTTGGTCGCCGCGTTGCTGGATGCCGGCGGCATGGACCCCACCGTGGTCAATGGCGGCATCATCAATGCCTATGGCACCAATGCGCGGCTGGGCGCGGGCGAATGGGTGGTGGTGGAGGCCGATGAATCCGACGGCACCTTCCTGCGCCTGCCGGCCAGCGTGGCGGTGGTGACCAACGAAGACCCCGATCATCTGGATTTCTACGGTACCTTCGACAATATGCGCGACGCCTTCCAGCGCTTTGTCGAGAATGTGCCGTTCTACGGTTTCGCGGTCTTGTGCATCGACCATCCCGAAGTGCAGGCCATGGTGGGCCGCATCACCGACCGGCGCATGATCACCTATGGCTTTTCGCCCCAGGCCGATGCCCGGGCGGTGAATGTCAGCTTCTCCGAAGGCCTGTCGCATTTCGACGTGGTGTTCACCGACCGCCGCAAGGGCATCGAGACTCGGCTGGACAAACTGTGCCTGCCCATGCCGGGCGAGCACAATGTGCAGAACGCCATGGCCGCTATTGTGGTGGCGCGCGAGCTGGGCGTGAAGGACGATGTGATCGCCAAGGGCCTTGCCGGTTTCCGCGGCGTGGCCCGCCGCTTCACCAAGGTGGGCGAGGTGAACGGCACCTCCATCATCGACGATTACGCCCACAACCCGTTCAAGATTGCCGCCGCGGTCAAGGCGGCCCGCCAGGCCTATGCCGGCCCCATCGTGGCGGTGGTGCAGCCGCATCGCTATACGCGCCTGCGCGATACCTTTGAGCAGTTCGCTACCTGTCTCAATGACGCCGATGTGGCGGTGATCGCGCCGGTCTATGCCGCCGGCGAACCGCCCATCGAGGGCATCAATCGCGATAGCTATGCCGAGGCGCTGCGTGCCCATGGCCACCGCAATGTCATCACTATCGATGGCGAAGACGATCTCGCCGCCGCCGTGGCGCCTTACGTCAAGCCGGGCGCCTGCATTGTCGGCACCGGCGCGGGCTCCATCACCGGCTGGATGTATAACCTTCCCAAAAAGCTGGAGGGCCTGGTTTGATGATGACCCGGCCGTGCGACATGCTTCCGCCGGTGCGCGGCTCGCTGACGATGGGTGCGGCTCTCAAAGATTTGGTGTGGTTTCGTGCCGGCGGTCCGGCGGAAATACTGTACCGTCCCGCCGATGCCGATGACCTGGCGAGTTTTCTTGCCGCCAAGCCCGCCGAGTTGCGCGTGTCGGTGATCGGGGTGGGCTCCAATCTGCTGGTGCGCGACGGCGGCATTCCCGGCGTGGTGGTGCGGCTGTCCTCGGCCTTCGGAAAAATCGAAACCGATGGCTTGCGGGTGCGCGCCGGCGCGGCGGCGCTGGATGGCGCGGTGGCGCGCGCCGCCGCCGATGCCGGCATCGCCGGCCTGGAATTTTTGCGGGGCGTGCCCGGCACTATTGGCGGCGCCCTGAAGATGAATGCCGGCTGCTATGGCAGCGAAGTCAAGGACGTCTTTGTCGAAGCCGTCGCGATCGACGAAAAAGGCAATAAAATCAGGCTTTCCAGCGCCGACATGGATTTTGCCTACCGCAAGGCGCAAGGCGCGCGCGACGGCCTGATCTTCATCGAGGCGATGTTTGAAGGCCGCCAGGATGATCCCGCCTCCATCCGCGCCCGCATGGAAGAGCTTTCCGCCAACCGCGAAGCCAGCCAGCCGATCAAGTCCAAGACCGGCGGCAGCACTTTCAAGAATCCGCCTGGTCACAAGGCCTGGCAGCTTGTCGATCAGGCCGGTTGCCGCGGTCTGATGATCGGCGGCGCCCAGGTCAGTGAGAAGCACACCAACTTCCTGATCAACACCGGCGAGGCCACCGCCGCTGACCTGGAAGCCCTGGGCGAAGAAGTGCGCAAGCGCGTCAAGGAAAAATCCGGCGTCACCCTGGAATGGGAAATCAAGCGGGTGGGGATCGCATGACGACCTTCCACAAGATCGCCGTCTTGATGGGCGGCATGTCCGCCGAACGCGAAGTCTCGCTGTCTTCCGGCCGTGGCGTGGTCGCGGCATTGCGCGAGGAAGGCTTCGATGCATCGCCGCTCGATCCCGGCCCCAATCCCGGCCAGCAACTGTTCGAAGCCAAGCCCGATGCGGTGTTCAACGCCCTGCATGGCCGCTTCGGCGAAGACGGCACGGTGCAAGGCCTGCTGGAACTGATGCGCATCCCCTATACCCATTCCGGCGTGCTGTCCTCGGCGCTGGCGATGCACAAGGAACGCACCAAGGACGTTTATCGCGCCGCCGGGTTGCCGGTGGTCAAGTCCATCGTCGCCGACCGCCGCGACGTGGCCAAGGCGCACCTGATGGAGCCGCCTTATGTCATCAAGCCGGTGAATGAAGGCTCATCCGTTGGCATCTACATCATCCGCAAGGGCGACAACCGCCCGCCGGCCGAACTGGGCGCCGACGACTGGAACCTCTCCAGCGAGATGATGGTGGAAGAATTCGTGCCGGGCCGCGAACTCACGGTCAGCGTGATGGGCGCCAATCTTCTTGGAAAAGAGCGCGCTTTGGGCGTGACCGAGATTACCACCGATCTTGAATTCTATGATTATGAAGCCAAGTACGCGCCCGGCGGTTCCAAGCACGTCATTCCGGCGCAGATCCCCAAGGCCGCCACCGAGCAAGCCATGGAGCTGGCCATCGCCGCCCACAAGGCGCTGGGCTGCCGCGGCGTCACCCGCACCGATTTCCGTTACGACGATACGGGCCCAAAGCCGCGCATGATCCTGCTGGAGACCAACACCCAGCCGGGCATGACCCCGACCTCGCTGGTGCCCGAACAGGCCACCCATGTCGGAATGAGTTACGCCAAACTGTGCCGTTGGATTGTGGAGGACGCGTCATGCGATCGGTGAATGTGGAACGCAAGCCGAGGGCCAAGGCGCGCAACCAGACGGTGCGCCCTTCCAGCCGCCGCGAGCTTGCCGCCGTGCAGTCGGGCAGCGCCCGCCGTGACAAGAATATGGGCCCCATGGGCCGGCTGGCGGCCCGCCTGTCGCTGCTGGTGCGCCGTCCCATCATCGCGCTGTGCAGTCTGCTGGTGATCCTGGTGTTGTTGGCCGCATTGCTGGCCAGCGGCGTGATCGGGCGCAGCGTGCATGCGGTCGGGGCCGGCATGGCCGCCATCACCGCCGATGCCGGCTTCGGCATTTCCGAGATTCACATCACCGGTAACCGCCGCACGCCCTATCGCCAGGTGCTGGAAGTGCTGGGCATGAAGCCCGGCCAGTCCATCTTCAGCGCCGATCTGTGGAGCTCCCAGAACCGCCTGGCGCGGCTGGAATGGATCTCCTCGGCTGAGATTCACCGCCGCTATCCCGACGCCATCTATGTCACCCTGGTGGAAAAGCGCCCCTTCGCCCTGTGGCAGCCGCCGGCCGATGCCAAGGGTGAAGCCCCCATCACCGTGGTGGAACGCAACGGCAAGCCCATCACCAGCCATGACGTGGAAAAATTCCGCCGCCTGCCCAAGCTGGTGGGCGCGGGCGCGCCTGCCGCCGCGGCCGACCTGGTGGATGCGGTGCAGACCAAGCGCGCCATCGCCGCACGCATCGCCGCCTTTGCGCGCATTTCCAGTCGCCGCTGGAACCTGATCCTGGATGACGGGGTTGTGGTGCAGTTGCCGGAAACCGGCTGGCAGAAACAGTTGGACGCGCTGGAGCACCTGATCGTGGACAGCGCCATCCTGGAACGCGACGTCACCCAGATCGACCTGCGTTCGCCGACGCATTATTTCTTCCTTCTCAAGAATGGCGACAAGAAGGATGTGGAACGAGGGAAAGAGACATGAACCAGACGGTCCGCTTGCGCGTGAACAACGAAATCCCCGCCTACCGCACCGGCCTTGTGTCGGCGCTGGATGTCGGCTCCTCCAAAATCGTCTGCGTCATCGGCCAGGCCGAGGCCGGCTCGCTGAAGGTTCTGGGCAGCGCCTTGCGCGAATCCTCCGGCCTCAAGTCCGGCACCGTCACCAGCCTGGAACAGGCCGAGGACTCCATCCGCGATTGCGTCGCCGCCGCCGAGAACATGGCCGATGCCCGCATCCAGAATGTGCTGATCAGCGTCAATTGCGGCCAGCCGGTGTCGGTCACCAGCCGCACCGTGATGTCGCTGGACGGCGCGCTGGTGTCGGACAATCACTTGCGCGCGCTGTTGGCCGATGGCCGGGCCCGCGCCAAGCTGGAAGGCCATGAGATCATCCAGTCGGCGCCCACGACGTATGTGGTGGACGAGGCGCGCGGGGTAAAGGACCCGTCGGGCATGTTCTGCCAGCGCATCGGCGTCGCCATGCATGCGGTGGCGGTCAAGCCCAGCCCGTTGCAGAATCTCAAGCTGGCGGTGGAACGCTGCCACCTCAATGTCGTGGGCTCGCTGTTCGGCGCCTATGCCTCGGGCCTGTCCACCCTGACCGAGGACGAAAAGCAGATCGGCGCCACCGTGATCGACATGGGCGGCGGCACCACCTCCATCGCCGTCTTCCTGGAAGGCCATCTGGTCCATGCCGATGTGGTGCCGGTGGGCGGCTTTGCCGTCACCAGCGACATTGCCCGCATGCTGGCCGCGCCTTTGGCCGCCGCCGAGCGCACCAAGACGCTGTATGGCGCCGCGATGGGCGAGATGGACGGCGGCGCCGATGTCATCTCGGTTGCCCAGATGGGCGAAGAGGGGGCCGATGCCGCCCTTCGGGTGCCGCGCTCCATGCTCACCCGCATCATCCAGGCCCGTCTGGAGGAGATTTTCGGCGAGGTCCAGACCCGGCTGCGCGCTTCAGGCTTCGACGTGGCGGCGGGCCGCCGCGCCGTGTTGACCGGCGGCGCCTGCCAACTGGCCGGCACCCGCGAACTGGCCGCCCGCATCCTGAACAAGCAGGTGCGGATCGGCCGGCCCCAGGCCTTTACCGGCCTGGCCGCCGCCTCGGCCGGCCCGGACTATGCCACCGCCATCGGCCTCTTGATGGCTGGGGCGACCATGCCCCCCGAACTGCTCAATCCCGACATCGGCTTGGGGCACCACCAGGACAAGAACGAAAGCTGGCTCAGCCGGTTGACCCGCAGGTGGCTCTAATGATTCAACAATACAACAGCGAATCAGTTGGGAATTCTGGCGTGCCGCAAGGGCATCGAAACATCTCACAAGCGTCGGCGAGAGCCGGAGCGACCAACATGAGGAAAATCTGACATGGCGATCAACCTGAAAGTGCCCGAAACCAAGGAACTGCGTCCCCGCATCACCGTGCTGGGCGTCGGCGGCGCCGGCGGCAATGCCGTCAACAACATGATCGAAGCCGGCCTCGAAGGCGTCGACTTCGTGGTCGCCAACACCGATGCCCAGGCCCTGGCCCAGTCCAAGGCCACGCGCCGCATCCAGCTTGGCGCCACCACCACCGAAGGCTTGGGCGCGGGCGCCCAGCCTGAAGTCGGCCGCGCCGGCGCGGAAGAATCCCTTACCGAGATCATGGAGCAGCTTGCGGGCGCACACATGGTGTTCATCGCCGCCGGCATGGGCGGCGGCACCGGAACCGGCGCCGCCCCCGTCATCGCCCGTGCGGTGCGCGAGGCCGGCATCCTGACCGTCGGCGTCGTGACCAAGCCTTTCAGCCTGGAAGGCGACCGCCGCATGCGGGTGGCCGAAAGCGGTATCCAGGAGCTGCAACGCTTCGTGCATACCCTGATCGTCATTCCCAACCAGAACCTGTTCCGCGTCGCCAATGAGCGCACCACCATGGCCCAGGCCTTCGCCATGGCCGATGAAGTGCTGCATGCCGGCGTGCGCGGCGTCACCGACCTGATCGTG
>CANJJD010000015.1 GCA_947474645.1 Alphaproteobacteria bacterium | reverse complement strand
TCGACATTCTTCAGCATGCCGTCCTGGTGGATGCCGGACTCATGGCTGAAGGCGTTCTTGCCCACGATGGCCTTGTTGTACTGGACCGGAAAGCCCGTGACGTTGCTGACCAGCTTGGAGGCGCGGTTCAGCATGGTGGTGTTGATGCCGGTGGTGAAGGGCATGATGTCTTTCCGCACCTTCAGCGCCATCACGATCTCTTCCAGCGCGGCATTGCCGGCGCGCTCGCCGATGCCGTTGATGGTGCATTCCACCTGGCGCGCGCCCGCCAGCACGCCGGCCAGGGAGTTCGCCACCGCCAGGCCCAGATCGTTATGGACATGGGTGGAGAAGATCACCTTGTCGGCATTGGGCACGCGATTGCGCAGCATGGTGATGATGTCGAAATATTCCTGCGGCGTGGAATAGCCCACCGTGTCGGGCACGTTGATCACCGTGGCGCCGGCATTGATGGCGACATCAACGCAGCGGCACAGGAAGTCCGGCACCGTGCGGGTGGCGTCTTCGCCCGACCATTCCACTTCGTCGGTGAAGTTGCGCGCGCGCGTCACCGACGCGCCGATCGCTTCCAGCACGGCGTTCTCGCCCATGTTCAGCTTGTGCTTCATATGGACGGGGCTGGTGGAAATAAACGTGTGAATCCGGGGCCTAAATGCGCCTTTCAGCGCTTCGCCGGCACGGTCGATATCCTTGAATCCGGCGCGGGAGAGACCGCAGACGCTGGCGCGCTTGACCAGCTTGCTGACTTCCTGCACGGCGCGAAAATCGCCCTGCGACGAAATCGGGAAGCCGGCTTCGATAACATCAACGCCCATTTCATCCAGCAGTTCGGCGATCTGCATTTTTTCTTCGTGACTCATCGCAGCACCCGGCGACTGCTCGCCGTCGCGCAGGGTGGTGTCGAAAATCAGGATCGGGGTCGTGTCGGTATTCGTGGTGGCCATGACAAAAGTCCTTCTGTTCGCCGCAGACGCGGCTTCGATTCTCCTGTTGCGTTGATCCCCTAAACACCATGCGCGCGACCATTCGCGCAGCATGAGCGCCTAGGGGCAGCTAAGAAGAAGAAGCGTGTGCGAAGAACCGAGGGAAGGACGGGGCTGATTGTGGGCGCGTGCAAAAGCGTGAGGGAAGATTTCCCCCTTCGCAATTTTGCTCGTCACGCCTTGCGTCATTGACCTGTCGCCGTTCCGCCCGTGAAATTACTTGATACGCGCGCGCCGTGGCTAAGCAGCGGATAATCCACCGTTTTTTCCCGTGCGCGTGGCTGGTTTTACGCTGATTTCGGGCGGTGGCGCAAGTGCAACAGGTGCGGGGCCGCCAGGACGCAGGTGTACCCGGAGCACAGAATTGACAGTGTAAACAATATCTTGGGCAGCAGGCGCATTGCTGTTCCTCTTCGCGCCCCTTTGTCCAACCGCTTCAAAGAGGTTGCGTGGGTCCTCGAACGCGCCTATCGGGGCGAAGGAAAACCCGTCTCAACCCACCCGCCCTTCGAGGCCCGCCGGACATGAAAATCCTGCCGCCTGTCTCGATCGAAGCACGCCGCCTGCTGCCCAGCCGCTGGGATCTGCTGGCGGCGATTTTGGTGCTGGCCTTCATCATCGCCTTTGCCGATGTCAGCCGCTTCCTGGTCCAGCCCTTGTCGGTGGTCAGCGGCGACCAGCTCAGCCTGTCGCCGGCCATGCTGCCCGGCTATGCCCTGCGCACGGCGCTGCGGATGCTGATCGCCATGGCGGTCAGCCTGGCTTTCACCTTCACCTACGCCACCTGGGCGGCCAAAAACCCGCGCGCCGGCACCCTTCTGGTGCCCCTTTTGGACATCCTGCAGTCGGTTCCCATCCTGGGTTTCCTGTCGGTCACCGTGGTGTGGTTCCTGTCGCTGTCGCCGGGGCGGGTGCTGGGAGCGGAACTGGCTTGCGTCTTTGCCATCTTCACCAGCCAGGCCTGGAACATGGCCTTCAGCATGTACCAGTCGCTTCGCAGCGTGCCGGAAGACCTGACCGAGGCCGGCCGCCTGTTCGGCCTGTCGGCCTGGGCGCGCTTCTGGCGCATCGAAGCGCCCTTCGCCACCCCGCCCCTGATCTGGAACATGATGGTGTCCATGTCGGGCGGCTGGTTCTTCGTCACGCTGTCCGAAGCCATCAGCGTGGGCAAGACGACCATCGCCCTGCCCGGCATCGGCTCCTATATCGCGGTGGCCATCGCCCAGCAGAACCTGACGGCGATCTTCTATGCCATCTTCGCCATGCTGGTGGTGATCCTGGTCTATGACCAGCTCCTGTTCCGCCCGCTGCTGGCCTGGGCCGACCGCTTCCGGGTGGGCGACGACCAGACCGACGATCCGCCGCAAAGCTGGATGCTGACCATGCTGCGCCGCTCGCGCCTGATCGACTGGATGACCGCGCCCTTCGACCAGATGATGCGCTGGAGCTATCGCTGGCATCCGCCGCATTTCGGCCTGCGCGGGGCACTGCGCGAAGAGGGCAGCAAGCTGGCCGATGTGCTCTGGTATGTGCTGCTGACCGGGATGGGGCTGTTCGCCGCCTGGCGGATTTATCTTTTCGCCTCCGCAAACCTGACCTGGCACGACCTGTTCGTGACCGTCGGGCTGGGCTGCATCACCATGCTGCGGGTGGTGGTGCTGATCGCGCTGGCCAGCCTGATCTGGACGCCGATCGGCATCTATGTCGGCCTGCGGCCCCGCCTGACCCGCATTGTGCAGCCGGCGGCGCAATTCTTCGCCGCCTTCCCCGCCAATATCCTGTTCCCGCTGGCGGTGTCGGTGATCGTCGCCTGGTCGCTCAATCCCGACATCTGGCTGTCGCCGCTGATGGTGCTGGGCACCCAATGGTACATCCTGTTCAACGTCATCGCCGGCACCAGCACCATGCCGCGCGAGCTGCTGGATGCGGGCGACAATTTCGGGGTCAAGGGAATCCTGTGGTGGAAACGGGTGGCGCTGCCGGCCGTGTTTCCCCATTACCTGACCGGCGCCATCACCGCCTCGGGCGGCACCTGGAACGCCTCGGTGGTGGCCGAGGTCGCCAACTGGGGCAATCACAAGGAACATGCCCATGGGTTGGGCGCCTATATCGCCGACGCCACCACCAGCGGCGATTTTCGCCATGTCGTGCTGGGCATGGCGGTGATGGCCTTTTTCGTGGTGGTGGTGAACCGGCTGTTCTGGCAGCCGCTTTATTGGCTGGCCGAACGCAAGTATCGTCTGGTGTGACATGACAAACCTGCTGGAAGTGCAAAATGTCAGGCGTTCCTTCCCCCGCGGCGGCGGCGAGGAATTGCTGGTGCTGGACGACGTCAACCTGACCCTGAAGGAAGGCGAGATCGTCGGCCTGCTCGGCCGTTCCGGCTCGGGCAAGTCCACCTTGCTGCGCCTGATCGCCGGACTGGCGCGGCCGCAGGGCGGCAGTCTCACCTATATGGGCGCGCCCATCGAAGGCCCGGCGCAAGGCGTCGCCATGGTGTTTCAGGGCTTTGCGCTGTTTCCCTGGATGACGGTGCTGGAAAATGTGCAGCTTGGTTTGGAAGCGCTGGGTCTGCCCCAGGCCGAAGTCCGCAGCCGCGCGCTGGCCGCCATCGACCTGATCGGGTTGGACGGTTACGAAAGCGCCTATCCGCGCGAGTTATCTGGCGGCATGCGCCAGCGCGTGGGCTTTGCCCGCGCCGTGGTGGTGCATCCCAACATCCTGTTGATGGACGAGCCGTTCAGCGCGCTCGATGTGCTGACGGCGGAAAACCTGCGCACCGACCTGATTGAGCTGTGGGGCAACCGCAAGCTGCCGATCAAGGGCATCATCCTGGTCACCCACAACATCGAGGAAGCGGTGCTGATGTGCGACCGGGTGCTGCTGTTTTCCTCCAGCCCCGCCAAGGTCACCGCTGACATCGCCATCCGCCTGCCCCAGCCCCGCGACCGCACCAGCCGCGAGTTCGAGGATTACGTGGACCAGATCTATGTCGAAATGACCGCCAAGCGGGTTGAGCGCATGCGCCAGGCCATCGGCGCCGCCGCCATCGAGATGCCGCTGAGCCATGTCTCGCCCAACCAGATTTCCGGCCTGATAGAAGCGCTGGCAGCGTCGCCTTATAACGGCAAGGCCGACTTGCCCGACATCGCCTATGAGCAGGAACTGGAAGTGGACGAACTGTTCCCGGTGGCCGAAGCGATGCAGCTTCTGCGGCTGGCGGAAGTGGAAGGCGGCGACATCAAGCTGACCCATATGGGCAAGCGCTTTGCCGACGGCGAACTGAACGAGCGCAAGGAAATCTTCTCCCGCGCGCTGCAAAGCCATGTGCCGCTGGCCGCCCATATCCGAAAGGTGCTGGACGAACGCAAAAGCCATTCAGCCCCCAAGACCCGCTTCCTGGACGAGCTGGAAGACCATATGGCGGAGGACGCGGCGGAAGAGACCTTGAAGACGGTGGTGTCGTGGGCGCGGTTCGGCGAGCTGTTCAGTTACAACGACGATGCCGCGTCGTTCAGCCTTGAGAACCCGACTTAGACCGCTTTCGGCTTCACGCTGGCCGCCGCCTGCTTGGCGCGCGCGCGGGCTTCGTTGGTATCGGTGCCGCGAGCCAGCGCCACGCCCATGCGGCGCTTGACGAAAGACTCCGGCTTGCCGAACAGACGAAGTTCGCTGCCCGGCACTTTCAACGCTTCCTCTACGCCATCGAAAGTCATGGCCTTGGCGTCCACGCCGCCATAGATCACCGCCGAAGCACCCGGCGAAGCCATGGCGGTATCCACCGGCAGACCCAGGATAGCGCGGGCATGCAAGGCAAATTCCGACTGCAATTGCGACACCAAGGTCACCAGCCCGGTGTCATGCGGGCGGGGCGAGACTTCCGAGAACCACACCTCGTCGCCCTTGACGAACAGCTCGACCCCGAAGATGCCAAGGCCGCCCAGGGCATCGGTGACCTTCTTGGCGATGTCGCGCGACCGCTCCAGCGCCTTTGCGCTCATCGCTTGCGGTTGCCAGCTTTCGACATAATCGCCGTCCTTCTGGACATGGCCGATAGGGGCGCAGAAATGGGTGCCATCCTTGGCACGCACCGTGAGTTGGGTGATCTCGAAATCGAAATGGATTTCGCCTTCGACAATGACGCGGGCTTCGCGCACCCGCCCCGCCGACAGCGCCTTGTCCCAGGCGGGCGCAACATCAGCGGATGATTTCAGCTTGGACTGGCCTTTGCCGGAAGACGACATCACCGGCTTGACGAAATTGGGATAGCCGATGCGGTCGCAAGCGGCCTGCAACTCCTCCAGCGAGGAGGCAAAGGCGTAAGGTGAAACCGGCAGCTTCAATTCTTCCCCCGCCAGCACCCGGATGCGCTCGCGGTTCATGGTGGTGTGGGCCGCGCGGGCGGTGGGAATGACGGTGCACAGACCGTCGGCCTCGATCCGCACCAGCTCGTCGGTGGCCAGGGCTTCGATTTCGGGCACCAGGAAATGCGGCTTTTCCTTTTCCACCACGGCGCGCAAGGCCTTGGCGTCGGTCATGTCCACGACATGGGACCGGTGCGCCACCTGGGCGGCGGGGGCGCCGGCATAGCGGTCAACCGCGATGGTCTCCACCCCCAGGCGCTGCAGTTCGATGATGACTTCCTTGCCCAACTCGCCCGAGCCCAGCAGCATCACCTTGATGGCGGCCGGCGACAGCGGCGTACCCAGGGTCACGTTGCGTCTCCGTAAAGCAGCTTGAAGGCGTCAAGCTGGGCCTGGCGATCGGGTTGGCCGTGGAAGCGGGCGGCGTCGCTGTGAAAGATCGCGGCGGGGGATGCCTTCTCAACCCAGATTTCGCTGGCCGGCACGCCCCATGAGGGATCATCCAAAGTGCCGATGGTCAGGGTGACGAGGGGAAAGGCCTGGGGTTCGTGCCACAGCCGGGTGCCGCAGGTGGCGCAGCGCACCACATCGCTCTGGCGTCCGGAATCGGCGGTACGGCGATAGCGCTGAACCTCGCCGGAATAAGTGAAGGCCTCGCGCGGCGCGGTCAGCACCAGCAGGTTGGTGCCGCCGGACAATTTCTTGCAGGCGTCGCAGTGGCAGGCGGTCAGGGTCTGCGGCCGGACGCTCAATGAATAGCGCACGGCACCACACAGGCAGCCGCCGGAATAGGGCGGATTGGGGATTGGCGGACGTGTGGTCATGTCATTCTTCCCAACAAAAAAGGCCCGGCTGGGCGCCGGGCCTTTGATGTTCTTTTCCCGGTGGGGAAAGAAAATCAGTTCTTGGCGGTGTCCACCAGCTTGTTTTTCGCAATCCAGGGCATCATGGCGCGCAATTTCGCACCGACTTCCTCGATCTGGTGGGCATCGCCCAGGGCGCGGGTGGCCTTGAAGCTGGACTGGCCGGCCTTGTTTTCCAGCACCCAGTCGCGGGCGAACTTGCCCTGCTGGATGTCGGCCAGGACCCGCTTCATCTCGGCCTTGGTCTCGGCGGTGATGATGCGCGGGCCGGTGACGTATTCGCCGTATTCGGCCGTGTTGCTGATGGAATAATTCATGTTGGCGATGCCGCCTTCATAGATCAGGTCCACGATCAGCTTCACTTCGTGCAGGCATTCGAAATAGGCCATTTCCGGGGCATAGCCGGCTTCGACCAGGGTTTCGAAACCGCCGCGGATCAGTTCGACCAAGCCGCCGCACAACACGACCTGCTCGCCGAACAGGTCGGTTTCGCATTCTTCCTTGAAGTTGGTCTCAATGATGCCGGCGCGGCCGCCGCCGATGGCCGAGGCATAGGACAGGCCCAGGTCATGGGCGTTGCCGGACGCGTCCTGGTGGATGGCGATCAAGGACGGCACGCCGCCGCCCTTGAGATATTCGCCGCGCACGGTATGGCCGGGGCCCTTGGGGGCGACCATCAGCACGTCGAGGTCGGGGCGGGGCTCGATCAGCTTGAAATGCACGTTGAAGCCATGGGCGAACAGCAAGGCGGCGCCCTGCTTCATGTTGGCCTTCAGTTCGTCCTTGTAGATGTCGGCCTGCAGTTCGTCGGGGGTGGCCATCATCATCACGTCCGCCCACTTGGCGGCGTCGGCGACAGCCATCACCTTGAAGCCAGCGGCTTCCGCCTTCTTGGCGCTGGCGCCGGGGCGCACCGCGATCACCAGGTCCTTGACGCCGCTATCGCGCATGTTCTGGGCATGGGCATGGCCCTGGCTGCCGAAGCCGATGACCGCGACCTTCTTGTTCTTGATCAGATTGAGATCGGCATCCCGATCGTAATAAACGCGCATAGTCTGCTCCTGGAGGTTTTTCGGATTAAGGGTTGTTACATCGCCTCGGGGCCGCGGGAAATCGCAGCGACCCCGGTACGGGAGATTTCGACAAGGCCCAGCGGCCGCATCAGTTCGACAAAGCTGTCGATCTTGGACGGGGCGCCGGTGATTTCGAACACAAAGCTGGCATGGGTGGTGTCCACCGGGCGGGCGCGGAAGGCGTCGGCCATGCGCAGGGCTTCCACCCGTTTCTCGCCGGTGCCCGCAACCTTGACCAGCGCCATTTCGCGCTCGATGCCGGCCTTGGCCGATGTCCAGTTGGTCACCTTGTGGGTCGGCACCAGACGGCGCAGATGAGTCTCGATCTGCTCGATCACCGCGGGCGTGCCGCTGGTGACGATGGTGATGCGCGAGGTGCGCGCCATGGCGTCCACCTCGGCCACCGTCAGGCTTTCGATATTGTAGCCGCGCCCCGAAAACAGCCCGACCACGCGGGCCAGCACGCCGGCTTCATTGTCCACCAGCACGGTGAGGGTGTGGCGTTCGACATCGCCCGCCAGCTTGACCTTGGTATCGTGCATCTCAGACCAGCATCTTTCCGGCGTCGCTGATCTTGCCGCCATCATCGGGCGACAACAGCATCTCGTTATGCGCCGCGCCCGACGGGATCATGGGATAGCAATTCTCGGCCGGGTCCACGCGGCAGTCGAACAGCACGGGCCTGTTCACCGCCAGCATCTCCTGGATCTTGCCGTCCAGCTCGGAGGGCTTTTCGGCGCGCAAGCCCACGCAGCCAAAGGCCTCCGCCATCTTGACGAAATCGGGCAGCGCCTCGGAATAGGAATGCGAATAGCGCCCGCCATGCAGGATTTCCTGCCACTGGCGCACCATGCCCATATATTCGTTGTTCAGGATGAAGATCTTGATCGGCAGGTTGTACTGAACCGCCGTGGACATTTCCTGCATGGTCATCTGCACGGATGCTTCGCCGGCAATGTCGATCACCAGCGCATCCGGATGGGCCATCTGCACGCCCACCGCCGCCGGCAGGCCATAGCCCATGGTGCCCAGCCCGCCGGACGTCATCCAGCGATTGGGTTCCTGGAAATGGAAGCGCTGCGCCGCCCACATCTGGTGCTGGCCGACTTCCGTGGTGATGAACACGTCATCGCGGTGCTTGGTCAGCTGATACAGCCGGTCGATGGCATATTGCGGCTTGATGATGGAATCGGAATTGCGATAGTCCAGCGACTTCTTGGTGCGCCACTGGTCGATCTGCTTCCACCACGCCTTTAACCCGGCCGCTTGGACCTGATGCTTCTGGGTCTTCCAGAAACGGATCATCTCGCGCAGCGCCTTGGCGGCGTCGGCGACAATGCCCAAATCCACGCGCACGATCTTGTTGATCTGCGAAGCGTCGATATCCAGATGAATTTTCTTCGAGCCGGGCGAGAAGGAACTGACCTTGCCGGTGACGCGGTCATCGAACCGCGCGCCCAGGCAGATCATCAGATCGCAATCATGCATGGCGTGATTGGCTTCCCAGGTGCCGTGCATGCCGACCATGCCCAGCCATTCGGGCCGCGCCGCCGGAAAGGCGCCCAGCCCCATCAGGGTCGAGGTGATGGGAAAACCGGTCAGGTCCACCAGCTCGCGGAGCAGCTTGGAGGCTTCGGGGCCGGAATTGATCAGGCCGCCGCCGGTGTAGAACACAGGCTTCTTCGCCGCCGCCATCATCTCCACCGCTTTGACGATGGCCGACAGGTCCGGATCGGTCTTGGGCTTGTAGGTGCGGTGATGAATCGCTTGCGGTTCGTGATAGGCGCCGTTCTGGAACTGGACATCCTTGGGGATGTCCACGACGACGGGGCCGGGACGGCCGGTGGTCGCAATCTCGAACGCCTCGTGCAGCACGCGGCTGAGATCGTTGACGTCCTTCACCAGCCAGTTGTGCTTGGTGCAGGGCCGGGTGATGCCGACCGTGTCGCATTCCTGGAAGGCGTCGGTGCCGATCAGATGCGTGGGCACCTGGCCGGTCAGCACCACCAGCGGAATGGAATCCATCAGCGCGTCGGTCAGGCCGGTCACGGCATTGGTGGCGCCGGGACCGGAGGTGACCAGCACCACGCCGGGCTTGCCGGTGGAGCGGGCATAGCCTTCGGCGGCATGAACGGCGCCCTGTTCGTGGCGCACCAGCACATGGGTGATGTCGTTGACCTTGAAGAGGGCGTCATAGATCGGCAGCACCGCGCCGCCGGGATAGCCGAAGATGTGGGTGACGCCCTGATCCTTGAGCGCACGGATGACCATCTGCGCGCCGGTCATGGTTTCGGCGGCCTGGGCCTCGCTTCGCGTCAGCGTGTCGTCCTTGTCCATCGTCCGTCCTCAAACCCTGCAATGCTCGTAACCGCACCAAAGATAAAGGGGCGTTGCCGCCCCTTGTCCGCATGGCCGCCATGCCCGTTCCGAAGCGTCAGCTTCGGCGGGCCAGCGGCCTGGAAATTACGAGCAAATTCGTCATGGCGCGGGAACCTAGAGATGGTGCGATGCGGCGTCAAGCAATTTCACGCAGAATTCTGACGGTATTGTGTAATTAAATTGCTAATAATAGGGTCAAACCAGATATAATGTGGCATTCGGTGCCGAAACCACGTCATCTGGCGTTTGGCGAACTGGCGGGTGGCGGTGATGGCGGCGTCCAGCGCCTCAGCCCGTGTCAGGGTCCCGGCCGCCAGGGCCTGAAGCGGCCGCAGGCCCAGGAGCTTGGCCGCCGGAAGCGCGGGGTCCAGACCCTCCAGCGCGCGGGCTTCCTCCAGCCCGCCGTCCTCCAGCATCGCCTCGAACCGCGCCGCGATACGGGAGCGCAATTCGGGCCGCGGCGGATCCAGAACGAAGCTGGCAAGCCGCGCATCTTTCAGCAGTGGGGCGCTGGGCGCTTCCTGCCATTCGGCCAGGGGACGGCCGGTAGCCTCGAACACTTCAAAGGCGCGCAGCACCCGCTGCGGATCGGTGGGGCGCAGCCTGGAGGCGGTAACGGGATCGCGGTCGGTCAGCTTGGCGTGCAGGGCTTCCACCCCGATATCGTCCAGCAGGGCGCGGGCGGCATCGCGGATTTCCGGCGGCGTCGGCGGCACGTCGGCCAGGCCTTCGGTCAGGGCCATGAAATACATGCCAGTGCCGCCCACGAAAATGGGCACGCGGTTCAGGGCGCGCGCCTGCGCAATCGCCTTGGCAGCATCGTCGCGCCAACGCCCCACCGAATAGACCTCGCGCGCGCTGACATGGCCGTAAAGCAGATGCGGCACCCGCGCCTTGTCCGCATCGGAGGGTTGCGCCGTCAGGATCGGCGCTTCGCGATAGACCTGCATGGAGTCGGCATTGATCACCACACCGCCAATCTCTTCAGCCAGTTCCAATGCGGCGCGCGACTTGCCGCTGGCGGTGGGCCCTGCAATAAGAACGGCACTGTATTTCATGGCGGCACAATGTTTGTTCTGAATGTCATCGGCAAGGGCGCCGCGCCGGATATCTTCCGTGGCCTGGACAATGGTCCGGCAAGCATCCTGTCACCCGGCCATGCCTTCGATCTGCCGGTGGCAAACGACGTGGCGGCGTTGGCGGAAGCGCGCGCACGTTGCGAGGGCTTCGGCCTGGACATCAACCTGGTCAGCACCACCAAGCGTCGCAAGAAACTGCTGCTGGCCGACATGGATTCCACCATCATCAATGTGGAATGCCTGGACGAGCTGGCCGACATGGCGGGCCTCAAGCCCCAGATCGCCGCCATCACCGAACGGGCCATGCGCGGCGAACTGGAATTCGAAGCGGCGCTGAAGGAACGCGTCGGCATGCTCAAGGGCCTGAAGCTGGATGCGCTGGAACGCACCTATGCCGAGCGGGTGCGGCTCAATCCCGGCGCCAAATCCCTGCTGGCCACCATGCGCGCCAACGGCGCCCACACCCTGCTGGTGTCGGGCGGCTTCGGTTATTTCACGCAAAGGGTGGCGCAGGCCGCGGGCTTTCATGCCGAGCGCGGCAACACGTTGCTGGATGACGGCACCCACCTGACCGGCGAAGTTTCCACACCCATCCTGGGCCGCGAAGCCAAGCTGAAGGCATTGGAAGAAGCGGTCGAGACGTTGGGAATCGAGTTTGCCGAAACCTTGGCGGTGGGCGATGGCGCCAACGACCTGTCCATGATCCAGAAGGCGGGGCTGGGCGTGGCCTATCATGCCAAGCCGGTGGTGGCAGCGGCGGCCGGCGCCGCCATCCAGCACAATGACCTGACCGCCCTGCTCTACCTGCAGGGTTACAGCGACAGCGAAATCGTCAGCGCCGAGTAACCTCATGCTTCGACAAGCTCAGCATGAGGAATTCCTCACCCTGAGCCGTCGAAGGGTGAGGCCGCTACAGCGGCGTGAAATGCGCAAAGGCTTGCTGGGCTTCGGCCAACTGCGCCAGCGGCACGAAATCCATCACCTCGCCCATCGCCTTCCAATGCTGGCCGATCTCGGCGATGGCGGGCGCGCCGCGCGATTTTTCCACGCTTTCCCATTCGAAGATTTCCACCAGCTCGCCATCCTTGGTGAGGCCCTGCACCACCGGGCGGTCGGTGATCAACCCGTGGGCGCGCAGCAGCGGCACATGGCCGGCCATCAGCAGGCGGGCTTCTTCTTCATGGCCGGCGCGCGGCCGGTAGGAACAGATGACTAGAATTCCCATGAGCTCCCTTTCGATACAAATGCCTCCCCCGCCATGCGGGGGAGGTGGCCGTAGCAGCGCCTGCGCTGCGAAGGCCGAAGGGGGAAACTAGGATTGCGGCTAATTCAGCCGCAATCCGACGTAAGTGAGGTCGCCGCCGCGATTGACCAGCATCAACTCGCTCTTCTTGCCCGCCTTGGCGTCGCCATTCACGCGTCTGGCGACATCCTCCGCCGTCTTCACCGGTTGGCCGCCCACTTCCACGATCACGTCGCCGGCCCGCAGATTCTTTTCCGCCGCCGGGCTGCCCTGTTCCACTGAAGTCACCAGCACGCCCTGCACGCCGGCGCCGATCTTGAACTTGGCGCGCGCGGGGCCGTCCAGAACACCCAGCACCATGCCCAGTTGCGCCAGCTTGCTCTGGTTCTTCGGCGGGGGCGGCGCCTTGGTCGGCTTGTCGGGTTTGGCATCGTCGGCCAGCTTCAGCACTGTGATGTGCAGGGTCTGCTTCCTGCCCTTGCGAAGCACGTCGATGTTCACCGTCTTGCCGATGGGCGTGTCGGCCACGATACGCGGCAAAGCGCGGTCGTCATTCACCGGCTTGCCGTTAAAGCTGATCACCAGGTCGCCATTGCCCAACCCTGCCTTGGCCGCGGGGCCGCCCTTGGTGACATCGGCCACCAGGGCGCCTTGGGTGGAGGGAAGGCCCAGGCCCTCGGCGATTTCCGGCGTCACCGGCTGGATGCGCACACCGATCCAGCCGCGCCGGGCGATGCCGAAGTGGCGAAGCTGGTTGACCACCTCGCGCGCCAGGTTGGCGGGAATGGCAAAGCCGATGCCGACGCTGCCGCCCGAGGGCGTATAGATCTGCGAATTGATGCCGATGACATTGCCGTCCACGTCGAACAGGGGACCGCCGGAATTGCCGCGATTGATCGGCGCATCGGTCTGGATGAAATCGTCATAGGGACCGGCATTGATGTTACGGTTGCGCGCCGAGACGATGCCGGCGGTGACGGTCGAGCCGATGCCGAAGGGATCGCCGATGGCGATCACCCAGTCGCCGATGCGGGCCTTGTCGCTGTCGCCGAAATGGGCGGCGGGCAACGGCTTCTTGGGCGCCACTTTCAGCAGCGCCAGGTCGGTTTTGGGATCGCGGCCCACCACCTTGGCCGGCAGCGAGGTGCCGTCCTGCATCGACACGGTGATCTGGTCGCTGTCCTCGATCACATGGTTGTTGGTGACGATGAAGCCCGAGGGATCGATGATGAAGCCTGAGCCCAGCGAGGTGACATGGCGCGGGGCATTGGGCTTGGGGCCCAGGAAATTCTTGAACAGGTCTTCCAGCGGCGAGCCCTTGGGCAGTTGCGGCATGGCGCTTTGCGGCGGCGCCTTCAACGTCTGGCTGGTGGAGATATTGACCACCGACGGCAGCAGCTTGGCCGCGAGATCGGCGAAGGAATCGGGCGCCGGCCGCGCCAGCGCGGGCGGCGTGACGGTCAGCATCAAAATGGCACAACCCAAAACAAGAGGGCTTCTGAAGACACGCATCTGTTCGTTCCTGGGAACGTGGGTGAGGAATCGCGAGGCCAGTCTAGGCAGCAATAGCCGGAACAGACAGGAAAAACCCGCCTTTTACGCGGTTTTTTCAATTGGCAGGACGAAGCCCCGATTATGGGTTCCCCGAAGGTTTCAAGGCACGGCCCTTGAAGGGGATCGGCCATGAAAAGGCTGGATGCCCATAGTAAACTCGTTTCGCTGCTCTGCTTCCTGTTCCTGGCTTCGGCCAGCCTGGTGGTGCTGGCTGGCTGCGGCGGCCTGTTGCCGGACCAGAAAGCCGCCAGCGCCAGCCCGTTCGAAAGCTATGACCAGGTGGTGGAGTCTTTCGACCAGATCGTGCCGGGCATGACCCAGGCGCAGGATCTGCCCAATCTGGGCTTCGATGCCCGTACCGGCAATGTGGATGTCCTGTCCTATCTGAACATCGAGGAACGCTTCCTGCCCGTCGCCGGCGTGCGCTGGGAACATCTCAATCCCGCCGTGCAGGCCTGTATCCGCGCCGAAGCCTATTGCACCGGCTATGTCTTCCGCCCCAGCCGCACCGACACCAAGCGCATGGGCGGGCTGGTGCCCGACATGCTGGGTTTCCAGCGCATCACCCGCAGCGACCGCTGGTCGGCCGAGGTCATCCTGCTCGTGATGAATGGCCGGGTGGTGCACAAGGTGTTTTCCGGCAATCCCCGCACCCAGAATCTGGAAGACCGCCGCCAGCCGCTGGGCCCGCTGCAGGACTTGGGCGGCGCCTTGGCCCGGGCCGCAGGAAACGCGACCTCCTACTAGCGACTTGTTGTTGGTCGCTCCGGCTTCGCCGACGGTCCTCTAGGATTTCGTGTCCGCCGGGGCTATATCCCCTGCCATGAGCGCAACCCGCGACGATGTGTTGAAGGCCCTGGACCAGGTGATCGACCCGGTCAGCGGCCGCACCGTGGTCCAGCAGGACATGATCCAGGGCCTCGTCGTCAAAGACGGCCATGTCGGCTTTGTGCTGGAAGTCGCGGCCGGACGCGGGCCGCAGTCCGAACCCTTGCGCAAGATCTGCGAGGCGATGGTGCTGGGGGTGCAGGGCGTCAAGTCCGTCACCGCCGTACTCACCGCGCATGAAGGTCACGACCATGACGATCATGCCGGCCATGACCATGCGCCGGCGCCGAAACCAGCGCCCGCCCGCCAGGCGCCGCCCGCACCCGCCGGCCTGCCCGGCGTCAAGAACATCATCGCCGTGGCCAGCGGCAAGGGCGGCGTGGGCAAGTCCACCGTCGCCGTCAATCTGGCGCTGTCACTGTCGCGGCTGGGGCTGAAGGTCGGGTTGCTGGATGCCGATATCTACGGCCCCTCGCTGCCGCGCCTTCTGGCCATCACCGAAAAGCCCGGCAGCACCGGCAATACCCTGATCCCCATCGAGAAGCATGGCCTGAAAACCATGAGCATCGGCTTCCTGGTCAAAGAAGACGAAGCCATGATCTGGCGCGGCCCCATGGTGCAGAGCGCCCTGTCGCAGATGCTGAGCGACGTGGCCTGGGCGCCGCTGGACGTGCTGGTGCTGGACATGCCGCCGGGCACAGGCGATGCCCAGCTTACCATTGCGCAGCGCGTGCCGCTGAAAGGCGCGGTGATCGTCTCCACCCCGCAGGACATCGCCCTGATCGATGCCAAGAAGGGCATCGCCATGTTCAACAAGACCCAGGTGCCGATCCTGGGCGTGGTGGAGAACATGTCCATGTTCACCTGCCCCGATTGCGGCTCCTCCCATGCCATCTTTGGCCATGGCGGGGCGCGCGAGGTCGCCGAAAAGCTGGGCGTGCCCTTCCTGGGCGAAATTCCGCTGGTGCCGCGCATCCGCGAGACCTCCGACGCCGGTACGCCGGTCAGCGTGTCTGTGCCGGATGGCCCCGAAGCGCAGGCCTTCCTGGAATTGGCGAAGAAGGTGGCGGCAATGCTGGAAACGGCATCCAAGGCCGCGCCGAAAATTATTATCGAGTGAGAGTCACGTAGGAATAACGCAGGCCGTCCGGAGTGACATGCTCCTCGCGCGCCGTCTCATGCCAGCCGGTGCGGTCCAGATGAAACCGCGCATCGCCGTCGAAATTCTGGTGCACTTCGGTCAATTCAATGCGCGAGGCCAGCGGCAAGGCGCGCTCGTAAATTTCCGCGCCGCCGATCACCATCACCGTGCCCGAGGTGCCCGATGTCGCCTGGCCCAGCGAGGATGCCGATAAGGCGCCCTCGGCGCTCCAATCCTTCTGCCGCGTCACCACCACATTGACCCGGCCGGGCAGCGGCTTTCTGGGCAGCGAGTCCCAGGTCTTGCGGCCCATCACAATGGTATGGCCCAGGGTCAGCGCCTTGAAGCGCTTCAAATCCTCGGAAATGTGCCAGGGAATGGCGCCATCCTTGCCGATGACGGCATTGTCGGCGATGGCCACGACCAACACGATCTCGCTCATGCCGCCAGCCTTTCCAGCGCGTCACCCATCAGGCGGTAGCTGGTCCAACTGTCCCGTGGCTCCGCGCCCAAACTCTTATAGAATTCAATCGAGGGCGCGTTCCAGTCCAGCACCTGCCATTCCATGAAACCGCCCTGGGCCTTGCCCGCCAGATGCGCCAGCAGCGCACGGCCCAATCCCCGCCCGCGAAAGGCGGGGCGCACATAGAGATCTTCCACATAAAGCCCGCGCGCCGCGCCGAAGCTTTTATAGATCCAGAACCAGGCGGCGATGCCCACCACCGCACCGTCAACCAAGGCAAGCTCGGTATGGCAGGCATCACCCAGCATGTCGCGCACCACCGCGGCTTCATCCAGGGCAAAGCCGGCCTTCAACTGTTCATAGTCCGCCAGCTCCCGGATCAGCGCCACGATGACGGGCGCATCGGCGGCGGCGGCGGCGCGGATGGAAAACTCGCTCATGCCCAACCATAGGGTTGCCAAGGGGGAACCCAAACGCCGGCCGCGTGTTATACCCAAGCTATTTTCAGGACAAATTATCATGCGCCACTTGCTGCTTTCCGCCGCCGCCCTTGCTTTCCTGGTCATGCCCGCCATGGCCCAGGGCGGAGGCCCTACCGACTTCACCAATAAGCCCCCCGTCGGCAACGACCCCGGCGGCGGCTTTACAAGCCATCAGCGCGGCGCGCAGCCGGCGCAACCGCAGGCAGCGCCCCAGGCTCGCGGCAATGGACAGGACCAGGGCAATCGCAATAACCGCGGCGATCGCGGCACCCGGCAAGGCCAGCAGGGCGGCAACAATAGTTTTGATAACCGGGGTTATGACAATCGCGGTTACGACAACCGCAGTTATGGAAACCGGAACGGCTATAACGGCGGCCGCCGCGACTTTTCCGGCTTTCGCAACTATCACCGCGACTGGCGCACGACGCGCCGCTTCGACGTACCCAGCTATCGCCGGCCTTACGGCTTCTCGTCGCATCGCTGGAATTATGGCGAGTTCCTGCCCCGCTCCTACTGGGCGCGCGACTATTGGCTGGACTACCGGGCCTATGACCTGCCGCAGCCGCCCTATGGCGCGGTGTGGGTGCGGGTGGCCGACGACGCCCTGATGATCGACGAATATAGCGGCGAGGTCATCACTGTCGCTTATAACGTCTTCTATTAGGCCGCTTTTTCCGCCCACAGGCTGCGGCACCTCGCCCCTTACGCGGGCTGCGATAGCTGCTATACACGGCCACCGTGCCCGCTCCCCACGCGGGTTGAGCAGTCTATCAGGGTACGGAACACGCCATGGCCAATGTGACGGTGATCGGCGCCCAATGGGGCGACGAAGGCAAAGGCAAGATCATCGACTGGCTGTCGAACCGCGCCGACATGGTGGTGCGGTTCCAGGGCGGCAACAATGCCGGCCATACCATCGTGGTGGGCGACAAGACCTACAAGCTGTCGCTGCTGCCCTCCGGCGTGGTTCAGGGCAAGCGCTCCATCATCGGCAATGGCGTGGTGGTGGATCCCTGGTCCCTGCTGGAAGAAATCGCCAAGGTCGGCGCCGCCGGCCTGAAGGTGACGCCCGATATCCTGGTGCTGGCGGAAAACGCCGTGCTGGTGCTGCCGCTGCACCGCGAGCTCGACGCGCTGCGCGAGGAAGCCTCCAGCCAGAAGATCGGCACCACCAAGCGCGGCATCGGTCCGACCTACGAAGACAAGGTCGGCCGCCGCGCCATTCGCGCCATCGACCTGAAAGACCCCGCCTCCCTGCCCGGCAAGATCGAACGGCTGCTGGCCCATCACAATGTGCTGCGCCGCGGCTTTGGCGCTGCCGAAGTGGATGCCGGTGCGCTGCTGAAGCTGATGAACGAGATCGCGCCCAAGATCGCGCCCTATCTGGGCTCGTCCTGGCGTGAGCTGGACGCCGCCCGCAAGGCGGGCAAGCGCATCCTGTTCGAAGGCGCCCAGGCCGTGCTGCTGGACATCGATCACGGCACCTATCCCTTCGTCACCTCGTCCAACACGGTGGCGGGCCAGGCGGCGGCCGGCGCCGGTGTTTCGCCCCGCGCCATCGGCACCGTGCTGGGCATCGTCAAGAGCTATACCACTCGTGTCGGCGAAGGCCCCTTCCCCACCGAACTGAAAGACGCCACCGGCGAGAAGCTGGGCGAGCGCGGCCATGAGTTCGGCACCGTGACGGGGCGCAAGCGCCGCTGCGGCTGGTTTGACAGCGTGCTGGTGCGCCAGACCTGCATCACCGGCGGCGTGGACGGCATCGCCCTGACCAAGCTGGACGTGCTGGACGGCTTTGAAAAGATCAACATCTGTGTCGGCTATCAGCTCGACGGCAAGGCGCTGGATTACCTGCCCGCCGACGCCAACCAGCAGGCGCGGCTGGTGCCGGTCTATGAAACCCTGGACGGCTGGACCGAAACCACCGCCGGCGCCCGCAGTTGGGCCCAGCTTCCCGCCAACGCCATCAAGTATGTGCGCCGGGTGGAAGAACTGATCGGCGCGCCGGTGGCGCTGCTGTCCACCAGCCCCGACCGGGACGACACCATCATGGTGCAGGACCCGTTCGTAGATCGGTAAGCCTTCAACTATCGCCGCGCGTTGAACACCACATAGCGGAACTTGACGGTCGCGCTGGTGACTGCGAACAGATGCGGCATGCCCGCCGGGATCTGCAGGAAATCGCCCGCGCGCACCGTGATGCTGGTGCCGCCGGCAATGGCGTCACCGCGCACCTGGCCCGGCCCCGTGTCGCGCGCATTGGTAACCGTGCCGCCATAGGTCAGGACCGACTCGCCTGACAGAACATGGATGTAATGGGTGCGGTGCATATGCACTTCCGGCTCGTTGCCCTTGTCGCTGCGCTGGGCATATTCGACGTCGTAATCCTCATGATCCACGGGGAACGCCGTCTTGACGCCGGGGCCCGGCTTGTCGGTCAACGCCTCGACTTCCCGCGATGGCATATACTTGAAGTCTTCCGGCGGCAGGTTGCGCAGCGGCGTTTGGGCCAGGGCGCCGCAAACCAAGGGCGCGGCCAGCAGCGCAGCGAAGATCAATTTTTTCATTCCCATTCCCTTTGTTGTTCAGAAGGTCGCGATGGGGTTCAACACCGATCCGGTGGCGCCGGGCACCGCCGCGGGCGAGGCCGTGACCAGGAAATCCCAACGCTTGCGCTTTTCCGCCTCGCGGCCGATCAGCTCCAGGTCCAGATTGTCGAAGATGGGCATGCCCATGGCGACGATGCACAAGGCATGGATGGGCTGGGAGACGCCGGTGACCATCGAGGGCAGCACATCCTGCGCCCCGTCGCCACCCAGGATGGCGACGTCGCGGGCATGCAGCCAGCGGGCGCAGGACATGTGCAGCCCGGCAAGCCCCTCGCCCTGGATCGGCCACGGACCCTTGGCATCGCGCCGCGCCCAGCGGCCGCTGCGCACAATCATCACATCGCCGGCGCCGACACGCACACCCGCCTTCTTCTCCCAGGCTTCCAGGTCTTCGGGATAGATCGCCGTGCCCGGCTCCAGATAGTCCACGCCCTTGTGGCGGGCCATGTCCATCAGCACGCCGCGGGTGATGATGCCGTTCTTGTAATTGATGATGCTGTTCTTGGCGGCGCCGTCCTCGGTCACCTCGTCCTGGCTGTAACCGTTGTACATCTTCCCCTCATAGAGAAAGTGGCAGATCGTATCCATGTGGGTATGGGCATAGCCGTGATACTGGATGAAGAAATTGTCACCGGTGCCGCCGATGCCGGCGCTGCCCGGTGTCTGGCCTTTGCCTACCCGCGTGGTCTTGCGGATGATGGGTGCGGGATTGTCCACCGCTTCCTTGGTTTCGGCATTGCGCGCCATGGAATAGGAAGCACCTTCGCGCACCAGCCGTACCGCGGCCTTGCGCTTGGCCGGCGTGATCAGGTTCACCGCGCCCATCTGGTCGTCCGCGCCCCAGCGGTTCCAGTTGGAAAGCTGTTTCTGTAGCCGCGCGAAATCCTCCGGCGTGGAATCGGCGCGCGGCGTTTGCGCCTTCGCCGATGTCGCGGCCAACGCGGCGCCCAAAGCCAGTTGCTGCACGGCGCTGCGGCGTGATGGTGTGCCAAAAGATTTGTCAGACATGGAACCCTCCCCTTGACCATTTCCTGGCCCGTGTGTCCGGGCGTTGGATCAAGGCTACTAGGAAAGCGTGATGTGGCCTAGCGGGCCGTGGCCCTTGCCCAAACCCGGCGCGGCCTTGATCGCAGCCTGCACGTAGGCGTGGGCGCGAGCTACGGCATCCGGAAGGGCGCGGCCCTGCGCCAACCCGCAGGCGATGGCGGTGGCCAGGGTGCAGCCGGTGCCGTGGGTATGCATTGTGGCCTGGCGCGGCACCTCGAAATCCGTGAACTCGCCGTCGCACCACAGCGTATCCCGCACGGTCGCACCTTCACCGTGCCCGCCCTTGAACAAGACGGCATTGCAGCCGAGCAGCTTGAACACCATGGCGGCGTTGCGCAGCCGGTGTTCGCTGACAGGCAGGATGCCGGTCAAGGCCTCGGCCTCCGGCAGGTTGGGTGTCACCAAAACCGCCATCGGCAGCAGTGTTTTCTTCAGCACCACAATGGCATCATCGTCCAGCAGGGACGAGCCGCCCTTGGCCACCATGACCGGATCCACCACCAGGGGAATGCCGGGCGCATGTTCGGCCAATGTGTCGGCCACCATCTGGGTCATCGCGGCGCTGCCCAACATGCCGGTCTTGATCGCGTCGGCGCCGATATCGGACAGGCAGGCGATGATCTGGTCCCGCACCACATCCACCGGCACGATATGCGCCCCGGTGACACCCAGCGTGTTTTGCACGGTGACGGCGGTGATCGCGGTCTGGGCGTAAACGCCAAAGCCCTGCGCGGTCTTGAGGTCGGCCTGGATGCCCGCACCGCCGGACGAGTCGGATCCGGCGATCACAAAAAGGCGCTTCACTAGGCGGCGACTTCTTCGATGGCGCTGGCGATCTGGCGCACCACGGCGCGCACCACCTTTTCGTCCTCGCCTTCGGCCATGACGCGGATCAGGGGTTCGGTGCCGGACTTGCGCACCAGGATGCGCCCGCCGGCGCCCAATTTGGCATTGGCGGATTCGATGCTGGACTTGACCTTGTCATTGTCCAGCGGCGAGCCCTTCTTGAAGCGCACATTCTCCAGCACCTGCGGCAGCGGCTCATACAGATGCGCCGCTTCCGAGGCGGGTCTGCCTTCCTGCGCCAGCACCGCCAGCACCTGCAGCGCCGCCACCATGCCGTCGCCGGTGGTGGAAAAATCCGACAGGATGATGTGGCCGGACTGTTCGCCGCCGACATTGAAGCCGCCCTTGGCCATTTCCTCCAGCACATAGCGGTCGCCCACCGCCGAACGCGCAAGAGATAAGTTCAGACTCTTGAGATAGCGGTCCAGGCCCGCATTGGACATCACGGTGCCGACCACGCCGCCGCCCTTGAGCCGCTCGTTCTTGGACCAGCTCTTGGCGATCAGGGCCAGGATCTGGTCGCCGTCAATGATGCGGCCATGCTCGTCGGCCATCACCACCCGGTCGGCGTCGCCGTCCAGCGCGATGCCGAAATCGGCGCACACTTCGCGCACCCGGGCGCACATCGCCGCCGGCGCGGTCGAGCCGCATTCCTGGTTGATGTTGGTGCCGTCCGGCGTCACGCCCATCGGCACGATGTCGGCGCCCAGTTCCCACAGCACTTCCGGCGCCACCTTGTAAGCGGCGCCATGGGCGCAATCGATCACGATGCGCAAGCCATCAAGGCGCAAGTTGCGCGGAAAAGTGCGCTTGGCGAATTCGATATAGCGCGCCTGGCTGTCGTCAATGCGCTTGGCGCGGCCGATGCGGGCGGCGGGCGCCAGGCCCTGCTCCAGGCTGGCGGCCATCAAGGCCTCGATCTCCATCTCGACCGCGTCGGACAGTTTCATGCCGTCGGGGCCGAAGAACTTGATGCCGTTATCCTCGAAGGGATTGTGCGAGGCGGTGATCATCACGCCCAGGTCGGCGCGCAAGGAACGGGTCAGCATGGCCACGGCCGGGGTGGGCAGCGGGCCGAACTGGAACACGTCCATGCCCACGGCGGTGAAGCCGGAAACCAGCGCGCTTTCGATCATGTAGCCCGACAGGCGGGTATCCTTGCCGATCACCACCCGGTGGCGATGCTCGCCACGGGTAAAGATGCGCCCCGCCGCCATCCCCGCCTTCATCGCCAATTCGGGCGTGAGCTTGGCGGTGTTGGTGCGGCCGCGGATGCCGTCGGTGCCGAAATACTTGCGGGTCATGCAGGGGTCCTGATGCGAGGCGGCTGTTTTAACACAATCGGGTTTACGAGGGTTAACGCGCCGTCTTTCCTAGGCTTTCCAGTCCCTTAAGGCCATGGCGAAGGGCGGCAGGCGCATGGGTGCGGATATAGTCCGCGCCGCCCTGGCTGACCGCCAGGGCCTCGGTGGCGGCACCCATGCTTTCCAGCCGGGTCTGGTCATTGTCCGCCAGCGCCCGCAGGAACGACTTGCGCGACACCGACACCAGCAGCGGCAGGCCATAGCGTTGCGCAAGCTCGGGCAGCCGGTCCAGCACTGTCAGCGAGGTCTGGGGATTGGTCCCTAAGAAAAAGCCCATGCCGGGGTCCAGGATCAGGCGTTCGCGTGCGATGCCCGCATTTTCTAGCGCCGCCAGCCGGGCATCAAAGAACTGGAAGATGCGGTCCATGATCTGGTCCGGTGGCACATCCTCGCGGGTGGCGACGCCGCGCGCCTGGATGGCGTGCATCACGATCAGCTTGGCCGGCGACGCGGCCATCACGGGATAAAGCGCCGTGTCGGCAAAACCGTGAATGTCGTTGAGATAATCCACGCCCTGTTCCAGCGCCCAGCGCTGCACGTCCGTGGCGAAGCTGTCGATGGAAAGGGACAGCCCCTTTTCCTTCAGCGCCGGGATCACGGCCGCCAGGCGGGCGATCTCCACATCAGGCGCAACCGCGCCTGCGTCGGGATTGGACGAGGCCGCGCCGACATCGATGATATCGGCGCCGTCCCGCGCCAGCGTCAGGGCGTGCGCGATTGCCGCCTCCGGCGCCAGATACTTGCCGCCGTCCGAAAAACTGTCGGCGGTGACGTTGAGGATGCCGAGGATTTTCATGGCCAGCGCAGCTTAAAAGAAAAGGGCGGCCAAAGCCGCCCTTTTCGTCTCATCGATTTGCCTTAGCGAGGCTGCGGCTCGGGGCTGATGATCGGCCCAGGCCCTGCCGGACGGGGCTTGCCCGCCACCGGCACGCTGGTGCCTTCGCCGCGGGCCGGCAGCACCGGATCCTCGTAAGGCGTACGGACCGGGGGAATGCCCTTGAGCAGGGCGATGATCTCATCGCCCGTCAGGGTTTCGTATTCCAGCAAACCGCGCGCCAGCACGTTCAGATCGCTCTGGCGGCTGGTGAGGATTTCCTTGGCCCGCTGATAGCTCTCATCGATGATGCGGTGGATTTCCGCATCAATCGTCTGGGCCGTGGCTTCGGAGATGTTCTGGGTGCGCGACACGCTGTGCCCCAGGAAGACTTCTTCCTGGTTCTCGGCATAGGCGATCGGGCCCAGCTTGTCCGACATGCCGAAGCGGGTGACCATGGCGCGGGCCATGCGGGTGGCCTGCTCGATGTCGCTCTGGGCGCCGGTGGTGACCTTGTCATGGCCGAAGACGATTTCCTCGGCCAGGCGGCCGCCGAAGGCGACGGCCAGGTCGGCCAGCATCTTCTGGCGGGTCAGCGACAGGGCATCGCGTTCCGGCAGGCGCATCACCATGCCCAGCGCACGGCCGCGCGGGATGATGGTGGCCTTATGAATCGGGTCGGAGCCTTCCACCGTGATGGCGATGATGGCATGGCCAGCTTCGTGATAGGCGGTGAGCTTCTTTTCCTCGTCGCTCATGGCCATGGAGCGGCGCTCGGCGCCCATCATCACCTTGTCCTTGGCGTCTTCCAGTTCGCTCATGGTCACGACGCGCTTGCCGCGGCGGGCCGCCAGCAGCGCGCCTTCATTCACCAGGTTGGCGAGATCGGCGCCGGAGAAGCCGGGCGTGCCGCGCGCGATGGTGCGCGGGTCCACGTCGGGCGCCAGCGGAACCTTGCGCAGATGGACGCGCAGGATCTTCTCGCGGCCGGCGAGATCCGGATTGGGCACCACGACATGGCGGTCGAAACGGCCGGGACGCAGCAACGCCGGGTCCAGCACGTCGGGACGGTTGGTGGCGGCGATCAGGATGACGCTTTCATTGGCTTCGAACCCGTCCATCTCGACCAGCAACTGATTGAGGGTCTGTTCGCGCTCGTCATTGCCGCCGCCCAGGCCGGCGCCGCGATGGCGGCCGACCGCGTCGATTTCGTCGATGAAGACGATGCAGGGCGAATTCTTCTTGGCCTGCTCGAACATGTCGCGCACGCGGCTTGCGCCCACGCCGACGAACATTTCGACAAAGTCCGAACCCGAAATGGTGAAGAAGGGCACATTGGCTTCGCCCGCGATGGCGCGCGCCAGAAGCGTCTTGCCGGTACCCGGGGGGCCGACCAGCAGCACGCCCTTGGGAATGCGGCCGCCCAGGCGCTGGAATTTCTGCGGGTCGCGCAGGAAGTCCACGATTTCCTTCAGGTCGTCCTTGGCTTCGTCCACGCCGGCAACGTCTTCGAACGTCACGCGGCCCTGGCGCTCGGTCAGGAGCTTGGCGCGCGATTTGCCGAAGCCCATCGCCTTGCCGCCGCCCGACTGCATCTGGCGCAGGAAGAACACCCACACGCCGAAGATCAGCAGCATGGGGAACCAGTTGATGAAAATGGCCAGCAGGTTGAACCCGTCTTCGGCGGGCGTGACCGTGGTATCGACATTGTGCGCCTTGAGCAGCGGCCACAGCGTGCTGTCATTGCTCGGCACGGTGGTGGTGAAGGGCTGACCGCCGGTCAGCTCGCCTTTCACCGCTTCGCCCTGGAAGGTGACTTTCTTGACCTGGTTCTGGACGACCTGCTCGGTGAAGCGCGAATAGGTGATGGCCGAGGCGGGGGTGTGCTGGCTCGTGCCCTGGAACAGGTTGAACAGGAAGACCAGCAGCAGCGCGATGACGATCCACAGCGCGAGATTTCTCAGGTTATTCAAAGGCCGTCCTTCTCTACTTGCCGGGTATGAGCCGGGCACCCGCCCTTTACATAGATAGGACGGTTTTAGCGCATTGCCAGCCATCAAAACGTTAAGAGTTTTGGGGCGCTACCGCAACACAGCATGGAAAAGCCCGTCAGGCTTTGCCGGTGGAACTCACGGTTTTCCTTGGACTTTCCGGCGTCAGCCACAGGGCCGCGGGGACAAAATCTTTGCCCGCCCTGCCCGCCGGGCGAATGTGACAGCCATGCAGCGTGGCGCCGGCGCCCAAGGTGCCGCCGCCGATCCGGTCGAAAAGCCGCTCCAGCGCCTCGAATCGCGGCCGGTAGGCCTGGCCGGACACCGCCATCAGCACCCCGGCCAGGGCGCGCAGGCCCACCTCGCGCGGCGCCGCCACCAGCACGGCGGGGTCCAGCAGCACCCCGCTGGGCTGCGTGCGCACCGCCCGCGCCAGCACCGCCTCGGTGACGATCTCAAGACTCTCGCGCGCCCGGGCCAGATGCGCCGCCGCCGCGGCGATGCGCGGCGCCGTCAGGCCGGCCTCGGCCAGCGCCGCCATGGCCTTTCGGATCTTCACCCGGTCGAAGGCGGGATCGTCATTCATGGGATCGTCCAGCCAGGGCTGCTTCAGGGATTTCAGATGGGCCCGCAATTCATCGCGGGATGCATCCAGCAGCGGCCGCGCCACCATCAGGCCGGCAAAGCCCGGCACCGGCCAGGGGCTGCGGGCGCGCATGGCCGCCAGCCCGTCCAAGCCGCTGCCGCGCGCCAGGCGCAAAAGAAAAGTCTCCGCCTGGTCGTCGCCGGTATGGCCGACAAACAGGGTGGCGATCTTGCGCTTGGCCAGCCATTCGCCCATCAGGCGATAGCGCGCCTCACGCGCCGCCGCCTCGATGCCGCTTTTGGGTTTGCTGCCGGTCCAGGTGAGGATTTCAGTTTTCAGTCCAGCCTTCGTCGCCCAGGCAGCAACCTTCCTGGCATTGGCGGCGGAGGATTTGTGCAAGCCGTGATCCACCGTCAGCACAAGGGGCGCCGGCCGCTTGCGGGCTTTGGCGAAGCCGCGCAGCAGATGCATCAGGGCAAGGGAGTCGCTGCCGCCGGACACCGCAACGGCGATGGGACCGTCGTGATCCGCCATCGCCGCAGCAAAGGCTGCGCCGAGCTTACTTGCTGCAGGCCGTTTTGCGGAGGCTCGCGGCCTGGCCGAGGGTCTGCGGGTTGGCGCCGGGGTATTTCGACTTGATGAGGCCAAGCGTGGTGCAGCCTTCCGATTTCTGTCCCATGCCCATGAAGGACTGGGCCAGCTTCAGCATAGCCTCGGGGGCGCGCTGTGACTTGGGATATTTCTTGATCACTTCGGCGAAGGTGCGCGCCGCCGGGGCATAGTCCTGGCGGATGAAACTTATGTTGGCCACCCAATAGATCGCCTGGGGCGAAAGGTCGGTATCGCCGGGATTGGCATCGGCATAGCCGCGAAACGCCGCCGCGGCTTCGTCATACTGGGCGCGGCTCATCAGGTTCATGGCCTGGTCGTACTGGGCCGAATTGGACGTGGGCGCCAGGGAGCCGTTCAGCGGCCCCGGACCAACCGGAAGCGTGCCCAGGATACCGGGCGGCCGGCCGCGCAGGGGCTCATCGGACGCCGCATTAAAGCCACCGCTGGCGTCAATGGTGGGGCTACCGCCGAGGGGCGGAAGCGGATCGCCGGGACGCATCTGGGAATAAGGCTGTGGCGGCATGACGGCGGCCGATGCCGTGCCGGCCGCGGCGCAGTTCATGGAATCGCCTGCGCCCAGTTGCTGCGCCGAGAGGGTGCAGAGCCGGTAGGCGAAATCCTTCTGCATCTTGTCGATCTTGTCGTTCTGCAATTGAAGCTGGTGGCCCAATTCCTCATTGGCGCCGGTCGCCTGGCTCAGGCTCTGGGTCAGCCCCTGGACCTTGTCTTCCAGGCTCTTGATGCGGACATCCTGCTGGCGGGTGACATCCTGCAGCTCCCGCACGCCATTGGTCTGGAACGCCTCGCGGGCTTTTTCCTCGTCGCTGGGACCGAACAACTGGGCGCTGGCCGGCACGCAGAAAAGGATGAGTGCCAGAACCGGAACCGCAACGTGCTTGATCATCAGGAGCGACCTTTAAAGCAAAAGGGGCGCGGGTTTTACCCCGCGCCCCTTTTTAAAACGAACGCAGGTTAGGAATTGGCACCGCCGGTGACGACAGTGACGCCGCGGCGATTTTGCGACCAGCAGCTCTCGCTGGACTCGGTGCAGACCGGACGTTCCTTGCCGTAGGAAACGGTTTCGAGGCGGCCGGTGGAGACGCCCTGGCTGACCAGATACTCCTTCACCGCATTGGCGCGGCGCGCGCCCAGCGCCAGGTTGTATTCGCGGGTGCCGCGCTCGTCGGCATGGCCTTCAACCGAGACGCGAACCGCCGGATACTTCTGCAACCAGGCGGCCTGGCGGCCCAGGATGCCCTTGTCGGCCTCCTGGATGCCGTACTCGTTGTAGCCGAAATGGACGGTGTCGCCGACATTGACGCGGAAGTCCTCGGCGCTGCCCGGCAGGATCGAGGAGGTGACGGGCGCGGGGGCCGAGGCCATTGGTGCCGGCGGGGGCGGCGGAGCCGTGTTCACCGCCTCCTTCTTTTGCGTGCAGGCGCCCAGGATCAGGGCGGCCGACAGGCAGGCAAATTTCAGGGAACGGGAAATGGACGTCATGACTGGAATCTCCTGGCAGCGAGGACCGCCGGTGCGAAGGGCAGCATCCACGCTTTAAGAATAGAAGCGCACCTAATTCGACAAACGCATTAGGTGGGAAAAAGACCCAAAAATTGCGTTCGAAATTAGACCTATTCTAGGAAAAACCCCCTACTGGATCAAGGGAGACCAGGCCGGATCGGAGGCCGAACCGGGGGTCAGGACCCGCCGCTCGTTGCGCCCGGTCACATCCACCGACCAGATCTGCGAACCGCCGCCGCCGGCCAGCGCGCGGGAATACATCAGCACCCGCCCATTGGGGGCCCAGGTGGGGCCTTCATCCCTGCCGCCGGAGGTGATCAACCGCTCCCCCGAACCATCGGTGCGCATTACCCCGATGCTGAAGACATTTCCCGTCCGCCGGGTGAAGGCGAGCAGGTCGCCGCGCGGCGACCAGACCGGGGTGCCGTTGGCGCCCTGGCCGAAGCTGATGCGGCGCTGGCCCGAGCCATCGACATTCATCACATAGATTTGCTGGCTGCCGCCGCGATCCGACTCAAAGGAGATCTGGCGTCCGTCCGGCGACCAGCTCGGCGCGGTATCGATCGCCGGATCGGATGTCAGCCGGCGCATGGCGCGGCTGCGCAAATCCATGATGTAGATGTCGGAGTTGCCCCCCGTCTCCAGGGTCAGTGCCACCTGGTTGCCGTCGGGCGAGAAGCGTGGGCTGAAGGTCATGTTGGGGAAATTCCCTAGCATTTCCTGTTTGCCGGTCTCGATGTCGAACAGGTACACGCGCGGCTTGTTGCCGATGTACGACATGTAGGCGATCATCTGGGCGGTGGGATTGAAGCGCGGCGTCAGCACCATGTAATCGCCGCGGGTCAGGAAGATGGGATTGGCGCCGTCCTCATCCATGATCGCCAGGCGCTTGACCCGCTTCAGGGCCGGGCCGCTTTCCGAGATGAAGACGATGCGGGTGTCGAAATAGCCCTTCTCGCCGGTGATGCGCTCATAGATGGCGTCCGACACCATGTGCGCGATGCGCCGCCAGTTCTCGGGCGTGGTGAAGAATTGCAGCCCCAGCATCTGGCTTTGGCCATAGACATCCCACAGGCGGAAATCCACGCGCAGCCGCCCATCGGGCTGCTGGGTCACCTGGCCGGTGACCAGGCCTTGCGCGGTCACGGCGCGCCAGCTTCCGAAGTTGGGCACGGCATTGATGTTGGTGATGCGCTCGGCAAAGCCCCTGGGGTCCAGCGGGCGGAACAGGCCGGAGCGTTCCAGGTCGGCGCGCACCACGCCGGCGACATTGGCGCCCAGTTGGGGATCGCCCACGAAATCGGGAATGGCGATGGGCAGCGGCTGGGCGTTGCCTTGCGTGACGTCCACCTGCAGGGCGGCCAAAGCAGGCGTGAAAAGCGCCGGCGCCGTCCACAGGGCCGCCAATGCGGCAAACAGAACCAAATATCGTTTCATGCTGTTCTCCAGCGAATATTCAAAGCCGATAACATGGCTCCAACATGGCAAGGCCGTGATAGTTCCACGGTCCCGTCTTCCAATTATTGGCCCATCATCTGGCGCGGATCGAAGCGCAAGGGATTGACCTGCCGCCACACGTTATAGCGTTCGGGCGGCAGGCGGTAAGGCTGGCATTGATAAATGGCGCGGCGGGCCGCTTCGGCGGCGGCGCGGGTATAGCCGTTGCCGGCCGCCTGGGCGGCGGTGGCGGGGGTCGGCTGCAGGCCGCCCACGGTGCCGTCGGGATTGAGGCCCAGGTCGTAATCCACGATCAGGTCGCGGGCGTCGGGCGCGCCGGTGGGCGGCGACCAACAGCGATAGATCTGGCTCTTGAGCGCATCGGCCAGGTCCGCCGTCATCAGGTTGCCGGTGCCGACGCCCTGGATGATGCGAGAGCCCGGTTTGGCGGTCTTGACCGGCTTTTCCGGCGCGGTGAGCTTGTTGAGCAGGGCATTGAAATCCTGCGCCATCTCTTTCCTGGTGGGCTGGGGCTTCTCCACCGGCTTTTCCTTGGCGATCTTGAAATCCGGCACCGGCGCTTCAGGCGCGGGTTCCACTTCCTGCATCTGGGGCTCGGGCGGCGGCTCCAGCGCCGGCGGCGGCGCATCCATCTGTTCGGGCTCCGGCACCGGCGGCGCCTGGGCGGCGACATTGGTGACATCGGCGATGGTCACCAGGTCCACCGGCACGACATGACTGTCGTCGGGTGTGTCGAAGTTGCGATGAAAGGTGAAAAGCGCCGCGGCGAAGATCATGCCGTGAAACAGCGTCGAGGCGACCACGCCATAGCGCGGCCCCCGCGCCGTGGTGGGCGCAATGCGGCGCATGACCTGCGCCTTACGGCGCGTCGGGCTTGGGCTTTGCGACATCGGTAACAAGTCCGATATGGGTGAAGCCGCTGGCGGCCAGGATGCCCATCACCTGCATCACCTTGCCGTAATTGGCCTGGGTGTCGCCGCGCACGAAAATGCGCTGGTTGTAGCCGTTGGCGGCGATGGCGGTGAGCCTGTCCACCAAACCGGCTTCCGGCACCTGTTCCTTCTGCAGGAAGATGGCGCCGTCGCGCCGCACGGTGATGGACAAGGGCTCGCGATCCTGGCCCAGGGCCGGGGCCTTGGTCTTGGGCAGGTCCACCGGCACGCCCACGGTGAGCAGCGGCGCGGTGACCATAAAGACGATCAGCAGCACCAGCATCACGTCCACGAACGGCGTGACGTTGATCTCTGCCATGACGCGGCGGCGCATCCGCCCGCGGCCGCGGCTGGAAGTGTGCTGGACGCCCGCCGCCACTAGCGGACCTTGTCGTCGAGCTGGCGCGACAGGATGGCGGAGAATTCATCCGCAAAAGCGTCGAGCTGGTTCACATAGCGGCCGATCTCCGCCACGAAGCGGTTGTAGAAGATCACCGCCGGAATGGCGGCGAGCAGGCCCATGGCGGTGGCGAACAGGGCTTCGGCGATGCCCGGCGCCACAACGGCCAGCGTGGTGTCATGGCGCGCGGCGATGGCCGAGAAGCTATTCATGATGCCCCACACCGTGCCGAACAGGCCGACAAAGGGCGACACCGAGCCGATGGTGGCCAGCATGCCCAGGTTCTTCTCAATGCCGTCCACTTCGCGCACGATGGTGACGCTCATCGCCTTGTCGATGCGCTCCTTCACGCCCGGCAGCATGGTTTCGCGCAAGGGGTTGGTGCCTTCAAAGGCGCGGCGCCATTCGCGAAGTCCCGCGATGAACATGGCGGCCAGGGGATGATCATTGGCGGCGCCGAACTGCTGGTAGAGCTCGTCCAGCGACTGGCCCGACCAGAACAGCTTCTCGAACCGCCGCGCCTTGCGCTTGAGGCCCGACAGGGCGACCAGCTTGTTGAAGATGATGGTCCAGGACCACAGCGAGGCCACCAACAGCAGGATCATCACCGCCTTCACGATCACGTCGGCGCGCATGAACATGGAGACGATGGAGAAGCTGTCCATCACATCGCCGGCCGCATCCGGGTTGGCGGCGGCGCCGGGCGGCGGCGCCAGGGATTGGGACTGGGCGGCGGGGCCGACCGGTGCGGCGATAGGCGCGCTCTGCACCCCCTGCGCGAGGGCCATGGTGGGCACGGCCACCAGAATCAGGAACGCGGCAATGATCTGCTTGATCATGGAATAACCTTTTGGCGCCAACGGGCTAGGGACAGGCTAATGCGGGTTGATGGTGGCCGGAATATGACGCATCGCCTCAAGTTTCTGCCGTGGTCACGTAGGGCGCAAGAGTCTCGAACACGTTTTTGGGCAACCTGCGTAACTTCCCCGTTAACGTGATCATGCAGGCTTCGATCCGGGCTTCGACCAGCAACATTTCGCCACACAGGACCTTCTGCGCCACGTTCATCCGCGCCCCGGTCACGGCGGTGAGCACCGAATGCACCGCGATCTGGTCGTCCAGCCTGGCGGGGCGGTGATAATCCACCGTGATGCGGCGGATTGCCCAGGCTGTGGGTTCCTCATCTTCCAGGTTGGCGCGGGAGATGCCGGCCAGGCGGAAGAATTCGGTGCGGCCCCGTTCCATGTAGCGCAGGTAATTGGCGTGATAGACCATGCCCGACAGATCGGTGTCCTCGTAATAGACGGCGATCGGCAGGATGTGGGTCTTGCCGTCGAAGGTGCCGAGACCTTTGAGCTTACTCATCCGGGTCACCCGCAAAAAGTCCGGTCTGCACCGCGCCTTGCGGCGGTGAGGTCAAGCCCAGATGACCGTAAGCCGCCGAGGTCAGCATGCGCCCGCGCGGCGTGCGCTGCACGAAGCCCTGCTGCATCAGGTACGGCTCGACAATATCCTCGATGGCGTCGCGCGCTTCGCCCAGGGCGGCGGCGATGGTCTCGATTCCCACCGGTCCGCCGCTGAAATTCTCGGCGATCAGAGTCAGATAGCGGCGGTCGAAAGCGTCGAGGCCCTTGGCATCCACTTCCAGACGGGTCAGCGCGGCATCGGCAATCTTGGCATCCACGGATGGATGCTTGGCGACGGACGCGAAATCGCGCACCCGCTTGAGCAAGCGCCCGGCGATGCGCGGCGTGCCGCGCGAGCGGGCGGCGATCTCGCGCGCCCCATCCTTGGTCAGGTTCAGGCCCAGCACCCGGGCGCCGCGCTCCACGATGGAGAGAAGTTCATCCGGGGTATAGAAATTCAGCCGTATCGGGATGCCGAACCGGTCGCGCAGCGGCGTGGTGATCAGGCCGGAGCGAGTGGTGGCGCCGACCAGCGTGAAAGGCGCAAGCTGGATCTTCACCGAGCGCGCCGAAGGCCCCTCCCCTATCACCAGGTCGAGCTCGTAATCCTCCATCGCGGGATAGAGGATTTCCTCCACCGCCGGGTTGAGGCGATGGATCTCGTCAATGAACAGGACGTCGCGCGGTTCGAGATTGGTAAGAATGGCGGCGAGATCGCCGGCCTTGGCCAGCACCGGCCCCGAGGTCGAGCGGAAATTGACGCCCAACTCGCGCGCCACGATCTGCGCCAGGGTGGTTTTGCCCAGGCCCGGCGGGCCATGAAACAGCACATGATCCAGGGCTTCGGCGCGCGCCTTGGCGGCGTCAATGAAGATGGAGAGATTTTCCCGCGCCTGTTGTTGGCCGACGAAATCGGCCAGGCGCTTGGGGCGCAGGCTGGCTTCCAGCGTGTCGTCTTCGCTGCGTTCGGGGGTGACGATGCGTTTTTCACTCATCGCGCCATGCCCTTCAGCGCTTCACGGATCAACGCGCCGGTTTCGGTTTGCTCGCCCAAGGCACCGGCCGCACGCGCCACCGCTTCTGCGGCCCGCGCATCGCTATACCCCAGATGCACCAGCGCCGATACCGCCTCGCCTTCCGGCCCGCGCGGGCTGCGCGCGATGGACATGGCGCCCGCCTCGTCGGCGCCCAGCATCATGCCCCCTGTCATTAAAGAGGCCGCCTTGTCCTTCAGTTCGGTGGCGATGCGTAGCGCCAGCTTGGGTCCCACGCCGGGGGCGCGGCCGATCATCGCCTTGTCGCCCAGCGCCAGGGCGCGCTGCAGGTCGCGGGGCGACAGCGTGGACAGCACCGCCAGCGCCACCTTGCCGCCGACATTCTGCACCGTCTGCAGCAGCCGGAACCATTCACGTTCCTCAGCGCTGCCGAAACCATACAGCTTGATGGCGTCGTCGCTGACCTTCATTTCGATCATCAGGCTGGCGGAAGCGCCCACCGTCAATCGTGACAAGGTGGAGGCGGGACACTGCACCAGATAGCCGACGCCGTTCACCTCCAGGATCACCGTGTCGTCAGTGATGGAATCCACTATACCGGTCAGCTTGCCGATCATGATGCGGCCACCACGATCCGCGCGCGGGTGGTGGACAGATGCGCATGGGCGATGGCGCAGGCCAGCGCGTCGGCGGCATCGGCTTGCGTCACGCCGCAGGCCGGCAGCAGGCGCTTGACCATGAACTGCACCTGTTCCTTGCCGGCATGGCCGGCGCCGACCACGGATTTCTTGATGTGGTTGGGGGCATATTCGGCGATCTCGAGCCCTGCCTGCGCCGCCGCCAGCAGCGCCACGGCGCGGGCATGGCCCAGCTTGAGGGCGGCCTGGGGATCGCGGGCGACAAAGGCCTGTTCGACGGCGATGGCGGCGGGCAGATGCTGGGTGATGATCGCCGCCAGTTCGCGGTGCAAGGTCATCAGCCGCATCCCCAGCCCGGCGGCCGGCTTGGTGGCGATCACGCCATGGGCGACATGGGAAAGCCGCGAGCCGGCGACATCGATCACTCCCCAGCCCATCTGGGCCAGGCCAGGGTCGAGGCCAAGGATGCGAATCGTCAGGCTCATAAGGGGTTTGTACCCTTTATGTTCGGCACTGTCCCAAGCGAAAACCGGCCGTCCGTCTTAAAAGATCACCGGCAGACCAGCGAGCCGTTGCGGTTTTCCGCATTCCCGGTCGGGCAATTGCGCATGTCCAGGATGGTGGCGTTCATGCGCCCGTCTTCGGTGCGGCACTCGGCATGGAAGATGTTGCCGCGCATCTGGCCGCCGCGGCAGGACTGGGCCCAGGAGCCGGACGGCACGGCGCCGCCACCCTGGCCGCCGAAGCCGCCGCCAAACCCGCCGCCGCCGCCACCGCCCGACAGGATGCGGTCGGCCTGCTGCATGTCATCTTCGCTGCAGCGCTGCGCATTGTTGATGCGCTGGCCGCGGGCGCCATACTGCACCAGGCAGCCGCCGCCCACGGTGACGATGGTGCTGCCGTCGCGCATCGGGATACTGCCTCCGCGCTGGGCGAACGCCGCGCCCGTGGAAAACAGAAGAACAACAGAAGCGATCGCAAATCCGGTTTTCATGGCGTGCCCCCCAAAAGGTCCGGCATTTTGGGCGCGAGCCCGGCGAGCCGTCAAGGAAGCGGTGACGCCAAATCCGCTTGCGCCATCAAGGCGGGAGAATGTGTTTTGGAAAATTCCAGCATGGCCCTGGCGATTTCCCGCTCGCCCATCACCACCTGGGTGGCGCCCAGGGTCAGCAGGTGATCGACCTCGGCGTCGAAATGGCCCCGGGCGATGATCGTCAGGTTGGGGTTGATCCGGCGGGCTTGCTGCACGATTTGCCCGGCCTCGAAGGCCTCGGGAATGGCGACGAACAGCATCTGCGCCGATCCCAGGTTCGTCGCCGCCAGCACATCGGCGCGCGCCGCATTGCCCCTTATATGCTCAAGGGTGATATCGCCCACCGCGCCTTCTTCCACCACCAGCAGCGGCATGGCGCCCTTGATGCCATCGGCGATCAGCCGCCCCACCCGGCCATAACCGACCAGAACGGCATGGCCCGTCAGGCTGGTGGGCTCGGGCGCGGGGCGTGGCATGTCGGGCGCGGGCGGCACATGGGGCGAGGCTTCACGCTTGGCCGCCAATGCGAACAGCAGCGGGTTGAGCAGGATGGAAAGAATGGACGCGCCCAGGATCAGGTCGCGGGCGGCTTCCGACAGCAAGCCCAGCCCGATGCCCAGATCCGCCAGGATGAAGGAGAATTCGCCGATCTGCGCCAGGCTGATGGCGATGGTGACGGCGCTGGTGCTTTTGACCCCGAACAGGCGCAGCAGGAGGTAACAGGCCGCGCCGCCCACCAGCACGATGCCGAAGGTCGCCGCCAGCGCCAGCGGTTCCTTCACCACGATGCTGGGATTGAACAGCATCCCGACGGACACAAAGAACAGCACCGCAAAGGCGTCGCGCAGCGGCAGGGATTCTTCGGCCGCGCGCTGCGACAGTGCCGACCCGGCCAGGATCATGCCGGCGAAGAAGGCGCCCAGCGCGATGGAGACGCCGAACAGCACCGCCGCACCGAACGCCACACCCAGCGCCACCGACAGGACCGCCAGGCGGAACAGTTCGCGGCTGCCGGTATGGGCAATGTAATGCAGCACCGCCGGGATGACCCGCCGGCCGATGACCAGCATCAGGGCCGCGAAAATCGCCAGCTTGCCGAAGGTCAGGCCCAGGCTCTTGGCCAGCACCATCATGTTGATGTCGCCGCCTTTGAGCACCGCGGCAACGGGCGGCAGCAGCACCAGCACCAGCACCACCAGCAGGTCCTGCACCACCAGCCAGCCGATGGCGACCTTGCCCCGCCCGGTTTCCATCAACCGGCGATCCTGCAAGGCGCGCATCACCACCACGGTGGAGGCGACCGAAAGACAGAGACCGAACACCAGGCCCTGGGCCAGCGGCCAGCCCAGCAGCATGCTGGCGCCGAAGCCCAGCCCGGTGACGGCGGCCATCTGCAGGATGGCGCCCGGAATCACGATGCCTTTGACTTCCAGAAGATCGCGCGGCTTGAAATGCAGGCCGACGCCGAACATCAGCAGGATCACGCCGACATCGGCCAATTGCAGCGTCAGATGGGTGTCGGCGATAAAGTCGGGCGTGAAGGGCCCGATCATGACCCCCGCCAGCAGATAGCCGACAAGGGGCGGCAGCTTCAGGCGCTGCGCCAGGGTGCCCATCACAAATGCCAGACCCAGGCCCACGACGAGGATAGCGATCAGCGGCGACATCTCATGCATGGCGCCACTATAGAAAGATAATCCGCCCCGCCGGAACGTTTATTTGCCCACCGCCGGACTTTTCACGCTGGGCGCGTTTTATCCGGCCAATTTCGCCATCAGGGCGTCCGACAGCTCATAATTGCCATAAACGTTCTGGACGTCGTCGTGATCGTCCAGAACTTCGATCAACTTGATCAAGGTTTCACCGGCATCGTCCGCCACCGAGACATTGTTCTGCGGCCGCCAGATGATGGCGGCGCTGGCCGGCGCCCCCAGCCGGGCTTCCAGGGCGTCGCGCACGGTGGCGAAGTCTTCCATGCCGGTGAGGAATTCATGGCCATCGGCGGTGGAGACGCATTCATTGGCGCCGCATTCCAGGGCGGCTTCCAGCATGGCGTCTTCGCTGCCCTTGTCGGCGGGATAGGAAATCACCCCGACATGGTCGAACATGAAGCTGACCGAGCCGGTCTCGCCCATCGTCCCGCCATATTTGGAAAAGGCGGCGCGCACGTCGGCGGATGTGCGGTTGCGGTTGTCGGTCAGGGTTTCCACGATGATGGCGGTGCCGCCGGGGCCGCGGCCCTCATAGCGGATCTCGTCGTAATTCTCGGCATCGCCCCCGGTCGCCTTGGTGATGGCGCGCTGGATATTGTCCTTGGGCATGGACTCCGCCTTGGCGGCGATGATGGCGGTGCGCAGGCGCGGATTGTGCGCCGGGTCGGGCATGCCCGACTTGGCCGCCACGGTGATTTCGCGGGAGAGCTTGGCAAAGAGCTTGGAGCGCTCCTTGTCCTGCTTGCCCTTGCGGAACATGATGTTCTTGAACTGACTATGGCCGGCCATGTGTCTTTTCCCTGTTGGGCGTCAGATACTGCGCCGGAGGGCCTCTTTTCAAGCCCGCCTGCCTGAAGGCAGGATAGCCGCCATTTAAAGCATCCCATTTCCAGGAGCCGCCATGACCCAGTTGAGCACGGACCCGCTCACCCTGACCCATGTCCTGATCACCCTGATCGCCATCCTTGCCGGCTTTGTGGTGCTGGGCCGGATGCGCGCCAGCCGGGTGGGCAATGGCTGGACCGGCACCTTCCTGGCCACCAGCGTGCTGACCAGCGTCACCGGCTTTGTCTTCTTCCATCCGCCGAACCCGCCCACCCCGGCGCAACTGACCGGCGTGGTGGCGCTACTGGTGCTGGTTCCCACTTTGTATGCGCTTTACATCAAGCATCTGGTGGGCGTGTGGCGGCCGGTCTATGTCATCGGGGCGGTGATCTCGCTGTGGCTCAATGTCTTTGTGCTCATCATCCAACTGTTCCAGAAAGTGCCGGCGCTGCAGCCCCTGGCCGGCAACCCGCCCTCGGGCCCGGTGTTCGGCGCGGTGCAGACCATTGTGCTGATCGCCTTTATCGTCGCAGGCTGGCGCGGCGTGAAGAATTTTCATCCCATCGGAGCCTGACATGAAACATCTTGCGATTGCCGCCGCCGTATTGCTGCTGACCGGCCCCGCCCTGGCCGAACCGCCCTTCGCCAAGGAGCGGGTGGAATGGAATGTGCCGCAGAAGCCGTTCCATGTGATCGGCAACATCTATTATGTCGGCATGGCGGGGGTGAGCGCATTTTTGATCGTCACGCCCCAAGGCAACATCCTGACCGATGGCGGCCTGCCGGAATCGGCGCCCTTCATCGAGAAGAACATCCAGGCGCTGGGCTTCAAGCTGTCGGATGTGAAGGTCCTGCTCAACAGCCATGCCCACTTCGATCATTCCGGCGGGCTGGCGAAGCTGAAGGCCGATACCGGCGCCAAATTCTATGCCAGCACGGGCGACAAGCCGTTCCTGGAAAGCGGCCATATTCCCTACGGCCCCTCCGCGCTGATCGACACCGCGCCGGTGAAAGTGGACCGCGCCATGAAGGACGGCGAGAGCTTCACCCTGGGCGGCGTCACCATGACGGCGAATGTCATACCCGGCCACACCAGGGGCTGCACCACCTGGACCATGCCGCTGACGGAAGCCGGCGTGACGCACAAGGTGATGTTCTTCTGCTCCATCAGCGTGGCGGGCAACCCGATTGCCGGCAAGCTGGCCTATCCCACCATCGTGTCGGACTATCGCGCCAGCTTCGCGCGGCTGAAGAAAATGGACGCCGACATCTTCCTGGCGGCCCATGGCGGCCAGTTCGCCATGGCGGAGAAGCTGGCGAAAGTGAAACCCGGCGCACCCAATCCCTTTATTGATGCGGCTGAGTTCCCGCGTTTTGTCGCCAGCGCGGAAGCCGCGTTCAACAAGGATCTGGCTCGCCAGCAGGCTGGTGGCGTGGCGTACGTACCAAGGTAATCGGCGACTAGAGTTCCGGCACCGTCTGCTTCAGCCGCCCGCCCAGCCGCACCGGCTCGATGCGGGTGGCAAGGCCCGCAGGCCCCGTCGCCACGAACACGCCGCACACGGTGGCGGGACCGGTGGCCGGCGCAAAACGCTGGCTGGACATCTTGCGGGTGAAGCGCTGCAGCGGCTCGGCCTTGTCCATGCCGATCACTGAATCATAATCGGCGCAGGCGCCCGCGTCACACTGGAAGGCGGTGCCGCCGGGCAGGATCTGCGCGTCGGCGGTGGGGACATGTTGGTGCGTGCCCACTACCAGGCTGGCGCGGCCGTCGCAGAAATGGCCCATCGCCATTTTCTCGGATGTCGCTTCGGCATGCATGTCCACCACAATGGCGTCGGCGCCTTCGCCCAGCGGACAGGCCGACAGTTCACGCTCCACCGCGGCAAACGGATCGTCCAGCGCGTCCATGAACACCCGGCCCATGGCATTGACCACCAGCACGCTGCCGGCGGGGGTCTGGTAGAGGTTGGCGCCGCGCCCCGGCGTGCCGGATGGATAATTGGCGGGACGCAGGATGCGGTCCTCGGTGTCGATATAGGTGAGGATTTCCTTCTGGTCGGCCCAGTGATTGCCGGTGGAAATCACGTCCACGCCGATGCCGAAGAATTCCTCGGCGATGGCGCGGGTCAGGCCGAAGCCGCCCGCCGCATTCTCGCCATTGGCGATCACCAGATCGAGCTTGAGCGACTGGCGCAGCCCCCGCAGGTGCTCGGCCACCACGTCGCGCCCCGGCTTGCCGATAATGTCGCCCAGAAAAAGAATATTCATCGAAAACGCCTGATGCCCTGCTCGGTAAGGACCATGTCGAGGGTCCTATCATGCGTTTCATGGGGAATCGAATCCGTCTCCTGGCCGGCATAGGCGATGCCGATGGCCGGCACCTTCAGCGCCGCGAGGGTCCGGTCATAGAAGCCGCCGCCATAACCCAGCCGGTGGCCGCGGGCGTCGAAGGCCAGCAGCGGCACCAGCAGCACATCCGGCGTCACGCGCGGCCAATGGTCCAGCGGTTCATGGATGCCGAAAGTGCCCGGCACCAGCATCTCGCCGTCGGGCATACGGTGAAATTCCAGCGGCCGGTCCTTGCCCGTGACGCGCGGGAACGCGATGGGAAAACCCAGCGCGACGAGGCGTTCCAGCAACCGCGCCGGATCGGCTTCCTCGGGCAGGGCATGATAGCCGCCGACGATGGTGCCGGGCGTCAGCGCCAGATCCTCGGCATAACGCGCAATGACCGCCGCGAAGCCTTCCTGTTTCAGGCCGGCGCGTTTGTGGCGGGCAGCGGTGCGAAGCTCTTGCTTGTCGGTCATGGAGAAAAGTGGACGGTACCGCATTCGCCGTTGGTATTGGATCTCATGGGCCTGCAAGTGCAGGTGGGCGTCGTGTATCCGGAACCACGGTCCCGGTCAGGGACAACTCCCGATGAGTACAATTAAGGCCCCTGGGCATCGCAACCTGACGCGCGAGACAGTGACCGTCCGCCTCTAACTTAGGCGTGCGCCAGCCTTGCTGCAATGTCTTCGATCTTCTTGGCGGCCGCTTCCAGCAGGTCGGCGGCGGCGCCTTCGGCGGCTTCGGCCCGCAAATGCAGGCTTTGCTTCTCACTTTCGCCCGCGGTTCCGGTGGCCTCCACCTTGCCGGACATGTCATGATGTTCATCGGCGATCAGCAGCGCCGCCATCAGCAGCAGCCGGGCGTCGCCCACCTGCCCCACCGAACCCAGCACTTCGCGCGCCTTGGCATCGACATGGGCGGCGAGTTCCTTGAGATGCTGTTCCTCGCCCTCATCGCAGGCGATGGTGTAGGCGCGGCTGTTGACCATGACATTGACCAGAGGCATGGGCTTCTCCTATCGCGCCAGCGCGGCGCGGATTTCGCCGATGGCGCCGTCCAGCCGGCCTTCCACTTCCTCGGTCAGGCCGGACACGGCGCCGATTTCCTCTTCCAGTTCCGCGATCCGGGCCAGCAATTGCTCACGTTCAGCCTCAAGCTCCGCCAGGCGCTCGGGCAGCTTGGCGGCCGCATCCAGGTTTTCGCCCACCGCGACACCGGCATTTTCGAGGCTTTCCAGGGCGGCCTGGAAACGTTTGGCGGCCAAATCCAACCGGCTCATGCGAGGCCCCATCCTCAATTGCCACAAGACCTTAGGCCCTCATGGGAAATAGGGTCAACCGATGCGCGTCTCCGGCATGCTCGCGGCCCTTGACGGGGGCGCTCACCCCTCGCTAAGGCCACCCATCACCACGCCGGGAAACCCGAATGACCCTGCCCGATCAGGCCCATACCCGCCGCCTCGCCAACGCCATCCGGGCCTTGTCCATGGACGCGGTGGAAGCCGCCAAATCCGGGCATCCCGGCCTGCCTCTGGGCATGGCCGATGTGGCCACCGTGCTGTTCTCCCGCTTCCTGAAATTCAACGCCGCCCAGCCGGCCTGGCCCGACCGCGACCGCTTTGTGCTGTCGGGCGGCCATGGCTCGATGCTTCTCTATTCGCTGCTGTGGCTGGCCGGCTATCCCAAGGTCACGCTCGACGACCTCAAGCACTTCCGCAAAGTCGGCAGCCCCACCGCCGGCCATCCCGAATTCGGCCACCTGCCCGGCATCGAGACCACCACCGGCCCGCTGGGCCAGGGCATCGCCAATGCCGTCGGCATGGCGCTGGCCGAGCGGCTGCTGAACGCCCGCTTCGGCGACGATCTGGTCAATCACAAGACCTATGTCATCGCCAGCGACGGCGACCTGATGGAAGGCATCAGCCAGGAAGCCATCACCCTGGCTGGGCATCTGAAGCTCTCCAACCTGATCGTGCTGTGGGATCACAACAACATCACCATTGATGGCGCATTGAACCTGTCGGACTCCACCGACCAGGCGATGCGCTTCCAGGCCGCCGGCTGGACAGTGGACAGTTGCGACGGCCATGACGCCGCCGACATTTTCCGCAGCCTGGAGAAGGCGCAGAAGACTGATCGTCCAGTGATGATCGCCTGCCGCACCATCATCGGCTTCGGCATGCCGGGCCGCCAGGGCACCCAGAAGGCGCATAGCGATGCGCCGGGCGCCGAAGTGATTGCCGGCGCGCGCAAGGAACTGGACTGGTCGTTCGAACCCTTTGTGGTGCCGGATGAAGTCCTCAAGCCCTGGCGCGCCATCGGCGCCACCGGCGCGGGCGAATATGACGCCTGGACCAAGCGCAAGAACGCCAGCAAGCATGCGAAGGATTTCGACGACGCCGTGAGCGGCCTGCTTCCGCCGTCGCTGGGAACGGCCCTGACGGCGCTGAAAGAAAAACTGTCGGCCGAAAAGCCCAGCGCAGGCACCCGCAAGATGTCGGAAAAGGCGCTGGAGGTGATCAACGCCGAACTGAAGAACACCATCGGCGGTTCGGCCGACCTGACGCCGTCCAACAACACCAAGACCAAGAACATTGACGGCGTCACGCCGGGCAATTTTTCCGGCCGCTACATCCATTACGGAATCCGCGAGCATGGCATGTGCGCCGCCATGAACGGCTTGGCGCTGCATGGCGGGATTATCCCGTATGGCGGCACCTTCATGGTGTTCAGCGATTACTGCCGTCCCTCCATCCGCCTGGCCGCCCTGATGGGCATCCGCGTGGTGTTCGTGATGACCCACGATTCCATCGGCGTGGGCGAGGACGGCCCCACCCACCAGCCGGTCGAGCATCTGGCGGCGCTGCGCGCGATCCCGGAACTGCTGGTGATGCGCCCCGCAGACGGCGTGGAAACCGCCGAATGCTGGGAGCTGGCGCTGAAGAATGACAAGCGCCCCAGCCTGATCGCCTTCTCGCGCCAGGACGTGCCGACGGTACGCGCCACGCACACCAGCGAAAATCTTTCCGCCAAGGGCGGTTATGAGTTGATCGGCGATGCCAACGCCAAGGTCACCTTCCTGGCCACCGGCACCGAGGTGAGCCTGGCGGTGGAAGCCCGTGCCAAGCTGGCCGCCGAAGGCATTCCGTCCCGCGTGGTTTCCATGCCGTGCTGGGACCTGTTCGAGAAACAGAGCGAAGGCTATCGCAGGGAAGTCCTCGGTCCGGGCACCGTCAAGGTCGCCATCGAGGCCGGCGTGCGCGAAGGCTGGGACCGCTATATCGGCTCGGAACTGCTCGACTCTACAAATGGAAGTGGGGGCGGCGCCTTTATCGGCATGCACAGCTTCGGCGCCAGCGGTCCCTACAAGGACGTCTATGCCAAGTTCGGCATCACCGCCGACGCCGCGGTCGCCGCCGCCAGGAAATTGCTCAAGTAATTCGGGAGAACGACATGGCTTTGCGTGTTGCAATCAACGGCTTTGGCCGCATCGGCCGCCTCGTCCTGCGCGCCATCGTGGAATCGGGCCGCCGCGACATCGAAGTCGTGGCCGTCAACGATCTGGGGCCGGTGGAAACCAACGCCCATCTGCTGCGCTATGACAGCGTGCATGGCCGCTTTCCCGCCCAGGTGAGCGTGGACGGCGAGTTCATGATCGCCGCCGGCCACAAGATGAAGGTCACCGCGATCAAGAACCCGGCCGAGCTGCCCCACAAGGAACTGGACGTCGACATCGCCCTGGAATGCACCGGCATCTTCACCAGCAAGGAAAAGGCCGCCGCCCACCTGGCCGCCGGCGCCAAGCGCGTGTTGGTCAGCGCGCCCTGCGACGGCGCCGACATCACCGTGGTTTATGGCGTCAATCACGACAAGCTGACCAAGGATCACCTGGTCGTGTCCAACGCGTCCTGCACCACCAACTGCCTGGTGCCGGTGGCCAAGGTGCTGAACGACGCGGTGGGCATCGAGCGCGGCATGATGACCACCATCCATTCCTATACCAACGACCAGCCGTCGCTGGACCAGATGCACAAGGATCTCTACCGCGGCCGCGCCGCGGCGCTGAGCATGATCCCGACCTCGACCGGCGCCGCCAAGGCGGTGGGCCTGGTGCTGCCGGAGCTGAAAGGCAAGCTGGACGGCGTGTCGGTGCGCGTGCCGACGCCCAACGTGTCGCTGGTGGACCTGAAGTTCATCGCCAAGCGGCCGACCAGCGTTCAGGAGATCAACGACGCCATCAAGGGCGCGGCGCTGGGCGGCCTGAAAGGCATCCTGGACGTGGTGCATGAGAAGCTGGTGTCCGTGGACTTCAACCACAATCCCGCCTCGTCCAGCTTTGCGCTGGACCAGACCAAGGTGATGGACGGCACCTTCGTGTCAGTGATGACCTGGTATGACAATGAATGGGGCTTCTCCAACCGCATGGCCGATACCGCCGTGGCGATGGGCAAGCTGATTTAATGGCTTTCCGCACGCTCGATGACCTGGATGTAAAGGGCAAGCGCGTGCTGGTGCGCGCAGACCTGAACGTGCCGGTCAAGGATGGCGTCGTCACCGACTCCACCCGCATCGCGCGCCAGGCCCCCACCCTCAAGGAACTGGCGGACAAGGGCGCGCGCGTCATCGTGCTCAGCCACTTCGACCGGCCCAAGGGCAAGGTGGTGCCGTCCATGTCGCTGAAGGTGCTGGTTGCGCCGCTGTCCGAGGCGGTGGGCCGCAGGATCGCGTTCGCCGACGATTGCATCGGGCCCAAGGCCGAAGCTGCCGTTGCCGCCCTGAAGGACGGCGACGTGCTGTTGCTGGAAAACACCCGCTTCCACCAGGGCGAAGAAGACAATGATACCGGCATGGCCAAGCAGTTGGCCGCGCTGGGCGACATCTTCGTCAATGACGCTTTCAGCGCCGCGCATCGCGCCCATGCCAGCACGGAAGGCGTGGCGCGGCTGCTCCCCAATGCGGCGGGCCGCTCCATGCAGGCCGAACTCAGCCATCTGGAAAAGGCGCTGGGCAATCCCGAACGCCCGCTGCTGGCGGTGGTGGGCGGGGCGAAAGTCTCCACCAAGATCGCGCTTCTGGAAAACCTGGTCGCCCGGGTCGAGACGTTGGTGATCGGCGGCGCCATGGCCAACACCTTTCTTGCCGCGCAAGGCGTGAAGGTGGGCAAGTCGCTCTATGAACCCGACCACCTGGAAACCGCGCGCAAGATCATCCATGCCGCCAATGAATCCGGCGCCGCCATCCTGCTGCCCACCGACGTGGTGGTGGCGAAGGAATTCAAGGCGGGCGCCGCCCACCGCACCGTTCCGGCCGACCAGATCGGCGCCGACGAAATGGTGCTGGACGTCGGACCTGATTCCATCAAGGCCTTTGAAAGCCGCCTGATCGCCACCCGCACCCTGGTGTGGAACGGCCCGTTCGGCGCCTTTGAAACCACGCCCTTTGACAAGGGCACCGTGACGGCGGCAAAAGCCGTGGCCGCTGCCACCAGGGCGGGCAACCTGCTCAGCGTGGCGGGCGGCGGCGACACGGTGGCGGCGCTGGCCCATGCCGGCGTCGAAGACGACTTCACCTATGTCTCGACCGCGGGCGGGGCATTCCTGGAATGGCTGGAAGGCAAGACATTGCCCGGCGTAGACGCACTGACGGACAAATAGAGAGTGACGATGAATCTCGACGAACTGAACGCAATCGCCAAGAAGATGGTCGCGCCCGGCAAGGGCATCCTGGCGGCCGATGAATCCACCGGCACCATCCAGAAGCGCTTCGACAAGATCGGCGTGCAGAATACCGAGGACAATCGCCGCGACTATCGCGAGCTGCTGTTCCGCAGCGAAGCGGCGATGAAGAATCATATCGGCGGCGTCATCCTATTCGACGAAACCATCCGCCAGAAGGCCAAGGACGGCACATCGCTGGTGGCGCTGATTGAAGCGGCGGGCAGCGTGCCGGGCATCAAGGTGGACAAGGGCGCCAAGCCGCTGGCCGGCGCATCGGACGGCGATACCATCACCGAAGGCCTGGACGGGCTGCGCGAACGCTTTGTCGAGTATCACAAGCTGGGCGCGCGCTTCGCCAAGTGGCGCGGCGTGTACGAGATCGGCGCGGGCAGCAACGGCATGCCCACCCCCAGCCACAACGCCATTCATGCCAATGCCCATGCCCTGGCCCGTTATGCGGCGCTGGCGCAGGAAAACGGCATCGTCCCGATCGTGGAGCCAGAGCTGTTGATGGATGGCGCCCATGACATCGGTGCCTGTGAAGCCGTCACCGAGTGGATCCTGAAGGAAGTCTTCCAGGAGCTTTATTATGCCGGCGTGAAGCTGGAAGGCATCATCCTGAAGCCGAACATGATCGTGCCGGGCAAGAAGTGCGCCCAGCAGAACAGCGTGGAAGAAGTTGCGACGCGCACCATCAAGGTGTTGAAGGCTTGCGTACCCGGCGCCGTGCCGGGCATCGCCTTCCTGTCGGGCGGCCAGTCCGACGAGGAAGCCACCGCGCACCTGTCGGCCATGAATGCCATCGGCGGGTTGCCCTGGGCGCTGACCTTCTCCTATGGCCGCGCCCTGCAGGCCGCGCCGCAGGCCGCCTGGTCCGGCAAGGCCGATAATGTCGCCAAGGCGCAGGCCGCTTTCGCCCATCGCGCCGCGATGAACGGCCTGGCCTCGCTGGGCAAGTGGACGCAAGCGGCCGAGAAAAAAGCCGCGTGAGTGACGGCTGCCGCCTTTACCTGATTTCGCCGCCGAAGCTTTCGGCGGCGAATTTTTTGGGACCGCTGAAAGAAGCCCTGGCCGGCGGCGACGTCGCCTCCTTCCAGTTGCGCCTCAAAGACGTGACGGATGACGAAATCCGCCGCGCCACCGATACGCTGCGCCCCGTGGTGCAGGCGGCCGGCTGCGCCTTCATTCTCAACGACCGCCCGGACTTGGCCGCCGAACTGGGCTGCGATGGCGTGCATGTCGGCCAGGAAGACGCCTCCTACGCCGAAGCACGCGCGGCGCTGCCGAACGGCATTGTCGGCGTCACCTGCCATGACAGCCGGCACCTGGCCATGGAAGCTGGCGAAGCGGGCGCCGACTATGTCGCCTTCGGCGCCTTCTTTCCCACCCGGACCAAGGAACCGAAAACCCAGGCCGACATCGACTTGCTGCGCTGGTGGGGCGAGGTGATGGTGGTTCCGTCCGTGGCCATCGGCGGCATCACGATCGCCAATGCGCGGCAATTGGTGGAAGCGGGCGCCGACTTTATCGCCGTGTCGGCCGGTGTGTGGGAACACCCGGATGGCCCGCAGGCCGCGGTGCGCGAGTTCAACGCGCTGCTGGCATGAAAGCCCCGCGCCGATGAAAGAGCGGCTGCTGGGTTTCATGTTCATCGGCGTGTTCGTCGCCTATGCCGTTAACCTCGCCGCCGATGCCATCCATGTCCGGCTATTCGCGGAGTCGCTGTGGTTCCAGGCGCACTGGTATATCCCCTTTGTCATCGCGCCCGCCGCCGCGCTGCTGGCGCTGGCCTTAACCTTCGGCTTCTTCCGCCCCTCCGGCCCGCGCTGGGCTGATGCGGCAGCGCTGCTGGTCATCGCCCTTTTGGTTTATTGCACCCTGGGCGCGGGCTATTCATGAGCCCGGGCCCGTGCGGTAAGCACGCCGAGGATGACAAGCCGGGACTGGCCTGCTATCACCCGCCCGCTGTTTGAACCTGCTGAACCTTCACCCACGCCCCCAGGAGGGGCGCATTCCCATGTCCAAGATCACCGGCAACGAAATCAGCCCCGGCACCCTGATCAACTATGATGGCGGCCTGTGGATCGCGGTGAAGACCGTCAAGGTCAAGCCCGGCAAGGGCGGCGCCTACAACCAGGTCGAACTCAAGAACATCACCAGCGGCACCAAGCTGAACCAGCGCTTTCGTTCCGACGAAAGCGTGGACGAGGCCATCCTGGACAAGAAGGATTTCCAGTTCCTCTATGCCGCGGGCGACATGCTGACCTTCATGGACATGGAGAATTACGAGCAGATCGAACTGGCGGTGGATTTCGTCGGCGAGGACCAGGCCAGGTTCCTGCAGGACGGCATGAAGACCATGGTGAACCTGTATGAAGGCAAGCCCATCGGCATCAAGCTGCCGGTGCAGGTCACCCTGACGGTAGCGGAGGCTGATCCGGTGATGAAAGGCGGCACCGCCGCGCCATCGTTCAAGACCGCGGTGCTGGAGAACGGCTTGAAGATTCAGGTGCCGCCCTTTGTCGGCGCCGGCGAGCGGATCATCGTCGCCACCGAAGACGGCTCTTACATCCGCAGGGCCGACTAATGGTCTACACCTCCCCCGCCCTGAATGTGATGATCGCCGCCGCCCGCAAGGCCGGCCGCCCCCTGATCCGCGACTTCAACGAATTGGAGAATCTGCAGATCTCCATGAAGGGCCCGGCCGATTTCGTCACCTCCGCCGACAAGCGCACTGAAAAGATCCTGATCGAGGAATTGAGCAAGGCGCGGCCCGGCTATGGCTTCCTGGGCGAGGAAGGCGGCGTGTTGAAGGGCGCCGACACCACCCACCGCTTCATCATCGATCCCATCGACGGCACCACCAACTTCATGCACGGCATTCCGCACTTCGCCATCTCCATCGGGCTGGAGCGCGAAGGCCAGATGGTGTCGGGTGTGATCTACAATCCGGTCACCGACGATCTCTATACCGCCGAGAAGGGCCATGGCGCCTATCTCAACAACCGGCGGCTGCGCGTTGCCGCGCGCAAAGAACTGGCCCCGGCGGTGATCGCCACCGGCCTGCCCTTCCTGGGCAAGGAAGGCCATGCCCGCGCCAGCGCCGAGATGACCGAAGTAATGAACGTCACCGCCGGCATCCGCCGCTTCGGTGCGGCCTCGCTGGATCTGGCCTATGTCGCGGCCGGCCGCTTCGACGGTTTCTGGGAACGGGGCCTGCAGGCCTGGGACATCGCCGCCGGCATCGTGCTGGTACGCGAGGCGGGCGGTGTGATCACTGATCTGCACGGTGGCGCCGAGATGCTGGCCCAGGGCAGCGTGCTGACCGCCAATGAGAACCTGCACCCGCAGCTCTTGAAGCTGCTCAAGGCGACCAAGCCAGACTAGAACTCAATCACCGTCCGGATGCTTTCGCCTGAGTGCATCAGGTCGAACGCCTCATTGATGCGCTCCAGCGACAGCTTGTGGGTGATCAGCGGGTCAATGCTGATCTTGCCATCCATGTACCAGTCCACGATCTCAGGCACCTGCGTCCTGCCGCGCACGCCGCCAAAGGCGGTGCCCTTCCACACCCGGCCGGTCACCAACTGGAAGGGGCGGGTCTTGATCTCCTGCCCAGCGCCTGCAACGCCGATGATGATGCTTTCACCCCAGCCGCGATGGGTGCATTCCAGCGCCTGGCGCATCAGGTCGACATTGCCGACGCATTCAAAGCTGTAATCGGCGCCGCCTTTTGTCAGCTCGACCAGATGCGGGACCACGTCGCCCACCTCCTTGGGATTGACGAAATGGGTCATGCCGAACTGGCGGGCCAAAACCTCGCGCGCCGGGTTGATGTCCACGCCCACGATCATGTTGGCGCCCGCCATGCGCGCGCCCTGGATCACGTTGAGGCCGATGCCGCCCAGCCCGAACACCACGACATTGGCGCCCGGCTCGACCTTGGCGGTCTTAATCACCGCCCCGATGCCCGTCGTCACGCCACAGCCGATGTAGCAGACCTTGTCGAACGGCGCGTCGGGCCGGATCTTGGCCAGCGCGATCTCGGGCAGCACCGTGTGATTGGCGAAGGTGGAGCAGCCCATATAGTGATGGATCTTCTTGCCGCCGATGGAAAAGCGGCTGGTGCCGTCCGGCATCACGCCCTGGCCTTGCGTGCTGCGGATCGAGGTGCACAGGTTGGTCTTGTGCGAAGTGCAGCTTTTGCAAACCCGGCATTCGGGCGTGTAGAGCGGAATGACATGGTCGCCCTTCTTCAGCGACGTCACGCCCGGCCCCACATCCATCACCACGCCGGCGCCTTCATGGCCCAGGATGACAGGGAACAAGCCTTCGGGATCGCCGCCGGAGCGGGTGAACTCGTCGGTGTGGCAGACGCCGGTGGACTTGATCTCGACCAGCACCTCGCCCGCCTTGGGCCCTTCCAGGTCCACGGTTTCGATGACCAGGGGCTTGCCGGCTTCATAGGCGACGGCCGCTCTTGTTTTCATTGGCGAAAAATCCTTGGGGAACGGGACAAGTTTGGGGCATTTGGGTAATGGTTGCAAAGTGTTAGATTACCGCTAGGCTGCGTTTCGGGCCTCTTTCGAGCTGTCGATTTCCATGCGTCTTACCCCAACACTCGCTGTTGTGGCCGGTCTTTGGCTGGCGGGCACCGCCATGAGCCAGGCGCAAGGGATCGATTCCGGGCTGGAAGTGCGGGTCAATCCGATGGCCGCCCGCCCCGGCGGCGGAACGCTGCTGTACCCGGGCGGCGAATATTCCCGCAACCTGCCGCCGCTGCTGATGCCGGGCGAACGGGGCGGTCCCATCACCCTGCATATGCCCGGCACGCGCCGCCGCGCCATCGCCCGCCCCGCCCCGCCCAGGCCCGCGCCCGCGCGCGTTGCCAGGGCCGCGCCTGCCCCGGCCCCCGCTCCGGCTCCGGCTTCCGCCCCCAACGTCAATCCCTTTGGCGGCGCCACCGACCTCAGCAATGTGTTCGCCAGCGCGCCGCCGCCGAAAAAGACCGCGCCCGCCGGTCCCGTCACCGGCAATGAAAGCCTGACCAAGCGCAGCGTCATCCTGTTCGCCAAGGACGCGCCCGATCCCGCCAAGACGGCGCTGGGCGCGATCAAATTCCTGGCCAATGACCTCAACGCCGCCATGACCGGCCCCAATGCGCGGATCGAGCTGCAGGCCTTTGGCGGCGCCAAGGGCGACAAGGGTTCGGACGCGCGGCGGCTGTCGCTCAAGCGCGCCCTGGCCATCCGCCAGGTGCTGATCGATGACGGGGTTTCGGCCGACCGCATTGACGTGCGGGCCATGGGCGGGGTGGACGATACCGGCCCGGCCGATCGCGTGGACGTGTACGTCAAAGCCTAAACCGGCACCGCAACGTCGGTGAACTTGTTGACCTGCCGCAATGGCGGGAACAGCTTCATCCAAAATCCCACCACCAGCAATGTGCCGATGCCGCCGGCCACCACCGCCGGCACGGTGCCCATCAGGGCCGCGGTGATGCCCGATTCAAACTCGCCCAGCTCGTTGGAGGCGCCGATGAACAGCATCGAGACCGATGAGACGCGGCCGCGCATCGTGTCGGGGGTGGAAAGCTGGATCAGCGAGGAGCGGATATTGACGCTGACCATGTCGGACGCGCCCAGCACATAGAGCGCCAGCAGCGAGACGGGAAACCAGGTGGACAGACCGAACACGATGGTGGCGACGCCGAACACCGCCACCGCCGCGAACATCTTGGCGCCGACTTTGCCCCGCAGCGGCCAATGGGTGAGAAAGAAGGCCATGGAAAAAGCGCCCGCCGCGGGCGCGCTGCGCAAAAAACCAAGGCCCAGCGGCCCGACATGCAGGATGTCGCGGGCATAGACCGGCAGCAGCGCGGTGGCCCCGCCCAAGAGCACGGCAAAAAGGTCCAGCGAAATGGCGCCCAGCACGACGGGGCGCGAGCGCACAAAGCGCACCCCTTCGGCCACCCGCTCCAGGCGGCTGGCCTGCGTCGGCGCAGGCACAAACCGCCGCCCGCCCAACCGGGTGACGATCAGCGCCGCGCCGATGAATCCGGCGATGCACAGCGAATAGACCGGCACCGGTCCCAACGCATAGAGAAAGCCGCCCAGCGCCGGCCCGGAAATGGTGGCGGCGGTGAAAAAGGAGGAGCTGAAGGCCATCGACTTGGCGAGCCGCTCGGGCGGCACCAGGAAGGGCAGCAGCGAGGAACCGGAGGGGCCGGTAAAGCCGCGCGCCGCGCCGAACAGCACCAGCACGCAATAGAACATCCAGGCGCTGTGCGGCCGGTAGATGCTCAGCGCCAGGAACAGCAGGCTGCACACCGCCTGCAGGCCCGCCGCCAGGCTATAGACACGGCGCTGGTTGAAGCGGTCGGTGATGTCGCCAGCGGGCAAAGTCAGCAGGAACATGGGCGCGAACTGGCACAGCCCCACCAGCCCCAGCGCCAGCGGCGTGCGCTCCATGTCATAGACCTGCCAGCCGATGGCGACGGACTGGACCTGGATGGCCAGGGTGGAGATGAAGCGCGCGCCGACAAAGGAATGAAGATCGCGGTCGCGGTAGATGGTGGAGTCGCTCATGAGCCGCTGTGGCTTAACACGCGGCGCGACAGCGCAACAGTTACTTGGAAGCCAGCAGAGAGACGGAATTCTGCAGATGCAGAACCTGGACATTCATGCCCGGCGTCACTTCGAACTTCACCTTGGCGAAGCCCGGCTTGGAAAAGACCGGCTTGGCGTCGCGCGAAAAGCCGAACGGCTCCTGGGGCAAGCCCAGCCAGGTCGTGTCCATCTTGTCGTTGCTGTTGATGTCCTGGAAGGTCTGGATGGCATAGGTGCCCGGCGGGACATTGTTCAGGGTAATCACCGTCTCGCCCGTCTCGGCGCGGACATCGGCGCTGGCCACCGGGGCGGCGGCGTCGTCGGGGTAGCGGGCCTCGTCATACAGGCCCAGCCGCAGGGTGCCGCCCTTGGGCGACACATCCTGGATGCGGATCACCAAAGTGGCGCCGTTCGCCGTCACGGGCTCCTGGGCCCGGGCGGGCGCGACCAGGCCGGCGGCCAGCAACATCCAGCCGGCCATCGCCAGCGCAATGACCGTCCAGAGCGAAAAACGCTGTAATTCCCGTTGGTTAAGCGTTGCGAGTTCCATTTGTATCGATTTGTCGCAAAAATCCCACCCCCTGACAAGTGGCGGAACCGCCACAAGCCGGAAGGCTTTCGATAGGGACTTGGGGTGTCAGACGGCCTGGATCAACCCAGCTTGGGTTCCAGCTTGCGGCAGGCATCGATCAGGCCGCGCACGGAGTCGGCGGACTTTTCCAGCCCGGACTTCTCGGCGTCCGTCAGGTTCAGCTCGACGATCTTCTCCACGCCCTTTTCGCCGATCACCACCGGCAAGCCGACATAGAGATCCTTGATGCCATAGGCGCCATTCACATGGACGGCGCAGGGCAGCACGCGCTTCTGGTCCTTGAGATAGCTTTCCGCCATCTGGATGGCGCTGGTGGCCGGCGCGTAATAGGCCGAGCCGGTCTTGAGCAGGCCGACAATCTCGGCGCCGCCATTGGCGGTGCGGGTGACGATCTGGTCCAGACGGTCCTGCTTGAGCCAACCCATCTTGACCAGTTCCGGCAGCGCGATGCCCGCCACGGTGGAGAAGCGCGGCATCGGCACCATGGTGTCGCCATGGCCGCCCAGCACGAAAGCGGAAACATCTTCCACCGACACGCCCATTTCCTCGGCCAGGAAATGGCGGAAGCGCGCCGAATCCAGCACGCCGGCCATGCCCACGATCTTTTCATGCGGCACGCCGGAGAATTTCTGCAACGCCCAGACCATGGCGTCGAGCGGATTGGTGATGCAGATCACAAAAGCGTTGGGGCAATTGGCCTTGATGCCCTCGCCCACCGCCGCCATCACCTTGAGGTTGATGCCCAGAAGATCGTCACGGCTCATGCCCGGCTTGCGCGGCACGCCGGCGGTGACGATCACCACATCGGCGCCCTTGATGTCGGCATAGCTGTTGGTGCCGGAGAGCTTGGCGTTGAAACCGTCCACCGGACCCGATTGCGACAGGTCCAGCGCCTTGCCCTGGGGCAGGCCTTCGGCGATGTCGAAGATCACCACATCGCCCAGCTCCTTGATGGCCGCCAGATGGGCCAGGGTGCCGCCGATCTGTCCGCCGCCGATAAGAGCGATTTTCTTGCGCGCCATGTGGAAATTCCCCAAAAATTGCCGCGCTACCTAGCCCGCTACAGGCCCTACCGGCAAGGCGACAGAATGGCTTTTGGGCTATTCGGCAACCAGCCGGACAAAGCCCATCGCGCCATGGGGATTTCGGCCATAGGAGGCCGTTGGTGAGGCCACCGAAATAGAGGGGGCAAAATCAAAGGCATAGAGCCCGCCCAGGCCGATCTTCCAATGCTCGGCAATTGCCCAGTCGTGCACCGCGCCCAGGCTGAATTCCCCGGCCCCGCGGATTTGCGGGGCGGGGCCAGCCGCCGGCACCAGTTCGGTGCTTTCGATACTCTCGGCGCGGGCAAACAAGGTCCAGGCCGGCACGGGCTTGTATTCCATTTCCACCAGGGCGGCATTCTCGCTGATGGCGTTGGAAAGCTGCTTTCTGCCAAACGCCAGGGTGGCGGCGACGCTGCCCCAGTCGAATTGATTGAACCAGGTGGCGCTGGCGGTCAGGCGCTGCTCGTTCAAATCGGGATCGAGCTGTTCGGGGCTTTTCAGCCAGCCGCTGGAAAGCTGCAACGACCAGTGGGGACCCGGATTCCACGACAGCCGCACCGCGGTGGAATCAAAGCGCGCCTTGTCGAAATTGAACCGGAACTGGTCGGGCTCGCGCCCGGTGAAGCGCGACACTTCCACTTTCCAATCCTGATGGATGAGGCCCGCGGTGATCACGCCGAAGCTGACATGGCTGGAATCCAGCCAGTGATGGGCGATCGGCGTCATGGGATTATCGGCGGCCGAAACGCGGTGCATATAGGCGGTTGGTCCCAGCGCCGCTTCGCCCGGATAGCCGCCATAGAGAAAGACGCTGGCACTGTCCGACAAGGGATGGCTGTAGCTGGCGGCCAGCTCTCCCAACAGGTCGTGGGGATGCTGGCGGTCCACCAGGTGCGTGGCGCCGTCGGCGGTTTCGCCAGACGCCAGCAGCAAGGGATAACCGCGCCGCCCCATGAAGGCATCGCCGCTGAGCATCGCCTTCAATCCCAGCGTGTCGCCATTGCTGAGGTCTTTGGTCGCCATGGCCATCGCCATGCTGGTGGAAAATATCTGGTCGCCGCCGCGCGGCCCCGATTGCCGGTCGGCGATGCCGCTGACCTTGCCATGCAGCATCACCGTCCAGTCATCGGCCATCAGATGGATGGCGGAATGGGGCGCGGCCTGCGGCTGCCAGCTTGTGCCGGAGGCTTCACGGCTCATGCCGTAGCCGCCGAGCAATCCGTGCATGCCATGATGCATGCCTTGTTTCATGCCCGGCATGTCATGAGACATGCTGGACATGTCGTGATCCATCGCCATGCCCTGCGCCAGGACGGGCACCGGCATCAGCCACAACAGCAATGTGAGCGTCCGCATGGCGCCAGCTTATTAAAAGAAAAGGCCGGATGCGAACATCCGGCCTTTCTGTACTTTGAAAGATGAAAGCGACGTTAGATCGCTTCCTTCAGTTCCTTGGAGGCGCGGAACGCGACCTTCTTGGACGCCTTGATCTTGATGGCTTCGCCGGTGGCGGGATTGCGGCCCATGCGCGGACCGCGCTTGCGCACAACCAGGATGCCCAGGCCATTGAGACGGATGCGAGCGCCCTTCTTCAGGTGCTTGGTGATCAGGCCAATGACATCTTCGATAATGGTGTTGGCGAGCTTCTGCGACAGTTCATGCTTCTCAGCGAGCTGAGCGCCGATCTGGCGGGTGGAAACGGTTTCAACTTTAACAGCGGCGGTCTTGGTAGCGGCTTTAACGGCCATGGGATTCTCCCTCTAACGAATCAACGATGAGGCTGATTTTACGGCATTTCCCGCAAGATAAAGCGGGTGACTGTCAAAAAAACGCAAGTAATTGAGGGGTTTTCCACATATGGACCGGAAAAGCCCGCAAAACCGGGCTTTTCCGAATGCCCAAAAGCAAACGGGCCGCGGCGAAAACACGCCACGGCCCGTAAAATCAGGCTTTGAAGCGACTTAGGCGGCCGTCTCGGGCGCTGCACTGTCGGTGCGCTCGCTGATGCGGGCCGATTTGCCGGTGCGGCCGCGCAGGTAATAAAGCTTGGCGCGGCGCACCTTGCCCTTGCGCACCACCACCACCGAGTCGACCAGCGGCGAATAGATCGGGAAGACGCGCTCCACGCCTTCGCCATAGGACAGCTTGCGCACCGTGAAGGCCTCGTTGATGCCGGCGCCCTGGCGGGCGATGCAGACGCCTTCAAAGGCCTGGATGCGTTCGCGAGTCTTGTTCTGCTTGGCTTTTTCGTCATAGGTGACGTCCACCACCTTGACGTTGACCTTCAGCGTGTCGCCGGGACGAAAGTCCGGCAGCGGCTTGGCGCGCAGGACGGCCATCTGCTCGGCTTCCAGGGTCTGCAAAAGGTTCATTTTCTTCGTCTTTCCGTGGGAAAAAGCGGCAATTGAGCCGGGGCATATAGCCTAGCGTTTGGTCTTTTCATAGAGGGTCCAGAGGTCGGGGCGGCGCGCCCGGGTCAGGTCTTCGGCCTGAGAGTTGCGAAATTTGGCGATTTCCGAGTGATTTCCGCCGTTTAACACCTGCGGAATGGGCCGGTCCTCGAACAGTTGCGGGCGGGTATAATGCGGGTATTCCAGAAGGCCCGCGGCAAAGCTTTCGTCCTGGGTGGAGGCGTGGTCCCCCAGCACCCCCGGGATCAGCCGGACGGAGGCCTCGATCAGGGCCATGGCGGCGATTTCGCCGCCCGCCAGGACAAAGTCGCCCAGGGAAATTTCCTCGATGGCGCGGGCCTCGATCACCCGCTGGTCCAGGCCCTCAAAGCGGCCGCACAACAGGATCGCGCCGGGGCCCGCTGCCAGGTCGCGCACGCGCGCTTGGGTCAGCGGCGCCCCGCGCGGCGACAGATAGATCAGCGGGCGGTCATTACGGTCCACCGCGTCAATGGCGGCGGCAGCCACATCGGCGCGCATCACCATGCCCGGCCCGCCGCCGGACGGGCTGTCGTCCACCGTGCGGTGCTTGCCCAGGCCATGGTCGCGGATGTCGCGCACGTCCAACTGCCAGAGATCCTGCTGCAATGCCTTGCCCAGCAGCGAGATCCCCAGCGGCCCGGGAAACATTTCGGGAAACAGCGTGAGGATGGTGGCTCTCCAGCCGCTCGCTTGTGCTCGCGGCGTTCCTCGCTCGGAATGGTCCACTGGACCATTCCGTTCGCCTTCGGCGAACCGCTCCTCACTACTCGACATGATCGGTGCCGTCATCGTCTTCGGGTACGGCGACCAGGATGTAACCCTCGGCGATCTTGATCACCGGCACGGTCTCGCGGGTGAAGGCCAGGTGCACGCTGTCGCCATCGTCGCGTGTGAGTTCGATCACGTCGCTGGCGCCGAAATTGTGAACGCCGGCGACCTTGCCGATCACACGGCCTTCGCTGTCGCGCGCTTCCAGCCCGATCAGATCGGCGTGATAGAACTCGTCTTCATCCGGCGGCGGCAAGGCATCGCGGGAGACGAACAGCTCGGTGCCCTTCAGCGCCTCGGCGGCATTGCGGTCACGCACCTCGGCAAACGAAATCACCGCCTCGCCCTGTTTGGAGGGGCGAAAAGCGGTGATCGTGAACGTGCGTCCATCCCTGGCATGCAGCTTGCCATAGCGCGGCAGGGCATCGGGCGCGGCGGTAAAGGTTTTCACCTTCACCTCGCCCTTCAGGCCCTGCGCGCCCATGACGGCGGCCAGGAGAACGTCCCGGCCCAATTAGGCCGCCGGCGCTTCTTCCGCGGGCTTGGCCGCAGCAGCGGCGTTCGCGGCAGCGCGTTCCTGCGCCTTCTTCTTGGGCTGGGCCTTTTGCGGATTGTTATGGATGCGCGCCTTCACCAGGCCGGCATTGGCCAGGAACTTGTGCACGCGGTCGGACGCCACGGCGCCCTTGCCGATCCATTCCTTGGCCGATTCCAGGTTCAGCTTCAGGCGGTCGGCATGGTCGGACGGCAGCAGCGGATTGTAGAAGCCGATCTTCTCGATGAAGCGGCCGTCGCGCGGATTGCGGCTGTCGGCGATGACGATGTTGTAGTGCGGGCGTTTCTTGGTGCCGCCGCGGGCCAGACGAATG
>CANJJD010000014.1 GCA_947474645.1 Alphaproteobacteria bacterium | reverse complement strand
CTTGGGGGTGGCGCGCCCCTAAACATCGCGCCCTTGCCCGGACGGCGTGGCTAGTCCGGTGTGCCCAGATGGCGGAATTGGTAGACGCACTAGTTTCAGGTACTAGCGCTGCAAGGCGTGGAGGTTCGAGTCCTCTTCTGGGCACCATTCATTATTGTTCGCGGTGAGCGGGCAATAATGAATGCCAGGCGGCGACCAGCCGCGCGGCAGGCCGGCGACTCATATATTGGAGTTGAGCGCGGCCCGCCTGCGAAAGCAGGTGGGCTTCTTAATAGTGGCCGCGCGGCAGCCGAAATTTGCGCCGCGACTTGAAACTTCAATCAGGACAGTCATGCCCATCGGTACCGTCAAGTTCTTCAATGCTGCAAAAGGCTTTGGTTTCATCATGTCGGATGAAAGCGCCAAGGACATTTTCTTGCCCGCCACATCCATCACGGCGGCCGGTATGGAGAGCCTGAAGGCGGGCCAGCAGGTGTCGTTCGAAATTGTGCCGGACACCAAAGGTCCCAAGGCGGTCGAGCTCAAGATTATTGCGCCGGCGCCAAAGCCGCCCAGACAGGAGCCGGCGGCGCCGGCGAAAAGCGCGAACGTGCTGACACTCTATGTCGATCCGAACGCCGCGGCGGCGGATGAGGTGCTTGCCGAACTGCGCCGGGCCGGCCAGGAGCCGCTTGTAGTGGATTACATGGTCGCCCCGCCCAGCAAGGAGGAGCTCAAACGGCTTTCCCTTATGCTGCGGGACGCCGATCAAAGCGCGGTCAAGAAGTATGAACCGCTGTTTCATGCGCTTCGCCTGGACGACCGCTTCATCAGCGATGGTGAATATTGGGCGTCGGTGTTTGAACATCCGGCGCTGATCAATGGCCCCATCATCGCGACGGCCTTCAAGGCCAGGCTTTGTCACTCCAAGGCCGACGCAAAGGAGTTTCTGTCCTTGTCCGATTCCGATCAGCCGGCGAAGCGCAAAACCTTGTCGCCGGCCTTGCTCCGCCTGATGAGCGGCAACGCCGCGCCGCCACCGGCCCCCAAGGCAGCGCCGGTCGAAAAACCGCAAGTCAAAGTCGAAGCGCCGCCGGCTAAGAAGATCATGCTCACGGTGAGGCCAAAGACCGTAAAGCCGCCGGCCAAGCCAAAAACTGCTGCCAAGGCCAAGCCGGCGCCCAAAACCGCCGCGCCCAAGCCCGCCAAAAAAGCGGTAGGCAAAGCCAAGAAACGTTAGCGCGTTGTTGGCAGCGCCCCGCTTGGTCTGCCGCGCCGATTGCTGGTAGCTTGCGGCAAAAGATTTCGGGGCGGTCATGATCAGGACAACCAGACTTGTAGTGGCCGCCGCCCTGTTGCTGGCGGCGCCGGCTTTTGCGGCAACCATCACCTACAAGAATTCCGACGTGCCTTACCTGGGGCCGCGGGTGGTAATCCCCATGACGCCGGAGCGCCAGTCCATCCTGGACGCCACCCGGGCGGAATATCTGCGCGAGCAGGCGGTGCTGAAGCTGGGCAAGCTGCGCGAAGTGCCGGACTCCCACAGCCCGGTGGATGCGCCCAATGTCCCCAATTATGACGAGGCGGCTTCCGCGCCCTATCCCTACACCTCCGATGTGCTGTGGCTGAACAACGGCCAGCAGACCAAAAGCGCCGCGCAATGGTGGAAACTGCGCCGTCCCGAAATCGTGGAAGCCTTCGACCGCGAGATCTTCGGCCGCGCCCCCAAAGTCACGCCCAAGGTTGTGTGGGTGGTGACGGACACCAAAACCGAAACTATCGGCGGCACCGCTGCTGTCATCCGCCGCCTGCAGGGCCGCGTGGACAATGCCGCTTGTCCCGCCATCACGGTGGTGTTGGACATGGCCGTAACCTTGCCCGCCGCTGTGAAGGGCCAGGTGCCGGTGATCATCCAGTTCGGCGCGGTCAATCCGCAGCCCTTTCCCGGCGCTCCGCCACCGCCACCGGGTCCCGACTGGCGGGCGCAAATCCTGGCCAAGGGTTGGGGCTATGCCGTGCTCGATCCGAACAGCGTGCAGCCCGACAATGGCGCGGGCCTCAACATCGGCATCATCGGCCTGGTCAACAAGTGTCAGCCGCGCAAGATGGATGACTGGGGCGCATTGCGCGCCTGGGCTTGGGGCGCCAGCCGCGCCGTGGATTACCTGAAGACCGATTCCAAAATCGCGGCGGGCAAGATCGGCATCATGGGCCATTCGCGCAATGGCAAGGCGGCGATCCTTGCCATGGCGTATGACCCGCGCCTCGCCATCGGCTTCATCAGCTCGTCGGGCGCGGGCGGCGCCAAGCTGTTTCACCATTATTTCGGCGAGACCTTGGAAAATGTCGCCGCCGCCAATGAATTTCACTGGATGGCGGGAAATTTCCTGAAATACGCCGCCGATCCCATGAGCGTGAAGGACCTGCCGGTGGACATGGATGCGCTGGTGGCGCTGTGCGCGCCGCGGCCTCTGTTCATCGGGGCAGGGTCATCGTCGCAAGGCGACGCCTGGGTGGATTCCCGCGGCATGTTCATGGCGGCGGCGGGCGCCAATCCGGTCTATCGCCTTTTGGGCAAGACAGGCTTGGGCACTGACCAGTATCCGCAGATGCTGACGCCGCTGCTGTTGGGGGATATCGGCTTTCGCCAGCATGACCAGGGCCATACCCCTGCGCCCAACTGGCCTATCTTCCTGAGTTTCGCCGGCAGGACCTTCAACTAGGCCGCGATGCGGTCCGCCTGGCTGCGCGGCAGCTCCACCGTCACGGTGGTGCCGACCTTTTCCGTGCTCTCGATGCGCAGGCTGCCGCCATGCTGCGCCACCAGCGCCTTGACCAGCGCCAAGCCCAGCCCGGTGCCTTCGCGCGCCAGCATGGGATCGTTGTTGGCCTTCTCGAAGGCGCCGCCGATGCGCGACAGGACGGCGGCGGGAATGCCGATGCCGGTATCGCGCACCTTGACCACCACCCGCTCGCTCACAAGGGCGGCGCTGACTTCCACCGTGCCGACCTTGCGGGTGAACTTCACCGCATTGGACATCAGGTTCAGCAGGATCTGCTTGCAGGCGCGCGGATCGGCGTGCAGCAGTTTGGGACCTTCGGGCATGGTCTTGACCAGGGTGATATCGCCGCCATCGGCACGCCGCTTGGTCAGGCGCAGGCAATAGTCCACCGTCTCTTCCATGTTCACTTCGCGCGGATCGATGGCGAACTTGTCGGCCTCGATCTTGGCCAGGTCCAGAATGTCGGACACTAGGTTGAGCAGGTGATTGCCCGATTCATGGATCAGCCCGGCATATTCGTCATAGCCCTTGTGCATGGGCCCGAAAATCTTGTGCTGCATCATGTCGGAAAAGCCGATGATGGCGTTCAGCGGCGTGCGCAGCTCATGGCTCATATTGGCCAGGAATTCCGACTTGATCCGGTTGGAGCTCTCGGCGGTTTCCTGGGCGACGCGACTTTCCAGCAGTTTCTTCTCCAGCTTGATGCGCTCCATCGAGCTGTCGCGGAACAGCTTGAGGGTGCCGGTGAACTGGCCGATCTCGTCCTGGCGGCCTTCAAAGGGGATTTCCGTGCGCAAGCTGCCGCCGGCAATGACCTGCATGCTTTTGGTGATGGCGCGCAGCGGTCGGATCACGCCCAACATCAGATAGACGGCCGTGTAGCTGGCCAGGGCGATGGAGGCCAGCATCAGGGCAATGGCGATGATGAAATTTTCCCGCGCCGCGGCGAATTGCGCTGCGGCCTGGCTTTCGGTCAGGTCCAGGGCGGTACTGGACACCGCCATCAGCGCGGCGACGCCACGGTTGGACAGGCGGACCCATTCCTCCGCGGTAACCGGCGAGGGCTTGCCGGCCGCCAGGTCCGCCACCACTTCGTCGCGCCAGGCCATGTACTGAGTGAAGTACAGCCAATGGGCGCGTGCCACCGCGGCCTTCATCGCCGGCGGAAATTCGGGCAGGCGGGAATCATCCGACACGATGACCCAGGCTGCGGAGACACGGCCCTTGATCTGGCGAAGCCCTGCAACGCTTTGGGGCCGGCGGTTCCACCGGCCAGGATGGCGCGCATGATGTCATGGCGGCCGAAGCCGGCATCGCTGCGGGCCTGCCAGGCGATGTCGTTGACCCGCAGCATCTCGTTGATCAGCGGCGCGTTGTAAGCGATGCTGCGCGACAGCGAGTTGGATTTGGCTTTCATCTGGGCGAGCAGAGGCAGGACATTATCCAGCCGTCCCTTGAGCACCGCGGGTGAACGCTGATCCAGCGGCTTGGCGATGGTGTCCAGGAGGGCGGGCATCAGCCGCTCATAGCGCGCCTCCAGTTCCAGGATTTCGGCATAGCCGGAGGTGAACTGGCCGGTGGCATGCGCCTTGAGATGCGCGAAGGTGGCCCGCGTGCGTTCGTGCATCGCCGCAATCTCGGCAATGGTGGCCGCGCTGGCGGGGGCTGCGCGTTCCACCGCCAAATCCAGACTGCCGCCTTCCACCCGCAGCGCCTGCTGCGCCGACAGCATGTCGCGCTTGACGGTGACGATGGAAAGAATGCGGTTCGCGTCCTGCTGGCGTTCAAAGGCGGTCGTCGCGAAAATCGCAAACACCGACACCAGCACGACCACCAGAAGGCCGGTGATGATGGTCAAGGTTTTGGACAAGGAATGCTGCACGAAGGGCCCCGGACTGGACATCCAGTGTAGCCGGGCAAAGATGAGAGGAGCCTTAAGGCATGACGCCTGGCCACATCGAGCAAAGCCGCGAAAAAAGCGGTGAATGAAAAGTAAATCCGCTCATGGCGGCGCGGCGCGCCAGGGTTTGCGATTGTTCTCGCGATTGGAGGGATGCTCCAGCCACATCGCGTTCTCCTGATAGCCGACTTGGATTCTCTGACGTCTTTTGCCCGCACGGGGGCTGCGCATCATCCGGTGGACCCATGCCTTGCGGCATTGTAGGGATGTTCATAGCCGACTGCTTTGATGGGATATTCCACTGGCCCGCGATTCGCATCCTGACCTGGTTCACTTCGCGTTGGCGGTGGGCGGTTTTGCCATCGGCACCACCGAGTTCGCCACCATGAGCCTGCTGCCCTATTTCGCGCACGATCTGGGCATCAGCGCGCCGGTCGCCGGCTATGTCATCAGCGCCTATGCGGTTGGCGTGGTGCTGGGCGCGCCGCTGATCGCGGTGCTGTCGGCGCGCATCGCCCGGCGCACCTTGCTGATCGGGTTGATGCTGGTCTTTGCGCTGGGCAATGGCCTGACGGGCCTGGCGCCGTCCTACACCAGCATGATGCTGTTCCGCTTTCTCAGCGGTTTGCCCCATGGCGCCTATTTCGGCGTGGCCATGTTGGTGGCCGCGTCGCTGGTGCCGCATGAACGCCGCGCCCAGGCCTCGGCGCGGGTGCTGATGGGCCTGACGGTGGCCACCATCATCGGAGTGCCATGCGCCAACTGGCTGGGCCAGGCGATCGGCTGGCGCTGGGGCTTTGCCGTGGTGGCGGTGCTGGCGCTGCTGACTGCCACGCTCGTCGCCTTGTTCGCGCCGCACCAGCCACCGGAAAAAGGCGCCAGCGCCATGACCGAGCTGTCGGCGCTGGGCAATCGTGATGTGCTGCTGACCTTGGCCATCGGCGCCATCGGCTTTGGCGGCTTCTTCGCCATTTATACCTATCTGGCCGATACGCTTCTGACCGTCACGCATATGCCGGAAAGCCTGACGCCGCTGGTCTTCGCCATTTTTGGTGCCGGCATGATGACGGGCCTGGTGGTGGTGCCGCGCTTCGCCCATGGCCGGTTGATGAAGGTCGCAGGGCTCTGCCTGTTATGGTTCGCCGCCACCATGGCGCTGTATTCGTTTCTGACCGGCAATCCCTGGACCATCACACTGGCTGTGTTCCTGATCGGGCTGGGCGGCGCGCTGGGCCCGGTGCTGCAAACAAGGCTGATGGATGTGGCGGGCAAGGCGCAGACACTGGCGGCGGCCCTCAATCATTCCGCTTTCAATGTCGCCAATGCGCTGGGCCCCTTGGTGGGCGGCATCGCTATCGCCCATGGGCTGGGCTTGTCGTCTACCGGTCTGGTCGGAAGCGCGCTGGCGCTGGCAGGGCTGGCGATCTGGGCGGTGGCGCTAAAGATACGGCATCAATAGCCGCGCGGCCGCGTTGCGCAGGCGTTTCCACACCGGCTCCGCCACCAGCATGTCCGGGGTCAGGACCTTGCCGCGCGCGACACGCGCGTCAATCAGCGCGTCCAGCCTTGCGGTGAAATCGCGATCAATGACTTCCAGGTCGAACTCGAAATTCAGCCGGAAGCTGCGCGCGTCCCAGTTTGAGCTGCCGATCAGCGACCATTCCCCGTCCACGGTGCACAATTTGGTGTGATCGAAAGGGGGTGGATGGGCAATGACGGTGGCGCGCACATAGCGGAAGAACCGCAAATGTCCATGCATCGCCCATTGCATCACCCGCTGGTTGCTGTTGGCGGGGATTATGACTTCTACCTCCACACCGCGCAGGCCCGCCTGGTGGATGGCGAATTGCAGGCTGGAATCGGGCAGGAAATAGGGCGTGACGATGCGCACCCGCTTTTGCGCCAATGTCAGCGCCGCGCCCAGCAGGGCTTCCAGGCGGTAGATGTCGGCATCCGGGCCCGAGCGCAGCCCGCGCGCAAACACCTTGCCTTGCGCCGAAAGATCGGGCCACCAGCCTTCATCGTCCAGGGTTTCCTCGGTGGTGAAGGCCCAGTCGCGGGCGAAGGCGTCCATCACGATCCGCACCGCCGGGCCGGTGAGGCTGAAATGCACGTCCTGGATGCGGCGTTCGCCCGCGGCCTTCGCGGAATTTTCCACCCCGATATTGATGCCGCCGACAAAGCCGCTGACGCCGTCCACGATCAACAGCTTGCGGTGATTGCGCATATTGAGGAACGGCATGCGCCAGGGCAGCCAGGTGTGCAGGAAGCGCGACCCCACCACCCCGCCGCGCTGCATGCGGTAAAGGATCGCGGGAAAAACATAGCCGGCGCCCACGCTGTCCAGCAGCACCCGCACCTTCACACCGCGCTGCGCCGCCGCGATCAGCGCATCGGCGAATTGATTTCCCACCGCATCGTTGCGGAAGATGTAGGAGCTGAGGGCGATCGTGTGCCGTGCGCCGTCGATCGCCGCCAGCATCGGAGGATAGGCCGCGTCACCGCCTTCCAGGATCTCCAGCGCGTTGCCCCCGGTCAGCGGGCATTGGGTGATGGTTTCGCTGACCTGCGACAAATGCGCGATATGGTCTGCCGCCGCGGGGCGGGCTGTGGCGCCGCGCCGCATCGGTGCGCGGTCCAGCCGGCCAAACTTCAGGGCACGCCGGGTCACTCGGTTGATCCCGAACATGTAATACAGAAGCGAGCCCAGGATGGGCGCCAGCCAGACCAGCCCGATCCAGCCCAGCGCCCCGCGTACGTCGCTCTTCTTCAGCAGCACGTCGATGGTGACGGTCACCGACAGCAGCAGATAGACGAGGGCGACCGCCGCCTCCACCTGGGGCGTTGACCAAAGACTGGAAAAGGCAAACATGGACCCTGGACCGTTTTTTTCCTATGGTACCGGCACTATAGACGATTTGACCTTAAACCAGTTCCCGTTCTGCCGGTTTAAACAACATGTCGCCCAATTTCCCGAATCAATCCGGCGAAGGCCGCCTTCGCGTGGTGAGCTGGAATCTGCTGCGCCGGGTGGGTGCCGGCGTGGACGATGTCGCCAAGCTGGTCAAAAGCCATCACCCCGACCTTCTGCTGTTGCAGGAATGCACTGAAGAGATCATGAGCCTGCCCAGCCTGGTGGGCGGCCATTTCTTCCGCCATCCCATGCAGGCGCGCATCTATGGCCTGGCGGCCTGGAGCCCGCATCCTTTTCCGCAATCCACCGCCATCCGTTTGCCCTACTCGATCCTGCCCGGCCGGGTGCCGCCGCGCCTGGCGCAGATCATCGCCTTTCACGGCATCACCATCGCCAATGTGCATCTCAGCCATGGCCAGTTTCTCAACCGCTTCCAGTTGCGCCACATCATGGAGCAGATGACCGGCCCCGCCGCCATCATCGGCGACTTCAATGCGGTGGGCCCGGTGGGCTTCCAAGGCTTCTCCGACATCGGCCCGCGCGGCCGTACCCATCGCGCCGGCAACATCATCGCGCTCAGGCTGGACCGCTGCATCGCGCGCGGCCTGGTGTGTTCGGCATCGGAAGTGCTGGACAAGGGCCCCAGCGATCATCACCCCATGGTGCTGGACATGCGGATCGATCCGGCCTTCGCCACCCCGCCCATGGAAGAAGTGGGATTGCTCGGCGTGACGATCTAAAGCGGCAACGCCGCTGCGGTATTTTCCAGGTTGATCGCCGTGTTCGCCAGCATCTCCGCCAGCGGCCGCTCTTCCTTGTTGATCGAATAGGCCGCCGTCAGCCCGATCGCCTTCACCTGTTCGGGCGAGGCCGACAGCTTGCCGCACAAAGCGATCACCGGTTTGCCGGCGCTGTGGCCGCACAGGCCCTGGATCAGTTTTCCCTGCGCGCTCTGGCCGTCCAGATGGCCTTCGCCGGTGATGATCAGGTCGGCGCGCTTGGCGGCGGCCTCGAAGCCGGTCATGTCCAGCACCACCTCGATGCCGCGCCGCAGCTCCGCACCCAGGAACACCACCGCGCCATAGCCCAGCCCGCCGGCGGCACCGGCGCCGGGCATCTGCGCCGCATCGCGTCCGGTTTGCGCCTTCACCACCTCGGCAACGTGGCGCAGGCCGTCATCCAGTTCGGTCAGCACCGCATCGCTGCCGCCTTTTTGGCGGCCATAGATCCAGGCCGCGCCGGTTGGCCCAAACAGGGGATTGGTGACGTCGCACAGCACGTCCATCCTTTCGAACGGTGCTTCCGCCGAGACCAGCCGCACAATGTCCTTCATATGGCCGCCATCCGGCGTCACCGGCTGGTTGTTGGCATCCAGGAAACTCCAGCCCAGCGCCGCCGCGGCGCCGATACCGGCATCGTTGGTGGCGCTGCCGCCGATCGCGAGCAGTGCGCGCTTGGCGCCCTGTGCCCGCGCGTGGGCCAGCAACTGCCCAGTGCCGTAAGTGGAGGTCAGCCTGGGATCGCGTTCCTCCTGGGTGAGAAGCTGCAAGCCCGACGCCCGCGCCATTTCCACCACGGCGGTGGCGCCGTCGGCTGACAACCCATAGCGCGCCATCACCGGCCGCCCCAGGGGATCGCAGGCCTTGATCTCGATCCAGCTCAGGTCCAGCGCCTGGCCCAGCACGTCCAGCAGCCCTTCACCGCCGTCGGACAGGGGCATCTCGATAATGTCGGCGTTCGCGTGATTTTTGCGCAATCCCGCCGCAATGGCGCGGCACACCGCATCGGCGGGCAGGGCGTCCTTGAAGCTGTCGCAGGCAACCAGAATGTTCATATCGCTGGATACATGATTTGATGGGTCTATGAAATTCCGCATTGCCGCAATTCTGGCCGCGACCGTCCTTCTGGGCGGGCAGAAAGCCCCGGAAAAGATCGAGAACCGCAGCTTCACCGAATGTCCCGAATGCCCGCAGATGGTGGGCATTCCGGCAGGCAAGTTCCTGATGGGCAGTCCGGCGCAGGAGCCGGGGCGCTTCGATTCCGAAGGCCCGCAGCATGTGGTGACCGTGAAAGCCTTCGCCCTGGCCAAATATCCCGTCACCAGCGAAGAGTTTCTCAATTTCCTCGGCGCCACCGGCTACCAGCCCAAGCCCTGCAATCCGCTGCTGGGCCTGGGCTGGAAACAACTGCATCGCGGCCAGGCCGCCACGCCCACCGATGTCGAGCCGCCGCGCTGGCCGGCGGTGTGCCTCGACTGGAAGGATGCCGAGGCCTTCATCGCCTGGATCAACACACGCGCCCGCGCCGCCCGTCCCGAGATCGGCGCGCGCAATCCCTATCGGTTGCCATCCGAGGCGGAATGGGAATATGCCGCCCGCGCCGGCACCAACACCTCGCGCTGGTGGGGCGACGGGATCGGCGGCGGCCATGCCAACTGCAATGGCTGTGGCAGCCAATGGGACAACAGGCTGCTCGGGCGGGTTGACGCTTTCGAGACCAATGCCTTTGGCCTGTCGGGCATGCTGGGCAATGCCTGGGAATGGACGGCCGATTGCTGGCATCCCTCTTACCTCGGCGCCCCCACGGACGGCCGCGCCTGGACCGACAATGCCTGCACCCGCCATGCCATTCGCGGCGGCGCCTGGAACAACATTCCCATTTTCGTGCGCAGCGCCGCCCGGGCGGCGGCGGCGCAGAACGGCGCCGAGCGGGATTATGATTATTCGACCCTGACCGGATTTCGCATCGCGCGCGATTTGCCTTGAGCCCGCGAGGGTCGCTATGCTCCGCGCCATTGGCTGAACCGGAATACCGGTCATTGGAGGATGAAAATGCAAAACCGCGCGGCGTCTTGGACAAAAAAGTCCGTCTCATTGGGTTTGGGTGGACTGCTGGTCTGCCTTGTAGGCACCGTTGCCGCCCAGCCCTTGCCGGACGCCAAGACCTATGCGGCCAATCCGGATCTTCTGCTCGCCGCCTATCGTCATGTGGAGGTTTCCTCCGTCTCGGATGCGGTCGAACAGCTTTACAACAAGCGTTTCTTCATGTCGCACCGCATGCACGCGATTTCGGAGGGCAAGTTCGCGGGCTTCGCCGTCACGGTACAGATGGACAAGATCGAAGGCAGCCCGGCCTCCGCAGTGACGCCGATGCAGGTGGTGCTCGACACGGCGCCGCCCCATTCGGTCTATGTGATGGCGGTCCAGGATGGTGACGACATTGCCGGGATCGGCGGGTTGATGGCCACTGCCATGCATGCGCGGGAATTTTCCGCCGCGGTGATCGATGGCGGTGTGCGCGACGTCTCGTATCTGCGGAAGATCGGATTTCCCGTCTATGCCACCAGTGTCGTGCCGTCCACCTCGCTGGGGCATTACCGCGCCACGGGCAATGTGCCGGTGACCGCCGGCGGCATCCGCGTCAATCCGGGCGATGTGATCATCGGCGATGCCGACGGCGTGGTGGCGATCCCCAGGGACCTCGCCGCCGAGGTGCTGATCAAGGCACAGGCCCTCGATCAGACCGAGCACACCATGTACGGCTACATCGAAAAGCTGCGTTCGCTCCAGGAAGCCGTCAAGCGCTTCGGCCGCCTGTAATCAGCGCAGCACGGCCTTGGGATCCAGGTTGATCGTCAGGACCTGCGTCTTCTCATAGCGCGCGCCAGGAATCTGGATGGGCGAGGCGAGCAGCGCGGCATCGCGCGCCGACAGCGCCATATTGCGGAAGGCCGAATCCACCTGGAAGCGCTGCTGGTCCATAATGGTCACATCGTCGATCACCCCGCTTTTCAGCAGGCGTATCCGCACCAGCACCGGCATGTTGCGCGCCCCGGGAATGGACAGGTCCGGTAGCCAGCGCCGCAGGATCTGCGCCCGGATGAAATCCTTGAGGGCATAATTGCCTTCGCCGCTGCTGTCGCCGCCGCCGCCCGGTGCTGCGCTGTTGTCGGCATTGGGCAGGGCGGTGTCGCTGCTTTTCAATTGCGCCAGCGCCCGCAGCTTGGCCGACAGTTCATCTTCCGGCTCGCGTATGGCATTGGGGCGGGTGCCTTGCGCCGTCGGCGCGCTTTCGGGCCGCGGCCGCGCAATCTGCAGCCGCGCCGCCGGCACAGGATTGTTGCCCTGGCCCATGGTGCCGCCGATCACCAGCTCCACCGGCAGGGTGCGGAGCGGGTCCTGGATCAGGGCCGGGCGGTGGCTGACGTACCACAGCGCCATCAGCACCAGGAGGCCGTGCAGCAACAGCGACAACAGGGCCCCCGGCCCCCCGTCTTTCCGCAGCTTTTGTGCCCATACCTGCATGGGGTTACTCTATTAATTAACGGCCCTCTGCGCTATTGGAGCGCCATGAAGATCAAGCTGCACCAGGGCGACTTGCCGGACGGGCTGGACCTCGGCCCCCTTGTCGCCATCGACACCGAGACCCTGGGCCTAAACCCCCAGCGCGACCGGCTGTGCCTGGCGCAATTGTCCTCCGGCGACGGGGTCTGCCATGCGGTGCAGTTCGCGGCCGGCCAATATGCGGCGCCCAATCTCAAGAAGCTGCTGGCCGATGCGAAGGTCACCAAGCTGTTCCATTTCGCCCGCTTCGACATCGGCATGTTCCGGCAATATCTGGGGGTGGACTGCAAGCCGGTCTATTGCACCAAGATCGCCTCCAAGCTGGTGCGTACCTATACCGACAAGCATGGCCTGAAAGACCTGGTGCGCGAGCTGTTGAATGTGGACCTGTCCAAGGAACAGCAATCCTCGGACTGGGGCGCCAGGGAGCTGACGGAAAAGCAGCTCGCCTATGCCGCCAACGACGTCGCCTATCTGCACCAGCTCAAGACCGTGCTGGATGCCATGCTGGCGCGCGAGGGCCGCACCGAACTGGCCCAGGCCTGTTTCGACTTCCTGCCAAGTCGTGCCGCCCTCGACCTCAAGGGTTGGGAAGAAGTGGACATCTTCGCGCACTAGGGCCGCCGCCCGGGCTGACTTGGCCCCCGCCTTGCCCTAAGTGCGGTTTCGGGCGAAACTTGGCACGAAATTCGCTTAACGCGGCCCTGTCCGAAAATAGCGAAACAAGTCCAAAGGCTTACATGACGGTGTCCAAAGCCCCCTTGCATGCGGTGTCCGGCACGGAGGCCGACCTGACCGCGGCGCGCCGGGTGCTGGCCACCGCCAGCCAGGCGCTGTCGCTGCTGGCCGAACAGTTGGATGGCGACTTCACCCGCGCCATTGATCTGATACTGGCCGCGAAAGGCCGCGTCATCGTCAGCGGCATGGGCAAGTCCGGCCATGTCGCGCGCAAGATCGCCGCCACGCTTTCCTCCACCGGCACGCCCGCCTATTTCGTCCATCCCGCCGAAGCCAGTCACGGCGACATGGGCGCCATCACCCGGCAGGACGCGCTGCTGCTGCTGTCCTGGGGCGGCGAGACGGCGGAACTGTCCGATCTTCTGACCTATGCCAAGCGCCATCGCATTCCCATCATCGCCATCGGCGCCAATGCGGACTCCACCCTGATCAAGGCGGCCGATGTGGCGCTGGTCCTGCCGCGCGCCCCCGAAGCCTGTCCGATGGGGCTGGCCCCCACCACCTCCACCACCATGATGCTGAGCCTGGGCGACGCGCTGGCGGTGGCGCTGATGGAGCGCAAGGGCTTTTCATCCGACCAGTACCGGGACCTGCATCCGGGCGGCAGCCTGGGCCGCGCCTTGGTGCGCGTTTCCGACCTGATGCATTCGGGCGATGAATTGCCGCTGGCCGCGCCGGACACGCCGGTGCCGCAATTGCTGCTCACCATGGCCTCGGGCCGCCTGGGCTGTGTCGGCATCGTGGACACAAAGGGCGCGCTTCTGGGCATCGTCACCGACGGCGATATCCGCCGCCATGCCGGAGACGGCATCGACAAGCGCAAGGCATCCGAGGTGATGACATCTGATCCCAAGATCGCCCAACCCGGCCAGTTGGCCGCCGAAGCCCTGGCGCTGATGACCGAAAAGAAGATCACCCAGCTCTTCGTGCTGGACGCAAGCTCGCCCAGGCCATTGGGCGTGATCCATATCCATGACTGCCTGCGTGCAGGGCTCGCATGAAGGGTGTGGCATGAGCATGGCGGAACGCGATCCCACCAGGCCGGGTTATGACTGGTCGGCGCGTGTGCGCACCACCGCCGTGGAAGCACTGCGTTACTCCCGCTTCGTCCATTTGATGAAGCGGCTGCTGTCGCTGGGCGCCTTCCTGATCATCGCCGCTGTGCTGGCATTCTTCTTCGTCCAGCGCCTGCCGCGCCAGGTCCAGATGAGCTATGAGCGGCTGGGCCATGTCGAGAACGACCTGGCGATGATGAAGCCGCGCCTGAGCGGCGCCGATGCCAAGGGCAATCCTTATGTCATCACCGCCGACATGGCGGTGCAGGACGCCCACAATCCCAAGAAGGCCAGCCTCAAGAACCTGGAAGCCGACCTGGCGCTGGACAGCAAGAACTGGCTCAACGCCCGCGCCCGCACCGGCATGGTGGACATGACCACCGGCCAGTTGGAACTGACCGGCGGCATCGATGTCTTCACCGCCACCGGCTATGAGCTGCACAGCAAGAGCGCCTCGGCCAACCTCAAGCAGAGCGTGATCCATGGCCATGAGCCGGTGACGGGGCAGGGGCCGGACGGCACGCTGCGCTCCGATGAATTCCATGCCGACCGCACCACCAACACCCTCACCCTCAGCGGCCATGTGCAGATGACGCTATTTGGAACCAAAAAATGAAGACGCTTGTCGCCGTTCTGGCCGCCTGCCTGTCCGCCACCGCCGCTTTCGCCGCCGGTCCGGTCAAGCATGACAACAATGCCCCCATCAGCATCGCCTCGGACAGTTTCCAGGCCGACCTCAATGCCAAGACCGGCACCTATTCCGGCAACGTGATGCTGGTCCAGGGCGACATGAAGCTGCGTGCCAACCAGGTGCGCGTCTCCACCGTGGCCGGCAAGGCCGACAAGGTGACGGCCAGCGGCAATGTGGTGGTGGATTCGCCCGCTTCCGGCACCGCCACCGGCGATGCCGGCGTTTATTCGGTGGGCCCGCGCACCGTGGTGATGACGGGCAATGTGGTTCTGAAAAAGGGCAAGGACGTGATGCGCGGCGGCCAGCTCACCGTCAATCTCAACACCGGCCAGGCGGTGCTGGGCGGCGGCGTCAGGGCGTCTGGTTCGGACAAGGGCCGGGTGCAGGGCGTCTTCATTCCAAACTCTCAATAATTCGAAGTGGGCCAACTAGCTTTCATGGTTCCTTAAACACAAACAGGCATGGTTCTTGCCAATGACCGACAAAAGCACAGAAAACCAGCAAAATGACGGCGAAAACACCGCCGAGTCCTTGCGCCTTGTTGAAGGCGGCAAGGGTCTGGTGGTGTCGCGCATCGGCAAAAGCTTCAACAAGCGGCCGGTGGTGCGTTCGGTTAGTCTTTCGTTAAAGCGCGGCGAAGCGGTGGGCCTGCTCGGTCCCAACGGCGCCGGCAAGACCACCTGCTTCTACATGATCACCGGCCTGATCCCGACCGACACCGGCTCGATCGCGGTGGATGGCCATGACATCACCAGGCTGCCCATGTATCGCCGCGCCCGGTTGGGCATCGGTTACCTGCCGCAGGAAGCCTCGATCTTTCGCGGCCTCACCGCCGAACAGAATATCCGCGCCACCGCCGAACTGCTGGAGCCGGATGGCGCCCGGCTGGAAGCCATGGTGGAATCGCTGCTGGCCGAATTCGGCATCACCCATATCCGCAACACGCCCGCCGTGGCGCTGTCGGGCGGCGAACGCCGCCGCGTCGAGATCGCGCGCTGCCTCTCTACCCATCCTTCCTACATCCTGCTGGACGAACCCTTTGCCGGTATCGATCCCATCGCGGTCGGTGAAATCCGCGACCTGGTCAAGCATCTCAAGGACCGCGGCATCGGCGTGCTGATCACCGATCACAATGTCCGCGATGCGCTGGATGTGATCGACCGTGCCTATATTCTCCATGATGGCCAGGTGCTGAAAGAAGGCACCCCCGCCGAGATCGTCAGCGACCGCGATGTGCGGCGTGTCTATCTCGGAGAAAAATTCTCCCTGTAGGGCATCATGGCTGGCTTTGGTCAAAGATTGGAAATGCGTCAGGGCCAGTCGCTGGTCATGACGCCGCAGTTGCAGCAGGCGATCAAGCTGCTGCAATTGTCCAACATCGAGCTGGCCGAATATTGCGAAGCCGAGCTGGAAAAGAACCCGCTGCTGGAGCGCGATGACGCCGCCGCGGCCGTGACGGGCGATGCCGAAGGCCCGGTTGCCGATACCATCGGCGAACGCGCCGACGAAGCGCTGAGCCGCGAGGACTTCTCCAAGACGTCCGACATGGACGAGGCGGCTCGCGACAACATGTATGACGCCGACCAGGTCACCAAGTCCGCCGAAGGGCCGCAGTCCGGCTCCCTGACCGACTGGACCACGGTGAAGTCCGGCAATGCCTATGAAGGCGAAGACGGGCTGGAATCCTCGGTCGCCGCCGAAGCCTCGCTCAAGGATCACCTGGAAGGCCAGCTCTCCATTGCCGCCCTGCTGCCGGAGGATCGCATGATCCTGCTGGCGCTGATCGATGCGGTGGACGAGACCGGTTACCTGCGCGCCGACCTGATGGATATCGCCACCCGGCTGGGCTGCGAGATCGAGGACGTGCAGGCCGTACTCGGCGTGCTGCAGGGTTTCGAACCGGTGGGCGTGGGCGCCCGCGACCTGGCCGAATGTCTTTCGCTGCAACTCAAAGCCATGGACCGCTTCGATCCGGCCATGGAAGCGCTGATGACCCGGCTGGACCTGGTCGCGCGCCGCGACATGGGCCAGCTCACAGCCTTGTGCGGCGTGGACGCCGAAGACATCGCCGACATGATTTCCGAGATCCGCCAGCTCAATCCCAAGCCGGGCCTGGCCTTTGGCAGCGAAGTGGTGACCCCGGTGGTGCCGGACGTGTTCGTAAAGGTCGGACCCGATGGCGGCTGGCTGATCGAACTCAACACCGACACCTTGCCGCGCCTGCTGGTCAACAACCGCTATTACGGCACCGTGTCCAGGAACGCCCGCGACAAGGACAGCAAGAATTACCTGGCCGACTGCCTCAACAACGCCAACTGGCTGGTCAAGAGCCTGGACCAGCGCGCCCGCACCATCCTGAAGGTGGCCAGCGAGATCGTGCGCCACCAGGACGCCTTCCTCACCCATGGCGTGCGCCACCTGCGGCCCCTGAACCTGCGCATCATCGCCGACGCCATCTCCATGCATGAATCCACGGTCAGCCGCGTCACCTCCAACAAGTATATCGCCACCCCGCGCGGGTTGTTCGAGCTGAAATACTTCTTCACCGCCTCCATCCAGGCGATGAACGGCGCCGAATCGCATTCGGCCGAAGCGGTGCGCGACCGTATCCGCGAAATGATCGAGAATGAGGAGCCGCGCGAGATCCTGTCCGACGACCGCATCGTGGCGCTGCTCACCGCCGACGGTGTGAACATCGCGCGCCGCACCGTCGCCAAGTATCGCGAGGCCCTGCGAATCCCTTCTTCGGTGGAACGCCGCCGGCTGAAGGCCGGTGAATCTCCGGCCTATGCCACCCGCTAACCGGCTGTTTTCAAGTCAAGATTGACATTGCCGGGGCACCGGCCTATGAACCCGCCGCTTTTGAGCAGGGCCCTGCGGAACGGGGCAAACAGACCGCCGCCGCCGCACAAGGCAGTCGGATAAATCTCACCGGGATCCTTGATGAATATCGCCGATCTGCTCGCGCCCGATGCCGTTGTTGCCGGCCTGAAAGCGCAATCCAAGAAGCAGCTGCTGCAGGAACTCGCGGTGCGGGCCCATGGCCTGACCCGCCTGTCCGAGCGCCGGATTTTCGAGACGCTGGTGGAACGCGAACGCCTGGGCACCACCGGCGTGGGCACCGGCATCGCCATTCCCCATGGCCGCATGACCGAAGCCAAGACCATCACCGGCATTTTCGCGCGCCTGGAATCGGCGATCGATTACGAAGCGGTGGACAGCCAGCCGGTTGATCTGGTGTTCATGCTGCTGGCCCCGGAAAATGCCGGCGCCGACCATCTCAAGGCGCTGGCGCGGGTTTCGCGCCTGCTGCGCGACAAGGCGGTGTGCGAAAAGCTGCGCGCCGCAAAATCCGCCGAAGTGATGTACGCGATACTCACCGGCGAAAAGAACGGCGCCGCGTCTTCGGCCGCCTGAGGTCAGCGCGTCGCTTGTGCTCCGCGCGTTCGCCGCTCAAAACAGTCCACTGGACTGTTTTGTCCGCCTCCGGCGGTCGCGGCTCACTTCAGCAAGCTGACTTTCGTCACGACAATGGGCGTAATCGGCGCCTGTCCCGGCATGGGGCCATTGTCGCCCGTCGGCACCTGGCCGATGGCGTCCACCACTTCCATGCCCGACGTCACCTGACCAAACACGGCATAGCCGGTGCTGTTGCCGGGATCGTCGGCCTTGTGGTCCAGCCGGGTGTTGTCCACCAGGTTGATATAAAACTCCGCCTTGGCGGTGTCGGGCGCCTCCTCGCGGCCCAGGGCCACGGTGCCGCGCAAATTGGAGAGCCCGTTATTGGCTTCCAGCGGCACCGGCGCGGGATCCACGCCGCGCCCTTTGCCGGCTGCGTCCCAGCTTCCCATCTGGATCACAAAGCCCTTGGCGACCCGGTACCACACCGTGCCGTCATAATGCTTCTTCTTCACATAGCGCAGGACATTGGCGACGCTCTTGGGGGCGCGCACCGCGTCGAGCTGCAGGGTGATGTCGCCCATCGAGGTGGAGATCAGCAGCCGCGGGCCGGTCATCGGCGGATTGGACGGCACTTGTGTTACCGCCAGCGGCACGGGTGCGGCATCCGCCGGCGGGACGGCCGGTTGGGCCTCTTGTGCAAAGGCAGGCGTGGCAAGGAAGGCGAGGGCGGCGAGTGTGAGTATCTGGCGCATGACGCCACTCTAAACAAAAAAGCCGCGGGACTGAAATCCCGCGGCTTTCTGTTTTCGGTGGGTCCGGCTAGTGGACGCTGACCGGGGTCAACTCATTCTGCAGCGCCGCGCCATAGGCGGATGCATAGCCGTCGGTGAAGCCCAGCACGCTGCCATCCTCGGCATGCAGGACATACAGCTTCATGCCGGCGGGAAGATCGATATTGGCGGGGATCAGGCCAAGGCGGTGCGCTTCGTCGCTGCCCGTGGGCTTGATATAGGTGATGCGGCCGGCCAGGAAATTCCGGTCCTCGATCTCGTCGCCTTCAAATCTGTCCGTCATGGTGTACTCCACATATTGCTATTTACGACCCTCACGCTCGGTTGGACCGGTTTTCTGGCCAAATCGATCTTCTGCAATCCATTTTCCAACGCGCCTGCGCTGACTTCGATGCTCTCACCCGGCAGAGCCGGTAGAATAAAGATGGGGTGCGTCCTTGGTCGTTCAAGATGTGCCCTAGCGGGAAAACAATCACAGGTTGTAGCGGTTGAACCGGGGTTCCTGGGCGGGCACAAGGCGGCATGCTGGTCATCCTGGACGACGGCCCCCGGCGGGTTTTCCGCGAGCCCCTGGCGGTCATAGCCGCCGATTCCGCCGATCAGGTGCCGTCTGCCCTGGCGGCCGTGGCGGCAGCGCTGGCGCAGGGCCGCCATGTCGCCGGCTGGCTGGGGTATGAGCTGGGCCATGCGCTGGAACCACGGCTGGGCGGGGCCTCCCTATCCGATCAAGGCCCGCTGTTGCGGCTGGGAGTGTTTGCCGGATCTGAAGCAGAAGCGTCAACGGTGCCGGGCCGCGCCTATGCCGGGCCGCTGCGTCCTGAATGGGATGAAGCCAGCTATGCCGCCCGCTTCGCGCGCGTGAAGGAGTACATCGCGGACGGTGACATCTATCAGGCCAATCTCAGCTTCCGTGCCCGCTTTGCCTTCGCCGGCGAGGCGCTGGCGCTGTATGAGCGCTTGCGCGCTGCCAGCGGCGCAGGCCATTGCGGCTTCATCGATGATGGACAGCGCCAGATAGTAAGCCTGTCGCCGGAATTGTTCTTCGATCTGGCGGCGGATGGCACCCTGACGGTGCGGCCGATGAAAGGCACCGCGGCGCGCGGCGGAAATGACGACGCTGAGCGTGCTGCGCTGGCGGCGTCACCCAAGAACCGCGCCGAAAATCTGATGATCGTGGATTTGATCCGCAACGATCTCAGCCGGGTTGCCGAGAACGGCAGCGTCGATGTCTCAAACCTGTTTCAGGTCGAAAGCTATCCCACCTTGCATGCCATGGTTTCCACGGTCACGGCGAAGAAACGTGATGACGCTGATATTGCCGACATCCTGCGGGCGCTGTTTCCCTGCGGCTCGGTGACCGGGGCGCCCAAGATCCGCGCCATGGAGATTTTGCGTCAACTGGAGTGTTCGCGGCGCGGCGCCTATTGCGGCGCCATCGGGCATTTTTCACCGGATGGCAGCGCGCGCTTTAATGTCGCCATCCGCACATTGACCATCGCGGACGGGCAGGGCGAGTTGGGCATCGGCGGCGGTGTGGTGCAGGACTCGGAATGCGCAAGCGAGTATGCCGAATGCCTGCTCAAGGCGCGCTTTTTCGAGGCGGGCCGTCAGCCGCTGGAGCTGATTGAAACCTTGCGCTGGGAAAACGGCTTTGTTCGGCTGGAAAGCCATCTGGCGCGAATGGAACATTCGGCACGGGTTTTCGGATTGGCTTTCGACACGCGTGCCGCCATAGCCGCGCTGGAGCAGGCGGTGGCGGGACGGGCAGGGCCGCTGCGTGTCCGCCTGACTTTGAATGAAGCAGGCGTCCACCAGGCCGGCGCCTATGACCTGCCGCCCAACTCTTCCCATTGGACGTACGCCGTTTCGCCGGAACGCACCCATAGCAGCGACCTCTTGCTGCGGCACAAGACAAGCTGGCGCGACCTGTATGAGAGCGAAGTCAAACGCCTGGGCACAGACGAAGTTATCTTCTGCAACCAGCGCGGCGAACTCACCGAAGGCGCGCGCAGCAACATCTTTATCAGGTGCGATGGCGTTCTGCTCACCCCGCCGCTGGAGGCGGGCGTGCTGGATGGGCGGCTGCGCGTCGAACTGATCGCACAGGGACAGGCGCGCGAAGCGGTGCTGACGCCGGATGACCTGAAAGGCGAGGTTTATTTCGGCAATTCCCTGCGCGGGTTGATCCTGGCCATCAGAGGAAAATGAACTGTCATTCCCGCGAAAGCGGGAATCCATCTTTGAAAAAAGCGCCGCTGGATGCCCGCTTGCGCGGGAATGACAAGTGGATCAAACCTTGGATGCCAGCGCCGACAGCAAGGCGATGGTGCGTGGCAGCAACCAGCCATCCACTTCCATCAGGCGGCCTGCCGCGACATCAGCCTCGGTGGTCGCGCCCAGGCTGTCCGGTTTCAAGTCTCGCCGCAGCTCCGCCGCCAGGGACGGTGCATCGGGTCTCGCCACTTTCGCGCCCAGCGCTGCGGCTTGCTGCCGGTCCACCAGTTGCACCAGCAGATCGTCATACGGCGTGGGCGGGTAATGTTTTACGAAAATGTCGGTGAAGCGGTACAGGCCCGCGGCCACGGCTGCGCTCGCGCCGGCCACACCGGCGATGATGCTTCGGCGCTTCATGCCATCACCTTTTTCAGGTGATCGCCCAGCCGCAAAGTCAGCGCCACCAGGTTCAGGGTGGGGTTGGAGGCGCTGTAGCTGGGGAACACGCTGCTGCCGGCGATGTAGAGGTTGCCCATGCCATGCACCAAGCCGTCGCCATCCACCACGCCCTGTTTGGGATCGGCGCTCATCCGGGTGGTGCCCAGGTGATGATGGCCCCAGTCCATGTTCTTCAGCCAGTCTTCGCGCTTGTGGCAGTTGATGCGCAGCATCCCCGCCTTGCTGGCCAGCAATTGCCGCCCCAGTTCCACCAGGGTGCGGCGGAAGCGGGCGAAATCCTCGTCGGCGATGCGCATCTCCAGCTTCAGGCGCGGCAGGCCCAGGGCATCCTTCTGTCCCGCCAAAGTCAGGCGGCGGTCGGGATCGGGCATCAGCTCCATGCCGCAACCCAGCGAATAGGTCCTGGCGTTGGAGGCATCCACCCCCAACGCGATGGCGGTTGTGATGACGGCCGCCTTGCCGGTTTCGTCCAGATCCACCGGCTGCTCGATGGTGCTGAGCGATCCGGCCACCTTGGCGGTGCGGCAGAACTTGGCGGTGGTGGCGAAGGTGGCCCGCATGATGGCGCCGTCGGGCAGTTTCTGGTTGGCGCCGTAAAAGGGCGCCAGGGGCCCGGCGAAACTCACCAATGTGGCGACATCGCGCGGAATCGGATTGTCGGCGAAGAAGCGGCCCACCAGGTCGTTCTGGTTGCCGATGCCGTTTTTCATCACGTCGTTAGAGGCCAACAGCAGGCGCACATTCTCGACGCCGCCGCAGGCCAGCACCACAAAGCGCGGCGTCACGGTGAAATGCTTGCCGGTCAATGTCGCCACATCCAGCCGCTCGACCTGCTTGCCGTTGGTGCCCAGCCTTATGGCGGTGACATTGGCGTGCAGCAGCGGCGTGATGTTGGGTGCGCGCTTCAAGTCTTCCTGATAGCGGTTGCCGAACTGGGTCGGCAGGACATCGCCGCGCATCTTCGAGAATTGAAACCAGCTCGTGTAAAGCCCGCCGCCGTTCAGCGGCAGCACCGAGCCTGCACCGGCATTCTCGGCATCGCCTTTCTGGTCATAGATCCAGGGACCGGCTTCCACCAGGGCCTGCGCCCGGGGGAAATAGGGTTCCAGCGCCCGCTTCGAAATCGGCCAGCCCGAATGCGGCACCCAATCGCGCGTTTCGAAATCGATCGCGTCCATGGGGCGGCAATAACCGCCCCAATGATTGGTGCCGCCGCCCAACTGGCGCAGGCGCCCCGCATCCAGCGGCGCATAGCGCACCCCGGCCTCGGCGCCGGAATACATTTTCTGGATGGCGGGATCGAAATTCACGCCGCCGGATTCCAGCAGCAGCACCTTCAGCTTGCTGCCCGCCAGCGACAGCGCCAGCGAAATGCCGGCCGGCCCGCCGCCGATAATGACAAGATCGGTGTCGAGGGTGGTGCGGTCGGCAAGCGTGCGTGCGTCAATCAGGGCGGTCAAGGACGGAAGATCCGGTAAAAGGCCAATGTAACGCCCTGTCTGGAAGAGTGTCTTGTCCTAATTGTGTCGAGTTCCGGGTCAGGAACCAGCGCGCAGGATTTTGGTTGCTGGCAAGGCGCGAGGAGCGAAGTGGGCAAGAGGCCCATGAGCGACGAGCAACGCAGCCAGCGGCCAAAAGACAAGCGCTAGATGTCCTCGCTGTGGCCGATATTGTAGCCGCCATCCACCGCGATCGCCTGGCCGGTGATCCACTGGGCCTGGTCGGAGATCAGGAACAGCGCCATGTGCGCGATCTCCTCCGGCTCGCCCATCCGGCCCAGAGGATGCAGGGCGGCCAGCCTGGCCTTCTTCTCCGCCGGCAGGCTGGCCAGCAGCGGCGTGTTGACGAAGCCGGGACAGATGCAGTTCACCCGAACTTTATCGGCGGCATAGTCCAGCGCCATGTTCAGGGTCAGCGACAGCACCGCGCCCTTGCTGGCGGTATAGGCGGCGCGGTTGCGGGTGCCGGTGGTGGCCACACCTGACGACAGATGCACGATCGCACCGCCCTGGACGCGCAAGTAGGGCAGGGCATATTTGGACGTCAGGAAAGAGCCGCGCACATTCACTGCCATCACCGCGTCGAAGTCGGCCATGTCGGTTTCGTCCACCTTGGCCCGGCGGGCGATGCCGGCGCTGTTCACTAGCGCGTCCAGCCGCGGCAGGCCGGCCAGGGCGTTTTTGACCTGGTCCTCCTGGGCGATGTCGCAGATGCGGCTGTCCGCGAAGGGCGCCGCGACGCGGTCCAGGGCGATGATGGTGGCGCCTTCGGCCTCTGCCGCCTTGGCGATCGCCAGCCCCAACCCGGAGGCCGCGCCCGTTACCGCCACATGCTTGCCTGAAAATCGCATGCTTCCTCATAGCGTGGCGGCGGCCCCGCCGCCTAGGGCTTTTGGCGGGGTCGCAATTTCGTCAAATTGCCAAGCTTTAATAGGTGCTTAGGAGATGTGTACTACGAGTTGGGCATGCGGCTTTTTACACTCATGACGGCGGCGGCAGGCCTTTCGCTGCTGGCGGCATTGCCGGTGGCCGCCGCAGAGCCGCTTCCGCCCGCCCATGCCAAGCCGCTTGATCGCGGTCCCCTCAAGGCCGGCAAGTCGGCGGGCGTTCGTGGCGCCCAAAGGCGCCATACCGGCGTGGCGCTGATCGGCGCGGGCGCGGCCATTGTCGCGGTGGTGGTCGTGGCGGCGGGAAGCAGCGGCAACGGGCAGGCGAGTCCCCAGATGGCGCCGGCGACGACGCCCTGACGGATCGTGGAACCGTTTGGCCATGGCGAAAGTTCCCTAGCGGCACAACCCAGGAGACTCTCATGGCAGCCAGGAAAAAAGGCACGATCGAGCGCGCGCAGGCGAGCTTGTTGAAGGCGATGCGCGACTTTGAAAAAGTGGTGTCGGGGATGATGAATCCCGCCCCCCAAGAAGACCAAGGCGAAGAAGAAAGCCAAGCGCAAGACCAAGGCGCGCAAGCGCTAGGCATGACCGACAGGCCCATGCCGCTGGTCGAGTATCATATCGTTCCCCATGCCGGCGGCTGGGATATCGAGCGCGACGATGCCTTTATCGGTTCGGTCGTTCATGACGTGCAGGCGGCGATCGCGTTGGCGACCGCCGCCGCGCGGCGCGATCAGGATCATGGCCTGGATGCGATGGTCTGCGTCCAGGAGGCGGACGGGCATTGCCGCAAGGTCTGGCCCTGACGGGCGCTAGCGTTCCGCTTTGTCCAGAGCGGCCTGCAGCTTCTTGTGTTCGGCTGTCCAGCGCAGATCTTCCTTGTGGGCCCGTTGGTCCAGCCGGTCCTGCTCGCGGGCAATCGCCGCCAGCTCGGCTTCATGGCGCATACGCGCCTTGTCCAGGGCATATTTGGCCGCGTCGCTCACCTGGCGTTTGGCCGCGCGCTGTTTTTCGACCTTGGCCTGGTCGGCGGCTTTTTGTTTTTTGCGCTTGGCGCGCTCTTTCTCGAAGGAGATGATTTCGGCGCGGGTTGTTTTCCGGGCCGGTTTCGCCTTGGCCGGTTGAGGCCGTTTGGGCTTCCGCGCTTCGATCCTGGGCGGGCTGACATCCGGCAGCGACGCCGGCAATTTGGCGTCCTTGCGAAATTCGCCTTTGGAGCCCACCGCCCGCTTCAACACCACGCCAGGCTGGGCCGTGGTGGCGGCAATGATCCTGGGATCATCCGTCTCCTTGGCGAAGCCCTGCTGGAAGGCGTTGTGGCGCATGCCCCAGGCCTCCAGCGCCGCCTTCATCGAAGGCGCCGCGATGGCGAGCTCGAAAAAGCCCAGATTGGTGATGTAGGTTTTGAGGGTACGCGGCATGGAACGTCAGGCTAGCGCTGGGCGTCGCCTGGCTCCAACAATTTCCTGCGCGAGATTTTCCGGATGCAGTAGTGCGGTTGCTTTGCAGCGAGCCCAGCGGCCCGCCTGCGCTCCTTCGCGACGTCCGGGCGGCTGCCCTTACGCTGCCGCTAAGGGCAGCCTGACGTCGCTGCGGACGCTTGGCTCCACCAATTCCCGCGAGCTTGTGGTGGGTGAAATTTGAGATCCGCCGGCTGGGGCGGGAATTGGTGGAGCCAAGCGGGATCGAACCGCTGACCTCCTGCATGCCATGCAGGCGCTCTCCCAGCTGAGCTATGGCCCCGTACCAATGGGGGACCGGTCTGGTGTCCGGCCCACGTTGCATTGCGTCAGCAATGCGACTTCAAAAAGCTTGTAAAGGTTAGGCTTCGTCCTTGGCAATGCCGGGATCGATGATGCCGCTGACATCGTCTTCCTCGTCCTCGACTTCGCCCAGAAGGTCGTTCTCTTCTTCGTCCTCGTCGTCCTCGACCTCGATGTCCTCGATGGCGACTTCTTCGTCGGCATCGACAACGGACATGCCCGATTCCGCTTCGGCTTCTTCTTCCTCGGCGTCCTCGTCCTCGTCCTCGCCGGTCGCCGCGATCTTCAGCGGCGCCTCGACCACGGCCTCGGCTTCTTCTTCCTCTTCGGACTCGGCGGTTTCGTCCTCGTCCTCGTCTTCTTCCTCTTCATCGTCGGACTCGGCGGCCGCGACGGGTCCGGCGGCCACAGCCTCTACGACGCGGCTGCGGCGCTGCTTGAACAGCGCTTCGGGCTCATAGCTGAAACCGCACTTGGGGCACTCGATCGGCCGCTTGGTGAGGTCGTAAAACCGCGCCGCGCAGCTCGGGCAAGCCCGTTTGGTTCCAAGATCTGCCTTGACCAAGATGATCTTCCCGTGAAGAAGGGGTTATTGGAGGGGCGCGTTTGCCACGGTTGGCCCCGGCTGTAAAGGTCATTTGAAGCCCCTGATGCATAACAGCAATTCCGCACCGCTTGCCGCCCGCCGCGGCGGGCCCCTCAAGGGAACGGCCCAGGTGCCGGGGGATAAATCCATTTCCCAGCGGGCGCTTATCCTGGGCGCCCTGGCAAACGGGGAAACCCGCATTTCCGGGCTTTTGGAGTCCGGCGACGTCCATTCCACCGCCGGCGCCCTGCGCGGCTTCGGCGCCGAGCTGACCGCGGAAGGCCCCGGCCGCTGGCGGGTGGTCGGGACGGGGGTGGGAAACTGGAAAAGCCCCAAATCCGAACTGGATTTCGGCAATTCCGGCACCGGCTCGCGCCTGGTGATGGGGGCCATGGCCACCACGCCCATCACCGCCATCTTCACCGGCGACGCCAGCCTGAAGTCACGCCCCATGGCGCGGGTGGTGGCGCCGCTGGAAGCCTTCGGCATCACCTATGAAGGGCAGGGCGCCAAGGCGCTGATGCCGCTGACCCTGCATGGGGCGAAGGACGCCAAGGCCGTCACCGCCCATGTCGCTACTGCGTCGGCCCAGGTGAAGTCGGCGCTGCTGCTGGCGGCGCTGAATGCGAATGGCGTGAGCAGAATTTCCCAGGACGCCCTGACCCGCGATCACAGCGAAAAGATGCTGGCCGCCTTTGGCGCCAGGATCACCGTGTCGCCGCGCAGCGAAGGCGGCGAAGTCATCACCGTCGAAGGTCCCGCCACTTTGACCGGCTGCAGCGTGGAAGTGCCGCGCGATCCTTCCAGCGCCGCCTTCCTGATGGTGGCCGCCCTGATCGTGCCGGGCTCGGAAATCTCCCTGCCGGCCATCCTGCTCAATCCCCGCCGCACCGGCCTGATCCAGACCCTGCTGGAAATGGGCGCGAACATCGAAGTCCAGAACAAGCGCGAAAGCGGCGGCGAGGAGATCGGTGATCTGGTCGTCCGCCATTCCGTATTGCAGGGCGTCACTGTCCCGCCGGAGCGCGCCCCATCGATGATCGACGAATATCCCATCCTGTCGGTGGCCGCCGCCTTTGCGCGTGGCAAGACGGTGATGCGTGGGCTGGAAGAACTGCGCGTCAAGGAAAGTGACCGGCTGGAAGCGATCATCGCCGGGCTCAAGGCCAACGGCGTCGCCTATTCGGTTGCCGGCGACGACCTCACGGTGGAGGGCATGGCGGAAGTCCCCGGTGGTGGCACCGTCACCACCCACATGGACCACCGCATCGCCATGAGCTTTTTGACGATGGGATTGGCGTCGCAGAAACCGGTGACGGTGGATGACGTCACCATGATCGCCACGTCTTTCCCCGAATATCAGGAGTTGATGCGCGGCCTGGGCGCCATTATGGAAGCGCCATGAGCAAAACCGCCAAGCCTGACCCTATCCGCAGCATCGTCATCGCGGTGGACGGCACCGCAGCCAGCGGCAAGGGCACCCTGGCCAAGAAGCTGGCGGCCCATTTCGGTTTTGCCCATCTGGACTCCGGCGCGCTCTACCGCCTGACCGCGCTCAGCGTGCTGGAGAAGAATGGCGATCCGTCCAACGAGGCCGACGCACTCAAGGGCGCCCAGACCATCGATTTCAATCGCGCCGGCGATCCGGCCATCCGCACCGACATTGTCGGCAAGGCCGCCTCCCAGGTCGCCGCCATCCCGGCGGTGCGTGACGCGCTTTTGGACTTCCAGCAGAATTTCCTGGCCCATCCCCCCGGCGGCAGCCCGGGCGCGGTGATGGACGGGCGCGACATCGGCACGGTGATCTGCCCCAGCGCCGCCGCCAAGCTCTATGTGGATGCCAGGCTGGATATAAGGGCCCGCCGCCGCTGGACGGAACTCAAGGCCATGGGAATTCGCCGGGCCGAACAGGATGTTGTGGCCGAACTGGAGGCCCGGGACGCGGCCGACAAGTCCCGCCCGGTTTCTCCCCTGAAACAGGCCGCGGACGCCGACTTGCTGGATACCTCCGATTTGGGTATAGACGCCGCGTTCGCGGCAGCCCTCGCTTTGGTCTCTCCCAAGGTGGACGGCGCGCTCAAGGACCGCCACAGGGGCTAAGGAGGCCCGGCGGCCTAAAGGGCATACCGCTTACTTATCCAAAAACCCAATCGCCCGGGCATCCGCCTGGGAAGTCCGCCGCAGCCATCCGGCCCGGTCGGCATGCATGACGTATAGGAACTACCCTCATGGCTCGCGCCGCAACCAAAGAACGTACCCCCGCCGCCACCGACTCGATGGCCGCCCCCTCCCGCGAAGATTTCGCGGCGATGCTGGAGCAGAGCTTCGAAACCCAATCCCCCCAGGAAGGCCAGGTCATCAAGGGCACCATCGTCGCCATTGAGAACGACTTCGCCATGGTGGATGTCGGCCTGAAGACCGAAGGCCGCATCAGCCTCAAAGAATTCGCCATGCCGGGCATCCCCGCCGACATCAAGGTGGGCGACACGGTGGAAGTTTACCTGGAGCGCGTCGAGAATGCGCTCGGTGAAGCTGTCCTGAGCCGCGACAAGGCTCGCCGCGAGGAAAGCTGGATCAAGCTGGAAAAGGCTTTCACCGATGTGACCCGCGTCACCGGCGTGATCTTCGGCCGCGTCAAGGGCGGCTTCACCGTCGATCTCGACGGCGCCGTGGCCTTCTTGCCCGGCAGCCAGGTTGACGTGCGTCCGATGCGCGATGTCGGCCCGCTGATGAACCAGCCGCAACTGTTCCAGATCCTCAAGATGGACCGCCGCCGCGGCAACATCGTGGTGTCGCGCCGCGCCGTTCTGGAAGAACGCCGCGCCGAGGAACGCACCTCGCTGGTCGCGAGCCTGCAGGAAAAGCAGATCGTCGAAGGCGTGGTCAAGAACATCACCGACTATGGCGCCTTCGTGGACCTGGGCGGCGTGGACGGCCTGTTGCATGTCACCGACATCGCCTGGCGCCGCGTCTCGCATCCCACCGAAGTGCTGAATGTCGGCCAGACCGTCACCGTGCAGATCATCAAGATCAACCACGAAACCCAGCGCATCAGCCTGGGCATGAAGCAGCTCCAGACCGATCCCTGGGAAGGCGTCGCCGTCAAGTATCCGGTGGGCGTGCAGTTCAAGGGCAAGGTCACCAACGTCACCGATTACGGCGCCTTCGTGGAGCTGGAGCCGGGTGTCGAAGGCCTGGTCCATGTCAGCGAAATGTCCTGGGTCAAGAAGAACATGGCCCCCTCCAAGCTGGTCAATCCCGGCACGGAAGTGGACGTCGCGGTGCTGGAAGTGGATTCCAACAAGCGCCGCATCAGCCTGGGCCTGAAGCAGACCCAGGAAAATCCCTGGAACGCCTTCACCGCCAACCATCCGGCGGGCACCGTGATCGAAGGCGAGATCAAGTCCATCACCGAATTCGGCCTGTTCATCGGCCTGGATTCGGACATTGACGGCATGGTCCACCTGTCCGACCTGTCCTGGAACACTCCGGGCGAGGAAGCGATCAAGACCTATGAAAAGGGCCAGATCGTGAAGGCCCAGGTGCTGGATATCGATATCGAGAAGGAGCGCGTTTCGCTCGGCATCAAGCAGCTCGAAAGCGATCCGATCCAGAAGGCCGGCCCCTCTGGCGGCGGCCTGCGCAAGGGCTCGGTTGTCACCGGTTCGGTCACGGAAGTGAATGACGGCGGCATCGAGGTGGAAATCGGAGGCGGCGTGAAGGCCTTCATCCGCCGCGCCGACCTGGCCCGCGACCGCAACGACCAGCGCCCCGAACGCTTCGGCAAGGGCGACAAGGTGGATGCGCTGGTGACCAGCATCGACAAGGCCAGCCGCAAGGTCAGCCTGTCCATCAAGGCCCGCGAAATCTCGGAAGAGAAGGAAGCGGTGGCGCAGTTCGGGTCTTCGGACTCCGGCGCCAGCCTTGGCGACATCCTGGGCGCCGCGCTCAAGAAGAAGACCCCCAAGAAGAAGGGCGCCGCCAAGGAAGAGAAGGAAGAGGAGTAATCCTCAACTCATTGCAAAAACAGGGCGCGGACAGCGATGTCCGCGCCCTTTTTGTTGGGCCGCTTGCGGCGCGGGTGAACCCATTGGGCGCTCAAGCGTACAGACAAAGGTTGGGGGTTTTTCAGAATCACTCTAGCAATCACCCCATCACTGATGAGGAGTTGAATCATGGCGAAGAAGAAGAGCAAGCTGGCCAAGCGCGCCGCCGAACTGGAAGCCGCAGTCGCGGGCCTGTTCAGCGGTAAACCTGCCGCGCCGGCGAAGAAGAAAAAGCGCAAGAAGTCCAAGAAGGCCAAGGTCGTGAAGGCCGTCAAGAAGACCGTGAAGAAGGCCAAGAAGGCCGTCAAAAAGGCGGTCAAGAAGGCCAAGCGCAAGAAGAAGTAGTCATTTCGCATCGGCGAGAGGCGCTGCCCTGACGGGCGGCGCCTCTTTCTTTTGGGCCCTTCCTTTTGTGCAGGGGCCCGCTAGAGTTCCCCAAAATAACAACAAGGGGGGACTGCATGACCTACCGGAGATTCTGGGCGCTGGCCGCATTGGCGGTCCTGCCGCTTGACGCATCGGCCCAGACGGCCGCGCCGCACACCCAGCCCCCCGATGCCTTTGTCTACCAGCCGGCGGCGGAGGTGGAGGCGATGACCCACCGCAGCGACGGCAAGCCCCAGTCCAAGATCGTGATCGATCACGAAAGCTATTTCGTCGAATATGTCACCCGGGTGATCAACACCAATGCCGAGGCCCATAATCATTGGTACGACTACATTCATGTCCTGGATGGCGAAGGCAGCATCACCTATGGCGGGACCCAGGACGGCGCCGCCGATACCGGCAACGGCGAAATCCGTGGCGGCAAGCTGGTGGGCGGCAAATTCCAGATCCTGAAGCCAGGCGACCGGCTGGTGATCCCGCCCGGCATGCCGCACATCTTTACCGCCACCCAGGGCCACACTTTCACCTACCTGATCTTCAAGCATAAGGCTTAACCCAAAGGGAGTTCTTCGCATGCGTCTTCTCATTGCCGTGGCCATCCTGGCCGCCACCCCTGTCCTGGCGCAGACCGCCAAGACGCCCTTCACCGCCGTGGAGCAGCTTTCATCGGAAAAGAGCGTGCGCCACATCAGCGGCCAGGAGCTGGGCGCCACCCTGAAGAAGGGCATGACCCCGGGGGCTTTCTATTCGCAGATCCTGCTGTCCAAGCATGACGGCTACCAGATCATCAACACCATCCGCGACAAGGACGGCCAGGCCGAAGTCCATGCCGACTGGAACGACAATCTGTTCGTCCAGGAAGGCGAGGCCAATTTCGTCACCGGCGGTACGCCTGTCGATGGCAAGACGACCGCTCCAGGGGAGACCCGCGGCACCTCGGTCAAGGGCGGCAGCACCATGACCATGCGCGCAGGCGATTATTTCTTCGTTCCCGCCGGGACCACCCATCAGATGCTGGTGCCCGCGGGCAAGCGCATCCGCTTCATCGCCTTCAAGACGCACAAGTAATCAGTCGGGTTCGCCGCTCAGCACGTCCTTGCGGGGCCGCCACAGCAGGTTCACCGCCAGCCCTGCCATGATCAGCAGGCAGGCGCTGATCTTCCACAGGGGCAGGGGCTCGTGCAGGAACAGCGCCGAGGCGCCGATGCCGAACACCGGCACCAGCAGCGACATGGGCGCCACCGTACCGGCGGGATAGCGGGTCAGGAGCCAGGCCCACATGGTGTAGCCGAACAGGGTATTGGCGGCGCTTTGCCAGATCAGGGTCGGCCAGATGATCCAGGCCGAGCCGGTCACCCCCGCCACGATGCGGGTGGGGCCTTCCAGCAGAGCTGAGGCGGCGAACAGGCCCGGCATGGCGAACAGGCTGGCCCACACCACAAAGGCAACGGGATTGAGCGGCGTGCCCCTGGCGGCGGCGGCGCGCGCCGCTTCGCGGGTGGTCTGGTTGCTGATGGCCCAGCACAGGGCGCCGCCCAAAGTCAGGGCCAGCCCGGTGAGTGTGATGTCATGGCCGGTGTGCCGCAGGATCACGCCGATGCCGACCAGCGCCAGCACCAGGCCGACAAGGTGATGAGGCTTCGGCTTTTCGCCGGTGCGCCGGGCGGCCAGGGCGATGGTGAAGAAAACCTGGAGCTGCATCACCAGCGAAGCGACGCCGGGCGTGATGTAGCCATCCATGGCGATATAGAGCAGCCCGAACTGTCCCGTGCCCACGCAGGCGCCATAGAGCGCCAGGCTGCCCCAGGAGATGTCGGGCTTCTTGAGAAACAGGATGGCGGGAAACAAGGTCAGCGAAAAACGGATGCCCGCCATCAGCAGCGGCGGCAGCATGCCCAGGCCCCAGCTCACCACCACGAAGTTGGTGCCCCAGACGAAAACGACCAGAAGCCCGAGGGCCATGTCGCGCGGGGAAAGTTGGGAGGGTTGGGTCATGCCGGCTCCCCGCCGATCAGGCGCTTGCGCGGACGCCACAGCAAATTCACCGCCAGCCCGCCCATGACCAGCAACGCGGCGGCGATCTTCCACAGGGGCAGGGGTTCGTGCAGCAGGATGGCGCTGGCGCCGAAGCCGAACACCGGCACCAGCAGCGACATGGGCGCCACCGTGGCGGCGGGATAACGCGACAGCAGCCAGCCCCAGCAGGCATAGCCGAACATGGTGTTGCCCACCGATTGCCACAGCACCGCCGCCCAGGTGACCGGGGTGGCGCGGGCGATCCCGGCGGCGATGGCGCCGGGTCCTTCCAGCAGCAGCGACAGGATCAGCAGCGGCGGCACTGAAAACAGCGCCGCCCAAACCACATAACCCAGCATGTTCACCTGGCCGGCCTCGCGGGAGACCTGGTTGCCCACCGCCCAGCTCATCGCCGCCACCAGCACCAGCCCCAGCCCCAGCAGGGTGACGCCTTGGCCATTATGGGCCGCGACCACGCCCATGCCGGCCAGCGCCAGGACAAAGGCCAGGATCTGGTGCGGCTTGATCCGCTCGCCGGTGCGCCACATGGCCAGCCCGATGGTGAAGAAGACCTGCATCTGCACCACCGCCGAGGCCAGGCCCGGCGGGATATGCCCGTTCATGGCGATGAACAGCAGGCCGAATTGGCCGGCCCCGATGGCGACGCCATAGGCCGCCAGATTTCTCCAAGCCACATTTGGGCGCGGCAGAAAGAAAACGAGCGGCAGGCAGACGAACAGAAAGCGCAAGGCGGCGAAGAACAAAGGCGGCAGGGCATCGAGCCCCACCCGGATCACCACGAAATTGGTGCCCCACACAAAGACGATTCCCACCGCCAGCAATGCGTCGCGCCAGGAAAGCTGCGGTGACATAGGACCCCCGAGTCGGGCCACTATAAAGGTTCCCTTCAAAGGCCCGATGCGCAAATGCGGCATGGCGGACCCCAGTTTGCGGGCGGTTTGCCGGGGTATTTGAAGGCATTTCAAAGGCGGGTGAAACCGGCGGGCGGCGAGGGCATTGGCATATCAGGTCCATTCACATCCGGTACCAGCCATGAATTTTCTTCACATGCTTGCAGCCCTGTTCGGCTCTCCCGTCCACAAGGAGCGCAAGGTGCGCCATGTCTGGTGGCCTGCCTCGCCAGGTTTTCTGTAGCCGCATGGCCGGTTGGCGCGTTGTGATGCCATGAGCGATCTCAAGACTGACAAATCCGCGCCGATCCCGGTCGAACTGCCCATGTCCCAGACACAGGACGGCAAGGTGCCTGACAAGGTGGTGCCGGTGCCGGAAGATGACCCGGCGGTGGCTGCCCTGGCCGACAGCGTCCACGCCAACGCCTGACGCAAACCCCGTCTTTGTGCTAGAAGCGCGGCGGGAGTAATGCGTCCATGATCCTGTTCCTGCTGTCCTATCTGGGCGGTGTGCTGACCATCCTCAGTCCCTGCATCCTGCCGGTGCTGCCGTTTGTGTTCGCGCGCTCCGACCAGCCCTTTGTGCGCTCAGGCCTGCCGCTGCTGCTGGGCATGGCCGTGACCTTCGCCGCCATCGCCACTCTGGCTACCTTGGGCGGAAGCTGGGCGGTGCATGCCAATCAATGGGGCCGCATCGCCGCCATGGTGCTGCTGACCCTGTTCGGCCTGACCTTGCTGTTGCCGTCCCTGGCCGACCGGCTGACGCGGCCCTTGGTGGCGCTGGGCTCGCGCCTTTCCAACCAGGCCAACGAGGCGGAGCGCGGCAGTATCGGCGCCTCGCTGCTGCTGGGCGTGGCCACCGGCCTGTTATGGGCGCCCTGCGCCGGACCGATCCTGGGGCTGATCCTGACCGGCGCGGCGATCAAGGGCGCCAGCGCCTCCACCAGCCTGTTGCTGCTGGCCTATGCCGCGGGCGCGGCCACATCGCTGGCCGCCGCGTTGCTGATCGGCGGGCGCCTGTTCGCCGCCATGAAGCGGTCGCTGGGCGCCGGCGAATGGATTCGCCGGGTGCTGGGCGTGCTGGTGCTGGCGGGTGTCGTCGCCATCGCGCTGGGGCTGGACACCGGCCTTCTCACCCAATTGTCGCTGACCCGCACCACCGGCATCGAGCAATCGCTGCTGGAAAAAGTCGGGCTGGAGCGCAAGACCCAGAACATCGCCGTGGCCGGCAGCGACCTGCCGACCGAAGGCACCATGCCGGAGTTGAAGGGCGCGGTGGAATGGCTGAACTCGCCGCCGCTGACCCGCAGCGCATTGCGCGGCAAGGTGGTGCTGGTGGATTTCTGGACTTACTCCTGCATCAACTGCCTGCGCGCGCTGCCCTACACCAATGCCTGGGCCGCCAAGTACAAGGATCACGGCCTGGTGGTGATCGGGGTGCATGCGCCGGAATTCGCCTTCGAGAAAATTCCCGCCAACGTCAAGCAGGCGGTGAAGGAGTTGGGCGTGACCTATCCGGTGGCGCTGGATAACAACCTCGCCATCTGGCAGGCCTTCAACAACCAGTATTGGCCGGCGCATTATTTCATCGATGCGCAGGGGCGCATCCGCCATCACCATTTCGGCGAAGGCGAATACGACGCTTCCGAGCGTGTCATCCAGCAATTGCTGCGCGAGGCGGGACGCACCGATGTGCCCGGCGGCATCGTGGATCCCAAGGCAAAGGGCGTGCAGGCCGCTGCCACGCCGCCGGACAGCACCACGTCGCCCGAGACCTATCTGGGCTATGGCCGCGGCGCCAACTTCGCCTCCGGTGCGCCGCATCCCGATGTCGTGGCGTCATATGAGACGCCCTATCCGTTGCGGCCCAATCAATGGGGCCTGACCGGGCGCTGGATCATCGGCCAGGAAAGCTCGACCCTGGTTGCGGCGGGCGGCAAGATCACGTTCCTGTTCCATGCCCGCGACCTGCACCTGGTGCTGGGGCCGGGGCTGGACAACAAGCCGGTGCGCTTCAAGGTCACCGTGGACGGCCAGCCGCCGCAGGGCGCCCATGGCATGGACACGGATGCGCAAGGCAACGGCACCGTCACCGGCCAGCGCCTCTACCAGTTGGTGCGGGCGAAGGCGCCGGGCGACCACACTTTCACCATCCAGTTCCTGGACCCCGGCGTGGAAGCCTTCGCCTTTACCTTCGGCTAAAGAACTTTACGTTCGGCCCAGGAACTGGCATGGCGAACGCCATGACCATGTCCTTCGTCATCCTTTTCATCGTCTCGATCTGGGCGGGCATCCAGAATGCGCTGGCGGGCGGCGGCACCTTTTTGATGCTGCCGGCGCTGATGGTGACGAACATGAGCGCGCTGGCCGCCAACATCACATCGACCATTGCGCTGTTCCCCGGCCAGATCACGTCAAGCTGGGGCGGGCGCGGGCATGTCTCTGGCGCCGGGGGATTGTCTTTCAAGGCGCTGGTCATCATCAGCCTGGCGGGCGGCATACTGGGCGCCATCCTGCTGCTGGTGACGCCGTCCGACATCTTCAAGGCGCTGGTGCCCTGGCTGGTGCTGTTCGCCACCAGCATCTTCGCCTGGGGCAGCTTCATGCCGCGCAAGGCCGACCGTCCGCCGGTGCTGGGCACCATGGGCGCGGGCGTGGCGCAATTCGTGATCTCGATCTATGGCGGTTATTTCGGCGGCGGCATCGGTTTTCTGATGCTGGCGGCGCTGACCGCGGCGGGCCTGGCCATCCGCAGCGCCAATGCCACCAAGAATGTGCTGGCCGGCGTAATGAACGCCAGCGCCGTGGCGCTGTTCGTCTTTTCGCCGCAGGTCTATTGGCTGCAGGCGGGCATCGCCTGTGTCGGCGCCGCCATCGGCGGTGTGATCGGCGGCCATATGGTCACCAAAGTGAATCAAAACGCCTTGCGCATCGCCGCCGTGCTGATCGGCATCGCCCTGACGATCGGGCTGTTCGTCCGCGCGCCTTGATCCGTCGGCTGTAGCCGGCTGACCTCCCCCTTCGGCGCTCGCGTCCGGGGGAGGGGCGCGACTTAACCCTTCTCGGTAAAGAGCCCGCCCTTGCCGGTGGCGACGGGCAGCTTCACGCCCAGCGCCGAACGCATGTAATTGACGCTGGCCGCGATATTGTCGTCCACGCTGCCGGTGCCGTCGCCCGGGCGCGGCGCGTCAATGTCGAACACCGCCCAGCCCTTGAAGCGCTTCTTGCGCATGACGCCGAACACGCCGGGGAAATCCACGCCCTTGCCCTGGCCGACCGAGGCATAGACGCTTTTTTTCTTGTGGTCGGCTGGTGTGACGCCGCCCTTGTTGAAGCGATATTGCGGGAACGTGTCTTTCAGGTGGAATTCGGTGATGCGGGAGAAAAACTCGTCGCTGATCTTCACCACATCCATGCCGCCCAGCACGTTATGGCCGGTATCCATGATCAGATAGACGTAATTGGGATCGGTGTTCTCCATCACGAAGCGGAAGTCGGACTCGCGCTCCATCGGGCCCCACATGTGCGGATGCAGCGACAGGCGCACGCCGTATTTCTTGGTGCGCATGCCGATCTCGTTGGCGGTGTCGGACAGGCCCTTGAGCTGGTCCTTGTTGGGGCCGCCCGGCGGGCGCGGGCCCATATTGTTCTTCCAGTGATCTACACCCAAAGGCTGCAGGAAGTCGCGGGCACAGGCCTCCATGTCGGCGATCAGCTTCTTTTGGCCCGCGCCGCCCAGCCAGGCATAGTTGGGCGCCGCGCCGGGCGCGGGCTTGGGCGCAGGCGGCGTGCCGGGCTTGATGGGCAGATCGCCGACGCTGGCGATCTCGACGCCGATCTCCCTGGCCAGCGCTTTCAGTTCGGCCGGCTTGTTGTACCAGGGCGCGGCCTGGTCGGAGTAAGGCTCGAAGCCTTCCAACCCATAATGTTTGATGTCCTGCAGCATCATGCGCATGTTCTTGGACTTGATCATGTTGCCGTCCTTGTCCCACACGCCGAAAATCGAGCCGGTGGTGCCGAACTTGATGTCGGCGTTCTTGGCGTCCAGCGCGGCGAGCGCCGGCGATGCGGCAAGGGCGGTGCTGGTGACGAGGAAATGGCGGCGCGTGAACATGAGGAACCCCTGTTTGTGTTTGACGTGATCCTGCTACGGATTTGATCGTCGCGCTACCGGCAGAATGTTTCGCAATTGCGAACGTCAGCGGTAAAAGGGCTGGGTATCCAGTCCGCGCGGTCCATAGTGCGGTTCGGGCTGGCCCAGTTCCAGCGCGCCCAGGTCCGGCGCGGCGCCGGCAAACCCGTCATTGACCGTGGGAATGCGCTCGCCGGCATCCACCGCCTTGCCGCCCGGCCTGAGGCGGAATGTCAGGTCCATGGCATGATAGACTTGGTGCCGCGTGGCCGGGTCGGGCAGGGTGATCTTCTCGAACGCGTCGGTGTCGAGCTCGATACCGTGGCGTTCCTGGCCGGTTGCGGCGCGGAAGGACGCCAGGGTCGGGAAGTTCGCGGTGCGGCCCGGCGCCTCCCAGCGATATTGCTCGGTCGCGCCCTTGTTGGGCCGGTAGCCGTTATAGTCCGAACTGTAGGCGTTCGTGACATTCACCCATCGCATGACGCCTTGAGGCGCGCCGCGGCCGATGAACAGGTTGTTGCGGTAATGCATGTTGGACGCCGCCCCGCCGGTCTGCTCGCCGATCAGGGTGTTGTGCCACATGAAGATGCCGGCGGGATTGGCGTTGATCTTGAACGCGTTCCCGGCATTGAAGGAAATATTGCGAATGAAATAGACCGGGCCGCCGAATACCGGCTGTGAACTGTAACCGGAATGAGCGGCGTTCACGCCACGGTTCTGATAGACGCGGATATTGTGCACCCCGCCGTCACTTTCCACGAAATCGTCGCCGGACATGTGAATGTCGTTGCCATAGATGTCGATCGCCGAGGCACGGCGGTCCGGATCATCCGGCGGCGTGCCATAGGTGGAGATGCCGATGCCGTCATGGAAAAAGGCGATGGCATTGTGGGCGATCACATGGCCGGGGCCATAGACCTTGATGGCGTAATAGCTGCGCATTTCATGGGAGCCATAGATGCCGGCCGCGCCGTTCGCCTCATCCGGCTGGCGAAACTGCCGGTTCCAGCCGATCAGCAGATTGCGGGGCAGGCGGCCCAGAAAGACATTGTCGGTGATGGTGAAGTCGCTCGATCCCGCATATTCGGTCCAGATGCCGAAGCCGACATCTTCGAAGCGGCAATTGCGGACCGTCAGGCCGACCGCGCCGCCGACTTCCTTCATCCCGGCGAAAATCGCCACATCGGTGCCGCGGAATGTGATCCCGTCAAAGATGTGATGGGTCGAGGCCTGGACGTCGAACAGCTTGGCATTGCCCGCGCCGTCGATCACCACATCGCCGTCCCCGGCCGCCTTGATGGTGATGGGCTTTTCCGCCGTGCCTTTCAGGGTCAGCCACATGGTGCCGTCAAACGGCGTCACCATCGGGTCGACATAGTTCATGCGTTCGTTCCGGTAGAGGCCGGCATGCATCAGGATGGTGTCGCCAGCTTGCGCGCGGCGCTCCCACACCACGCTCCAGTCGCCAAGGCCGGCGCCGTAATAGGCCTGCAGCAGGCTGTCGAAGGCGGGCTGCTTCTTCTCGCCCTTGTAGCCGGGGGGATAGACATGAAGCGTACGGCCGCCGGCATAGGGCTGCGGTTCGACGCGCGTCTTGACCCGCACACTCTGGGTGGCCTGGCCCGAGGTGCCGTCGGGATCGCTCAGGGTGAAGCGGGCCTCGTATTCCGTGCCAGGCTGCAGGCCCAGGATGCTGCCGGCGAAGCCGTCAGGGACGATGTAGCTGAGATGTTCGACATCGCGGAAGATGCGCTCGCTGCCGATCCGCACCAGCGGCAGCGCCTTGCGCCAGGCGGGCTCGCCCGCGCGGCGGAATTCCACCGCGACGGCGGCATTGCGGTTGGCGTCGCCCGTGATGGCCCATTCGAAGCCCAGATTTTCCAGGGTGGGATGCTCGACCGTGAACCGGCCCGCGACCGTGCCGCTCGGGCCTTGCGCGGTTGCAGCGCATGTCGCCCAGGCCAGGAGGGCAAGCGTTCCCAGCGCGCAACGCGTGATCCAATTCGGCATCTCGGCTCCCCAGCTCGAAAGAAAAAGGCCGGTGTCACCACCGGCCCGTTTCCCAAATGCTCTCAGCGCTCCTCGGGCCGCACTCCGGCCGGTGGCGCGCCGGGCAGGGCATAGGCCACCAGGTCGGCGCCATAGGAGCCGCCCTGGGCGCAGACCAGATACTGCTTGCCCTGGTGCAGGTAGGTCATGGTGGCGCCGGTCTGCACCTTGTCCATGAACACCGCGCCCTTCTGCTCGCCGGTCGCCTTGTCATAGGCGCGCAGCCGCGCACCCTTGCGCCCCGTCTCGTCGGTGAAGAGACCGCAATCGCCGATGATGATCAGCGTCTTGGTCGTCAAGGTGCCCAGGATGCCGGTCTGGCCGGTGCGCGGAATGGTGACGCCCTTGAGCAGGCGATGGTTCTTGATGTGATCGGGCGTTTCGCCATGCACGATCTGCCAGGCCAGGGTGCCCTTGCTCAGGTCCATGGCGGTGATGGTGCCGTAAGGCGGCTTCATCAGGGGGATGCCCTCGATGGAGATCATGCCCGGCACGATGGGATCGTTGAAGCCGTCCTTGCTCACCGAGCCGCGCCCCGGTCCCGTCGCGCCCTTCAGGCTGGCGACACCGCCAAAGGCGCCGCCATTGGCGTCGGCGCTGCCGGCCGCCGGCTGGCCGCCGCGCTGGACCAGCTTGCCGTCGGCCGTCCTGGTCACGCCGCTGACCTCGATCTGGGTCTTGGAGAACAGGTAGAGCATGTGGGTTTCGGGATCGTAGGACGCACCGGGCCAGTTGATGCCGCCCTGCAGGCCCGGAAGATTGAGCATGCCGAAAATCTTGTCGTCCACCATGGGCGGCGGATCGTAGAGCGGGCCCATGTGATAATGGCTGGCGATCTCCAGCGCCCGCGCCTTGATCTGCGGCGTCCAGTCCACCAGGTCGTTGGCCGTCATGCCCTGCTTGGCGAAGGGCGGCGGCACGGTGGGGATGGGCTGGGTGGGCGAGTAATATTCGCCCGGCACATTGCCCTTGGCGACCGGCCTTTCGGGGATCGGCCAGACCGGCTTTCCGGTGGCGCGGTCCAGCACATAGACGTAACCCTGCTTGGTGGGCTGGGCGATCGCCTTGATGATCCGGCCCCTGTGGGGGATGTCGCAAATCACGGCGGCACAGGACACGTCGCGGTCCCAGATGCCGTGATGGATCATCTGATAGTGCCATTTGCGCACGCCGGTCTCGATGTCCAGCGCCACCAGGCTTTCGGCGAACAGATGATCGCCCGTGCGGCTGACGCCCAACAGATCGGTGGGCGGGGATTCCACGCCGGCATAAACAAGTCCCAACTCGGGATCGGCCGACATCGGCGCCCACACGCCCATATTGCCGGCGGCTTCCGCCTGGCCGGGCGTGGTCCAGGTCTCGTAGCCGAACTCGCCCTTCAGCGGGATGGTGTGGAAGATCCATTTGCGCTTGCCGGTCTTCACATCGAAGCCGCGCAGATAACCCTTGGAGGCGGCGGTGGGGGCGCAGCCCACCACCACGGTGTCGCGCACCACCAGCGGCGGCGCATGGATGCCGATCACGCCTTTGACCAGGTCCATATCCTGGTCGTTGTTCTGGCGCAGGTCGATGGAGCCGCCGGGACCGAAGTTCGGATCGGGCAGGCCGGTCTTGGCGTCCAGCGAGAACATGGTGTAGCCGCGCGTGACATAGATGATGCGCTCGGCGGTGCCGTCGGTCCAATAGCCGACACCCAGGCCCGGGCCGCCGCGCGACCCGATGCGTTCGCCTTCGTCATGGTTGTGCAGCCACAGATGTTCGCCGGTGCCCGCGTCCAGGCAGACCACGGCGCGGCGAAATCCGGCGGTGCAATAGATGCGCCCGTTCACCACCAGCGGGGTGGACTGGTAGTCGGCATCCAGGCGCGGGCCCAGCGAATTGGTGCTGAAGCGCCAAACCAGTTCCAACTGGTTGAAGTTGGCGCCGTTGATCTGGTCCAGCGGTGCATAGCGGGTGCTCTTGAGATCGTTGGCGTAATGCAGCCAGTTGGTTTCGCCGGGCTTTGCCACGGGATCGACTGCGGCCCGGGCGATGCTGCTGCCCATCAGGGCCATGGCTGACGCGGTGGCCAGCATCTGTCTGCGGTGAATCATACTTGTTCGTCCCCGGAAATTCGCGATTTCGTGACCGTAAGTGGCGCAGGTACGGACGGCAAGTTTTGTATACAATATGTCGCGCTGGCGCGGATTGCCGGCATGGTGCGGCGCGGCAAATGCCCCTGGAATGGGGCGTTTGCGCAATCAGGCAACGGCGCGACGGGTGGGAGCGCCGCCTCTCCCAGATGCCGCCTTTTATCCCATGCCCAAATGTGCGCCGGTCGCGGGCCTCACAATGTGAGGCCAACCTGCGCAGACTATGGCGGCTTTGTGGCCGCTTCCCGCTTCTGTGACATTCCAGATGATGTGTCGGCGCCATGCGCATGCGGGGTGGCTGTTATGCGTTGACTTGGGCTGTTCGCGCCTGTAGCCACGCGCCGATTTCACATGGCGCGCAATATCGATTCGCGCGCCCTTTTCTTTCATCCCATTTTCAAATCGGCCGGTGTGATGCGCCCGCCATGAAGGCAGATCGTTTGATGACACAGGAAAAGGCAAACAGGACCTTGATGCTGACGGTGATCGCCGCCTTCAAGAAGAACGATCTTCAGCCGCTGTTCGATGCCTTGAGCCCCGACATTGTGTGGAAGGCGACGGCGCCGCGCGAACTCTTCCGCTTTGGCGGCACCCATCGCGGCATGGCGGGGATGAAGGAATATACCGCCCTGTTGTGCTCGCGTTACAGCTTCGTGCGCTTCGAGCCCAAGACCATCACCGCCCAGGGCGACCAGATCTGGGGCCTGTTCGAGGCCGAAGCGCTGCACAGCCCCAGCGGCAAGTATGTCACCACGGATGTCTCCATCCGCTGGACGGTCAAGGACGGCAAGATCACCGAACACCAGGGCATCTGGGACACCGCCGGCGTGCTGCTGCAGCAGGGCGATATTACCGCCGCGGCCTAGCGGCCGAACAATCCCAGGTCTATGGCGTTGGCCATTGCCTCATAACCCGCATCATTGGGATGCAGCTTGTCGCGCAGATTGTAGTCGGCGCGGAAGGTGAGGGGATTGGCCGGATCGCCGGTCGGCGTGGCGAAGTCCACCACCCCGTCAAAGGCGCCCGACGTCCTGATCCAGTTGTTGAGGCCGGTGCGCACCGCTTCCCCTGCGGGCGAGGCATATCCCGCGCCGCCATAGGGCGTCAGCAGCGCGCCATAGACCTTGATGCCATGGGCATGACAGCGGGCGATGAACTGCTTGTCGGCGGCGATCAGGGCTTCCAGGGTGGCGGGGTCCTGCGTGCCGGTGGGTGTAAAGCCGCGGCCGATATCGTTGATGCCTTCCAGCAGGATCACGGCCTTCACGCCCGCCACGCTGAACACGTCGCGGTCCAGCCGCGCCAGCGCGCCCGGACCGGTGCCGGTGCGCAGCAGGCGGTTGCCGCCGATGCCGGCATTGACCACCGACCATTTGCTTTTGGCGGCGGCCAGGCGCTCGGCCAGCCGGTCGGGCCAGCCGCGGAAGGCGTTGTTGGTGGAGGCGGCGCCTTCGGTGATGGAATCGCCGAAGGCCACGACCACGCTGTCGGCGCTGACGGGATCGGTCTCGACCTGGGTGACCAAGGCGGGCAGGCGCATGATGCGCGAAGACGGCAAGGTGGCCATGGCGGTGTGGTCGCCGGGGGTTCCCGCGACATACTGGTAGAGCGCATGGCCGGTGCGGGACATCACGCCCGGCACATGGATGGAAATCACCAGCTTTTGCAGCGCGCCGGTCCGCATCGCCACGGCGTCGGACAGAAGCGGCGCCCCGGCGGGCACCACCACGCCGCTCTTGCCGTCGAATGTCACGGCATGATCGCTGCCGGGCAGCACCGTGCCGTCGGGACCCGCGGCGCCGACATGCACCGCGCCCAGCACCATTGCGTCGCTGCCGCCTTCATTGCTGATGCGGATGCGCAGGCGCTTGCCCGCCACCGCCACCCGCACGAGCTGTCGGATGGTGATGTTGGAGGGATCGAACTCGGGCACGGCCAGGGCCAGGTTGCCGGGATTGTCGAGCAGCGGCGGCCCGGGCGGCGGCGTCACCGCCAGCGCCGGCGCGGCGGCGAGCGGCACGGCATTGGGCGTGGGTGCGGGGACGGGCGGGACGAAGCCCGGCGGCAGCGGGGTGGGGACAAAGCCCCAGGCGCCGATCCAGGTCTCCTTGGGGGGCGCCGACTCGGCAGCGCTCACGCCGGCCAGAATCAGGGCCAAACCCAAGGCAAATTGGCGAATTTTCATGTCCCGTTCCCCGCACTTTATTGGTTGGGACGACTTTCCATTGGCCCCCCAAGGTGCGCAAGCCGCTTCAAGGCGGGCGGGGAAGCGGCCAAAATGCATCGCCCACGGATGAAAACCGGGGTCTGGAAGCGAAAAAGGCTGGTTTTTCAGATGCTTCCCGTTGACGGGCGGGAACTTGTCATGACAGGTTACCCCCAGCCGCGGGGGCAAAACCCCACGGCGTGTCCCTCAAAGGGGCTGGGGATGATCAAGTCAGAACTGGTTGCGCGGCTCACCGCTCGTTATCCGCACCTGTACCACCGCGATGTCGAACGCATCGTGACCACAGTGCTGGATTCCATCAGCAAGGCGCTGGCCGACGGCCATCGCGTGGAACTTCGCGGCTTTGGCGCTTTCAGCGTCAAGGTCCGTCCCAGCCGCATGGGCCGCAATCCGCGCACCGGCGAGCCGGTTTCCGTGGGCCAGAAGCGCGCGCCCTTCTTCCGCACCGGCAAGGAATTGCGCGAGCGCCTGAATGGCGGTACGCCGGAAGCGTGACAGCGAATCCGGCCCCTCTTCTGAATCCAATACTTGTTGCTCTAGACACCACCGATTCCGACTATGCCCGCGAACTGGCGGAGCGTGTGCGCGGCTCTGTCGGCGGGCTGAAGCTGGGGCTGGAATTTTTCAACGCCCATGGCCCCGATGGCGTGCGCCCGTTCCTTGAGATGGGCATGCCGGTCTTCCTGGACCTGAAATACCACGACATTCCCAACACTGTGGCCGGGGCGGCCCGTGCCGCCGCCGCGCTGGGCGTTTCGATCCTCAATGTCCATGCCCAGGGCGGGGCGGCGATGATGCGCGCCGCATTGGACGCGGTGAAAAGCGTGTCGCCGTCCACCCAGTTGATCGCCGTCACCATGCTGACCAGCCTGTCGGATGAAGACCTGCCCTCCGTCGGACTGACGCCGCCGGTGGGCGACCAGGTGCTGCGGCTGGCGTCGCTCACCCAGCAGTGCGGCCTGGATGGCGTGGTGTGTTCGGCGCATGAGATCGCGCGGCTGCGCAAAGAACTGGGACCGGACTTCCTGCTGGTGGTGCCGGGCATCCGTCCCGCCGGCAGCGATGTGGGCGACCAGAAGCGCGTCATGGGCCCCGCCGAGGCCATTGCGGCGGGCGCCAGCCGGCTGGTAATCGGGCGTCCCATCACAGGGGCGCAGGACCCGGCCCAAGCGGCCCGGGCCATTGCCGAAAGCTTGGGCATTTCAGCCGCTTAACCGCGTTTGCTTGATTTTGGCGGCTCCTGCGCCCATACACCCCACAACCATGCCCATCGCGGTCAAAATCTGCGGCCTCACCAGCCCCGACGCCATTGAGGCGGCGGTGCGCGCCGGCGCGTCCTATGGCGGGCTGGTGTTCCATCCCAAGTCGCCGCGCTACGTCGCGCTGGAGCAGGCGCGCGTGCTGGCGGATGCCATGCGCGGGCGGCTGAAGATCGTGGCGCTGATCACCGACATGGACGATGCCGGGATCGAGGCGGTGATTGCGGCGGTGAAGCCCGACTTCCTGCAACTGCATGGCAGCGAAAGCGCGCGGCGCACCGCCTATATCCGCGGCAAGTTCGGCGTGCCGGTGATCAAGGCGCTACCGGTGGCGGAAGTCTCCGATCTGGCGGCCGCGGCGGAATATGAATCCACGACCGACATGCTGATGTTCGATGCCCGCCCGCCCAAAGGCGCCAGCCGTCCCGGCGGCCATGGCGCCGCCTTCGACTGGAAGATTTTGCACGGCCGCAGTTTCACCAAACCCTGGTTCCTGGCCGGCGGCCTTGATCCGGAAAATGTCGCGCGCGCCATCACCTTGTCGGGCGCCCAAATGGTGGATGTTTCCTCCGGCGTGGAAAGCGCGCCCGGCGTGAAGGATGCGACCCGCATCGCCGATTTCGTCAACGCTACAAAAACCTTGGTGCGCGCGTGAACCAGATTCCCAATTCCTTGCGCGCCGGTCCCGACGCCACCGGCCATTTCGGCGCCTATGGCGGCCGGTTTGTCGCCGAAACCCTGATGCCGCTGATCCTGGCGCTGGAAGAAGCGTATGAAGCGGCGAAAAAGGACCCGGCGTTCCATGCGGAGTTGCAGGGGCTTCTGACCCATTATGTCGGGCGCGAAAGCCCGCTCTATTTCGCCGAGCGGCTGACGGCTCATCTGGGCGGTCCCAAGATTTATCTCAAGCGCGAGGACCTCAACCACACCGGCGCGCACAAGATCAACAATTGCCTGGGCCAGATCCTGCTCGCCCGCCGCATGGGCAAGACCCGCATCATCGCCGAGACCGGCGCCGGCCAGCATGGCGTGGCCACCGCCACGGTGGCGGCGCGCTTCGGCCTGCCTTGCACCATCTATATGGGCGATGTGGACATGGAGCGGCAGAAGCCCAACGTCTTCCGCATGCGGTTGCTGGGCGCCGAGGTGAAGGGCGTGTCGTCCGGCTCGCGCACCTTGAAGGACGCCACCAACGAGGCGCTGCGCGACTGGGTCGCCAATGTCCACGATACCTTCTACATCATCGGTTCGGTGGTGGGGCCGCATCCTTATCCCGCCATGGTGCGGGACTTCCAGACCGTGATCGGCAACGAAACCCGCGTCCAGATGATGGACCGCGAAAAGCGCCTGCCGGATCTGATCGTGGCTTGCGTCGGCGGCGGCTCCAATGCGGCCGGCATGTTCCATCCTTTCGTGGATGACACGGACGTTGAGATTCACGGCGTGGAAGCGGCGGGCGACGGGGTGGACACGCCCCGCCATGCCGCCACCCTGTCCAAGGGCTCGCCGGGCGTATTGCATGGCGCGCGATCCTATTTGTTGCAGGATTCCGATGGCCAGATCATCGAGGCCCATTCCATCTCGGCGGGGCTGGATTATCCGGGCGTCGGTCCCGAGCATAGCTGGCTGAAGGATATCGGCCGGGTGAAGTATTTCTCCGTTACCGACAAGGAGGCGCTGGATGCCTTCATGCTGCTGTCCAAGCTGGAAGGCATCATCCCGGCGCTGGAATCGGCCCATGCCATCGCCCATGTCTGCAAAGTGGCGGGGCAGATGAAGAAGGAAGATATCATCGCCGTCTGCCTGTCGGGGCGCGGCGACAAGGACATCTTCTCGGTGGCCGAAAAGCTGGGAGAAAAACTGTGAGCCGGCTTTCCGACACTTTCGCCCGCCTGAAAAAGGAAGGCCGCGCTGCCTTCGTGCCCTTTATCACCGCCGGCGATCCCGACATGGAAACCAGCTTCGCCATCCTGGCGAAGCTGCCGGCTGCGGGTGCCGACATCATCGAGCTGGGCATGCCCTTCACCGATCCCATGGCCGACGGCCCGGCGGTGCAGGCCTCGTCGGTGCGCGCCCTGAAATCCGGCGCCACCATGGCCAAGGTGCTCAAGATGGTCGAGAAATTCCGCAAGACCGACAAGACCACGCCCATCGTGCTGATGGGCTACTACAATCCCATCCATGCCCATGGCACGGCGCGCTTCGCCAAGGATGTGGCGGCGGCCGGCGTTGACGGTCTGATCGTGGTGGACTTGCCGGTGGAAGAAGACGAAGTGCTGCGCATTCCCGCGAGAGCCCAGGGCGTGGACCTGATCCGCTTCGTGACCCCCACCACCGATGACGCGCGTCTCAAGCGCATTGTCGCCGATGCGTCGGGCTATCTTTATTATGTCTCGGTGGCTGGGGTGACCGGCACCAAGGCGGTGCCGGAAGACGAAGTGCGCGCCGCCATGGCGCGGGTCCGCGCCATCACCGATCTGCCTTGCACCGTGGGCTTCGGCATCCGCACCCAGGAACAGGCCGCCGCCATCGCGCTGCTGGCCGACGGGGTGGTGGTGGGGTCGGCCATTGTTGGCCAGGTCGCCGCAAACCTTAACGCCGGAAAGGACAAGGTTATCGCCGAAGTCCTGGAGCTGAGCCGCACTTTGGCCGGTTCCACCCATGCAGCCCGCCATGGTAAGGTGCCGGCATGAACTGGATCACCAACATCGTCCGGCCCCGCATCAAGGGCCTGATGGGCGGCAAGGATCGCGGCGATACGCCGGAGAATCTTTGGAAAAAGTGCCCGTCCTGCGGGGAGATGGTTTTCCACCGCGACCTGGTCAGCAACCTGAACGTCTGCCCCAATTGCGGCCATCATATGCGCATCGGCCCGGCCGAGCGTTTCGCCTATACCTTCGACGCCGGCAGTTTCACCGAGCTGGTGCCGCCGACCGTTGCCGCCGATCCGCTGCGCTTCCGCGGCGAGAAGCGCTATGCCGACGAGATCAAGGGCGCCCGCGCCAAGACCGGGCGGCCCGAAGCCTTCACTGCCGCGCGCGGCACGATTGACGGTTTGCCGGTGATGATCGGCGTGCAGCCTTTCGACTTCCTGGGCGGCAGCCTGGGGATGGGCGTGGGCGAGGCGCTGGTGGAAAGCCTGCAGGCGGCGGCCAAGGAAAAGCGGCCCTACATCCTGTTCGTCGCTTCGGGCGGCGCGCGCATGCAGGAAGGCATTCTTTCCCTGATGCAGATGCCGCGCGCCACCATCTGCGTGGACATGCTGCGCGAGGCGGGGTTGCCTTATGTCGTGGTGCTGACCGATCCCACTTTCGGCGGGGTCAGCGCTTCCTATGCCATGCTGGGCGACGTCCAGATCGCCGAGCCGGGCGCCCAGATCGGCTTCACCGGCGCGCGGGTGATCGCCCAGACCATCCGCGAGAAGCTGCCCGAAGGTTTCCAGCGCGCCGAATACCTGCTGGAACACGGCATGCTGGACATGGTCACCCATCGCAAGGAATTGCGGGCCACCCTGTCGCGGCTGCTGCATCTGTTGATGAAAGAGGGCAAGCCGCGCAGCAAGGTGCTCAATATGCCCAAGCGTAACGGCAACGCCACCGCGGCCCCGTAATGCTTTCGGAAACCACGCGCAGCGATACGGTGCTGCGGCGCCTGCTGTCGCTGCATCCCAAGAAGATAGACCTGGCGCTGGACCGCATCCTGCGGCTGCTGGCCGACCTGGGCAATCCGCATTTGCGCCTGCCGCCGGTGATCCATGTCGCGGGCACCAACGGCAAGGGCAGCGCCTGCGCCTTCGCCCGCGCCATGCTGGAGGCACAGGGGCTGAAAGTGCATGTCCACACTTCGCCGCATCTGGTGCGCTTTCATGAACGCATCCGCATTGCCGGCAAGCTGATCTCGGAAGGGGGGCTGGTGTCGCTGCTGGAAGAGGTCGAACAGATCAATGCCGGGCGCGAGATCACGTTTTTTGAGATCACCGCCGCCGCCATGTTCCTGGCTTTTGCCCGCCATCCCGCCGACGCCACCATTCTGGAAGTGGGTTTGGGCGGCACCTATGACGCCACCAATGTGATCCTGCATCCCGCCATGACGGTGATCCAGCCGGTGGGCCTGGATCACAAGGAATTCCTGGGCGACGACCTGGCCGGCATCGCCGCCGAGAAGGCCGGCATTATCAAGAAAGGCGCGCCGCTGGTGGTGGGACCGCAAAGCGACATCGCGCGCGACGTCATCCTGGCGCGGGCCGACCGGCTGGGCGTGCCGGTCTATGAATTCGGCCAGGATTTTTCCAGCCGGCTCGAGCATGGCCGCATGGTCTATGAGGACCAGCAGGGCCTGCTGGATCTGCCGCTGCCCAAACTGGTCGGCCGTCACCAGATCGAGAATGCCGGTGTCGCCATCGCCGCCTTGCGTCATGCCAATGAGGGTTGGGGCACGGATGCCGGCATCGAACGTGGGTTGCTCACGGTGGAATGGCCGGCGCGGCTGCAGCGGCTGACCAAGGGCCCGCTGACAGAAGCCGCGCCACGCGGCGCCGAAGTCTGGCTGGACGGCGGCCACAATCCGCACGGCGCCGATGCGGTGTCGCGCGCCATGGCCGACATGGAAGAACATGGTGAGCGGCCGCTTTATCTGATCTGCGGCATGCTGGCGAACAAGGATGCGCTTGGTTATCTGCGCGCCTTTGACGGCTTGGTGCGGCATGTGGTGACGGTGGGCATTCCCGGCGAGGAAGCCAGCATGGGCGCGGGCGCTCTGTACGATGTGGCGCGGCGCGCCGGGCTTGACAGCGCGCCCGCCGAAGATCTGGACGATGCCATGCTGCAGATCCATGCGTGGACGCGGCTGGATGACACGGACGTGCCGCCGCGGATCTTGATCTGCGGGTCGCTTTACCTGGCGGGCAAGGTTCTAGCTGAAAATAGCTAGCCCCAACTGTCATGGCCCGCAAATGCGGGCCATCCAGACGACGCTTCCTCAATCTACAAAAAGGAACGGCGTTCTCTTTTGAAGGAGAACGCCGCTATCAACTGGATGGCCCGCACTCCGGCGGGCCATGACACTGAGGGCTCAGATCGAGCTTTCGATCCATTCCTTGATCTTCGACTTGGGCAGGGCGCCGACCTTGGTCGCCGCGACCTGGCCGCCCTGGAAGATCATCATGGTGGGAATGCCGCGCACGCCATACTTGGTGGGAACATGCGGGTTCTCGTCGATGTTCAGCTTGGCGATGGTGACCTTGTCGCCCAGCTCGGCCGACAGTTCATCCAGCGCCGGCGCGATCATGCGGCAGGGTCCGCACCATTCGGCCCAGAAATCCACCAGCACGGGCTTCTTGGCATCCAGGACATCGGCCTGGAACGAGGCATCGGACACTTTAAGGGGCATGATGTGATTCCTGATGTAGCGGCACCATATCTAGGAACGCGACCCCGCCGGGTCAAGGCGGGCGGAAATCCCCGCCATCTGGGCGTCCAGAACCACATCGGAAAGCTGTAAAAGGCGGGGGCCATCGGTGAAGACCAGGCCGCAAACAATGCGCTTCCCGGGAAAGATCAGGCGCGCTGCGGCGCGGTAGAGCGCCATCTGGGCCAGATAGACGGGGGCAACCTCACCCTCGCTTTTGGGCGCGGGGCGGTTGGTCTTGAAGTCCAGAATCAACACTTGTTCTTTCGTCACCGCCAGCCGGTCGATGCGGCCATTGACCCGCGCGCCCTCGCCCAGTTCCGGCAGTTCGGCGAGCAGGCCCGCTTCGGCCTGGCTGCCGGGCGCGAACGCGGCGGCAAACTGGGGATCGTCCAGCACGGCCAGCACTTCGTCCGCCAGTGCTTCGGCATCCTTCAACCCGCTGGCCTGGATGAACTTCAGCGCCACGGCGCGGCGCTTGCCGGGCGCGATGTCGGGCAGCCGCGCCAGCAGCGCATGCACCGCATTGCCGCGGCGGAAGCGTTGCGCCCCGTTGCCCAGCGGCGAAAAGGTGGGCGGCGTGACGCCGACCGCATCCGAAGGGCGGATCAGGCGGGGCAGCGCCGGTTCGTCCGGCGCGGTGGCGGCGATCCAGCCCGGCAGCGCTTGCGGCTTCGCCGCTTCCTTGGTCACGGCGCCCTTTTCATCATCCAATGTGCCGAAGGTGGTGATGGTGCCGTCGCCGCGCGTCACGCTGGCGCCCAGGCTTTCCGCGGCGGCTTGCGTCAGTTGATACCAGGAGCCGTCCTTGACGCCCTTTTTGCTTTCAAAGCCGCAGACATAGAGCCGGTCACGGGCACGGGTCAGCGCCACGTACAACAGCCGGCGATGCTCGCGCAGGGTTTCGGCTTCGGCGCGGTTCTTGGCGCGTTTCACAACATCCGGTGCGTCCTCGTTGGACAAGGGAAACAGCACGCCGCCTTCGTCGTACAAGAGGTGCCCCTTGCGGCTGGGCGGTTCGGGCAGGGAGGTGGTGTCGGGCAGGATGACGATATCGGCTTCCAGGCCCTTGGCGCCGTGCACCGTCATCACCCGCACTTCGTTGCGGCCGCGTTCCATGTCGCGCTTGATCTCGGTGCCGCCGCGCTCGACCCAGTCGAGGAACCCTTCCAGCGAGGGGGAATGGCTTTTCTCGTGGGTCAGGGTGAGGGAGAGAAACTCGTCAATCGCATCGGCGGATTCCGCCCCCAGCCGCGCCAGCAGCTTTTCCTTGGCGCCCAGGCCGGTGAGGGCATGGGAATAAAATTCAAACGGCGGGGCAAAGTCGGCGCGCTCCAGCATGGCCGATAAAAAGCCATGCGCCGCCGGGAAGTCGCGGGCTCGCGCCACCAGCGCGCTCCACAGGTCGCCCTTGCGGCCATGCGCCAGTTCGAACAGCGTCTCTTCGCCGAGGCCGCATAGCGGCGAGCGCAGCAGCGCCGCGAGGGTCAGATCATCTTCCCGCTGCAGCACAAAACGCCCCAGCGCGATCAGGTCCATGGCCGCGATCTGCTCGGTCAGCCGCACCCGGTCGGCGCCGGCCACCGGAATGCGGCGCAGCTTGAGCTGGCGGATCACTTCGCCGCCGAAGGGTTCGCGGCGCGGCAGCAGGATCATGATGTCGCGCGGTGCAATGGGGGAAGCGTGATCGGGCAGGCGCGCGCCGCTGTTCAGCCAGCCCGCGATCTTGTCGGCGATCTGTCCCGCCAGCCGGGCGACCGGGCTTTCTTTCTGCACCGTGTCCACGGGGGCGTAGTAATCAACCTCTTCTTCGTCCTCGGGCGCCAGCGCCGGCCAGAATTCGATGCCGCCTTTGGCGGTGTCGCGATGGGCGCGATGCAGGATTTCGCCGCCGCTGACCGTCAACCCGGCGCGCGCCGCCTCGCTTTCAAACACCTTGTCCACGAACGACAGGACTTCCGGCGCCGAGCGGCGGGAGGTTTCCAGCTTGACTTCATGCAGGCGCTGTTCGGTCCCGGCGATCACTTCGGCGAAATGCCGACGGTTGATGTCGAACTGGCCGGGATCGGCGCCCTGGAAGCTGAAGATGGATTGCTTTTCGTCGCCCACCGCGAAGATGGTGCGCAATTGCGCGCGGTCTCGCCCGACACCGGCGAAGAATTCCTCGGTGAGCTTGCGCACAATCTCCCATTGTTCGGGGCTGGTGTCCTGGGCCTCGTCGATCAGGACGTGATCGATGCCGCCATCCAGCTTGTAGAGCACCCATTGCGCGGCGTTGCCGTTGGACAAAAGTTTTTTTGTTTCCACGATCAGGTCGTCATAATCCAGCACCCCGCGCATGCGCTTGGCGTCCTGGTACCGCGTGCTCATGGCGCGGATCACGGTCAGGGCGGCGTGGGCGAGCTGGGCGGCGCGCGCGGCGCGGCGGCGTTCGGCCACCTGGCAGAATTGCGCCTGCAACTGCGTGAGGGCGGCAAGCAGGCCGGGCTGGGCGTCGGCCAAGGCCTTGCTGGCCAGTTTCAGGCGCGGCTCGCCCTTGGTGGTGAGGAAGAAGCTGTCCAGGGCGGCGAAGCTGGCGCCGATGTCGCCGTCGAACGCCGCGCCCAGCCTGGCCGCCGCCTCGATGTCAGTCTTGCCGCCGCCGGCCAGCCAGGTCTGGATGGTTTTGAGCTGCTTGATGTCGCGCGCCAGGGCGGCGCAGAAATCCTCGCCGATGCCTTGCGCCGTTTCGCCTTTGGCCACGCCATGCGCGGCGAACACGGTGTCCGCCAGATCGGCGGCGCCTGCAAAAAAGCGCTCCAGCTTGCGGCGGTCGCCGCCCAGCGCCGCATCCAGGATGCGGGTGAGGGTGAATTCGCTGGTCTCGGTCACCAGCAGCGCCACGGCGTCACGCAGCACCGCATCGCCCGACCCGGCGCGTTCCAGCACATGCTGGCGCGCCTCGCCGATCAGTTCGCGCGACGACTGGTCGTCCAGGATTTCGAAGGCGGGCGGGATGCCGGCCTCCAGCGGAAAGCGCGACAGCACCACCTGGCAGAAGGCATGCAGGGTCAGCACCTTCAATCCACCGGGCGTCTCCAACGCGCCCGCGAACAGCCGCCGCGCCTTGCGCAAATCGGCATGGGCATCGCCGCCGATCTTGACGATCTCCTGGCGCAGTTTTTCGTCGGGCAGCATGGCCCAGGCGCCCAACTGCTTGAACAGACGGTCCTGCATCTCGGCCGCGGCGGCCTTGGTGAAGGTGAGGCAGAGAATTTTCTGCGGCTTGGCATCGGCCAGCAGCAGCCGCGCCACCCGGTTGGCCAAGGTATAGGTCTTGCCGGCGCCGGCATTGGCGGCGACCCAGGCGGAAATCTCCGGATCGGAGGCGACCATGGAGGGATCGCGCATCACTCCTCCTCCGTCCAGCCGGAGGGCGACCATTCGCGCACCCGCGCCAGATGGTCGTAATCGCCGGCGATGTCGGCGCGGTAGGGCCGCACGCGCGAGCGATAGGGCGTGTCCTTTTCGGCAAACCAGGCGATGCGGCGCTGCAGGGCGTCGACCGCCCTCTTGGGCAGGTCATCGCCTTCGATGTAGCGCGGCGTGCGGGCCGACTTCTCGCTGGAGAGACTGAGATAGATCAGGTCCTGGGTGGCGCGGCTGCCGATCTCGCCAAAGCCGCCGCCGGCCAGGATGGCGGCTTCCAGCGGCAATTGCGGCGACAGCAAATTCTCAACCTGCTTCTTGCTGGGCGCGGCGCCGGTCTTGTAGTCCAGGATCGCGGCATCGCCGTTGGTCAGCAAATCAATGCGGTCGGCGATGCCCGACAGGGTGAAGGCGCCGATGGGCAGGGTGCCCTTGATCTCCAGGTGCGAAGTGGCGATGGCGGCGCGGCGCTCGCGCTCAAACGCGATGAAGCCCCGCGCCGCGGCCAGGAAGCGCGGCCGCCACAACGCCAGCGCGGCCCTGGGAATGCCGGCTTGGGTGAAGACATCGTCGGCCACGGCGATCAATTGGTCCAGCGCGTTGGGCGGCGATTCGCCTTTGACGTCGCGGATAAAGATTTCCAGCGCCTTGTGCAGGGCGGTGCCGCGTTCCAAGGGGCCGATCGCTTCGTCCAGCGCATCCAGCGGCCGCAGCTTCAGCACATGCTTGGCGTAGATCGCATAAGGATCGCGCAACCAGGTTTCGATCTCGGTCACCGATAGCCGGCGGGGACGCAAATCGACCGGTGGGGTGGGCGCGGGCCGCTTCAGGCGCTCGCCAAGCGGCACATCCATGACCTGCGCCGCCAGCCCGGCATAATCCAGCGGGGGCGCCAAGGCTTGTTTCAGGTCCAGCCCCTGGACCAGTTGCAGCATGCGTTGCAGCCAGCGCGAGGGCAGGGTCGGCGTGCCCTCCGCCTTCAGGCTGCGGGTGAGCAGCACATTGGGGCCTGCCGCCAGCATGGCGAAGTCATGCGCCGAAAGGCCGATGCTGCGCTCCGGCTGTTCCAGCCCCAGCGTGGTGCGCATGGGACGCGAGAACCAGGGATCGGCGCCCGCGCCTTGCGGCCATGCGCCTTCATTCAGGCTGCCCAAAACCGTCAGGTCGAAATGCTGCAAGCGGGCTTCCAGCGGACCCAGGATCGCCAGGCGCGGATGGCGCCCGAAAGCGGCCCGCACCGGCGTCTTCATGGCGAGGCTGCGGAACAAGGGCGGCCAGGAGCCGGGTTCGATTGCGTCCAGATCCTCCGACGCCAGCCGCAACGCCGCCACCAGTTCGAATGCCGCCTGGCCGTCGTCACCGGCCCACAGGATGCAGGTGGTTGCTTCATCGCAGGCCAGCGCTTCTGCCGCCGCGACATGGGTATCGAGCAACGTTAGAAGCGATACGTCTTTTTGTGCGAACAACTGCTCCAGGGGCGCCAGCAGGGCGGCGATTTGCTGCCACCAGTCCGAAAGCTGTTTCAGCGCCTCTGCCGGCGGCGGTACGCGGGCGAGGGCGGCCTTCTCGATCGCGGTTGTGATGCCGGCAAGCCCGACATCAGGGCGAGGCCCGCGCAGGCACCAGCGGTCCAGTTCGCGCGCCCGGGCGCGGAAGGTGGCGCTGTCCTGGCCGCGCCGCGCGAAAGGATGCTTGAGCAGCGCCAGCAGCGGCACCGGCGCGAACTGCGCTTCGGCGGCTTCGGCCACCAGGCACAGGAAAGTGCCCGCGGCGGCATGGGCCAGCGGCCGGCCGGCGGAATCGTCGATGGTGACGCCCCAGCGCGCCATTTCCGACGCCACCCTCCGCGCCAGGTTTCGATCCGGCGTCACCAGCGCGGCGGTGCGTCCCGGTGTCTCCAGCGCCTGGCGCAGCGCCAGCGCGATGGCGAGCGCTTCCTGCGCCGGGTCCGCTGCTTCGACCAGTGCAAGGTTCTTCAAACCGGCCCCGATCTCCGCGCCGCCTTCTTCCGCCAACGCCCGCCAGGCATCGGTGGTGGGGGCCGGGCGCAACGTCTCGCGCAGCAACGCCTCGCGCGCCGCATTGGGCGCGGGCCCGCTCCAGTCCTGCACATCCTCGCGCTCGGCGCCGATGGTCTGCAGCACCTGGCGCAGGCCGAACTGCGGATGGCCAGGGTCCAATTCCGACCAGCTTTGCGCATCCAGGTCCTTGTCCAGGCCCGGCAACACCACCGCGCCGCGCGGCAGGCGCGCGATCACCGCCAGCAATTCGGCGGTGGCGGGCAGCGAGCCGGTAGAGCCGGCGGCGATCACCCAGCCTTGCGGCGGCGTCTCTTCCAATCGCCTGGCCAGGTCGCGCATTGCCTGCGCGCGGCGGGCGGCGGGGTTGAGCAGCTTTTCCTCGGCCAGGATTTTGGGCCATTGCTTGCGGATCACATCCAGGAAGCGGGTGACGCCTTCCCAATGTTCGGCCAGGTGATCGGGCGCCAGGTCTTTCAGCTTCCCCAGGTCGCAGCCCTGGTTTTCGACCTCGTCCATCACCTTGGCCAGGCTGTCGGCCAGAGCCGCGCATTGCGCGAAGGACAGGGCGCCGCCGCGCGCCTTGCGGTCCCATTGCCGTACCAGCCGCGCCAGCAGCAATTGCCGCCGCAAGGGCGCGATGGCTGGCGCCAGCTCCAGCCCTTCGCTGGCGGCGTCGAACAGCAATTCTTCTTCGTCGCTGTCGCCCAGCGGGCGGAACTGCGGCAACAGCGCCGCGCCGCCCGTCTGGTGCGCGAAGGCATCGCCGAAGCTGCGCGCCGCGCGCCGGGTGGGCAGGTAGATCACCGCCGAGGACAGGGCCAGGGGATTATCACCGGCGCGCGCGATCAGGCCCCGCGCCAGCTCGCGCGCAAAATGCGCGCTGGGCGGGATGCTGAAGACGCTCGGATGCTTCAAGCGGGCGCCCTTAGATAGGCTTCCGCCTCATCGCGCGCCTGCGGCGTGCCGACATGAATCCACACCCCGTCCATCACCGTGCCGTGCAACCGGCCGGCAGCGATGGCGCGGTCCCACATCAGGTTGGTGGAAAAGGCGCCCGTGGGCGCGCCCGCGAACAGGCGCGGATGCACGATCTGGACGCCCGGATAGGCGTAGTGCGGTGGGGCAGCATCGCGGGCGCGGGCGATGTGGCCGTCCGGCGTGAGGGCGAAATCGCCGGTGCCTTCATAGCCCATGGCGGTCTTCATCTGCGCCAACAGCAACAGGCCGTCCATGCGGCGTTCGTCCCAGGCGGCCAGCATGGCGGGCAGGGCGGCATTCTTGCCTTCCACCCAGATGGAATCGGAATTGATCACGAAGAATGGCGCGTCCGCGAAATGCGGCATGGCCTTGACCACGCCGCCGCCGGTATCCAGCAATTCCTCGGTCTCATCGGAAAAGACGATTTCCACATTCCGGCGCTGCGCCAGATGGGCGCGCAGCATATCGGCCTTGTAGTGCAGGTTCACGACAATGCGCGTGACCCCAGCCGCGACCAGCCGGTCAATGGAATGATCGACCAGCGTCTTGCCGCCCACCATCACCAGCGGCTTGGGCCGGTCGTCGGTCAGGGGGCGCATGCGGGTGCCAAGCCCCGCGCCCATGATCATCGCGGCGGTGACCTTGCTCACGCCTGCTCCAGTGCGCGTTTGTCTTTCGCAATCACGCGATCATACCATGCCCGCAAATCGGCCAGCGCCGGATGGGCCAGGTCGCGTTCCAGATAGTTCCACACCCGCGGCAGGAAGGCGAGATAGCGTTCCTTGCCGTCGCGCTTGGCGAGGCGGGCGAAGATGCCGACGATCTTGGCGTTGCGCTGGGCCGCCATCACCGCCATCTCGTGGCGGAATTGGGTTTCGTTCAGCGGCGTGCCTTGCGCCGCCATGGCGGCGAGGTAATGAGCGGTGGCGATCTGGGCCAGTTCCGGCGAGACATCGCGCCGCGCATCCTCGGTGAGGGAGATCAGGTCATAAGCGGGGCTGCCCGCCACCGCGTCCTGGAAATCAATCAGCCCGACCTTGGCGACGCCGTCGCGCTCCGGCAGCCACAGCAGGTTTTGTGCATGGTAATCGCGGTGCACGAACACGCGGCGGCTGCTGCCGATGCCGGCCAGGGCGGCGCGCCACAAGCTGCGGTGTTGTTCGATCTCGCTATCGGTCGCCTTGCGGCCCAAGGCCAGCGGCAGGAACCATTCCACCAGCAGATCGGTCTCGGCGACATGCGCCGCCTGGTCATAGGCAAATAACGGCTTGTCGGCCGATAGTGCGGCGGGCGCGTCTTTGGCATGAATTCTGGCCAGCACTTCCACGGCGGCCTTGTAGAGCTGTTCTTCATCGCCGCCATCGGCCAGCACATCGGCAAACAGCGCGTCGCCCAGATCTTCCAGGATGACAAAGCCGCAACCGTGATCGGCGGCATAGATGTCCGGCGCCGCCAGCCCGTGGCCGCGCAACCAGGCGGCGGCGGCGGCGAAGCGGGCGCAGTCCGCGCCGGCCAGCCGCGCCAGCGCGTTGTATCCCAGGGCGCGACGGGTCTCTTCGCTGGCATCGGCAGGCGCGGTAGGCGCCTCGGCGCCCTGCGGCTGGTCCATCAGCATGGCCTTGCGCCCGCCCATCGCCAGCCGGGCATAGCGGCGGGTGGAGGCATCGCCCGGCAGCGGCGTGACGGTGGCATCGCCCCATCCGGCCCGCTTCAAGAAATCCTGCATCTCGCTTTGCCGGTCAGACATGCAACAGGCTTTTCATGCCTTCGGCCCAGCGCGCTGGCCCGGTCAGCCGCGCGGTACGCGCGCCGTCCTTCAGCGCCAGGCGCACATGCAGCGCCTCGGGCGGCAAGGCTTCGGGCGCGCGCTCGGGCCATTCCACCAGCACCGCGCCAGTATCCAGCGCATCGTCCAAGCCCAGCTCCTGCATCTCGCGCGCGTGCTTCAGGCGATACAGATCGTAATGCGCCACCGGCGGGGCGGTGTCATAGCTCTGCACCAGGGTGAAGGTGGGGCTGGGCACATCCTCGGTCACGCCCAGCGCCTGCAGGATGGCGCGCGCCAGGGTGGTCTTGCCGGCGCCCAGATCGCCCCACAGCGCCACGGCATCGCCGACACAAAGACCGCCCGCTATGGCCCGCCCCAGCGCTGTGGTGGCATTCAAGTCGGGCAGGGCAAACTCCCCGCGGAACGTCTCGCTGATTTGGGCCATAAGCATCGCTTTTAGCCCGGCCTTTGGGCCACCGGAAGGGCCCGGTTGTAGCCCATCCACCGCCGTGCTAACCCCGCGCCCGGATTACGGAATATCGCTCATAAAATGGCCGAAAACATCGTCATCATCGGCGCCGGGCAGGCGGGCATCCAGGCCGTGGAATCGCTGCGCAAGGAAGGCTTCACCGGTCCCATCACCATGGTGGGCGACGAGGCCTATCCGCCCTATCAGCGCCCGCCGCTGTCCAAGGCCTATCTGCTGGGCGCCTTCGAGCGCGCGCGGCTGTTCCTCAAGGCCGACAATTATTACGCCGAGGCCGGCTGCGAGCTGATCCTGAACACCAGCGCCAAGGCCATCCACCGCGCCGAGCGCATGGTGGAACTGAATGATGGCAGGAAGCTCGCTTACGACAAGCTGCTGCTGGCCACCGGGGCGCGGGTGAGGAAGCTGCGCTGCCCGGGCGCCGATCTGCCCGGCGTGCATTATCTCAAGACCATCGCCGATGTGGACGGGCTGCAGGCCGTGTTCCAGGCCGGCAAGCGCATCGCCATCGTCGGCGGCGGCTATATCGGTCTGGAAGTGGCGGCGGTCGGGGCCAAGCGTGGCCTGGACGTGACAGTGTTCGAGGCGATGGACCGGCTGATGGCCCGTGCCGTTTCGCCTGTGCTGTCGGACTTCTATGCCCGCGAACATGAAAAGGCCGGCGTCAAGCTGAAGCTTAACACCGGCGTGGAAGGGTTTGAAGGCAATGGCAAGGTCGAGCGCGTCATCGCCGGCGGCAAGGCCTATGACGCCGACATCGTGCTGGTGGGCATTGGCGTGATCCCCTGCCAGGAACTGGCGCAAGACGCAGGCCTGGCCTGCACCGACGGCATCGTGGTGGACCAGAATGCGCGCACCGCCGATCCCCATATCTGGGCGGCGGGCGATTGCACTCGCCACACAGGGCGCGAGGGCCAGGAAATCCGCCTGGAATGCGTGCAGAACGCCATTGACCAGGCCAAGCATGCGGCGCTGAGCATGACGGACAAGCACAAGACCTACAGCGAAGTGCCGTGGTTCTGGTCCGACCAGTATGATTTGAAGCTGCAGATTGCCGGCCTGGCGCGGCCTACCGACACGCTGGTGCTGCGCGGCGATCCCGCCACGCGCAAGTTCGCCGTGTTCCATTTGCGCGACGGCAAAGTGGCGGCGGTGGAGGCGGTGAATGCCGCGCCGGAATACATGATCGGCAAGAAGCTGGTGGCTGAGGGCAAGGCGGTGGCTGCTGAGACCCTGGCTGACCTTTCCATTCCCATGAAGCAGATGGCGTGAAGTACAAGGTCACTTACATAGAAGACAGTGGCAAGGCCCACACCGTCGAGCTGGCCGAGGGCTGGTCCCTGATGGAAGGCGCGGTCAAGCACCTGATCCCCGGCATTGACGCTGATTGCGGCGGCGCCTGCGCCTGCGCCACCTGCCAGGTTTATATCGCGCCGGAATGGCAGGCCAAGCTGCCGCCCAAGAGCGAGATGGAAGAAACCATGCTGGACTTCGCGCCGGATGTGAAACCCACCAGCCGCCTGTCCTGCCAGTTGCGCATGGAAGCGGAACTGGACGGCATCGTGCTCAATTTGCCCAAAAGCCAGCACTAACCCGCTTGTCATTCCCGGCGAGCATCGCGCGAGCGATGCGAGGGAAGGGAATCCAGGTTGGCACGACCTGGCCCGCTTTTACAGCCTGGATTCCCTTCCCCTCGCGCAGTTTCGCTGCGCTCGGCCGGATGACATCAAGTGCAGGGCTGCAATGCAGGCTAGAGATACGCCGTCTTGCGATCATCGCTCTGTTCGGGATGCGGCTCGCCGTCGTGAATCCGGCGCGGCAGGTGGCAACGCACAAGCGTGCCGCCGCCGGCGCTGGATTCAATTTCCACCCAGCCGTCATGCAGTTCCAGGAAGCGGTTGACCAGCGCCAGGCCCAGCCCTGCGCCGGCGCGGTTGCCGGCCTGGCTCTTGGCCGAGAAACGCTCGAACACATTGGCCTTCACTTCGGGCGACAGGCCCGGGCCGTTGTCGGCCACAGCGATCTGCACATCCTCGCCCACGATTTTGGCCGACAGGGTGATGGTGCCGCCGCGCGGGGTGAACTTGAAGGAATTGGACAACAGGTTGAACACGATCTGGCGCAGCCGCCGCGCATCGGCCAGGAAGCGGCCGCCATCCAGTGGCACGTCAACTGTAAGCGTCAGCCCCATCTTGGTCGCCCATTCGCGGGCATGGGAAGCGATGTCGTTGATCACTTCGTTCAGGTCGATGCGTTCCAATTCCAGCCGCAGAGCGCCCGATTCCACCAGCGCCAGGTCGAGAATGTCGTTGACAAGGCTCTTGAGGGTGTTGCCGCCCTGCACGATGGCCTGGACATATTCGTCCTGTTGGGGATTCAGCGTGCCGGGCACGCCCGAGGCGAGATGCTCGGAGAAGCCCAAAATAGTGTTGAGCGGCGTGCGCAGCTCGTAACTGACATGCTTGATGAAGTCGGACTTGAGGCGGTCGGCGGCTTCCAGCCCTTCATTGCGGTCGCGCAGTGCATTCTCGATGCGGAAACGGTCGGTGACGTCGTTGAAGGTCACCAAGGTGGCGCCGTCGGGCAGCGGCGAAGTGGACAGCGACAGGATGGAGCGGTCGGAGCGTTCCACATCGCCCAGGTCGCGCGCCGTGGCGCCGACCACGATGGCCTGGATCAACTGGTCCCAGATGGCGCTGTCGCCGAACTTGTCGCGGGACAGCGCGGCGATGGTGCGCACATGCGGCTCGCCTTCCAGGTCGTCGGCCTCGAACTCCCAGATGCGGGTGAAGGCGGCATTGTGCAGCTTCAGCTTGCCGTCGGGCCCGAACACCGCCACGCCTTCGCTCAGCGTGTCCAGCGTGGCCGACTGCACCTTCATCAAGGTGTTGTAGTCGCTCTCCAGCGCGATGCGCGCGGTGACGTCTTCATACAGGAAGGTCAGGCCGCCAAAGGGATGGGGTTGGGTGACGACCCGGATGGTCTGGCCGCCCGGCAGGTGCCACGCCTCCTCACCGGCGGTTTCACGCTGGCCGTCGGCGTACAGCGCCATGCGTGAACGTTTCCAGGCCTGGTAGTCGCGCTGCTCGGGCAATTTGCGGGCATCGCGCAGCCGGTCCAGGATCTCGCCGTCGCTGGGGTGCTTGTCCAGCACGCTTTCCGGCAGACCCCACAGCTTCACAAAGGCCTTGTTGTAGAAGCACAGCTTCTGGTCCTTGCCGAAGATCGCGACCGCGGTCTGCAGCTTGTCCAAGGTATCGGCATGGGCATCGGCATGCTGCTGCAGCTTGGCTTCGGCGGCCGCCACCTCGGTCACGTCCACCGCGGTGCCGATCACGCCGGCATCGCCCAGCGGAATTTCGGTGAAGCTCAGCGCCCGGCGCTGGCCGCTGACCACCGAGAAGCGGCGCGACTCCTGGGTGGCGTTTTGCGCACGGGCTTCGGCGGCCAATTCGCGCTCGCCCTTGTCCAGCGCCACCTGCTCGCGGCGCGCGGACTCAAGATCGGCGGCGCCGGCGCCCTTCAGGAAGGCATGATTGCCCCAGCTCAGCGCCAGGCCCTTGTCGCGCAGCCAGATCGGAATGGGCAGTGCGTCCAGGATGGCGCGATATTCGGCGCCCTGTTCCACGGTGCCGGCGCGCGGCTCTTCGATCCACACCGCCGCCATGCCGCCCACGGCGCGGCCGCGCGCCAGCAGCAGCCGGCCATGCGCGTCATGCACCGCAAGCTGGAACGGCGCGCCGCGATCAGACAGGCCGTCAATGGCGCCGGACAGGGCCAGGGCATCGGCGCCCTTGAGGCAGGATTGGAGCGTCTCGTCGCCGCCGCCATAAGAGTAGGGGCCGGAGCCGTCGCGGCCCCACACCACCAGCGCCTCGCGGCCGGCGCTGAGCAGCGCCTCGCGTTCGCCCAGTGCTGCTTTTGTCTTGGCGCCCACGGAGCGCAGCGAGCGGCGCAGCCGCCGCGCATCGCGCTGTTCCGCCAGCGCCCACAGGGCCGCGGCGATGGCCAGCGCCACGCCGCCACAGGCCAGCGCCGACAGGACGACGATATTGCCGTTCTGGAGAGTGAGGGCATCCGCGGCGAAGGCAGGCTGGGGCAGGAGGGCACACGGAACGGTTCCCAGCAGGAACCCCCGCCAGACCCGTCCAGATGCCCCCGGCCTTCTGCCCTGTCCCGTTTTGGGACGCATGCCGCCAGCCCCCGTTAACTACCCGCCTTTTCGGCGAATCACTTTGGAATCAAGAAGATAGCTGGCGAGTCCGAGTCCGACTAGGGATTGTGGTTAATAAATTCCTAAAAACCAGATGCGGCTCACAGGCCTATATTTTGCGGCCTGTGGATATTTTGTGAGTCAAATCAAATCGTTAATGAGTCCTTACCGGCGGTTCCGCCGCCGGTGCGCGTCCCATACGAAAAAGGCGCGCTGCGATGCAGCGCGCCTCTTCGAAGCGATAAGGGTCGCTTTAGTAGCGGTAGGTGTCCGGCTTGTAGGGGCCGGCCTGCGGGATGGTGATGTAGTCGGACTGCTTCTTGGACAGTTCGGTCAAGGTGGCGCCGACCTTGCCCAGATGCAGGCGGGCGACCTTCTCGTCCAGCACCTTGGGCAGGACATAGACCTTCTTCTCGTACTTGCCGGTGTTCTGCCACAGCTCGATCTGCGCCAGGGTCTGGTTGGTGAAGGAGGCGCTCATCACGAAGCTGGGATGGCCCATGGCGTTGCCCAGATTCACCAGGCGGCCTTCCGACAGCATGATGATGCGCTTGCCGTCGGCGAACTCGATCTCGTCCACCTGCGGCTTGATGTTGTGCCACTTCAGGTTCTTGGTGGCGGCGATCTGGATCTCGCTGTCGAAGTGGCCGATGTTGCAGACGATGGCGCGGTCCTTCATGGCCCGCATATGCTCGATGGTGATGACGTCCACGTTGCCGGTGGCGGTGACGAAGATGTCGGCCTTGGGCGCCGCCATTTCCATGGTAACGACTTCATAGCCTTCCATGGCGGCCTGCAGGGCGCAGATGGGATCGATTTCCGACACCATCACGCGGCAGCCGGCCTGGCGCAGCGAAGCGGCCGAGCCTTTGCCCACATCGCCGAAGCCGGCGACCATGGCGACCTTGCCCGACATCATCACGTCGGTGCCGCGGCGGATGCCGTCCACCAGCGATTCGCGGCAGCCATACAGGTTGTCGAACTTGGACTTGGTGACGCTGTCGTTCACGTTGATGGCGGGGAACAGCAGCTTGCCGTCCTTTTCCATCAGGTACAGGCGATGCACGCCGGTGGTGGTTTCTTCCGACACGCCCTTGATGCTGGCGGCGATCTCGGCGAACCAGCCCTTGGGCTTTTCCTTG
>CANJJD010000013.1 GCA_947474645.1 Alphaproteobacteria bacterium | reverse complement strand
GCGCACGGCTTCGGCGCGCTCGCGGGCGCGCTTTTCGCTGGGCTTCTCATAGGCGCCGCGCAGCTTCATCTCCCGGAAGATGCCTTCGCGCTGCATCTTCTTCTTCAGCGCCTTGAGCGCCTGGTCGATGTTGTTGTCGCGGACGATGATCTGCAAAGCCTGGCTCCGGGTCGGTTCTTTAAGAGGCGCGGGTGATAGCAGACGGCATTTTCCCTGTCTACCTGCGGAAATTAAGGCTCCCCACCCTTGGCCCGACCCCCTTGGGGGGCCATATTTCAGGCCATGGCTATCCTGAAAATCGCCCGCATGGGCCATCCCGTCCTGGCTGCCCCGGCCAAGGCCGTTGCCGACCCCAAAAGTCCGGAAATCCGCCGTCTGGTCAATGACATGATAGAGACCATGGTGGACGCCAACGGGGCCGGCCTGGCCGCCCCCCAGGTCCATATCCCCCTCAGGGTGGTGGTGTTCCAGGCCCCCGGCGAGCGGGCCGACCCCGGCCTGGCCGAGGACGAGCGTTTCGACCACACCGCCCCCCTGACCGTGCTGATCAACCCCGAAATTGCCGTCTTGGACCCCGCCCCCAAAGGCGGCTGGGAGGGCTGCCTGTCGGTCCCCGGCCTGCGCGGCTGGGTCGAGCGGCCGGCCCATATCCGCTATCGCGGCTTCGGCCTGGACGGCGAACGGATCGAGCGGGAGGCCCGCGGCTTTCACGCCCGGGTGGTGCAGCATGAATGCGATCACCTGGACGGGCGGCTCTACACCTCGCGGATGGCGGACCTGTCGCAACTGATCTTTGAATCGGAAATCCGTCACTTCCAGAAGGCAGGCTGAAGCCATGAGCGAAGACGACGCCAAGAAGCCTCCGCGCAAGAAGGCAGCTCCCAAGGAGGCGCCCCAAAAGGAAACCAGGACGGAACGTATGGACGACGCGAGCGCGCGCGAAGCGGTGTTGGCCGCCGCCCTGCCCCATGCCGCCTTTGACGGCTTCACCGACAGCGTGCTGCACAAGGCCGCGATGGAAGCCGGCGTCAGCAAGGACGATCTAGCGCGATTGTTCGAGAACGGCCCCGCCAGCCTGATCGAGTTTTATTCTGACTGGGCGGACGCCCAGATGGAAGCCAAGCTGGCCGGCATGGACCTGAAAGCGATGAAGATCCGCGAGCGCATCGCCGCCGCGGTGAAGACGCGGCTTTCGGTGCTGGGGCCCAACAAGGAAGCGGCGCGGCGCGCCGGCGCCATGCTGTCGCTGCCCATGCATGCGGCGCTGGGGGCCAAGCTGCTCTATCGCACCGTGGATGCGATGTGGCGTGCCGCCGGCGACACCTCCACCGATTTCAACTTCTACACCAAGCGCGGCATCCTGGCCGGCGTCTATGGCTCCACCGCCATGCGCTGGTTCAACGACACCAGCGACGACGAAAAAGCCACCGACGAATTCCTGGCCGCCCGCATCGAGAATGTGATGCAGTTCGAGAAGTTCAAGGCCAAAGCCAAGGAAGCGCTGGCGAACTTTCCCGCCTTCGCCAACTTCACCAAGCCGAAAACAAAATAGATGTCATTCCCGGCTGAGCGCAGCAACGCTGCGCGAGGGGAAGGGAATCCAGGTGGCAAGATCAAGCCCGGTCTGCCCACCTGGATCCCCTTCCCTCGCCGCTGGTCGCGGCTCGCCGGGGATGACAGTTACAGCAGCTCGGCGATCTGCACCGCGTTAAGCGCCGCGCCCTTGAGCAACTGGTCACCGGCCACGAACATGGCGATGAAGTGCCCGCTGGGATCACTGACATCCTTGCGGATGCGGCCCACCAGGATATCGCCCTGCCCCGACGCATCCAGCGGCATGGGGAAGTAATTCCGCGCCCGATCATCCACGATCTTCACGCCCGGCGCGCTGGACAGGATGGCGCGCACTTCATTTTCGGTGATGGGGTTCTCGCACTCGAAGGTGATGGACTCGCTATGGGCGCGCAGCACCGGCACGCGGATACAGGTAACGCCGACGCGGATCTGCTCGTCCTCGAAGATCTTCCTGGTTTCCTTGATGACCTTGGTCTCTTCGTCGTTATAGCCGGTTTCCGGGTCGATGGCGGTGTTGTGGCTGAAGACGTTGAAGGCATAGGGGTGCGGCATCACCTTGGGCGTGAAGGGCTTGCCGTCCAGGAAGGCGCGGGTGCCGTCTTCCAGTTCCTGCATCGCCGCCGCACCGGCGCCCGACGCTGCCTGGTAGGTGGAGATGATGACGCGCTTGATGCGGTTCTTCTGGTGGATGGGCCACAGCGGCACCAGCGCGGTGATCGCCGAACAGTTGGGATTGGCGATGATGCCCTTGTGGTCGGCGATGCGGCGGGCGTTGATCTCCGGGATCACCAGCGGCACGTCCTTGTCCATGCGGAAGGCGGAGCTGTTGTCCACCACCACGGCTCCCGCTTTCACGGCGGCAGGCGCGAACGTCTTGGAAATGCTGCCGCCGGCCGAGAACAGGGCGATGTCCACGCCGTTGAAGGCGTCTTCGGTCAATTCCTGGATGGTCAGTTCCTGGCCACGGAATGTCTGCTTCTGGCCGGCCGAACGCGCGGACGCCAACAGCTTGAGCGAGGCCAGCGGCACACCGCGGCTCTCGATACAGCCAATGAATTCACGGCCCACCGCACCGGTAGCCCCGACAATCGCAACATTCTTGTTCTTCATCTTGTTTTCCTTCAGGCAATAAAAAAGCCCCGTCCGGTTTGGAGCGGGGCTTGGGTCTTCGGCGTGGCCTTTGTTTAAGCGCGCGCGATCCCAGCCCCGTTGGGCTTGGTGGTGGTAGTGCGCTTGGTCTTCAAGGCGTTCACGGGATGGCTTTCAGTTCGGCGTCCATCGCGGCCAGTATTTCCGGCGTCACGATGTCGGGCATATACTGCACAACATCCGGCAAGGTAAAGCTCAACCCTTCATTGAATTGCGGGTGATTCAGCACTTCGGGGAAATATTTCGCGAAAATCGGCCGGGTCGCGGGGTTGTCGGCCAACTGGCCCAGGGTGGTGGTCTGGACGGAATATTTGGCGGCGGGCGCGGTTGCGGGGGCGGCAGGGACTTCCTGGGCATAGGCAGGGGTGGCGGCCAGAAGGGCCAGGGCGATCACAGCAGCCTTCATGATTTGTCCTTCAAGCGTGTGACATGGCCCATCTTGCGGCCGGGGCGGGCTTGCGCCTTGCCATACAGATGCAGCGCGCCGGTTTTGGCAAGCGCCTCCCAGGCATCGGCTTCGGCGCCGATGATGTTTTCCATCACCACATCGGCATGGCGGGACGCATCGCCCAGCGGCCATCCCGCCACGGCGCGGATATGCTGTTCAAACTGCGAGCATTGGCAGGCCTCGATGGTCCAATGGCCGCTGTTATGGACGCGCGGCGCGATCTCGTTGACCAGCAGGCTGCCGTCCTGTCCCACGAACAATTCCACCGCCAGCACGCCGACATAATCCAGCGCGTCGGCGATTTTCCTGGCGATGGCCTTGGCATCGTCCACCTGGGCGGCGCTGAGGCGCGACGGCACGGTGGAGCGGCGCAGGATATGATTTTCGTGGACATTCTCCGGCGGGTCATAGGCCGCAAAGGCGCCGTCATGCCCTCGCGCCGCGATCACCGACACTTCGCAGGAAAAATCCACAAAGCCTTCCAGGATGGACGGCGCGCCTTTGAAGCTTTCAAACGCCTTCACGGTTTCGTCAGCGGAGGCGACCTTGGTCTGGCCCTTGCCGTCATAGCCGAAGCGGCGGGTCTTCAAGATGCCGCGTCCGTTCAATTTGGCGAAGGCCGCGCGGGCCTGGTCGGCCGATGTCACGTCGAAGAAGGGCGCGGTCTTGAGGCCCAGCTTTTCGACAAAGGTCTTTTCGGTGAGGCGGTCTTGCGTCATCGCCAGGGCATGGGCGCCGGGCGCCACCCAAACCCGCTCCGCCAGGTGTGCGATGGCATGGGCGGGCAGATTCTCGAACTCGAAGGTCACCGCGTCGCAGACCTCGGCGAAGCTGGCCAGCATGTCCAGATCGTCATAGGGCGCGTCCATCGCCTGCTCCGTCACCTGGAAGGCCGGCGCATCGGGCGTGTCGTTGTAGATGCAGGTCTGAAGCCCCAGCCGCGCCGCCGCCATGGCGAGCATGCGGCCGAGCTGGCCGCCGCCGACAATGCCGATGGTGCCGCCCGGCGGGACGGGGTGATCCAGTTTCTTCATTTCGGTTTCTTGGCAACCGACCGGGTTTGCTTGTCGCGCCAGGCATCCAGCCTTTTCTTCACGCCCAGATCTGACATGCCGATGATGGCGGCGGCATGCAGCGCCGCATTCTTGGCGCCGGCTTCGCCGATGGCGAAGGTCGCCACCGGCACGCCGCCCGGCATCTGGGCGATCGAGAGAAGCGAATCCAATCCCTTGAGGGCGCGGCTTTCCACCGGGACGCCCAGCACCGGCAAGGTGGTCATGGAAGCCACCATGCCCGGCAGGTGCGCCGCGCCGCCGGCGCCGGCGATGATGACCTTGATGCCCCGCGCCTCGGCGTCCTTGGCATAGGCGGCCATACGGTCGGGGGTGCGGTGGGCGGAAACGATCCCCGTCTCGTAGGCAACCTTGAGGGCGTCCAGCATATGCGCCGCCGCCTGCATGGTGCCCCAGTCGGACTGGCTGCCCATGATGATGCCGACGGAGGGACGGGGCCCCGCCGCGCGTCGCGCGGCATTTTTCTTAGAGCTGCTTCGGGTTGCCATGGGGATGCTCCAGCGAAGCGGCGCAGTATAGGCACGAAAAAGCCCAAGGAAAGAGCCGTTTTAGGCCCTGTTAACCATTCGTTGAGATGGATAAACGCATTCTTAAACGCAAATGGGGCAGCCTAGCCCGGCCAGAAGGCAGATCCGCTTATGAAAGTCGAACGCAACAGCCCCTCCCGGCCGGCACGCTCGGTGGCCCAGGCCGCCTATGCCCGCCGGGTCGAAGCCACGGGCACCGTCAGCGGCTTGGACGCGGTGATGCCGGCGGCCAGCGTGCTGGGCATTCCGGATAACGAATTCACCCCCAAGGTGCGCGACGCCATCATGGGACTGATGGGCGAAGTGGACACGCTGCGCCGCGAACTGACCCAGACCCGCGCCCGGCTGGACGAGGTGGAAAAAACCGCCGACCAGGACGGCATGCTGCCGCTGCTCAACCGCCGCGCCTTTGTGCGCGAGCTGACGCGCTACATCGCCTTTACCGGCCGCTACAACACCCCGGCCTCGCTGATCTATTTCGACCTCAATCATTTGAAGAAGACCAACGACACCTACGGCCATGCCGCGGGCGACGCGGTGCTGTCGCATTTCGCCGATGTGCTGCAGGCCCATGTGCGCGACAGCGATTGCGTGGGGCGGCTGGGCGGCGACGAGTTCGGCGTGCTCTTGAGCCACGCCAACCAGGAACTGGCGCTGAAGAAGGCCGACACTTTGGCGGCGGCGCTGGAAAATTCGCCCACAAGCTGGAATGGCCATGCCATTCCGGTCAGCTTCGCCTATGGCGCCTTTGAGCTGAAGGCGGGCGACAATCCCGACACCGCCATGGCGCGCGCCGACCAGGCGATGTATGCGCAGAAGAAGTCGCAAAGAAACGCCGCCGAATAATTACTGCGCTATTCGCTCCAGGGCGCGCGCAACGTCATCGGCCTTTTCCATATCCGGCGTATAGGCTTCGATCTTCCGTACCGTGCAACTGCGCCCGAAGCCGCCAAAGTCAGCATCGCGCAGCGACACCAGATAATCGCCCCGTCCGACGCAAGCCAGGCGCGACTGTTCCATGGTCTGGAAGCCCAGCCGGCTGGTGTCCTCCAGGGCGCGGCAGGGGCCGGCGAAGCTGACCAGGAACTTTTGCTTCGTACGATCTGCGACGATCACCGCGCGATTGCCCAGCCGGGGTTGGAACGCAGCGGTCTGGGTGCGCTGCAGGCAGACCGGCGCCGCCGCCGCCGAAAGCGTGGAGAGCATCAAAAAAACAAGGGCCGCGCTGCGCATCTTTCCGATACGCAAACACGGCCCTTGCAGATCAATTGGAACCTGGCGGGTTACGCCATCGCCTTCTTGAGATTTTCGTCGACCTTGTCGAGGAAGCCTTCGGTGGTCAGCCACTTCTGGTCGGGACCGACCAGAAGCGCCAGGTCCTTGGTCATGAAGCCCTGCTCGACCGTATCGACACAGACCTTCTCCATGGTGGCGGAGAACTTGGCCAGCTTGTCATTGCCGTCGAGCTTGGCGCGATGGGTGAGACCGCGCGTCCAGGCGAAGATCGAGGCGATGGAGTTGGTCGAGGTCGCCTTGCCCTTCTGATGCTCGCGGTAATGGCGGGTCACCGTGCCGTGCGCGGCTTCGGCTTCCACCGTCTTGCCGTCGGGCGTGAACAACACGCTGGTCATCAGGCCAAGGCTGCCGAAGCCCTGCGCCACCGTGTCGGACTGCACGTCACCGTCGTAATTCTTGCACGCCCAGACATAGCCGCCGCTCCACTTCAGGGCAGAGGCCACCATGTCGTCGATCAGGCGGTGTTCATAGGTGATGCCGGCCGCCTTGAACTTGTCGGCGAACTCGGCCTCGTAGATTTCCTGGAACAGGTCCTTGAAGCGGCCGTCATAGGCTTTCAGGATCGTGTTCTTGGTCGACAGGTAAACCGGATACTTGCGGTTCAGGCCGTAGTTCATCGAGGCGCGGGCGAATTCGCGGATGGACTCGTCCAGATTGTACATCGCCATGGCGACGCCGCCGCCCGGCGCCTTGAACACTTCATGTTCAATGGTCTTGCCGTCTTCGCCGACAAACTTGATGGAGAGAGTGCCCTTGCCGGGGAACACGAAGTCGGTCGCCTTGTACTGGTCGCCAAAGGCATGACGGCCCACCACGATCGGCTGGGTCCAGCCGGGCACAAGCCGCGGCACGTTCTTGCAGATGATCGGTTCGCGGAAGATCACCCCGCCCAGGATGTTGCGGATGGTGCCGTTGGGCGACTTCCACATCTTCTTGAGCTTGAATTCCTCGACCCGCTGCTCGTCCGGGGTGATGGTGGCGCACTTCACGCCCACGCCGTGCTTCTTGATCGCTTCGGCGGCATCGACCGTGACCTTGTCGTCGGTCTTGTCGCGGTTCTCCATGGAAAGATCGTAATAGTGCAGGTCAATGTCCAGGTAGGGCAGGACCAGCTTCTTCTTGATCAGGTCCCAGATGATGCGGGTCATCTCGTCGCCGTCCAGTTCGACCACCGGATTGGCAACCTTGATCTTTTCCATCTCGTATTTCCTCGAAAATTGGGCCGGGAGGGGATATAGCGGGGCGCAGTTAGCCCCACAAGAACCGGCCCGTCAAAGCGTCCAATGATCCCACCCGCCGTCATCCTGTCCCATACCCAGATGGGCGAAAATGTCGGGTCCGCCGCCCGGGCGATGAAGAATTTCGGGCTGACGGACCTGCGCCTGATCGCTCCCAAGATGGAATGGCCCAATGACCGGGCCCAGATGCTGGCCAGCGGTGCGGGCGACATCCTGGCGCAGACCCAGATCCATGGCGACGCCAAGGCCGCGCTGGCCGATTGCCAGCTTGTGCTGGCCACCACAGCGCGGGGCCGGGATGTGACACGCGAAGTGCTGACGGCGCAGGCCGCGGCACAGCGGTTGCGCCAGGCATCTGAGGCGGGCGTAAAAACCGCCATCCTGTTCGGCGGCGAGCGCGCCGGTCTGGACAATGACGAAATTTCCCTGTGCGACGCGCTGATCACCATTCCCACCGCGCCGCTGCCGCGGGTCAAGGACACCGAACTCAAGGCCTCCTCCCTCAACCTGGGCCAGGCTGTCCTGCTGATGGGCTATGAATGGCTGAAGTCGGGCGATACCACGCCGGCCGTGCGCATCCGGGAGCGCATTGCGCTGCCCGCCAGCCGCAAGGAATTGGTGGAGCTGTTCGAACATCTTGAAAAGGAACTGGATGCCGCCGCATTCTTTTTTCCCGCCGAAAAGCGCGGCGCCATGGTACGCAACATCCGCGCCATGATATTGCGCTCCGGCCTGACCGACCAGCAGGCCCGCACCATTCGCGGCATGATCGTCGCCCTGGTACGCAACAAATATAGAGGCCAGCCGTGAGCGCCCTTTATTCCCATCTTCCTGGCATCGGTCTTGTCCTGGTTGCGCTGCTGGCGATTGCGTTCGCGGTGGTGCCCTTGCTGCGAATGAAAAACATCAGGATGCGCGCAGCGCTGCTGGCGGGTATCGCGCTTTTCATCCTGGCGATCGGCGGCGGGGTTTATTTTTACGTCGGCCGCCCGCACCTCGCCGCACGCGAGGTTGTCGGCCTCAACACCCGCGAGATCAACGGCCTGATCCCCTTCCTGATCAAGCGCGTGCACGAACATCCCGAAGACGCGCGCGCCTGGCGCTATCTGGGCCAGGCCTATATGACCGCCAACGATCCGCGCAACGCCGCCAAGGCGCTGGCGAAAGCCGTCGCCCTGATCGGCAAGGGCGACGCGGACCTGAACGCCGCCTATGGCGAGGCGCTGGTGCTGGCCAGCAACAACGAAGTGCCGCAGGAAGCGGCAGCGGCTTTCACCGCCGCGCTGGCGGTGGACCCGCGCAATCCGCCGGCGCGTTTTTACCTGGGACTTTACAAGGCCACCCACAATGACAAGCCCGGCGCCATCGCCCTGTGGCAGAGCCTGCTGGCCGACACGCCGGCCGCAGCCCCGCTGCACCAGGTGCTGGTGGACAAGATTGCGCTGCTGACGTCCCAGACACCCGGCGGTGCGCCCAATCCGCTCGCCATGGTGGAGATGCTGGCGGCGCGGTTGAAGGCCGATCCCAATGACGCGCTGGGCTGGGTGCGGCTGATGCGCGCCTATACCGTGCTGGACGAAAAGCAAAAGGCCCTGCAGGCATTGGCTGATGCCCGCAAGGCCTTTCCCGATAACAAGGATGCCCAGACCGCCTTCACCACCGCGGCGAAAGCGCTGAAGCTTCAGTAAGGCATTTTGCGCTTGGTATAGAGGCGGTCGGCCTGCACCCGTTCTTCGGTGCCGGCCGGACCCATGCGGCGGCCCTGATCGATTTCCTGCTGGGGCGTGGCGCCGGGCGGGCCATTGCCCAGCCATTGCACCTTGTTCTTCTTTGCCGCGAGGCGGATGAGCTCAAGATTTTCCTCCAGCCGCCGGGAAGCCGGCAAGGCGGCGCGCTGGGCCGGCGTGATGTCGCCCCGGATCGCATCCCAGCCCAGATGGGACCAGCCATTGTCGGATGGACCGGGCTCGGCGAACGCCAGGCCCTTCACCGCCATCAACTGTTCCGCCGCCATGGCGGAGCGGCGGTTCTCCAACTTGAAGCCCATCGAGATTTCGCCCTTGGGATTGTGCGGCCAGGTATCGGCAACGCGCAGATATTCGGCGCTGCTGAGGCCCCAGATATGGGCGGCGAAAGTCTGGCTGCCCGCGCCCCGCACGCCTTCAAGGGGAAGTTCTTCCACCCCCGGCCAGGTCCATTTGTAGCGCCCGCCCGCAATGGCGATTTCGGCGGCTTCGGGCGATTCCATTTCGCAGATCAGCGCGCCATGGGCGCCGGCCGCCAGCGCCTGGGCGATCTGCCAGATATTGGCGCGCATGGACGGACCGTCAAAGCCCCAGGCCGGCAGGGTGACGAACACCATCGGCGTGCGATGGCCCGACGGCGTCGGCCCGCCATCCACCAAGCCTTGCATGAAGTTGCGCAAGCCGTCGAAATTGAAGCTGTCATTCTCCATTTCGTAGTTGATGGCATCGCAATAGGTCTTGGCCATGCGCTTGCCTTCTTCGTAGGTGTCGGGCGCACCGGACGCGCCGAACTCCGCATAGGCGACGACCTGGTTGTCTTCCCACAGCTCGATCGCCTTGTTGATGCGGCGCGGCTTGTAGTTCGGGTCCACGCTGGGGACCATCGGCAAAGTGCGCGCCCAGTTGGCCTTGAAGCCATAACCTTTGCTGGCGGTGCCGATATAATGCGGGCTGTCCAGCATGCTGCGGCCGGTGGCATGGGGAACGCCGGGCGGATAACCGCCGCCAGGGGGGCGTGTCTGGGCCAGCGCACCGCCGGCGGCGACGGCGCCGGCACTGACCATGCCGAAGCCTCTCAGAAAATCACGCTTCTTGATGTTCTTGATGTCCATGGCTTTCCCCTTTGTGTTTTGGGAAAGCCTGTCACTTCGGCGGCGCGCTGTCAGCCGGATTTATACGCTGCGGTGCAGCACCGAGACTGCGTATCAATGCTTCCAGTGCCTGCGCGGCGCGTTCAACCGCCTCGCCGTCGCGGCCGCGCACCACAAGCTGCGCGCCAAACGGCTTGCCGGTTCCCTCGCGATAAAAGGGATAGGAACCGATGGAAACATCCTTGTTGTCCTTCTGCACTTGGGCCAGGCCCGGCGCGATGACGCCTTCCGGGACAGCAGCTTCCACCGTCACGCTTTGCACCGTGGTCCCACGCGGCAGTTCCGGCGCGATGGTTTCCAGCATGGCGCGCATCACCATCGGCACCCCGGCCATCACATAGACATTGCCGATATGGAATCCGGGCGCGCCCGACACGCTGTTGGCCACCAGGGCCGCGCCGTTGGGAATGCGGGCCATGCGCTTTCGCATGTCGTTGAATTCACCCGGCGGATAGCGCGCTTCCAGCAGCGCATAGGCCTCTGGATGATAACCGATGCCCACGCCGAAGGCCTTGGCCACCGCATCGGCGGTGATGTCGTCATGGGTGGGACCGATGCCGCCGGTGGTGAAGACGAAGTCATATGCCCCGCGCAAGGCATTGAGGGCGGCGATGATCTGGTCTTCCATATCGGACACCACCCGCACCTCTTTCAGGTCAATGCCCAGCGCCGTCAGGAAACGGGCGATATGGTTGGTGTTGGTGTCCTGGGTGCGTCCCGACAGGATCTCGTCGCCGATTGCCAGAACTGCCGCAGTTTTACTCATCAGGTTCCTGTTTGGTTTTCGCGAGCAGGCCCATTATATTGCCCCACATGACCATCGTACCCCAGTCCGAGATTTTTGAAGCCGCCCGCAAGGCCCATTTTGCGGTCACCCTGCACCATGCGCCCGATTTTGACGGCATGCGCCGGGCCGGCCGCCTGGCGGCCGAGGTGCTGGACCTGCTGGTGCCCATGGTCCAGCCGGGAGTTACCACCGCCGCCATCGACAAAGTGGCTTACGATTACATCATCGCCCATGGCGCCATTCCGGCCTGCCTGGGCTATCGCGGCTATCGCCATACCGTCTGCACCTCCATCAATCATGTGGTCTGTCACGGCATCCCGGCCGACAAGCCGCTGCGCGACGGCGACATTGTGAACATCGACGTCACCGTGATCCTGGACGGCTGGCATGGCGACACCAGCCGCATGTATCCGGTGGGCGAGGTCAAGCGGAAGGCCGAACGCCTGGTCGAGATCACTTACGAATCCATGATGCGCGGCATCGCGGCGGTGAAGCCGGGCGCCACCACCGGCGACATTGGTTATGCCATCCAGAGTTATGCCGAAGGCCAGGAGAAATGCGCCGTGGTGCGCGATTTCTGCGGTCACGGCCTGGGCAAGGTGTTCCACGCCCTGCCCAACATCGTGCATTACGGCAAGCCGGGCCACGGCATCGCCCTGAAGCCCGGCATGTTCTTCACCATCGAGCCCATGATCAACCTGGGCGGCTTTGGCGTGAAGGTGCTGGCGGACGGCTGGACCGCGGTGACGCGCGACCGTTCGCTGTCGGCGCAATTCGAACATTCCTGCGGTGTGACCGAGACCGGTGTGGAGATTTTCACCCTGTCGCCAAAAGGCCTGGATAAACCGCCTTATCTCTGACGGTGACGGCGTGGGGGATTCTACCGACAACGGAACGGCCGGCCATCGCCAGCGGCTGCGCGCGCGCTTCCTCAAGGGCGGCGCCGACGCCATGCCCGATTACGAACTTCTGGAACTGACCCTGTTCGCCGCCGTGCCACGGCGCGACACCAAACCAATGGCCAAGGCCCTGCTGGCGCGCTTCGGCAGCTTTGCCGAGGTGATCGCCGCCCCGCCGGCGCGGCTGATGGAAATCCAGGGCGTAGGCGAAAGCGTGGTCCATCACCTGAAGATCGTGGAGGCCGCCGCGCATCGCTCGGCCAAGACCGGCGTCATCAACCGCCCCGTGCTGTCGTCCTGGACGGCGCTGGTGGACTACTGCACCGCCGCCATGGCGCGCGCGGCAAACGAGGAATTCCGCGTGTTGTTCCTGGACCGCAAGAATGTGCTGATCGCCGATGAAGTGCAGAACCGCGGCACGGTGGATCACACCCCGGTCTATCCGCGCGAGATCATCAAGCGCGCCCTGGAGCTGGGCGCATCGTCCATCATCCTGGTGCACAATCATCCCTCCGGCGATCCCACCCCGTCCAAGGCTGACATCGCCATGACGCGGGAGGTGGTCACCGCCGCCAAGGCGCTGGGCATTGCCGTGCATGATCATCTGGTGATCGGGCGCGGCGGCAATGCCAGCTTCAAGTCCTTGGGATTGCTTTAGAAATCAGTGCTTTCGCGCGCACTTCATACGCGTTAGAAGCAACCGTATTCCCAAGTCGGTGTTTCCATGATCCCCCGCTACGCCCGCGAACAGATGGTTTCGATCTGGTCGCCCGAGACCAAATTCCGCATCTGGTTCGAGATCGAGGCGCATGCCACCGACAAGCTGGCCGAGCTGGGGGTGGTGCCGAAGGAAGCCGCCGCCAAGATCTGGGAAAAAGGAAAACACGCCAAGTTCGACGTTGCGCGCATCGATGAGATCGAGCGCGAGGTCAAGCATGACGTCATCGCCTTCCTGACTCACCTGTCGGAAATCGTCGGTCCCGAAGCGCGCTTCGTCCATCAGGGCATGACCAGTTCCGACGTGCTAGACACCTGCCTGAATGTGCAATTGGCGCGCGCCGCCGATCTGCTGATCGCCGACACCGATGCCCTGCTGGCGGCGCTGAAGAAGCGCGCGATGGAATACAAGATGACGCCCACCATCGGGCGCAGCCATGGCATCCATGCCGAGCCCACCACCTTCGGCGTCAAGCTGGCGACCTATTATGCCGAGTTCACCCGCGCCCGCGCACGGCTGGTGACGGCGCGCGCCGAAATCGCCACCTGCGCCATTTCCGGCGCGGTGGGCACCTTCGCCAATATTGATCCGCAGGTCGAAGAACATGTCGCCAAGGCGATGAACCTGACGGTGGAGCCGGTCTCCACCCAGGTGATCCCGCGCGACCGCCATGCCGCCTATTTCGCGGCGCTAGGCGTGGTGGCGTCTTCGCTGGAGCGGCTGGCGATTGAAATCCGGCACTTGCAGCGCACCGAAGTTTTGGAAGCCGAAGAATATTTCTCACCGGGACAGAAGGGCTCGTCGGCGATGCCGCACAAGCGCAATCCGGTGCTGACCGAAAACGTCACGGGTCTCGCCCGCATGGTGCGCAGCTATGCCCTGCCTGCCATGGAGAATGTGGCGCTGTGGCATGAGCGGGATATCTCCCATTCCTCGGTCGAGCGTTACATCGGCCCCGATGCCACCATCACGCTGGATTTCGCGATGGCGCGCATGACCGGCGTGATCGAGAAGCTGCTGGTCTATCCCGAACGGATGCAGAAGAACCTGGATGCCACCCATGGGCTGGTGCACAGCCAGCGCGTGCTGCTGGCCCTGACCCAGGCCGGCCTGGCGCGCGAGGACAGCTACCGGCTGGTGCAGAAGAACGCCATGCGCGCCTGGAACGGCGAAGGCAACCTGCTGGACCTGCTCAAGGCCGATCCCGACGTCACCAAGGCGCTGCCGGCAGCCAAGCTCGAAGCCATGTTCGACCTGGGCTATCACCTGGCCCGCGTGGATACGATCTTCGAACGGGTCTTCGGAAAATAACGCCTACGGCTTGGTGACCTCGGCCACCGCGCTGTTCAGGCATTCGCCCATCTTGTCGCGAATCGCCGCATCGGACACCGACGCGTCCAGTTCGCTGCGCAGCTTGCGGAAGACATCTTCATCGCCTGCTTCCTGGAAATCGGCGGCGATCACGCCGCCGATAAAGTCTTCGGCCGCCTCGCCGGACAGGCCCTTTTTCTCGGCCGCCCAGGCGCCCAACAGCCGGTTGCGCCGGGCTTCCACCTTGAAGCGCAGTTCCGCGTCATGGGCCCATTTGGATTCAAAGGCCTTGCCGCGGTCATCCATGCCGGTCGCCATTCTCAACTCCCTGTAATCGCTTGATATTTTAGACAGTACCCGACGATCATAGCAAGATTGCGTCATGTTTCTCGTGAGATGTGGGTATGCGGCGTCAAAACATTGCCGCAGCCGCAGCCGATCCGGTAAGTTTGCATCCACAGGGCCGCTGGCGGAGCCGCCCTTATTTTGAGGACAATTGCCATGAAACGCCGCCGCGTCATCTATGAAGGCAAGGCCAAGATCCTTTACGAAGGCACCGAGCCGGGCACCGTCATCCAGTATTTCAAGGACGACGCCACCGCAGGCAACGGCGCCAAGAAAGACACGATCGAAGGCAAGGGCGTCCTCAACAACCGCATCAGCGAATATCTGATGACCCAGTTGGCCGGGATCGGCGTGCCCACCCATTTCGTGCGCCGCCTGAACATGCGCGAGCAGTTGATCAAGGAAGTGGAAATCATCCCGCTGGAAGTGGTGGTGCGCAATGTCGCCGCCGGCTCCATGTCCAAGCGGCTGGGGATCGAGGAAGGCACCGCCCTGCCCCGCTCCATCATCGAATATTACTACAAGAATGACGGGCTGAATGACCCCTGGGTCAGCGAAGAACACATCACCGCTTTCGGCTGGGCCAGCCCCCAGGACCTGGACGACATGGTCAACCTGACCATCCGGGTGAATGATTTCCTGTCGGGTCTTTTCCTCGGCGCCGGCATCAAGCTGGTGGACTTCAAGCTGGAATTCGGCCGGCTGTGGGAAAACGACTATATGCGCATCGTGCTGGCCGATGAGATCAGCCCGGACAATTGCCGGCTGTGGGACGTCACCACCAACGAGAAGCTGGACAAGGACCGTTTCCGCCGCGACATGGGCGGCGTGATCGAAGCCTATAGCGAAGTCGCAAAGCGCTTGGGAATCATGCCCGAATCGGTGCAAGGCGAGAACAAAGGTCCCGTCCTCGTACAGTGAGTCCTGCCGTGAAAGCCCGCGTCTTCATTACCCTGAAAAATGGCGTCCTGGACCCGCAAGGCAAGGCCATCGGCCATGCCCTGAACGGCCTGGGTTTCGCGTCCGTCGGCGAAGTGCGCCAGGGCAAGGTGATTGATCTGGAATTGTCCGGCAGCGATGCCGGCAAAGCCAGGGAAGAACTCAAGGCGATGTGCGAAAAGCTGCTCGCCAACACGGTCATCGAAAAGTACGAAATCGAAATCAAATGAAAAGCGCCGTCATCGTCTTTCCGGCTTCCAACTGCGACCGCGACGCCAAGGTCGCCCTGAAGCAGATGACCGGCAAGACGCCCGCCATGGTGTGGCACCAGGACAGCGAACTTCCCGATGTGGACCTGGTGGTGCTGCCGGGCGGCTTTTCCTATGGCGATTACCTGCGCTGCGGCGCCATGGCCAGCCAGTCGGCGGTGATGCGCTCGGTCAAGGCCCATGCCGACAAGGGCGGCATGGTGCTGGGCGTCTGCAACGGTTTCCAGGTGCTGACCGAAAGCCACATGCTGCCCGGCGCCCTGATGCGCAACGCCGCCCTGAAATTCGTCTGCAAGCCGGTGGGACTTGAGGTTCAGGAAACCCAGTCCGGCTTCACCCGCAAATATGAGAACGGCCAGCGCGTCACTTTCCCGGTGGCGCATGGCGAAGGCAGCTATTTCGCCGATGAAGACACGCTGGACCGGCTGGAGGGCGAGAACCGCGTTGCCTTCCGTTATGCCAAGGGCGAGAACCCCAACGGCTCGGCCCGCAACATCGCCGGCATCCTCAGCGAGAAACGCAATGTGCTGGGCCTGATGCCCCATCCCGAACGGGTGGTGGATGACGTGCTGGGCGGCACCGACGGCCGCGCCTTGTTCCAAAGCCTGATCGAGGCGCTCTCGTGAAAATTACGCCTGAGATGGTCCGTGAGCATGGGCTTTCGGATGCCGAATATGCGCGCATCCTGGAGCTGATGGGCCGCGAGCCATCCTTCGTCGAGCTGGGCATCTTCAGCGTGATGTGGTCCGAGCATTGCTCCTACAAATCCACCCGCTTCCATCTGAAGAAGCTGCCGACCAAGGCGCCCTGGGTGATCCAGGGCCCGGGCGAGAATGCCGGCGTCATTGATATCGGCGACGGCGACGCCGCCATCTTCAAGATGGAAAGCCACAACCATCCCAGCTTCATCGAACCCTATCAGGGCGCGGCGACCGGCGTGGGCGGCATCATGCGCGACGTCTTCACCATGGGCGCGCGCCCCATCGCCATGATGAATGCGCTGCGCTTCGGCGAGCCGGGCCATCCCAAGACCCGCCATCTTGTGTCGGGCGTGGTGTCGGGCATCGGCGGATACGGCAATTGCATGGGCGTGCCCACCGTGGGCGGCGAAGTGAATTTTCACCCCAGCTACAACGGCAACATCCTGGTCAATGCCATGTGCGTGGGCCTGGCGCGGCAGGACAAGATTTTCCTGTCCGCCGCCAAGGGCGCCGGCAATCCGGTGGTCTATGTCGGCTCCAAGACGGGGCGCGACGGCATCCATGGCGCCACCATGGCCAGCGCCGAGTTTGACGATGCTTCGGAAGAAAAGCGCCCCACCGTGCAGGTCGGCGACCCCTTCACCGAAAAGCTGCTGCTGGAAGCCTGTCTCGAGCTGATGGCGACCGACGCCATCATCGCCATCCAGGACATGGGTGCGGCGGGCCTGACCTCCTCGTCCGCCGAAATGGGCGACAAGGGCGGCAGCGGCATCGAGCTCGATCTCGACAAGGTGCCCCAGCGCGAAACCAACATGACCGCCTATGAGATGATGCTGTCGGAAAGCCAGGAGCGCATGTTGGCGGTCTTGAAGCCCGGCCGCGAAGCCCAGGCCGAAGCCATCTTCAAGAAATGGGAACTGGATTTCGCCGTCATCGGCATCACCACCGACACCAGCCGGCTGGTGGTCAAGCACAAGGGCAAGGTCGAAGCCGACATGCCCATCACCGCCTTGTCGGATGCCGCGCCGGTCTATGAACGCCCCTATACCGAGCGCAAGCCGCAGACCGGCGAACCCAAATACGACAAGGCCAAGCCGGTGCTGGCCTCGCTGAAAACCATTCTGGCTTCGCCCGACATGGCCTCGCGCCGCTGGGTGTGGGAACAATATGACCACACCGTGATGTCCGACACAGCGCAGGTGCCGGGCGGCGATGCCGCCGTGGTGCGTATCCACGGCACCAACAAGGCGCTGGCGATCACCACCGACGTGACGCCGCGCTATTGCAGGCCCGATCCTTTCGAAGGCGGCAAGCAGGCCGTCGCCGAAGCCTGGCGCAACCTGACCGCGGTGGGCGCACTGCCGCTGGCCGTCACCGACAATCTGAACTACGGCAATCCGCAGAAGCCCGAGATCATGTGGGAGATCGTGGCCGGCATTGACGGCATCGGCGCCGCCTGCCGGGCGCTGGACTTCCCGGTGATCGGCGGCAATTGCTCGCTGTACAACGAGACCAATGGCGAAGGCATCCTGCCCACCCCCGCTATCGGCGCGGTGGGCCTGATGAAGGATGTCACCAAGATGGCCACGGTGGCGTTCAAGCGCACCGGCGATGTGGTCATCCTGATCGGCGAGACCAAGGGCCATCTGGGCCAGTCCATCTATCTGCGCGAGATCGAAGGCAAGGAAGAAGGCGCCAGCCCGAAAGTCGATCTGGCCATCGAAAAGAAGCATGGCGACTTCGTACGCAAGCTGATCGAAGCCGGCCGGGTGGATACGGTGCACGACATCTCCGACGGCGGGCTGCTGGTGACGATTGCCGAGATGGCGATGCCGCGCGGCATCGGCGCTTCGATCGGTATCGCCGGTCTGCCTGAAGCCATTCCCTTCTGGTTCGGCGAAGACCAGGCGCGTTACGTGATCGCTGCGCCCTTTGCCGAAGCCGAGAAAATCGTGGCCGAGGCCCGCGCCGCCTTCATCACCGTGGCCGAGCTGGGCAAGACCGGCGGTGACAAGATCACCCTGGACAGCAAGGACAGCATTTCAGTGGCCGATCTGAAGGCCGGTTTCGAAAACTGGTTTCCCAATTTCATGGCGGGCGAAGAAATCCCGGTTACGAACTGAATTCTTTCTCGCCCTTCGACAAGCGTCGCACTACGCTGGCGCTAACGACGGTGAGGACTTACACTCAATCCTCATGCGTCGGTACGCTGTCGCTACCGACCTATCGAAGCATGGCCGCAAGCAACGAAGGTATTGTCATGGGCATGAAGGGCACGGAAATCGAGGCGTTCATCAAGGACGCGTTTCCCGACGCGGACATCGAGATGAAGGACCTGGCCGGTGACGACAATCACTGGGCCGCGGTGGTCAAATCGTCCGCCTTCAAGGGCAAATCCAGGGTCGCCCAGCACCAGATGGTCTATGCCGCGCTGAAGGGCAATATGGGCGGGGTGCTGCATGCCCTGCAGTTGACGACCATCGCCAAGGATTGAGCGTCGCGCGTCGGCCGGGACGGTGCTAGGATAGCGCCGATTTGCGGGAGGCATCATGTTCAAGACATCTGCGGTCCTTGCAGCGCTCATGATGATCCTGGCCGCGCCCGCCAGCGCCCAGTATCTGGGCAATCGTTCCGCCAACCCCTATGCGCCGCATTCCCCGGCCAATCCTTATGCGCCGGGCAGCGTGACAGAGGGCCGTTACGGCAGTCCCAATTCGCTCACCAATCCCTATGCCGCGCCGAAGCTGAAGCTATACGGCAGCCCGGGCGCGGACCGGCGCCAGTTGCCGATCAATCCCTATGATCCGGATTCGATCAACAGTCCTTATGGCCGTTATGACAACCCCTATGCGCCGGATCGTGTCCGCAATCCTTATGGCGCGGGCAATCCCTATGCCCCCAAATTGTCCGCCACGCCCCAGGACGCGCACTAGAACAAGTCGCCCCAGCCTGATTTGCGTAACCGGCGGGTTTCGTCCTTGTCGCGCGCCGCCACGAACGCCGCACGCAATCCTGTTTCATCGCACAGCTTGAAAGTCAGGCCGGGCTTGGTCTCCAGCACTGGCGCCAGAATGCGCGCGCCCTGTGCCACCTTCTGCCCCGTCACCGCGACATAGGAATAGCGTTCATCCTCGAACGGCACGCTCGCGCCCTTGAGCAGCATGTGATCGCGCGACCGCGGCAGTCTTTGACTGAAATGGCACCAGTCATCACCGGTCATCGGACACACGTTATCATGGGTGCAGGGCGCCGCGACATGGGCGCCGTCTTCGATCAACGCGGCGCGGGCAGCGCGGATACGGGCAAAGCCGTCCGGCGTGCCCGGCTCGATCAGCACCAGCACCGAGGCGCCGGATGCCCACAGATGCCGCGCCGTTGCCGCCGCCGAGGCTTGCGGAAATTCCGCCAGCACATAACTGGCCACCACCAGATCGGCTTGCGGCTTGTCGGCGCCGAGATCGCCGGAGAGAATTTCCGCATCCAATCCGGCTTCCGCCAGCTTGCGCGCCAAGTTGCGCAGCGCCGGATTGTGATCCAGCAAAATCGCCCTGACACCGGGCCATTGCGTCTGCGCCGCCCAACTGGCGGCGCCCGTTCCGGCGCCCACATCCAGCAGGCTGGCGGGGGCGAAATCCGGCATCACCTCGGCCAGGCGCGCAAACACCGCGGCGCAGGCGGCATAGGTGGCGGGCATGCGCGCCACGGCATAGGCCAGGGCATCGGCCGGCGTGACGATGGCCTTGGAGGTGGCGCCCGCCCGGTAACCGGCCGACATGCTGGCGGCGGCGGTGGCCAGTTCCCTGCGCGGCACCCCGTCCAGCAACCGGGCCAGGGCATCGCTCAGCAAGGACGGCAAGGCAGGATTCATGGAAAATCTTCGCTAATACTGGCCGTTTTCGGGCCGCCTTGACCCTTATCGCCCCCATGCTTAGATCATGGCGGAGTTTCCAGCGAGAGTTTCCCGATGTCCGATGTCCAGGCCCGCATTGCCGAAGAAGTGAAGAGCAACGATGTGCTGCTGTTCATGAAGGGCACCCCCGGCTTTCCGCAGTGCGGTTTCTCGGCCGTGACGGTGCAGATCCTGTCCCATGTCGGGGCCAAGTTCAAAGCCATCAACGTGCTGGAGGACCAGGAAATCCGCGAAGGCATCAAGGCCTATTCCAACTGGCCGACCATCCCCCAGCTTTACGTGAAGGGCGAGTTTGTCGGCGGCAGCGACATCGTCAAGGAAATGTTCGAGCAGGAAGAGCTGGTGCCGTTCCTGGAACAGCATGGCGTGACGCTGGCCCAGGCCTCCTGACGCCTCGACCATTCGCCAATAAAAAAGCCCGCCATTTCTGGCGGGCTTTTTGTTTGGGCTCGCGCGGAAACTGGCGCGAGTAGAATTCCCCCTCGCGCTTTAGCGCGAGTAAAATTCAACGATCAGATGCGGCTCCATCTGCACGGCGTAGGGCACGTCCGCCAGCTTGGGGGTGCGCAGCAGCTTCACCGACTTGGATTCCACCACTTCCAGGAAATCCGGGGTGTCGCGTTCGGCGCTCTTGCCGGCATCCAGAACCAGCGCCATTTCGCGCGCCTTGGGCGACAGCTCGATCGCGTCCTTCTCGGTCACATGATAGGAGGCGATGGTGACGCGGCGGCCATTGACCTTCACGTGACCGTGGCTGACCAACTGGCGGGCGGCGAACGGGGTCGGCACGAACTTGGCGCGATAGACAACCGTGTCCAGGCGGGTTTCCAAAAGGCCGATCATGTTCTCGCCGGTGTCGCCGGGGCGGCGCGCCGCATCGGTGTAATATTTGCGGAACTGGCGCTCGGTGATGTTGCCGTAATAGCCCTTGAGCTTCTGCTTGGCCTGAAGCTGGGTGCCGTAGTCGGACAGCTTCTTGGCGCGGCGCTGGCCGTGCTGGCCCGGACCATAGGAGCGCTTGTTGACCGGGCTCTTGGGACGGCCCCAGATGTTCTCGCCCATGCGGCGGTCGAGCTTGTACTTGGAATTTTGGCGCTTGCTCATCGGTCCTGCTTCAGTGATTTGACCCGGCGGGGTGCCGGAAAGCGGCGCACTATAGGCAGCGACTTTGGCATGTCAAACACCTGCAACCACAGGTTTAGTATGCGATTTGTTGCCTAGTATTATCAATGGCTTGGACAAACATCGCCCGCGCGTTGGGCACCGGTACAGTTTGCCGAAAAGCCGGGGTTGAGGGGTTTTGGGGCCGGGGCTAGGGTCTGGGCATGGGAGAAAACTGGCCCAAATTGGTGGGACTGGTCCTGGCAACGGGCGTCACCCTCTTTTGCGTCTGGCTGATGTCGGACCAGACCCTCAATGCCCGCGTAAAATACATGCTGCACCCCGACCCACCGTGCCAAGCTCCGGCTGGCCAAATTTGCGTGAAGATGTGAAAGCCCATGCCTAAAGGACCCCAAGGCCCGCGCATCGCCGAGCTGATCCGCCTCTCCGCGCGATTACGATAGACCTTCACATCTTGGCCCCGTGGCGGAACTGGTAGACGCACCGGACTTAAAATCCGTTGTTCCGAAAGGGACGTGTCTGTTCGACTCAGACCGGGGCCACCATTCACCGCACAAGCATCAGCCTGCGCTATTTTGATCTTGGCCCTGAAAATGCCCGATACCGCAGCGCTCGAGATAATCCGCAATTCCATCATAAAGAATAGGGGATCGGGTCGGGTCGAGCGGATCACCAGGAGGTATATAAATCACCATGCCTTGCCGAGCGCGGGTAAGCAGCACACGATAAGCATTCGCTAGATATTTCCTATCTCGCTCAGCTTTCACGTTCTGCCAGCGCGTTCCCTTAAAAGCACGATAAACCCAGCTATCATTTTGGCGGGAGAAATCGACATCCCAGCATACGCCGATCCAATCTAGTTCTAGACCCTGTACGGCAAATTCCGTGGCCGCGTCCTCTAAATAAAATGAAGATCGTACGTCATCCCGCGAATTGAGAAACCAGGTGGGCGCATCAAACGGCGCCTTCACAAAAATCCCTTCAGGTTTCAAGCGCATCGCTCCGGCAGAGGCCACAAGCCCATATCGTTCCGAGCCTCGCGCTTTGGTGCGAAGCCACACACGGGCGACTTCTAGACTACGCGTCAGCGCAATAGGGTAAGTTTTTCTAATCGCTTGATAAGTAGTTCTTGCAGACTCTGGATCTCCCGCGACTAGCTCATTGACAAACTGTGACAGCTTCTCCGCGCGGAATGAGCGAATAGCAACAGCCAGGTGTAGGTCGCCATCTACCTGGTGATCCAGAGATGAAATCATCCCACGAAGGTCTTTGCCCCAGTGATAGTCTGGCTGTAGCAGTTGATCGGATGTGAAAACCTTCCATTTGGGGTAGCGTTGCGATAAAGCGAGGAACCATTCCGACAACCCTGCTTCACCCGCATAGATTTCCTGCCCGCCGCCCACGAGACAAACGATGGCGCACCAACCAGGATGGCGGTTCATAACACCAATCAAAAATTCCGGCTCTGAAACATTGAAGTCTTTATCGCCCTTCCGATCACGCATGAATTTAACAATTTTGTCGCGATCCCAGGCACGTTGCGCCTCATCAAAAACAACCGTCATCTCATGCGGAGCGGTTAAAGACTCTCGATAATGATCTCGAAAGTGATGAATGTTCTGGATGAAGGATTTCACCTTACGGCGCGCATCACCGACCTTAGTTCGCGCACCGTTCTTGCCTCGCCTTTGGCTTTCGTCCTTAGCAAGCGCCTCTCTCAGGACATCTACCAAGGGTCCGTTACCAGATAAGAATACTGCGTTTTCACCTGTATGCGCTTGCCTGCGCTGAGTAACCAAGTTCAAACCAGCTAAGGTTTTGCCGGCGCCTGGTACGCCCGTAATAAAACAAATTACTTTCTCACCTTTGCTCTTGGCCGTTTCTATAATCTCATTCAATCGGTCTGTTGTGATTCCGAGGTTTTTCCTTCCAGAGGCGGAGCTAATTATTTCTTCTACTTGATGAGTTTTATAGAGGGCTTGCGCGGCCTCAATGATAGTTGGCGTTGGCTTATAGACACTAGTCATCCATAGTTGAGGATCGAGCACGGGTTGCTCAGGATGGCTTTGCACTACAGACGATATCAATTCGCCAAGCCTGTCGCCCACGGAAAGGATAGGCGGCGAAACTTCGTCTTCCCAGAGTGGCAATTGGACAGGCTTTGGTTTCGCCTCGGTGGACACCACAACGGGCACGATGATGCGATCATGACTAGCGGAATGGAAGTTCTTCAGATCAAGCGCATAGTCTGTAACTTGCTCAATAGCAGCAGACGTGAAGCGCTCAGCTCCGATCTTAAACTCAATTACAAAAACTATGCCGCCAAAAAGCACGATAGCATCGGCCCTCTTTCCCATTCGCGGAATGGAAAATTCGAAGGCAAGCCAGCCTTCTGGGATGCTATGGAGCCCTTGGCGAAGAATTTGGATTTGTTCTAGCCACGCCACTTTTTCTGTCAGTTCCAGGCTATGGCTATGATGCTTTCCAAGCTGGCCATAAATGGCATCGGGATCCGACCGAAGAAATTCGCTTATCTGAGCATCATAATATGCCGGCCTGAGCATCGAACGTTCAGGCATTGAACACTGCTTCGATCAATCGCGGGCCTTTGGTCTGCATGGCGTCGGCGAATTGGGCGGCGAATTCGGTGGTGGTTTCGGCGCGGGACGCTTCCACTCCCATGCCTTCAGCCATCTTGACGAAATCCAGCACCGGGTCGTGCAGGTCCAGCATGGCAAGCGTCTTGGGCCCCGGATTGAGGGCGCCCACCCGCCCCAGTTCGATGTTGAGAATGTTATAGGTGCGGTTGGCGCAGACGATGACGGTTACGTCCAGCCGCTCGCGCGCCATGGTCCACAGCGCCTGCAGCGAATACATCGCCGCGCCGTCGCCGGTCACCGCGATCACCTTGCGGTCCGGGCAGGCCAGGCCTGCGCCCACCGCCATGGGCGGGGCATCGCCGATGGCGCCGCCTGTCAGCACCATCCAGTCATGCAGCGGGCCGTGTTTCAGCGAGGCTTGCAGGCCCATACCGGCGGTGAGGGAATCGTCCGACAGGATGGCATTGTCGGGCATCAGCCGTGCGATAATGGCGCCCATGCTGAACGGGTTCAGCGCCGCATGGCCCGGCATGTCGGGCACCACGCGGCGCATCACGGGCCCCGGCGCGCGCGCACCCAGAGAATCGGCCAGCGCAACCAGCGCGCCCACGGCATCGTCCTGGCCTTCGGCCAGGGTGAGAAGATCGCAGCCCTCGGGCGTGACCCAGCTCGGCTTGTCCGGATAGGCGAAGAAGGTGACCGGCGCGGGGGCGCCCACCAGCACGATCTGCTCCAGCCCCTTCAGCGCTTCCACAATATCCTCGGCGAAATAGGGCACGCGCTCCACTTCGGCCAGGCCCTCGCCGCGCGTCATGCGCGGGGTGAAGTAATCATGCAGCAGCCGCGCACCCGTCAGATGCGCGATACGGCCCGCCGCTTCCACGCCGGCGCGTTCCAGGCAGCGGCCGCGCATCAGCAGCGCGGTCTTCTTGCCATTCTTCAGGGCGGCGGCGATCCGATCGATCACCGCGCTGTCCACCATCTTTGGCGGCGCCACCGGCAGCGGCTTGGCGGGGCCGGAGGCGTCCGACCAGGCGCAGTCGGCGGGCAACACCAAGGTCGCGATCTGTCCCGGTGCAGCCCGTGCCGCCTGCACGCAGCGCGCGCCGTCACCTGCCACTTCGCCCGCCGTGCGTGTTTGATGCAGCCAGTCCGACACCCCGCCGCAAATCGCCATGATGTCGGAGGTCAGCGGCGCCTGGATATACTTCGCGTGGGCCGTGGCGTGATCGCCCACGATATTGACCACCGGCTGGCCTGCCTTGCGTGCATTGTGCAAAAAGGAAATCGCATTGGCGAAGCCCGGCCCCAGATGCAGCAAGGTCGCCGCCGGCTTTCCGGTCATGCGGGCATAACCGTCGGCGGCGCCCGCCACCACGCCTTCGAACAGGCACAAGACGCCGCGCATCCTGGGCTCGCGGTCCAGCGCCGCCACGAAATGCATTTCCGAGGTGCCGGGATTGCCGAAGCAAATCTCGACGCCGCTATCGGCCAGGGTATGGACTAGGCTTTCCGCACCGTTCATCGGGATACTTCAAACAAGAAGGGCCGCCACCCGCAAGGGTGACGGCCCGACATTGTCGTGCTGAAGACGTCGCTTACGCGGCGCTGCCCTTCGCAAGAAGGATCCAGTTCGCGGTTTCAGACGTCCGCAGGCTGAGACAATGAGACAATGGATCACCTCCTTCTCAATAATTGTTGCACTGCAAATATAGCGCAGCCCGGCCGGAGTTCAAGCCAGCTTGGCGCGTTCGGCGGCGCCGCGCGCCAGCAGATTCTCGTCCGAGATGACGGTGAGGAAATCAAAGCCCTTCTCGATCATCTGGGCGGCGTATTCGGCGCTGGTGCAATGCATGCCGGCCTTCAGGCCCGCCTTCTTGGCCGCCTTCAAAATCTTGTCGATGGCGTCCATCACCACCGGATCGGTCTGGTTCTGCTTGGCCTCGCGGCCCAGCGCCAGGCCCAGGTCGGACGGGCCGACATAGAGCATGTCCAGCCCCTTCACCGCGGCGATGGCATCCACATTCTGCAACCCCTTGAGGGTCTCGATCTGGATGATGGTCAAAATCGTCTTGTTGGCGTGATGGACATAATCCTTGCCGCCATAGAGCAGCCCGCGCTTGGGCCCGAAGCTGCGATAGCCATCCGGCGGATAATGGCAGGCGCCGACAAAACGTTCGCACTCCTCCACCGTTTCGATATTGGGGCAGATCACGCCATAGGCGCCGGCATCCAGCGCCTTCATCACATCGCCCGGCGCGTTCCAGGCCACCCGCATCAGCGGCACCGTGTCGGTGGTGGAGATGGCGGCGAACATGGCGCACATGGAGGCGAAATCGCTGGCGCCATGCTGCAGGTCCACGGTCAGGCTGTGCCAGCCCTGATGCGCCAGCATTTCCGCCGCCAAGGTCCCCGGCAGGGTGATCCAGCAATTCAGGGCCGGCTTGCCCGAGGCCCACAATTCACGGATACGATTGGCGCGCATGCCGGTTCAGGTTAGACCAACGGACGGCAAGGGCAAGGGGGCGCGGATTGGAAACACTTTCCACCACATGCGTGATCGCGGGCGGGGGCCCGGCCGGCATGATGTGCGGCTATCTGCTGGCCCGGGCGGGGGTGGATGTGACGGTGCTGGAAAAGCACAAGGATTTCCTGCGCGATTTCCGCGGCGACACGGTGCACCCCTCGACCCTGCAAGTGATGCACGAGCTGGGCCTGCTGGAAGATTTCCTCAAGCTGCCGCACACCAGGATTCGCACCGCCACGATCGAGATCGGGGATGAGCATTTCACCATCGGCGATTTTTCCCGCCTGCCCACCATCGCCAAGTTCATCGCCCTGATGCCGCAATGGGACTTCCTGGATTTTCTCGCCCAGCAGGCGAAAAAGCTGCCCAACTTCCATCTGCTGATGCAGACCGAGGCCAAGGATCTGATTGCGCAGAACGGACGGATCTGCGGTGTTCTGGCGACCGGTCCAAACGGAAACATGCAGATCCGGGCCGGGCTGACCATCGCCGCCGATGGCCGCCGCTCCATCCTGCGCGACAAGTCCGGCCTGAAGGTCAACGACCTGGGCGCGCCGTTCGACGTGCTGTGGCTGAGCCTGCCGGTGTTGCCGGGCGATCCCGCCGACCTGATCGGCAAGATCCGCGATGGCCAGTTGTTCGTGATGATCTATCGCACCGATTACTGGCAATGCGCCTATCTGATCCCCAAGGGCGGCTTCGACGCCATCAAGGCCGATGGCCTGACCAAATTCCGCAATCGCCTGAAATCGATCGCCGGCTTTGCCGCGGGGCGCATTGACGACGCCATCAAGGATTTCGATCAGGTCAAGCTGTTGACCGTGACGGTGGACCGGCTTTCGAGCTGGGCGCGGCCGGGCCTGCTCTGCATCGGCGACGCCGCCCATGCCATGTCACCCATCGGCGGGGTGGGCATCAATCTCGCCATCCAGGACGCTGTGGCGACGGCCAATATCCTCAGCCCCGTGCTGACCAAAGGCGTGCCGGGTTTGCGCGACCTTAAGCGCGTGCAGAAGCGGCGCGAATTTCCCACCAAGGTGATCCAGTCTTTCCAGGTGGCGGCGCAGAACGCCGTGCTGGCCCCCACCTTGGCGGCGATGAAGACGCCCGAGCCGCCGCTGTTGGTCAAAATCCTCAACGCCTGGCCCTGGGCCCGCCAGTTCCCGGCCCGCTTCATCGGCATGGGCGTCCGCCCCGAACATGTGCGGCTGCCCAAACGCTGAGTTTGCTGCGCTGCGCCATCGAATTTCATTCTGCGGGGGCACAAACCGGCATAGGCTTTGCGCGAGGGTCCAAGCGGGAGCACGCCATGGCCGTGGTTGAGCATCATCCTGAGATGTCCAAGAAGGAACAGAATCGCTGCGCGATCATGTTCTGCCTGACCTGGCTGGGCTTCTTCGCCGCCATCGGCGCGATCACCTGGGCGCTGAGTTCGCTTTAGAAGTTCAGAAGAAGTTGGATCGTTCGTACGCTGACGCTACGAACTCCCTCGCCGCTGGTCGCGGCTCGCCGGGGATGAATTCGCGCTTGGCGCGAATTCACATCTGCATCGTCCAGCCTTCGACACCCATAGCCGCCTGGCGCACCGCTTCGCTCAAGGTGGGATGCGAATGACAGGTGCGGGCGATGTCTTCCGATGACGCGCCGAACTCCATCGCCAGCACCACTTCGGCGATCAGGTTGCCGGCTTCCGGTCCGATGATGGCGCAGCCCAGCACCTTGTCGGTCTTGGCATCGGCCAGGATCTTCACCATGCCGTCGGTCGCCATGATGGTCTTGGCGCGGGCATTGGCGGTGAAGGGAAACTTGCCGACCTTGTAGGCGATGCCCGCCGCCTTCAGCTCTTCTTCCGATTTGCCGACAGTCGCGACTTCCGGGAAGGTGTAGACCACCGACGGGATCGCATCGTAATTCACATGCCCCGCCTTGCCGGCGATCAGGTCGGCGCAGGCCACCGCTTCATCCTCGGCCTTGTGCGCCAGCATTGGGCCTTCGCGGCAATCGCCGATGGCATAGATGCCCGGCACATTGGTGCGATAGTGATGGTCGGTGACGACGCGGCCGCGCTTGTCCAGCGCCACGCCGGCTTCCTGCAAGCCAAGATTGGCGGTGTAGGGAATGCGGCCGATGGCGACCAGCATCACATCGGCGTCCAGCACCTGGCCCTCGCCGCCCGCCGCCGGTTCGACGCTGACTTTCAGGCCGCCGCCCTTCTTCTCCACGCCCGTGACCTTGGTCGACAGATGGAAGGTGAAGCCCTGCTTGGTCAGCACCCGCTGGAACGCCTTGGACACTTCCAGGTCAATGCCGGGGGTAACGCGATCGAGGAATTCCACCACCGTCACTTCGGCGCCAAGACGCGCCCATACCGAACCCAGCTCCAGCCCGATCACGCCGGCACCAACGACCAATAACTTCTTTGGAACAGAGCTCAGGGCGATGGCGCCGGTCGAGGATACGATCTGTTTTTCATCCACCGTGACGCCGGGCAGCGGCGCGACATCCGAGCCGGTGGCGATGATGATGTGCTTGGCGGTGAGGGAACGGGTCTTGCCGTCGGCCAGCTTCACTTCGACCTTGCCGGGTCCGGTGATTTTCGCTTCGCCGACAATGGCCTCGCTCTTGGCTTTCTTGAGCAGGAATTCCACGCCCTTGGTCAGCTCGCCGACGACCTTGGATTTTTGGGCCATCATGGCGGGCAGATCGAGATCCACCTTGGCCTTGATGCCCAGCTTGGCGAAATCGTGCTGGGCTTCGTGGAAACGTTCGGAGGCGTGCAGCAACGCCTTGGAGGGGATGCAGCCGACATTCAGGCAGGTGCCGCCGAAGCTGCCGCGCTTGTCGATGCAGGCGCTGGAAAGGCCAAGCTGGCCCAGGCGGATGGCGGCATTGTAGCCGCCCGGTCCGCCGCCGATCACGATTGCATCAAAACTGTCCGCCATGGCCCTGCTCACTGATATTCGAGCCGGAACATAACCATTCAGGGCTTAACGAAAACAGCCCCAAACGCATGTCAGCTTGGCGAATTCTGTTAGGCGCTGGGCACTTCGGGCTTCAGGTCCGGGTCGGGGAACACCAGCTCCACCACCGTGCCCTTGCCCGGCTCGGAATGGACGTTGGAAACCCCGCCCAGTTGCAGGCCGAAGGTCTTGATCAGGCGGCTGCCCACGCTCTTGCCGGTGGTTTCCATGGCAAAGCCGCGGCCGTCATCGGCGATGGTCAGCTTCAGCTTGCCGCCGTCCGCCGGCGCCATGCTGACCCGGATCACGCCGTTCCGCTCGTCCGGAAAGGCATGCTTGAAGATGTTGGTCAGGACTTCCACCGTGAACAGGGCCAGGGCCACCGCCACGCTGCCCGACACCACCCGGCTGGGCACATCGACCTCGACCCGCACATTCTCGTTGCTCATGCCGCCGGCGATCTGGTGGCAAAGCTGTTCGAGCAGGTCGTGGATGTCCAGGGTGCTCTGGTCCTCCAGCTCGTTGAGGATGCGGTGCACCAGCGCCAGGGCATTGATGCGCGTCTGGGCCTGGACCAGCGCGTCGCGCGAGGCAGGATCCTTCACCTGGTTGGCCTGGATGGACAGCAGGCTCATCACGATCTGCAGGTTGTTCTTCACCCGGTGATGGATTTCCTTGATCAGGGTGGTCTTCATGTCCACCGCTTCGCGCAGGCGATGGTCGCGGTCCTGGATGCCTTCGGCCATCTCGCTCAGCGCATTGCCCAGCAGCCTGAACTCCACCGGCGCGTCCGCCAGGTCCGGGCGGATGGCATAATGGCCGCCGCGATAGGCCGCCGCGATGCGCCGCAGATAGCTGATCCACTGGGTCACCTGCCGGTCGGTGGCCAGCCAGATGGCGAACCAGGCAAAGCCGATCATCAAAATGGGCAGCGCGAAATCCAGGCCGACATGCAGATAGGTGGGGCCGAACAGCCGGGCTTCGCCCATGGCGAAGGTGACAAAGATGGAATTGCCCATCAGCGGCGCATTGCCGTAGCGCCACAGGTTGCCGCTGGAATCCACCGCGCTGGAAACGTCGGTGGAGCTGGCGCCGGACGCCAGAGACGCCTTGGCAATGGCGTTGCCCACATCCTTGTTGTTGGTGGCGATCACCTTGCCGGTGCGGTCGAATACCGCCACCACCGCGCCCTTGGGCAGGTTGGTGGAGCGCATCATGTAGTCGATCCAGTGCACGTCCAGCGAGATCGCCACGGTGCCGTCGAATGAGCCGTCCGCCTTGTGCAGCGCCAGCATGCCGCCGATCACCGGCTGGCCGGTGACGCGGCTGATCAATTCGTTGGAGACCGCCATGCCGTCGGTCTTCTGCGCGTCCGCAAACACGCCGAACTGGTTCACCTTCAGGCCATGGGCCAGGGCCATGGCCGAACAGACCACGCGGCCGCTGGCGTCAATGCGCGAGAGGTTGGAGAAATAGCGCACCCCGATCAGCGTGTCGGCCAGGACGCCATCGCAATTGCCGCTCATGCTGCGCACTTCGGACAGGCTGCCCACCGCGCGCAGCACCTGTTCGGCGGCGGCCATCAAATTCTGGTCGCCGGCCGCCACGCTGCGCGCCGATGCCAGCAGCCGTTCATGGACGTTGGCGATGTCGAGGCGCGCGCGCGCCACGCCCTGGAAGATGGACACCAGCACCACCGGCACCAGCGCCAGGGTAATGATCGCCTGGAGCCGGCGGCGCAGTGTCCAGCCGGCCTCTCGGCTCATCATGTCCATGGGATTATTTGAGGCGCTTTTTTCCGCCGACCTGGTCGGAGCGTCCGGGGCTGAGCTGGTCAAGCTGCGCCATGATTTCACGAGCGGCATCCCCACCGGCAGGACGGGAAACATCATTCAGCGTGTCGCTGCCGTCCAGAATCTCTATCAAGGTCTTGCGCGCGCGGGCAACCCGGCTCTTCACCGTGCCCACGGCGCATTTGCAGATGGCCGCGGCGTCTTCATAGGAAAAGCCGCCGGCGCCCACCAAAATCAGCGCTTCGCGCTGTTCGTCGGACAGATGCTTGAGGGCGCGCACCGTGTCGGACAGTTCGGCCGAATGGACCTGGTCCTCGCCGCCGCCGGGAATGCGTTCGGCGGCATCCTGGTCCCAGGGCGCCTGGCGCCAGGCACGGCGCCGGTCCGAGTAGAACTGGTTGCGCAGGATGGTGAATAGCCAGGCCTTGAGATTGGTGCCCGGGATGAAGCTGGAGCGGCTCTGCCAGGCCTTGACCAGCGTTTCCTGCGCCAAGTCGTCGGCGGCTTCCTGGTTGCCGGTCAGCGAGCGGGCAAAGGCGCGCAGGAACGGGACCAGGCCAAGCAGTTCGGATTTGAAGTCGGGATTTTCCGGCTTCTGGGTGGCGGCAGAGGGGGCGGATGTGGGCATCACGATACCTTCTTGCCCCCCTTGTCCTCAGCTTCATCAATTTGGCGCAGCAGGTCCATAAAATCGTCCGGCACCTGTTCCTGTGCGACATCGTCATACATGCGGCGCAGCTCGCGGCCGATCGCGCGCTGGCGCGCCCGGATCGCCCGGGCCTTTTCGGAGGGCTTTTCTTCAGCCACGTCCATTTCCCATTGCTGCGTCATATCTGTTCACGCCATTTCCTGGTGCGGCAGCGCCCGGAAAAGCCCGGAAATCCGCCTTATTTCGACGTCTCTGCCCCATACCAGTTCCCTTCCCAAGGTTCCAAACGAACGGATTTCGTGATGGTTCCGGCAGGCTAGGGAACTTTTTTGACTGGCGTAAGTTCCTCCCCTGAGCTTTTCTTGGGCCGAAGGAGCCTTTCCATGAGTATGTCGCAGACCCTTGCGCCGCATCTTCCCTATTTGCGCCGCTATGCCAGGGCTTTAAGGGGATCCCAGTCCAGCGGGTACGCCCATGTGCGGGCCGCCCTGACCGCGCTGTTGGCGGGTGACCAGAGCCTGATCGAGGGCGTGCCCCCCCGGGTCGGCCTGTACCGGATCTTCCATGCCATCTGGCAGTCCGGCGCCGAGCATTTCGACAATGAGGCCCCGGCCGCCAGCCACAGCCCCGAAGGCCGCCTCAAGTCCCTGTCCGCCACCAAGCGGGCGGCCCTGCTTTTGACCGCCGTGGAGGCCTTCAGCCTGGAGGAAGCCGCCTTCATCGTGGATGAGACCCCCGAAGAGGTGGAAGCCGCCATCCTGGGCGCCCAGAAGACCATCGACAGCCAGTTGGCCAGCCGGGTGCTGATCATCGAGGACGAGCCGATCATCGCGCTCGACCTGGAAAACCTGGTCACCGAGCTGGGCCACAAGGTGGTCGCCGTGGCTGCCACCAAGGACGATGCGGTGGCCAAGGCCAAGTCCGAACGTCCCGGCCTGGTGCTGGCGGATATCAACCTGGGCGAAGGCGGCAGCGGCATCGACGCGGTCAGCGAAATCCTGGCCTCGTTCGACATCCCGGTGATCTTCATCACCGCCTATCCGGAAAAACTTCTCACCGGCGAACGGCCCGAGCCGACGTATCTGATTGCCAAGCCGTTCCTGCCCGAGACGGTGCAGGCCACGGTGGGCCAGGCGTTGTTCTTCCATCCTGTCGCGCGCGAAGCTGCTTAAGTTTTCTTTCTAGTTGGAGATCTCAGTCATGGCCGCCAAGAAAAAACAGTCCGGCAACCTCGAAGCGCGGCTTTCGGCGCTGCGCGCCGATATCCAGGCGCTGCAGGGCGACATGAAGGGACTTTACGGCGATGTCACCGAGATCGCCTCCGAACGCGCGGCCCTGGCCATGCGCTCGGCGGAGGAAATCGCCGACCGCGCCGTGGCGCTGGCGGAGGAAGCCGCCCGCGAAGCCAAGGTCACCGCGCTGGAATACAAGGAAGAGGCCGAAGACTGGGCGGACGAGAATGCCGAGGAATTGCGCAGCCATGTTCGCGCCCAGCCCATCCAGTCTCTGCTGATCGCGGGCAGTGTCGGCGCCTTTCTGGGCGCCATTTTCCTTCGGCGCTAGTTCTTTCCCTGTTAAGGCGGGCTGGCGTATAACCGGCCGGCAAAGGGACCAACGAACATGCTCGCGCGATTGACCGCCAAGGCGATTTTTGCCGCCACCGCCATTGCCATGGCGTTTTTCGGCATTGGCCTGTTGGGCGTGGCGCTGGCGCATTGCCTGGCTGCGACCTTGGGCAATGTCGGCGGCTATGCCGTGGCCGGTGCGGTGTTGCTGGTGCCGCCTTTGCTATGGGCGCTGATCGTAAAGCTGTCGCGTCCGCGCCGTCCGCCCCCGCCGGCGCAGAATAACGAGCTGACTCGGGTGCTGCTTGCCGCGGTTGCGAAGGAAACACCCTGGCTCGCCATTGTCGGCGCCGGCCTGGCTGCGGCCGCCAACATGTTTCTCAACCGCAACAAATCCTCCAAATAGCTGCGCCCCACTTCCGTCCCCCTGTGGACAAGTGGAACCGCCGCCCAACCGAGACGTTTTTGTGACCTAGACTAAAGGGAGCAAATCGCATGCTGGGTTGGGCGCTTACTTTTCTGATTCTCGCACTGGTCGCCGGCTATATGGGCTTTTTCGGCTTGGCAGGCTTGGCGGCAACGATCGCCAAACTGCTCCTGGTGGTGTTCCTGATCCTTCTGATCGTCAGCGCTTTTTCGGGCGCGCTCAGGGGCAGGCCGCCAGTCTGATTGTCTAAGTCTGATTGTCTGATCGAGGGAGACTGCGCATGCGTATTCCCGCCTTCCTGATAGAGCATCCGGTGGAGACCCTGATCGCGGGGGTGCTGCTGCTTGCCCTGCTGTTCGGCTCCTCCGACCGGCATGCCGCGGAACTTGCTGCCCAGCCCCATCCCGCCAAGGTAGCGGTCATCGACAAGACGTAAATTTTTTTGGGCCGGCCGGAACGCTTTTTTCCTCCGCCCATTATCTCACCCGAGCGGACGTCCGATCCGGAACGCCCCCAGCCCCTTCGACAGCCCGCTTCGGGTGTCCGCTCTCTTCTCTTAAAGCCCCGCTCCGCGGGGCTTTTTTGTTGCCTTTTCGATGGCGGCTTTCGCCGACGCTCTAAGGCATCTTGCCGATCAGGGAACTTTTGGGGCGGCCGACCGGATACAGCATGTAAATGCCGGACGGGGCCTGGGCCTGGGTGGGAAAACCAATATAGCCGAAGGACTGCTGCACCAGGCGATGCTGGTCACGGCGCAAATTCGCCAGATAGTACAGCCGGCCTTTCAGCAGCGCGGCCGGCGGCGGCGGAGCGTCCGGATAGCGCTGGGGCTCATTGACCTGGATGACCTTGAGGCCCGGCTGGGTGAAGCGCAGCCAGGCGGTGGTCTCATAATCGGTGGTGAGAATGGCATCGGCCAGATGCGCCTGGTTCAGCGCCGCGGCGACGCTGGCAATGGGCGCGAAGTCGCGGCCCAGGATGCGCGCCACCGGATCCTTGCGCAGATTGAGCATTTGCGGGAAGGCCGCATGGGCGTAGAGCGCCAGCAGCATCACCCCGGCCAGCGGCGCGGCGATCATGGACACTTTGCGCAATACACCGCTGGTGCGGACGCCGGCGGCCAGGATCGCCAGCGCCGGATAGATGAAGCAGGGCCAGTTGCCTTGCACGCGGTCGTGCAGCGAGTGTTGCAGGAAATAGCCCAGCGCCGTCCAGGCCAGCAGCGCCAACATCAACTGGTCGCTGTCCCGTCGAGTCGCACGCCACAGGCCAACCGCCATCAGGACAAAAATCAGCGGCGAGGCCATGGCGAACTGCGCGCCCAGAAATTCGCCCAGATAGCGCCAGGTGTAATGGCCGGTGCCGACGCGGCCGAACTGGAAGGCGAAGGTTTCCCAATGATGCTGTGATTGCCAGAGCAAGGCGGGCGCCCAGAGCAGCAGCGCCAACACGGCGCCCAGATAGGGCCATGCCGTCGCCAGCCATTTGCGCTCCCGCGCATCCACCACCAGCCAGAGCAACGTGCCCGCGCCCAGGAACAGCGCGGAGAATTTGGACAGCAGTCCCAAGCCAGCGGCCACGCCGACCGCCAGCCACCATTTGCCGTTGCCCGTGGCTTGCACTTGCGCCAAGCAATAGACAAAGGCGCAGGCCGTGACGGTGGACGGCATGTCCGGGGTCGCCGCCAGCAGCTCCGCCGAAACCATGATGGTGAGGTTGAAGAACAAAGCCGCCAGCGCGGCGCGGTCTTCATCCTTCAAAACAAGCGCTGCGGCGCGCCAGACAAACCAGGTTGCGGGCACGGACAGCGCCACACCGGCCGCGCGCACGCCCAGCGGCGTATCACCGAACACAAAAGTCCCGGCGCGGATCAACCAGGCGATCATGGGCGGATGATCGAAATAACCGAAAGCCGGATGCAGCGACCACAGCCAGTAATAGGCCTCGTCGGCCGACAGCGGCAGCACCGCCGCTATCACGCCGCGCAGCACAAGCAGCAGCGCGACAATCGCCAGGCTGACTCTCGCCGGGATCACGCCCTCCCCCGTGCGCGCGAAGCGCGCTTGTATGGGGGGAGGTGGCCGTAGCCGGCTCTCGAGCCGGCGAAGGCCGGAGAGGGCATCATCTTGCGCGCCAGACGAACAATGTCGACATGGCGTAGTTCCACAACACGCTCATCACCGCGCCCACCGCGCCGGCCACCCACCAGGTCGAACGTTCGCCGTAAAGCCAGCTCGCCAGGTCCACATTGGCCAGCACGCCCACCGAACAGACCAGGCAGAACAGCACAAAGCCGCGCAGCATGCTCCATCCCTTAAGCCGACGGTCACGGTAAGTCAGTTCATTGTTGAGCAGGAAGTTGCTGGTCATGGCGACGAAGGTGGCGATGATCTGGGCGACACGAAAATCCTCATGCACCAGCAAGCCGCCGAACAGGACGGCCAGGTGCACCACAAGACCGATGCTGCCGACAATGGCGAAGAAAATGAAGCGCGGGTCGACAAAATCGCCGGTCGTCTTGGCCAGCAGCAACCCAAGGAATTCCACGCCGATCTGGATATTGAACTTGCTTTCGCCGGCATGGCGCTCGCCGAAACTGTAGGCCTGTTCGGCGATGCGCAGGCTCGGTCCCGCCGTCGCGGCGATGTCCAGCAGGATCTTGAATCCGGCCGGCGTCAGGCGCGGCGCGATCTCGTCAAAGCGGTCGCGGCGCAGCATGAAAAAGCCCGACATGGGATCGGACAAGGGCGTACCCACCATCCGGTGGGTCATGGCCGTCGCCAGCCGCGAGATGGCGCCGCGGCCTTCCGAAAAGCTGGCGGCCGATCCGCCCGCGACATAGCGGGTGGCCGCCACCAGGTCCGCCTCGCCGCTCGTCAGCTTGGCCAGCATGGCGGGCAGCACCTTTTCGTCATGCTGCAGGTCTGCGTCTATCACCGCCACATAGGGCGCGGCGCTGGACAGGATGCCCTCGATACAGGCCCCGGCAAGGCCCCTGCGCCCCACCCGGCGCAGGCAGCGCACCCGGGGGTCTTGGGCGGCAATGTCCTTCACCGCCGCGGCGGTGCCGTCGGGAGAGTTGTCGTCCACGAAAATGGCTTCCCAGGCGATGCCGGCCAGGGCGGCGTCCAGCCGGCGCACCAGCTCGGCGACATTGCCCCGCTCCTTGAAGGTGGGCACGACGATGGAAAGCTGGGCGGTGGGCAAAGGCGGGGCTCAGAGAAAGTCCGCCCCTTGGTGAGGCGCTGCGCGTTTTACGTCAAGGGGTTAGCAATCGGGCAACAAATGGCTAACCAACCCAGCCGGTTACCACCCCCAACAGGTGCAACCTTGGGCGCAAGCGGGCGTTGCACGGCTATGGGCGACCCTGTCATGCCGATACCCCAGCACGGACCTATTCCCGGCCTACCCGCCGATCATACCCATTTGCGGGTGGTGGCGCCCCGGGTGCTGGTGGTCGAGGACGAGATGACTGTGGCCATGCTGATCGAGGACATGGTCAGCGAGCTGGCCTATGAGGTCGCCGCCGTGGTGCCCCGGCTGGAAGACGCCATGCGTCTGCTGGACAGCGACCTGTTCGACCTGGCGGTGCTGGACGTGCACCTGAACGGCAAGACGGTCTTCGCCTTCGCCGCGGAATTGGAAGATCGCGACATTCCCTTCCTGTTCGCAACCGCCTATGGCCCGCAGGCCATCCCGGCCCAATTCCAGAATCATGCGGTCTTGCGCAAGCCCTTCGGCCCGGTGGAGCTCAGGCGCGCGCTGATGCAGTTGTCCGCCTGATCGTCCGCTTATCCGCGGAAGAAGATGCTGTAGATCACGATGCCTGCGATCACCGACAGCGCCAACGAGATGTGCAGCACATAGCGCATCACCCCCAGCTCCTTGCCGCCGCGCGCTTCCTGCGCATTCAGAACCGTCTTGCCGTCTTCCGTATGTGCCATTGCCTGTCTCCTGTTATTCCGCGGCGTGGCCGCTGATATGCAGCCGGTTTTCCAGCTCGGCGATCACGGCCGCGATTTCGTCTTGTGCGTCCGGCGCGGCATCGCGCCAGGCCAGCAGGATTTCCAACCGTTCGCCATCGTCGAAGCGGCGGTCGCGCAGCACGTCACCCGGGGTGCGATAGATCCGCGCCGGGTTCTGCCTGATATCGTCGAACAGTCTCTTTTTGCTCATGGCGCACCGTCAGATGCGGCCGAGCAACGCCAGTACCAGCACGATCACCAGCACCAGGCCCAGGGTTCCGGACGGGTAGTAGCCCCAGGCGCGGCTGTGCGGCCAGGAAGGCCAGGCGCCGAGAAGCAGCAGCAGAAGCACGACAATCAGAATGGTTCCGAGCATTTGAAATCCTTCCAGCTATATGTGGAAGCAACTCCCGCGCCCCGCCCAAGTTCCCCTAAGGTCCTTAGGTTCCGTGCTTTTTCAGGGGAACGGGCTCGCCTGCCCACCCGTTTTCATGGAAAGGCTTTTCAACAGGAGCATCCCCATGAAGAACCGTCTTATCGCCATGACCGGCGCCGCCCTTTCCCTGCTGGCCACGCCGGCATTCGCGGCGCTCGTCCCCTTGTCCTCGATCGAAAACCCGCCGCTCACTATCGCCAATGCCAATGTACGCGATACCAACGGCAGGGTTATCGGCGCGGTCCAGCGCCTGGAGCTGACCACGCAAGGCACGCCCGCCAAAGTGTCGGTGGCGCTGCTGGGCCCTGATGAGAAGATGATGGTGCTGGATGCCAAGCGGGTGGCCTATGACGCCGATCGCAACGAAATCGTCACCGACTCTTCGCGCAAGCAGCTGCACATGCTGTACGGCCAGAACTAAGCTACTTCACGAACCGTAAGGCGGCGAAAGCGCCTGCACTGGCCGTGATCCCTGTCAGGATGGTGCCCCAGGCAATGTCCAGCAGGGTCACGCGCAGCGTCCACACCTTCATGGTCGCCATGTTGGTGAGGTCGTAGGTGGCGTAGGTGAAGAAGCCGAACAGCGCACCGAACAAGGCTGCGGTTTTCCAGTCGCCCGATTCCAGCGCGGGCCGCACGGCAAAAATCTGTATGCCCACAATGTAGAGCAGGTAGAAAATCACCGCGACCACCATGTTGGGGTCGGGGGCCAGCAGCGCGCCCAGGTCCTTCTGGTACAGCGCCTTGGACGTGTTGGTCAGCCAGAGGAAGTCAAGCCCGCCCATCACCAGAACGCACACGCCATAGGCAATCAGATAGGCCATCGGGGTCCCTTTCCTGCGTGTTTTTTACGCGCGCCAGCGGCGTCCGGATCAATTAGGCTCAGGTGATCCGGGGATCGCAAGGGGGCGTAACTGATCCAATGGCCAGGATCGCTATTATCGGGACGGGAATTTCGGGGCTGGGCAGCGCCTTTTTGCTGAATCCCGACCACGACATCACTGTCTATGAAAAGGCCGGCCGGATCGGGGGGCACAGCCGCACCGTGACCTTGGACTATGACGGCAAGGCGATCCCCGTCGATACCGGCTTCATCGTCTTCAACTGCCCCAACTATCCCAACCTGTCCGGCCTGTTCGCCCATCTGGGCGTGCCCACCCATGCCAGCGACATGACCTTCGCCGCCTCCATCCGCGACGGCTGGCTGGAATGGGGCCTCAAGGACCTGGACTCGGTGATCGGCCAGCGCCGCAACCTGCTGCGGCCCCGCTTCGGCCTCTTGGTGCGCGACGTTTTCAAATTCAACGCCAGGGCGCAGGAAACGGTCGAGCGCCATCCCGAACTCAGCGTCGAAGGGTTGATCCGCAAGCTGGGCCTGGGTGACTGGTTCCGGCGCTTTTATCTGCTGCCCATGTCGGGCGCGATCTGGAGCTGCCCGCCCTGCGAGATGATGAACTTCCCGGCCCGCACCTTGGTGCGGTTCTTCGCCAATCATCACCTGATGTCCTTCACCGGGCAGCCGCAATGGCGCACCGTCACCGGCGGCAGCCAGGAATATGTTCGCCGCCTTACCGCGCCCTTTGCGCATCGCATCCGCACCAATTGTGCCGCGGTGGCAGTGACGCGCCACGATGGGAAGGTGCAGGTCAAGGATTCCCAGGGCGGCACCGAGGTCTATGACCAGGTCGTGATGGCCAGCCATGGTGACGAGACACTGGCGCTGCTGAAGGATGTGGACCGGGAAGAACAGGCCGCGCTGTCCTGTTTCCGCTACCAGAAGAACATCGCCGTCCTGCACCGCGACGAAAGCATCATGCCGCGCCGCCGGCGCTGCTGGGCAAGCTGGAACTACGTTTCAGATGGAGACATTCTCCACCCCAAGATAACCGTGACCTACTGGATGAACCTGCTGCAGGGCATCGACCAGAAATACCCGCTGTTCGTCAGCCTCAATCCCAAGCGCGACATTCCGGACCACCTGGTGTTCGACCGGGCCGAGTTCGACCATCCGGTGTTCGACGAGGCCGCCATGGCCGCCCAGGGGCGCATCGCCGCGCTGCAGGGCCGCCAGGGCACCTGGTTCGCCGGCGCCCATCTGGGCCACGGCTTCCACGAGGACGGCCTGGCCAGCGCGGTCCGGGTGGCGCAAGGCCTGGGTGCGCGCATCCCGTGGGACAGCGATGCCGCCGTCAAACCCGATGCGCCACAACAAAAGGCGCGCCCGCCGGTCATGCTGCCGGGCTTCCAGGCACCCGGTCCGGTCCCGGCCGAATTGTTTTAAGGCCCGCCAGGCCCTAAAATCCCGCTTTCCGCTGGATGTCCAATGTCCCTGATCCCTGCCTCCTATATCGAAAAAAGCTGGCGCAAGGCGATGAACTCGCTGGAGTACGGCACCCTGACCTTCATCGCCCCCAATGGCGAGGTGAGCGTCCACAAGGGCGTCCATCCGGGGCCGGAGGCGCGTTTTCACATCCATGACTGGGACGTGCTGCGCCGGATCATGGCGCGCGGCGATATCGGGCTGGGCGAGGAATATATCGCCGGCGCCTGGGACAGCGACAGCGTCGAGCGGCTGGTGAGCCTGTTCCTGCTCAACCTGGATCACTTCTCGAATTTCTCGGACGGCAATATCTTCAACCGCATCGGCTTTGTGATTCACAATGCGCTGGTGCGGCGCAATTCGATTTCCGGATCGGCGCGCAACATCAAGGATCATTACGACGTCGGCAACGATTTCTATTCGCTGTGGCTGGACAAGAGCATGACCTATTCCTCGGCGCTGTATAACGGCACCGACGAGCTCTATCGCGCCCAGCAGAACAAGTATGAGCGCATCCTGTCCAAATTCACCGAGAAGAAAGCCAATGTGCTGGAGATCGGCTGCGGCTGGGGCGGCTTTGCCGAGCGCGCCGCCGCCGACAACCACCACGTCACCGGCCTGACCATTTCACCGGCCCAGCACAAATTCGCCACCGCGCGATTGGGCGCCGCCGCCGACATCCAGCTTCAGGATTATCGCCGCTGCAAAGGCAGCTTCGACAACATCGTCTCCATCGAGATGTTCGAAGCGGTGGGCGAGCATTACTGGCCGGCCTATTTCGCCACGGTGGCTGAACGGCTGAAGCGCGGCGGCCGCGCCGTTATCCAGACCATCACCATCCGGGACGAGTTCTTCGCCGGCTATCGCACCCGCAGCGATTTCGTCCGCCATTATGTATTCCCGGGCGGCATGCTGCCCAGCCTGTCGCGCTTCCGCGAAGAAGCCGAAAGGGCCGGCCTGAAATTCGCCGGCGCCTTCGGCTTCGGCAAGGACTATGCCCGCACCTTGCGCGAATGGCTGGTGCGGATGCAGGCCGCCGAACCCCAGATCAGGGCCCTGGGCCATGACCAGCAATTCCTGCGCAACTGGGAATTCTACCTGGGAATCTGCGCCGCGACCTTCGAAGTGGCGCGCACCGATGTGTTGCAGGTGGAGCTGGTCAACGCCTGATCCGTAGATCACGGCTGCGGCCATAAATCGGCTGTTATTGTATACAAAGTCAGGTATTGGAGGGCCCCGTGAGGGGAACCAAAAAAGGCTATTCCATGCTTCGCAACAGTTTCATCGCGCTGGCGCTGCTGGCCGCATCCACCCTGGCGGCCAATGCCGCCGGCGACGCCAAGGCCGGCGAGGCCGTGTTCAAGCGCTGTGCCGTCTGCCACACCACCGAAAAGGGCGGCGGCGACGGCCTGGGCCCCAACCTGTTCGGGATCGTGGGCCGCAAGGCCGCCACCCGCCCCGGCTTTGCCTATTCGGCGCCGCTGCAGAAATCCGGCATCACCTGGACCGACGCCACCCTGTCCAAGTGGGTGGCCGGCCCCGCCCGCATGGTGCCCGGCACCAAGATGGCCTTTGCCGGGATCAGCAGCAAAAAGCAGCAGGCCGATGTGTCCGCCTACATGGCGAGCCTCAAGTAACCTGCGGCGGGATGACGCAGGTTAGCGCCCGGGGTTAACCACCATTGCTGCATTGCAGCAATGGTGCCCAGCTATTAGCCCGGTTTCGTTGACAGGCCTCGCCCTGCGGCCATACTTTTTGCACCGCACAAGAACAGGACGAAGCGCGAGCCGCCGCCGCGAAACGCCGTCCATTGGGGTCAAAGAAACACCATGAAGGTCCTGGTGCCCGTCAAGCGGGTGATTGACTACAACGTGAAGGTCCGCGTGAAAGCGGACCAGAGCGGCGTGGACTTGGCCAATGTCAAAATGTCCATGAACCCCTTTGACGAGATCGCGGTGGAAGAAGCCGTGCGCCTGAAGGAAAAGGGCAAGGCCAGCGAGGTGGTGATCGTCTCCATCGGTCCCCAGCAAGCCTCCGAAACCATCCGCACCGCGCTGGCGATGGGCGGCGACCGGGGCATCCTGGTCAAGACCGACCAGATGGTCGAGCCGCTGGCGGTCGCCAAGATCCTCAAGGCCATCGTGGACGCCGAACAGCCGGGCTTTGTCATTACCGGCAAGCAGGCGATTGATGACGACGCCAACCAGGTGGGCCAGATGCTGGCCGCGCTGCTGGGCTGGCCGCAAGGCACCTTCGCACACAGCCTCGAATTGGCTGACGGCAGCGCCAAGATCACCCGCGAGATCGATGGCGGCCTGCAGACGGTGGAGGTGAAATTGCCGGCGGTGATGACCACCGACCTGCGCCTGAACGAGCCGCGCTATGCCTCACTGCCCAACATCATGAAGGCCAAGAAGAAGCCGATCGAGGAGAAGTCGCCCGCCGACCTGGGCGTAGACATCACCCCGCGCTTCAAGGTGCTGAAGATTTCCGAGCCGCCCAAGCGCGTCGGCGGCGTGAAAGTTTCGGGCGTGCCCGAACTTTTGGACAAGCTCAAAGCCGATGGGGTCATCTGATGGCTTCGCTGGTGATCGCCGAACATGACAATGCGTCGCTGAAGGACGCCACCCACAAGACGGTAACGGCGGCGGCGCAAATTTCCGCGCCGGTGCATGTGCTGGTGGCGGGTGAGAATTGCGGCGCCGTGGCCGAAGCCGCCGCCAAGATCGCCGGTGTCGAGAAAGTTCTTCTGGCGGATGCGGCGTCGTACGCGCGCCAATTGGCCGAGCCGATGGAAGCGTTGCTGCTAAGTCTGGCGGACAAGTATGATGCGATCCTGGCGCCGGCCACCACCACCGGCAAAAACATCCTGCCGCGCGTCGCCGCCAAACTGGATGTGGGCCAAATTTCCGAAATCCTGAAAGTGATATCCCCCGACACTTTCGAGCGGCCGATCTATGCCGGCAACGCCATCGAGACTTTGCAGGCGCCCTCCGGCAAAAAAATCATCACCGTGCGCACCACCGCCTTCAAGGCGGCGGGTGAAGGCGGCAGCGCCACCGTCGAGAAAATTGCGGCGTCGTCCGATTCAGGCAATTCCAAATTCGCCGGCGAAGCCCTGTCCAAATCCGAACGTCCCGACCTGACCAGCGCCAAGATCGTCATCTCCGGCGGACGCGGGCTGGGATCGGCGGAAAACTTTAAGCTGCTGGATTCGATCGCCGACAAGTTGCATGCGGCGGTGGGCGCTTCCCGCGCCGCGGTGGATGCGGGTTATGTGCCCAATGACTATCAGGTGGGCCAGACCGGCAAGGCCGTGGCGCCCGATCTCTATATGGCAGTGGGCATTTCCGGGGCCATCCAGCATCTGGCGGGCATGAAAGACTCCAAGGTGATCGTCGCCATCAACAAGGACGAAGACGCGCCGATCTTCCAGGTGGCCGATTACGGCCTGGTCGGCGACCTGTTCAAGATTCTCCCCGAGCTGGACGAAGCACTCGCCAGCCGCGGCTACAAGTAAAGGCAATTCAAATGGCAGTTGAGAAAATTGGTGTTGTGGGCGCAGGGCAAATGGGCACCGGCATCGCCCATGTGCTGGCGCTGGCCGGCTATGACGTGGTGCTGGACGACATCAACAAGGACGCGCTGTCCAAGGCGATCGAGCGGGTGCAGAAGAACATGCAGCGCCAGGCCTCGAAGGGCCTGATCAAGGAAGAGGAAATCGCGCCGGCCCTGGCGCGCATCCGCATCACCCAGACCCTGGACGATCTCAAGGACCGCGACCTGGTGATCGAGGCGGCAACCGAAGACGAAACCATCAAGAAGAAAATCTTCCAGGACCTGTGCACGCGCATCTCCGACAAGGCGCTGATCGCCACCAACACCTCGTCCATCTCGGTGACGCGCCTGGCGGCCTCGACCGACCGGCCGGAGCATTTCATCGGACTTCATTTCATGAATCCGGTGCCGGTGATGCAGCTGGTGGAAGTGATCCGCGGCATCGCCACCAATGACACGACCTTCCAGGCGGGCCTGGAAATCGTCAAGCGCGTGGGCAAGACCGCCGCTTACGCCGAGGATTTTCCCGCCTTCATCGTCAACCGCATCCTGCTGCCGATGATCAACGAGGCGGTCTATACGCTGTATGAAGGCGTGGGCAATGTGGACGCGATTGATACCGCCATGCGGCTGGGCGCCAACCACCCGATGGGTCCGCTGCAACTGGCCGACTTTATCGGGCTGGATACCTGCCTGAGCGTGATGCAGGTACTGTATGAGGGTCTCGCGGACTCCAAGTACCGCCCCTGTCCACTGCTGGTGAAATATGTTGAAGCGGGCTGGCTGGGCCGCAAGACCGGCCGCGGCTTCTACGACTATCGGGGCGAGCACCCCGTGCCGACGCGATAAGCGGATCAGGTACCGCTAATTCTCTTGAAGTAAGCCACCGCTTCCCGGCTCGCCCATTCGGCGGGACCTTCGGCGCGCGCCACCACCTTGCCGTCGGGATCGATCAGGATGGTGGTGGGCAGGCCCGGCACCACAAAGCTGCGCATCAGCATGTGCTCGGTATCCACAAACACCGGCAAGCTGCCGGCGCCATGGCTTTTGAGGAAGGCGGCGGCATCCACCTTCTGGCTGTCGGTGTTGATCGCCAGCACCCGGATGCCCGGCGCATGGGCCTGAAGGCGGGCCAGCGCCGGCAGTTCGGCGACGCAAGGCGCGCACCAGGTGGCCCACAGATTCAGCAGGACATAGCGGCCTTTGAATGCGTCCAGCGCATGGCGGCCACCCTTGCCGTCGCTGAACGTCACCGCGGGGGCGGGTTTGGGGGCTTTTTCCAGTATCAGCACCGCCAGGGACGGCGGCGGCTCCAGCCCCTGATGGACAGAAAGCAGGCCTCTCGCATATAGGATGCCCATTGCCAGCGCGACGATTACGGCCAGACTGATGATGATTTTCTTGGTCATGGGCCTTCGGAAGAAAAAATGAGCACGAACAAAATGTGGGGCGGACGCTTTCAGTCCGGACCCGCCGACATCATGAGGGAGATTACCCCCTCGATCGATTTCGACAAGCGCCTCGCAGGCGAAGACCTGGCGGGGTCGCGGGCGCATTGCCGCATGCTGGCCAGCGAAGGGATCATTTCCAAGGAAGACGGCCTCGCCATCCAGGACGGGCTGACTGCTGTCGAAAAGGAAATCAAGGACGGAACCTTCGTCTTCAAGCGCGAGCTGGAAGACATTCATCTGAATATCGAGTCGCGCCTGGCCGAGCTGATCGGGCCGGTCGCCGGACGGCTGCACACCGCCCGCTCGCGCAACGACCAGGTGGTGACCGATTTCCGTCTGTGGGTGCGCGCCGCCTGCGAGCGCGCCGATCAGGGATTGGCCACGTTGCAGCTTGCGCTGTTGGGCCAAGCGGAAAATCACACTGACACCATCATGCCGGGCTTCACCCATATGCAGGTCGCCCAGCCTGTCACTTTCGGCCATCACTGCCTTGCCTATGTCGAGATGTTCGGGCGCGACCGTGGCCGCTTCGAGGATGCCAGGAAACGGCTGAACGAATCCCCGCTGGGCGCCGCCGCCCTGGCGGGCACCTCGTTCCCGATTGACCGCGATGCCACCGCCAAGGCGCTGGGCTTCATCCGGCCGATGCGCAATTCCATGGACGCCATTTCAGCGCGCGACTTTGCGCTGGAATATCTGGCGGCCTGCACCATCGCCGCCGTCAACCTGTCGCGGCTGGCGGGCGAGCTGGTGCAATGGTCCACGCCGGCTTTCGGCTTTGTGAAATTGTCGGACGCCTTCACCACCGGCTCCTCCATCATGCCGCAAAAGCGCAATCCCGACGCCGCCGAACTGGTGCGCGGCAAGACCGGCCGGGTGCTGGGCGATTTCGTGGCGCTGGCCACCGTGGTCAAAGGCCTGGTGCTGACCTATGGCACGGACCTGCAGGAAGACAAGGAGCGGGTGTTCGACGCCGCCGATACGCTGGAGCTGAGCCTCGCCGCCATGGCGGCGATGATGGCCGACCTGACGGCGCAGCCCGACAAGATGCGCGCCGCCTGCGAGGCCGGCTTTCCCACCGCCACCGACCTGGCGGACTGGGTGGTGCGGGTGCTGAAAAAGCCGTTCCGCGAAGCCCATCACATCGCCGGTTCCATCGTGAAGCTGGCCGAGGACAGGAACGTGACGTTGGACAAGCTGACGCTGGCCGACATGCAGGCCGTTGATCCCGCGATCACGCAAGAAGTCTTCAAGGTCCTGTCGCTGGAAGCCAGCGTGAATTCGCGCATGAGCCTGGGCGGCACCGCGCCGGCGCGGGTGAAGGAACAGCTCAACCATTGGCGGGGAGTTTTGAAATGAAGAAATTCATCATCCTGGCCGCGCTGGCGGCCGTGCTGACGGGCTGCGGCGTCAAGAACGAGCTGATCAAGCCCAACGGCCAATCCACGCCGCGGGACCAGAAAAATCCTTCCCAGCCGCCGTTTCCATTAGGGCATTAGGCGTGAGCCGGACTGCCCTTTAAAATAAGTGGCATTAATTAGAGCCGGACTGTCCGGCCGGGTCATTTCATGAATCACTTTCAATACAAGGATGGCGTGCTGTGCGCGGAAGGCGTGCGGCTGGACGTGCTGGCTGAAAAAGTCGGCACGCCTTTCTATTGCTATTCCACCGCCACATTGGAGCGGCACTTCAAGGTGTTCGCGGGCGCCCTGCCCGCCGGTTCGCTGGTGGCCTATTCGGTCAAGGCCAATGGCAATCTGGCGGTGCTGAAGACGCTTGGCGCCTTGGGCGCGGGCGCCGACGTGGTGTCGGGCGGCGAACTGGCCAAGGCGCTGGCGGCGGGCATTCCGGCGAATAAGATCGTGTTCTCCGGCGTGGGCAAAACGCGCGAGGAAATGCGGGCCGCCCTTGAGGCCGGCATTCATCAATTCAATGTGGAAAGCGAGCCGGAACTGGCGGCGCTGGACGAAGTCGCGCGCAGTTTGAACAAGCGCGCCCCCATCACCTTGCGCGTCAACCCGGACGTGGACGCCAAGACCCACGCCAAGATCACCACCGGCACGGCGGAAACCAAGTTCGGCATTCCCTTCACCCGCGCGCGTGAGGCCTATGCTCATGCCGCCAAGCTGGCGGGCATCGAGATCGTCGGCGTGGATGTACATATCGGCAGCCAGATCACCGATCTGGAACCGTTCGAGACCGCCTTTACCCGCGTGCGCGATCTGGTCATCACATTGCGCGCCGATGGCCATAACATCAGCCGCCTGGATCTGGGCGGCGGGCTGGGTGTGCCGTACGAGAACAGCAACATGCCGCCGCCCGACCCCCGCGAATATGGCGACATGGTCGCGCGGGTTACCAAGGATTTGGGCTGCACTTTGTCGTTCGAGCCCGGCCGGCTGATCGCCGCCAATGCCGGCATCCTGGTCAGCACGGTGATCTATGTGAAGAAGGGCGAGGCCAAGGACTTCCTGATCATTGATGCGGGCATGAATGATTTGATCCGCCCGGCCATGTACGAGGCCCATCACGAGATCGTGGCAGTGGCGGAACCCAAGGTCGGTTCCCCGCGCCCGCGCTATGACGTGGTCGGGCCGGTGTGCGAGACGTCCGATCTTTTCGCCTCCAGCCGGGCGCTGCCGGAACTCAAAAGCGGCGATCTTGTGGCTATCCTATCGGCCGGCGCCTATGGCGCGGTGATGGCCGGCGATTACAATGCCCGGCCGCGGGTGCCGGAAGTCTTGGTTCACGGCGATGAATGGGGCATCGTAAGGCCCAGAGAAAGTCATGCCGATCTTATCGCCAAGGACCGTATTCCCGACTGGCTTTCCAGCTAATCCGCTGGAGCGGCGCGTTGCGCTGACGCGCGGCGTGCTGGCCATCGAACGGCTGTTGCCGCGGCTGTGGCCCGCCTTTGGTTTCTTCGGCTTTTACCTTGCCCTGTCCCTGACCGGCATCTTCGCCTTTATCGCCTGGCCGGTGCAGGCGCTGCTGCTGGCCGCCACCATCACGGCGGGCGCGCTATCGCTGGTTGACGGATTTGCGGATTTTTCCTGGCCGCGCACGATTGATGCGGCGCGGCGGCTGGAGCGCGACAGCGGCTTGGCGCACCGGCCCATCTCCGAACGCGATGACGTGCTGGTGGGCGATGATCCGGTGGCGCGCGCGCTGTGGGATCTGCACCGCCAGCGTGGTCTGCCCGAAAAGTTCCGCATCGGCCTGCCCCGTACCGGCATCGCCGCGCGCGATCCGCAAGGTCTGCGCTGGTATCTGTTGATCGCGGTGGCGGTGGGTCTGGTTCTGGCGCGCAGTGATACCGGCGCGCGGCTGGTGTCGGCGTTCGACAGCGGTGCGGGCGCCGCCGCCGGGCTGGATGCCTGGATCGATCCGCCGCCCTATACCGGCTTGCCGCTCACCTCGCTTCGCATCGGCGACACCTCCATCATCCAGGTGCCGCGCGGCTCGGTGTTGAACTTGCGGGTGCATGGCGCGCCGCGCACGCCGGGCCTGGCCGCCGGCAACAATGCCGCGCCGCGCTTTGCCGGCGAGGAGGGAGAATATTCCAGCAATGTGATCCTTTCCACCGATGCGCGGGTGCGGGTACAGGTGGGCGGCCATGCCATCGGCAAATGGATGATCCAGGCGGTGCCTGACATCGCGCCAAAGATCGCGCTGACCGCCACGCCCTTGCCCACCGAGCAGAAAGCCACCCAGTTCGCCTTCAAGGGCAGCGACGATTACGGCATTGCCAATGTCCGCGCCGTGCTGGCGCCGCGAGGCGGTCATGGCAAGCCGCTGGTGGTGGAGCTGCCGCTGCCGGAATCCAACGCCAAGACGATAGACCAGAACAGCTATGTCGATCTCACCGGCCATCCTTATGCCGGGCTGATCGTCAGCGGCCGGCTGGAGGCGCGCGACGCCATCGGCCAGAAGGGCCTAAGCCCACCCGTCACCTTCAAGCTGCCGGCGCGCGTGTTCACCGATCCCCTGGCGCGCGCGCTGATTGAACAACGCCAACAGCTCGCCACCAGCGATGCTGCGGGGCGCAAGGTCGTGCTGCTCACCCTGGATGCGCTGACCATCGCGCCCGAGAAATTCTATGAGGGCAAGAACGACATCTTCCTGGCGCTGCGCAGCGCCTTCAATGGCGTCAAGAATGCCAAGCGCGAGGCCGACATCACGCGGGTCGAGGCGATTCTGTGGGAAACCGCCCTGAAGCTGGAGCGCGGCGGGCTTTTGTCGGCGGCGGAGGAACTGCGCAAGCTGCAGATCATGATCACAGCGGCTCTCGCCTCGGGCGCGCCGCAGGATGTGATCGACGAACTTCTCAAGCGCTATGACGAGGCGATGCAGAAATACATGGCGGCACTGGCGGCCAATCCGCCCGCGCCGGGCGAGCAGCAGCCCATGTCGCCTGATGCCAAAACCCTGAGCCAGAACGACATCCAGACCATGCTGGACATGATCAAGAAGCTGACCCAGGCGGGCGACCGCCAGAAGGCGGCCCAATTGCTCGCCATGCTGCAATCCATGCTGGAAAATATGCGCGTGACCCAGGGCGAAAACGGCAACGGCTCGCCGCAGAACAAGGCGCTGAACGAGAAGCTGCAGAAATACGGCAACCTGATGGGCAAGCAGCGCGCCCTGCTGGACAAGACCTTCCGCCAGCAACAGGGCCAGGCCGATCCCAAGGATGGCGGCGCGCAGGGCTTGCAGAAGCAGCAGAAGGACTTGCAAAAAGAATTACAGGATTCGCTCAAGGGCATGGACGGCAAGTCGGCGCAAAAGCTGCGCGAGGCCGGCAAAGCGATGGGCGATGCCCAGAACGCGCTGGGCCAGAAGGACCTGACCAATGCCGGCAGCTCCCAGAACCAGGCGCTGGATGCGCTGCGCCAGGGCGCACAGGCGCTGGCCGATGAGCAGGACCAGGGACAAAAGCAGGGCGGCGGACAGGATCCGCTCGGGCGTGGCAATTCCCCGTTGGGCAATACGGGAGTCAAGATTCCCGGCGCCGCTGACCTGGCGCGGGCGCGCGCGATCCTGGAAGAACTGCGCCGCCGTGCCGCGCAGATGAACCGGCCGCAGCAGGAACGCGATTACCTGGACCGGCTGCTGAAGGCGTTTTAGGAAAAAACAATTGTCATGGCCCACCGGAGTGTGGGCCATCCAGTTGGGTTCGCGATTAATTTGACGGTGAAGCGGCGGCGTCATCTGGATGGCCCGCATTTGCGGGCCATGACATTTGGGTTAGGGCTAGCTCGTCACCTTGCCAATATACGGCAAGCCGCGATAGCGCCCGGCATCGTCCATGCCATAGCCCACGACAAAATCATTGCCGATCGCAAAGCCGGTATAGTCGGCGCGCGCCAGGGCGTCGGGCCGCTGCTTGTCCAGCATCACCGCCACCTGCACGCTGGCGGCGCCCGCCGCCTGGATCAGCGACACCGCCTTGGCGATGGTGCGGCCCGCATCCAGCACCCCGTCCACCACCAGCACATGACGGCCGGTGATCTGTTCGGACGGCCCCGCGATCATGGAAATGGCGCTGGCCACCCGCTTGTCGCCATAGGAACGCAGCCAGATCATCTCCACATCCATCGCCGCGCCTTCCCAGGCCAGCGCCCGCAAGAGATCAGCGGCGAAGACAAAGCCGCCTACCAGCACCGGCATCACGATCTCGGGCATCAGGGGCGCGGCCGCGATCTGCCGCGCCAGCGCGCGCACCCGGTCCTGGATCTGTTCGGCGGAGAAGAGAACGTCGGGCGCCATCAGCTTCCGTCTTTGGCGAAGCGCACTTCCAGGTGCCGCGCCGCGGCGGGCGGGCTGGACAGGCGCGTCATGAAGGGCACCGACTGGCCCGGGCCCAGCACCGTGGCGCTGGGCTTGAAGGTCCAATGATAAAGTTCATGGTTGGAGACATCGCTGAGGGTGACGCGCACCGTCTGCGGCACCGGCAATTGGCGCGAACCGGCATTGACGATCATCCCCGACACCGCCAGCACCACCTGGCCGTCCTCGGTCTCGCGGCGATAATCCACCTGGCGGAAATCAATGCCGCTGGCATTCACATGCAGGCCCAGGCTGGAATAGACCCCGGCCGATTGCGGCCAGATCACCGCAATGTCCTGGCGATAGCGCACCGCCGACACCGCGATCAGCAGCACCACCAGGATCAGCCCGGCCCAGCCCGCCACCACCGCGATCCTGGGACCCCAGGGCGCCGGCGGCTCGGGCGATACCGGGGCCGGCGCGTAAGCGCGGGTGGGACTGGTGGGAAAAGGATCGGAAACCGGCACCTCGGCTGGCGCGACGTCAGCCTCCGGGACCGGCTCGGGCGCCGCCCCGGCCACTTCCGCCACGGCTTCGAGGACCGGCTCCGGCGGGGCCTCGGGCTCCTGGTGCCAGCTATGGCCGCATTTGGCGCAGCGGACCGTGCGCCCGGCAGCCGGAAACTTCGACCCGTCGACCGAATAGCGCGTGTCGCAAGAGGGACAAGTGAGAATCATGCCCGGCCTATTGAATTATCAGCAGAAAATAGGGGCCGGGGACCATGACCGCAAGCACCGTGGCCGTTATGTTCGCCACATGGTCCGTTTTGAAAATGTCGGCATGCGCTATGGCTCGGGACCCGAAGTGCTGCGCGATGTCAGTTTCTCGCTGGAGCCGGGCTCCTTCACCTTCCTGACCGGGCTGTCGGGCGCGGGCAAGACCACCTTGCTGAAGCTGATCTATGTCGCCGAACCGCCCAGCCGCGGGCTGATTACGCTTTTTGGCACAGAATTGGCCACCGCCCGGCGGCGGGACTTTCCCGCCATCCGCCGCCGCATCGGGGTGGTGTTCCAGGACTTCCGGCTGCTGGATCACCTGTCGGCCTTCGACAATGTCGCCCTGCCGCTGCGGCTGGCCGGCAAGAAGGTGAGCGATTTCTCTCATGACGTGAGCGAGCTTCTGTCCTGGGTGGGACTGGGCGACCGGATGCAGGCCCGCCCCGCCACCCTGTCGGGCGGCGAGCAGCAGCGCGTCGCCATCGCCCGCGCCGTGGTGGCGCGGCCTGATCTTCTGATCGCCGATGAGCCCACCGGCAACGTCGATCCGGAAATGGGCGCGCGCCTGATCCGGCTGATCGCCGAACTCAACCGGCTGGGCACCACGGTGTTGATCGCCACCCATGACCGCGCCCTGATCGAGGCGACACGCGCCCGCGAGATGCGGCTGGTCGAAGGCCGGCTGGTCGAACTGAGGGCGAACGTATGAGCGAGCGCGCCACATATATTCTTCCGCGCGACAAGGGCGCCGCCCCGCTGGATTTCGTCATCGCGGTGATGGCTTTTCTCGCGGCGCTGGCGCTGGGCGCATCCCTGGTGGCGACCCGCGCCGCCCATGGCTGGCAGAGCGGATTGTCGGATCGCATCACGGTGCAGGTGATGCCGCCGGAACAGGGCGATGTGCGCGCCGGTCTGGAAGCGGAAACCAAGGCGGCGCTGGCGGTGCTGGAAAACACGCCGGGCATCGCCCATGCCAACTTGCTTTCGGATGCGGAGATCAACGCATTGGTCGAGCCCTGGATCGGCAAGGACGGCGTGGTGTCGGGCATTCCGCTGCCCCGGCTGATCGACGCATCCGTGACGCCGGGCGAAGATTTGGATGTGACCGCACTGGCCGCGCGATTGAAACAGGCGGCGCCGCATGCATCGGTGGACGATCATCGCCGCTGGCTGACCCGCCTGCGCGGGCTCGCCGATGCGGTGCGTTTTTCCGCTTATGGCATCTTGCTGTTGATCGCAGGCGCCACGGCGGCGGCGGTGTCCTTCGCCACCCGTGCGGGGCTGGATGCACATCACGAGATGGTGGTGTTGTTGCACCAGATGGGAGCGCTGCCGGGCTTCATCGCCCGCGCCGTGGAATGGCATTATTTCATCTCGGCGCTGTTCGCCGCCGCCTTGGGCACCCTGTTCGCGGCCCTGTTCTTCCTGGGCGCGGGCGGGCTGGAGATTTTCGGCGTGGAGGCGGTTCCCTTCCTGCCGCCCCTGTCGCTGAAATGGATCGAAATCCCCTGGCTGCTGGCAGTGCCCATGGTTACGGCCCTGATTGCCTGGGCCACAGCACGCATTTCGGTCCTTCTGGTGGTCAAAGCCATCTATTGAGCGCAGCGAAAGCTGTTTGCTATCCTCTCACCCAACGATTGGAGCCTGGCGATTTGCGCGTTTTTCTGGCCGTGATTTTTCTGGCGCTTCTGGGCTATGGCCTGAGCTTTGTGCTGTTCGTGGCCAACCTGCCGGTCGCGCCGGATGTCCTGCCGCGCGCCGACGGCATCGTTGCGTTGACCGGGGGCGATGAGCGGCTGGATACCGCCGTGGCGCTGCTGGAGCGTGGGCAGGGCAAGCGGTTGCTGGTGAGCGGCGCCGGCGCGCAAACCACCAAGGAGACGGTGGGCAGGATGTCGGACGGCGGCCCGCGCTTCGCCTGCTGCGCCGATATCGACTACACCGCCGAGGATACACACGGAAATGCGGAGGAAGCCGCCACCTGGGCTCGCGAGCATCATTTCGCCAGCCTGGTGATCGTCACCGCCCGCTATCACATGCCGCGCACCATGAAGGAATTTTCCGCCCAACTGCCGGACATCACCCTGATCGCCTATCCGGTGGAGCAGAGCCGCATCCCGCTGGACGGCTGGTATCTGCATCCCAAGACCGCCCAACTGTTGCACCGCGAATATATCAAATATCTCGCCAGCCTTGTGACCACGCGGCTGGCGCGGTGATAACCGTGATCCGCTCCACGCTGTTCCTGGCGTGGTTTGTTGTCGTCACCACCATCCTGTCGCTGCTTTTCCTGCCGGTGTTGTTGTTGCCGCGTGGCGCCACCATCTGGCTGGCGCGCGCCTGGGCGCGCGCCACCTTCTTCGGCTTGAAGATTTTTGCGGGCGTGGATTGGGAAATTCGCGGCGCCCCGCCGCGCGGCCCGGTGCTGGTGGCGTCCAAGCATATGAGCATGTGGGATACGCTGGGGCTGTACCTGGCGCTGGATGCGCCGGCCATCGTGCTCAAGCGCAACCTGCTTTATATCCCCTTTTATGGCTGGTTTCTGTGGAAGGCGGCCGCCGTGCCGATTGATCGCAGCGCAGGCGCCAAGGCGTTGCGCAAGATGCAGGGCGCCGCAAAAAAGGTGCTGGCCGAGGGCCGGCCCATCCTGATCTTTCCCGAAGGCACCCGGAAAAAACCCGGGGCTGCGCCGGACTACAAGCCTGGTGTGGCGGGGCTTTACACTCTGCTCGATGTGCCTTGCGTGCCGGTGGCGCTGAATTCTGGTGTCCACTGGGCCGGCTTCAGAAAAGTGCCGGGCACCATCGTGCTGGAATTCCTGGAGCCGATTGCGCCGGGGCTGAAGCGCGCAGAATTCATGACGCTGCTGGAGACCCGCATCGAGACGGCGACCAACCGGCTGCTCGCATGATCCGGCTGGACAAATCCTTGCTAAGTGGGCGCCAATGCGGGCCCTGCACCGCCTGCTGCATTGACCTGAAGATCGCGGACCCGGAATTGAAGAAGGCGGCGCGGGTGCCTTGCCCGCATCTGGGCGCCAAGGGTTGCGGCATCTATGACAAGCGGCCCGGCGTCTGCCGCGAATTCCTGTGCGGCTGGCGATTGTTCGACGACATGACCGATGACTGGCGGCCGGACCTGAGCGGCGTGCTGGTGATGCGCCGGGCGCCGTCGGAGATGCCCGCCGCCTGGAAAGCTGCGCCCTATGGCATGCACATGGTGATCCTGGGCGGCGAAGCCGCGGTGCTGCGCCCGGCCTTCATTGCTTACGCGGCGCGCACGATGGCGCGCGGCATCCCCATCTTCCTGTCGGCCGCCTCGCCCTACATTGTGCTGAATGACCATGTGCCGCCCGGCGCCGATACCGCCGTTTTGAAGACTCGGCTGGCCGAGCTTTACCCCATGTTGCATGCCGCCCGTTTCGGGCAGAATCTGTGGCAGCGCATCCGTTTTCTCTACCGGCTGCAGATAGACCGGGGATACCAGAAATATCACATGAAATCAGCCGGTTAGAGGACTGGAACACGGCCTGCGCAACCCCATATTAGGCAGGGTTGCAAGCCATGGTGGCGAACCCCCGAGCTGATGTGTTTGTTACCGTCCAATGAGCGATATCTCCCACCAGATCTGGGACATGAAATACCGGTTCAAGGCGGCCGACGGCACGCCCATGGACCGCGACCTGACCGATAGCTGGGCGCGGGTGGCGCTGGCGCTGGCCCAGGCCGAGCAGCCGCACAGCCGCATGGCGCGCGCGGAGGAATTCGCCCGGGCGCTGGCGGGACACAAATTCCTGCCGGCGGGGCGCATCCTGGCCGGCGCCGGCACGGGACGCAGCGTCACCTTGTTCAACTGTTTTGTGATGGGCGGGATCGAAGATTCCATGGACGGAATCTTTTCCGCCCTGCGCGAGGCGGCGCTGACCCTGCAACAGGGCGGCGGCATCGGCTATGACTTTTCGACCTTGCGGCCCAAGGGCGCGGCGGTCGCCGGTGTGGGCGCGGACGCGTCCGGTCCCGTCTCCTTCATGGATGTGTGGGATTCGATGTGCCGCACCATCATGAGCGCCGGCTCGCGGCGCGGCGCCATGATGGCGACCCTGCGCGTGGATCATCCCGACATCGAGGATTTTATCACCGCCAAGCGCACCCAAGGCAGGCTGTCCAACTTCAACCTGTCGGTTCTGGTCAGCGATGCCTTCATGACGGCGGTCAAGAATGGCGCGGACTGGAATCTGCAATTCGGCGGAAGGGTCTATCGCACGGTGAAAGCGCGCGCGCTGTGGGACACCATCATGCACGCCACCTATGACCATGCCGAGCCTGGTGTGATCTTCATTGACCGCATCAACAGCCAAAACAATCTGGGCTATTGCGAAACCATCGCCGCCACCAATCCCTGCGGCGAGCAGCCTTTGCCGCCCTATGGCGCCTGCCTGCTGGGCTCGATCAACCTGGCCAAGCTGGTGCGCCATCCCTTCACCGACGATGCCGCGCTGGACATGGCCGAACTGGAACGGCTGGTCGGCAGCGCGGTCCGGATGATGGACAATGCCATCGATGTGTCGCGCTTTCCGCTGGAGGCGCAGGCGCAGGAAGCCCGCGCCAAGCGCCGCATCGGGCTAGGAGTGACGGGCCTGGCCGACGCCCTGATCCTGTGCAAGCTGCGTTACGGTTCAAATCAAAGCCTGGACCTGATCCGCACCTGGCTGGCCGCAGTCAGCCATGCCGCCTATCGCGCCAGCGTGGAATTGGCCAAGGAAAAAGGCCCTTTCCCTCTCTTTGACATGAACCCCTATTTGTCGCCGCCGCATATCCAGGCGCTGCCGCATGACATCTATAACGGGATCGCCGCGCACGGCATCCGCAACGCGCTGCTAACCTCCATCGCGCCCACCGGCACGATCTCGCTGCTGGCGGACAATGTCTCCAGCGGCATCGAGCCGGTGTTCGCTTTCAACTATACCCGCAAGGTGTTGCAGCCCGACGGCAGCAAGCGCGAAGAGCAGGTCAGCGATTATGCCGTCCGCCTGTTCCAGCAGAAATTCGGGTCCGACACCGCGCTGCCGGACTATTTCGTCACTGCCCAGACCTTGTCGCCGTCCGACCATCTGGCGGTGCAGGCCGCGGCCCAGCCCTTTGTCGACAGCGCCATTTCCAAGACCATCAATGTGCCGGCCTCGATTTCGTTTGATGATTTCGCCCATGTTTATCTGGAAGCCTATGAGTCGGGCTGCAAGGGCTGCACCACCTATCGCCCCAATGACGTCACCGGTTCGGTGCTGTCGGTGGAAGAACCCGCAATCCCAGCCGAAGCGGCGATCAACGCGCAGGAACCGGAACTGCCGCTGCCGCCGCCGGCGCCGCGTCCTTCCAGCGGCGGCGTGGTCTATATGACCCAGCCGCTCGACCGCCCCGACGCGCTTCTGGGCCGTACCTACAAGATTAAATGGCTGGACAGCGATCATGCCTTCTACATCACCATCAACGACATCGAGAAGGACGGGCGGCGGCGGCCCTTCGAGGTCTTCATCAATTCCAAGAATATGGAAGCCTATGCCTGGGCGCTGGCCCTGACCCGCATGATCTCGGCGGTGTTCCGGCGCGGCGGCGATGTCAGTTTCGTGGTGGACGAGCTGAAGGCGATCTTCGATCCGCGCGGCGGCCAATGGATGAACGGCCGCTATGTGCCGTCGCTGCTGGCGGCCATCGGCGAAGTGATCGAGCGCCACATGATCGAGATCGGCTTCCTGGGTCAGCGGGCTTCAAGCCTTTCTGGGGGCCTGTCGGGCATGCTGGATGCCCACAACATCCCGGCCGAAGGCGCGCGGGCCCGCTTCTGCCCGCGCTGCGGCGATGCCAGCTTCGTCAAGCTGGAAGGCTGCGACTCCTGCCTGTCTTGCGGTTATTCGAAGTGCAGCTAAATTCGCGGCCATGAAATACTCCAGCCGCTTCTGGCTCTATGCTCCTATCGCCACCTTCGTGATCATCGCCGGTCTGGTGATGGCGCATTGGTGGGTGGTGGCGAACGCCTTCGAGAAGAAGCTCGCCGCCCTCAAAGGCCATGAAGCGGTTCCCGGCATCACCCTGGACTGGGGAAGCGTCACGGTCGGCGGCTTTCCCTTCCGGCTGGACAGTGATTTCACCGGCTTCACGGTGACGGGCGCCGGCGCGCATGGCCCCTTTGCCTATCGCGCCGAGAAATTCGCTGCCCACACCCTGGCCTATAACCGCGCCAAGACGGTCTATGAGGCGGCGGGGCAACAGCATGTGTCCTGGACCGATGCGAGCGGCGCGGCCCGCCAATTGGATTTCCTGCCCGGATCGCTGCGCGCCAGCAGCGTGACCGGACCCGAAGGCCTGCTGCGCGCCGATCTGGACATCGCCAACCTGGCCGCAAAGGATGTGCTGATCGGCCGCTTGCAATTGCATATGCGCCGTGACGACCGAGACCTGGACCTGATGCTGCAGGCCGATGCCGCGGGCAAGGCCAAGCAGGTGCAGGTCTATGCGGTTCTCAGCCATGGCGATGCGTTTGCGGGGCTGCTGCAAGGCAAGCAATCCTGGCCCGAGGCGGCCACCGCCTGGCAGGCGCAGGGCGGTGCGGCGAAACTCTCGCAGGTGATCGCGCCCGGGCTTGATCCCGCAACGCTGCTGACGCCGCTATACTAGGATTTTCTGCCGAAGTTCGGCGCCGAAGTATCCTGGCCGATGTCCACAATGGCGCGGCGGATGGCGCGGGTGCGGGTGAAGGTATCGAACAGAAGCTCGCCATTGCCCTGCTCCACCGCCTCTTGCAGGGCCTTGAGGTCCTGGTTGAAACGGCCCAGCACTTCCAGCACCGCTTCGCGGTTGTTCAGGAAAATGTCGCGCCACATGGTGGGATCGGAGGCGGCGATGCGGGTGAAATCGCGAAAGCCCGAGGCGGAATATTTGATCACTTCGCCTTCAGTGACCTGTTCCAAATCGTGCGCCGTGCCGACAATGTTGTAGGCAATCAGGTGCGGCAGGTGGGACGTGATGGCCAGCACCAAGTCATGATGGCCAACTTCCATCACATCCACCTGGCTGCCCAGGCCCTTCCAGAAAGCCCGCAAGCGGGCCACCGCCTGGCCGTCGCTACCCGGCACCGGGGTCAGGATGGCCCAGCGCCCGTCGAACAGGCTGGCGAAGCCGGCTTCGGGACCGGAAAATTCGGTGCCCGCGATGGGATGGGCGGGAATGAAATGCACGCCCGCCGGCACGAAAGGCGCCACGTCGCGCACCACCGCGCCCTTGACCGAGCCCACGTCCGACAGGATGGCGCCCGGCGCCATATGCGGTGCAATCGCCTGGGCGATGTCTTTAAAAGCGCCGACCGGGGCGCAAAGGATCACCAGTTGCGCGTCTTTCACCGCCGCGCCGATATCGGCATGCAGCGTGTCGCAGAAGCCGATCCTGCCTGCCCGTTCCAGCACATCGGCGGATGCGTCATGGCCGGCGATTTCCTTGGCCAATGATCCGCGCCGTGCGGCATGGGCGATGGAGGAGCCGATCATCCCCAGCCCGATAATGGCGATTTTTTTCATCGCTGCCATCTATGCCGCCATGAATTTCTGGATCAGCGACACCGCCAGGCGGTTCTGCTCCTCAGTGCCGATGGTCATGCGCAAGGCGTTCGGCAGGCCATAGCTGCCGACACCGCGCAGGATGACCCCGCCCTGCATCAGGAAGGCGTCGGCCTTGGCGGCGGTCTTGTCGCCTTCCGCCGCAAAATGGATCAGCACGAAATTGGCGCAACTGTCATCCACCCGAAGGCCCGTCTTGCGGATTTCCCCGGTGACCCAGGGCAGCCACTTGTTGTTGTGCTCCACCGCTTTCCAGAAATGGTCGCGGTCGCGCACGGCGGCGGCGCCGGCCAGTTGCTGCATCAGGGCGGTGTTGAACGGCCCGCGGATGCGGTTGATCACGTCGCAGATTTCCGGCGCAGCATACATCCAGCCGATGCGCATCCCGGCCAGGCCGTACAGCTTGGAGAAGGTGCGGGTCATCACGACATTGGGAAATTGCCGCGCCAGCTCCAGGCCCGATTCATAATCCTTGGCGGTGACGTATTCGCCGTAAGCCGCGTCGATCACCAGCAGCACATGCGCCGGCAATCCGGCATGCAGCCGCGCCATCTCATCCCGGTTCAGGCAGGAGCCGGTGGGATTGTTGGGATTGGCGATATAAACCATGCGCGTCTTGGGCGTGACCGCCGCCAGCATGGCGTCCACATCCACCGTGATGGCGCGGTTGGTGGTCTTCTCCGGCACCATCACCGGCACGGCGCTGTTGGCCTGGGTAGCGATCTTGTAGACCAGGAAGGCGTGCCGGCTGAACACCACTTCGTCGCCGGGCTGCAAATAGGCATTGGCCAGCATGGTGAGCAGGGCGTCGGAGCCGTCGCCCGAGGTGACGATGCGCGCCGGATCCAGGTGATGCACATCGGCGATCGCCTCGCGCAGCAAGGTTGCCGAGCCTTCGGGATAGAGCGCCAGGCTGGTGGCGGCTTCGGCCAGCGCCGCCGCCACGGCGGGGCTGGGGCCCAGCGGGCTTTCATTGGACGACAGCTTGAACACCTTGGCGGCGCCCGGCGCGGCAGCGCGCCCGCCGACATAGGGCGAGATATCCAGGATGCCGGGCTTGGGTTCGGGCTTCATCGGTTAACGGCAATGTCCAAAATGCCCGGTTTTAATAGGGCGGGCGGGCCCTAAAAGCAAAGCAGGTCAGGTATGCAGATGGGCATTCGTTGACTTGGGGTGTGACCGCACCTTACCTACCTTTTCCAAGGATTTAGAATGACCGAGGCCCCTCGTTTCCTGCGCCCGGTGACCGCGCCATCCGCCGATGTCGGGCTGGCGGTCACCTTCCAGACTCCGCTGCAGCTCGACTGCGGCCGCGCGCTTGCGCCCTTCACGGTCGCCTACATGACCTATGGCACGCTCAATGCCGACAAGAGCAACGCCATCCTGATCTGCCACGCCCTGACCGGCGACCAGTTCGTCGCCAGCGAGCATCCCATCACCGGCAAGCCCGGCTGGTGGATCACCATGGTGGGACCGGGCAAGCCGATCGACACCGACCGCTTCTTTGTCATCTGCGCCAACGTGCTGGGCGGCTGCATGGGCTCGACCGGTCCGGCGGAAATCGATCCAGCCACCGGCAAGCCCTGGGGTCTGAATTTCCCCCTGGTCACCATCCGCGACATGGTGCGGGCGCAAAAACGCCTGGTCGAGCATCTGGGCATCACCAAGCTGCTGGCGGTGGTCGGCGGCTCGATGGGCGGCATGCAGGCGCTGCAATGGGCGGCGTCCTATCCTGAATCCCTGCGCGCCGTGGTGCCCATCGCCTGCGCCGCGCGCCATTCGGCGCAGAACATCGCGTTTCACGAAGTGGGCCGCCAGGCGATCATGGCCGATCCCGACTGGAAGGGCGGCGAATACCAGCTTCACAACACCCGCCCCTCCAAGGGGCTGGCGGTGGCGCGCATGGCCGCGCATATCACTTACGTCTCGGAGATGGCGCTGCAGAACAAGTTCGGCCGCAACCTGCAGAACCGCGACGCCAAGTCGTTCCAGTTCACGCCGGACTTCCAGATTGAATCTTATCTGCATCACCAGGGCGCCAGCTTCGTGGACCGCTTTGACGCCAATTCGTATCTCTACATCACCCGCGCCATGGATTATTTCGACCTGGCCGAGGAGCATGGCGGGCATCTGTCGGATGTGTTCCGGGTGAACCCGGCGCGCTTCTGCATCGTCGCCTTCACCAGCGACTGGCTGTTCCCGCCGGTGGAGAACAAGCGCATCGCCCATGCCTTGAACGCGGTGGCGGCGCAGGTGAGCTTTGTCGAAATCCGCAGCGACAAGGGCCATGACGCCTTCCTGCTGGACGAACCGGAAATGTTCGCCACGGTGCGCGGCTTCCTCAATCACGCGGCAACAGATCTCTCATGAGGAAGTGGGCATGAGCGAGCTGCGCCCCGACCTTGCCGCCATCGCGGCCATGATCCGTCCCGGCGCGCGGGTGCTGGATGTCGGCTGCGGCGATGGCGCGTTGCTGGAACATCTGAAGACCAAGAATGTCGATGGCCGCGGCATCGAGATTTCCCAGGCCAATGTGAATGCCTGCGTGACGAGCGGTTTGGCGGTGGTGCAGGGCGACGCTGACACCGACCTGGTGGATTATCCCGCCCAGGTGTTCGATGCGGTGATCCTGTCCCAAACCATCCAGGCCACCGAGAAACCCAAGGTGGTGCTGGACCATCTGCTGCGCATCGGGCGGCGGGTGGCGATTTCGCTGCCCAATTTCGGTTATTGGAAAGTGCGGCTGTCACTGCTGAGCGGCGGGCGCATGCCGCGCACCAGCACCCTGGATTATACCTGGTGGGCGACGCCCAACATTCATCTGTGCACCCTGGCCGATTTCGTGGACCTGACGCGCGAATGCGGCGCCACCATCGTGGAAGCCCATGCCCTGAACGACAACGGCACCACTTCCAAGATGAATCCCGCCAGCCTGACGCATGGCTATCTGGGCCCCAACCTGTTCGCCCAGGGCGGTGTGTTCCTGCTGAAGAAAAGCTAGGACCCCAAGTCCTGGGCCGTCTTCAGCGCGCCTTGCGCGCCGACGGGCAATTTGGGCGTGGCGGCGGCATAGAGCGACTTGGCCGCTTCCACGACATGCACCCCGCCGATGCCGGGGAAAAACCGCCGGCCCACCCTTTCCCAGCCCGAGCCTGAGCCGGTGATGCTTTCAAACGGCGGGGCATAGAGCGCGCGCGACCAGCGGCCGGGCTCCAGCAACGCATCGCGCAACAAGCCTTCCAGCTCCATGCGCGAAAAGGGCCGGCCATGGCCGAAGGGCGAAACCTGCACCTGCGCCCACAGGCTGGCGCGGTTGGGCGCCACCAGCAGAATCTTGCCTTCCGGCGCCAGCACCCGCCAAAGCTGGCGCAGCAGGGGCCGCAGGCTCTCGGCCGATTCCAGCCCATGCACAATCAGGATGCGGTCGAAGAACACATCGGGGAAAGGCAGCGCATCTTCCTCGCACACCAGGGCGGCGTTCTTGTCGCCATTTGGCGTCCAGGTGACGGCGCCGAAGGGCGCGGGCATGGCGGCAATGGCGCGCTCGGACCCGGTGAACAGCCGCGTATAGGGAATGGGAAAGCCATAACCCAGCACCCGAAGGCCGCGCAGGTCGGGCCAGAAATTCTCGATGTGGCGCAGCAGCACCCGCTTGGCCAACTGGCCCAGCGGGGCATCATAGAAAGCGGTGAGGTCGCGCACGTCCGGCATGGGACAAGTCTAGGCCCTGGGGACGGTTGTTCAAAGATACAGCTTTGCCCCGCGCGGCTTGGCCGCGCGACCAAATTTGATAGTGTGTTGCGCCACCAGAGGAGACGCCATGCCCACGACCATCGAGATTGTTCCCTGCCTGTCCGACAATTACGCCTATCTGGTGAAATCGGGGGACTATTGCGCCATCGTGGACCCATCGGAGGCCGCTCCGGTGCGCGCCGCGCTGGCCCGTACGGGCTGGAAACTGACCCATATCCTCAACACCCATCATCACCTGGACCATTGCGGCGGCAACCTGGACCTGAAGCAGGAGACGGGCGCCAAGGTTATCGGCCCCGGCAAGGATGCGGCACGCATTCCCGGCCTGGATGTCGGAGTGGACGAGACCACCGGCTGGGAATTTGACGGCCGCAAGGTGCAGGTGCTGGAAGTGCCGGCCCATACAAGCGGGGCCATCACCTTCGTGATCGACGGCAACGCCTTTACCGGCGACACGCTGTTCACGCTGGGCTGCGGGCGATTGTTTGAAGGCGATCCCCAGATGATGTGGACCAGCCTGTCCAAGCTGATGACCCTGCCCGACGACACCAAGGTGTGGTGTGGGCATGAATATACCCAGAGCAATGGCCGCTTCGCCCTCACGCTGGAGCCGGGCAATGCCGAGCTGAAAGCGCGGATGGCCCAGGTAAGCGCGGCGCGCGACGACGGGCGGCCGACCGTGCCTTCCACCATGGGGCTGGAGAAAAAAACCAATCCCTTCCTGCGCCCGGACAGCGTGGAGATCCGCAAGAGCCTGGGCATGGAACAGGCGGGCGACGTCGCCGTGTTCGGCGAAATCCGCGCGCGGAAGGATAAGTTTTAAGCGCTACTTCTTTTCGGAGACGTCGCTGTCGAAGGGCGACGTCACCACGTCACCCACACCGCCGACCACCGAAGCGCCGGCGCCCACCACGGACGAACCTGCGCTGACCACCGTCGAGGCGGCGTCATAGGCGATGCAGCCCGACAGAAGAACGGCCATGGCGGCGAACACCGCGGCTGTAACCGGTACGCGAATGATGGAATCCATGGAGCCCCCGCCCAACTGCATTATTTGACAAGGCGGCAGCTTAGCCGCCCAATGGTCAAAATCTCGCTAACCAGCCAAAGACGAAGCGATGTCCGAAATCCTCTTTCCCACCCGGCTCTACAAGGCCCGCCTGCCCAAGCTGCATGGCCTGGAACAGACCTGTTTGGGCCTGGCAAACGAGGATATCGCGGGCCGCCGCTGGTCGAAGGCGCATGGCTATGGCGGCTATACATCCTATGCCTCGTTGAACGACCTGCCCCGCCGCGCCAGCATTTTCGCGGAGCTGGAGCGCGTCATTTCGGGACATGTCGGAAAATTCGCGCGCGAACTGCAATTCGATCTGGGCGGCAAGAAGCTGGCGCTGGACAGCCTGTGGATCAATGTGATGGACAGGAACGCGGTGCACACCCCGCACATCCATCCCCATTCGGTGATCAGCGGCACTTGCTATGTGACGGTGCCGCCCAGGTCCGGGATGATCCGCTTCGAAGACCCGCGCCTGCCGATGATGATGGCGGCGCCCATCAAAAAACCCAACGCCCGCAGCGAAAATCGCCGCTTTGTGGATGTCGAACCCAAGCCCGGCCTGCTGCTGTTGTGGGAAAGCTGGCTGCGCCATGGCGTGGAGCCCAACGCCGCGCGCGGCAAGCGCATATCGGTGAGCTTTAATTACCGCACGGACTGACCCCGCGCCCGATTTGTCGCTATGCTGTCTCTATAAAAACAACAACAGGGAGGGCGTCATGAACTTCTTCGCCGGTTCGATGGAAATCCAGATGCTGTGCTGGGCCGTTGTGCTGGGGCTGGTGCAGCTTGTTGTCGCCACCAGCATGGCCACCAAGGACCAGGGCCTGGCTTACAACATGAGCGCGCGCGATTTGCCCGCGCCGCCGGTCGGCATCCTGACAGCGCGGATGCAGCGCGCCTTTGGCAATTTCCGCGAGACCTTTGTCTATTTCGCCGTGGCGGTGCTGGTGGTGACGGCGCTGGACAAGAGCAGCGCCAACTCGGTGCTGGGGACGCAGATCTATTTCTGGGCGCGGCTTGTCTATGTGCCGGTCTATGCCGCCGGCATCCCGGTGGCGCGCACCCTGGTGTGGGGCGCGTCCATTGTGGGCCTGGTGATGGTGCTGCTGACGGCGCTCGCTTAGCTTTTCTTGGGCGCGCAGCGCCTTAGAAAAGCTTGCGCCTCTTCGAGCGAAGCGAGGGAGGGGCGTAACCCTCACCCTTCGACGGGCTCAGGGTGAGGACTTCCTTATGCTGAGCGTGTCGAAGCATGAGGACGATCAGCTATTGCGCCGCCTGATGATGGCTTCCAGCTTGGAGGGCAGCTTGGAGATATTGTGCTCCCGGTCCCAGGCGATCTGCGCCTGTTCCAGAATGCGGGCGCGCGCCTCGGGCGGCAGGCCGGCCCAGGCGGCGATCACGCCCGAGCCCAACCGGCGCACCAGGCATTCATCTTCGGCCGGATATTTGAACGACTTGTCTTCCAGGATTGCCATGCGGCCTCGCCCTTCTGTTGCTGATTGATACGAAGACCGGGCGAAGCGGGAACTTCAGCGCGACGGCAGTGTGCCGGGGAGCAAAAACTCAACCCGGTCAAAGCCTAGACCGGATCGCGCGACCTGGGAACGGAAATTTGACCGCCTAGCGGCCGCCCTTTTTCTTGCCGGCTTTGCGCGCGGCGTAACGGGCATCGCGCTTGGCCTTTTGCTCGAGTTCCAGCGCTTCCATCGCCCGGACCCGTTCTTCATGCTCGCGCTCGGCCTGGGCCTTGGCTTCGATTTCGGCCAGGCGGCGCTGTTCTTCTTCTTCCAGGCGGCGTTTCTCGGCGGCGATTGCGGCCAGGCGCTTTTCCTCGGCGCGCTGCTTGGCGCGCACTTCGCGCGCTTCGGCGATGGCCAGGCGTTCGCCCGCCTTGGCGTCGAAATTGACCTTGGCGGCTTCGGCCCGGGCCTTGGCCTTGGCCAGCATCTCGGCGCGGGCCTTGGCCGCGGTTTCCATGCGGTTGGAAAATTTCTCGTCGTCTTTGCGGGGCGGCATGTCTTCTCAGGTTTCCATGATGCGCAAGGCGGGCGCCTGCGGTTTGTTGTTTGAATCCACCAGCAGCACACGGGGCTGGAATGTCTTGGCCTCGGCCTCTTCCATGCGGGCATAGGCGATGATGATCACAAGATCGCCCTTCTGGGCCAGGCGCGCGGCGGCGCCGTTGATGCCGATCGTGCCCGAACCGGCCGAAGCGGGAATGGCGTAAGTGGTGAAGCGCTCACCATTGTTGATGTTCAGCACATCCACCTGTTCGTGCGGCAGGATGCCCGAGCGTTCCAGCAGCGCCGCATCCACCGAGATGGAGCCTTCATAATGAAGGTCGCAACTAGTCACCGTGGCGCGGTGGATTTTGCCTTTGAGCAGGGTCAGAAGCATCAGTTGTCCAGGAACGACCGCAGTTTGCGCGAGCGCGAGGGATGCTTGAGCTTGCGCAGCGCCTTGGCTTCGATCTGGCGAATACGCTCGCGGGTCACGCTGAACTGCTGGCCGACTTCTTCCAGCGTATGGTCGGTGTTCATGCCGATGCCGAAGCGCATGCGCAGCACACGTTCCTCGCGCGGCGTCAGGGTCGCCAGCACGCGGGTGGTGGTTTCGCGCAAATTGGCCTGGATGGCGGCATCGATCGGCAGCACCACATTGGGGTCCTGGATGAAGTCGCCCAGATGGCTGTCTTCCTCGTCGCCGATGGGCGTTTCGAGGCTGATCGGCTCCTTGGCGATCTTCAGGACCTTGCGGACCTTTTCCAGCGGCATCGCCAACCGTTCAGCCAGCTCTTCCGGGGTGGGCTCGCGGCCGATCTCATGCAGCATCTGGCGCGAAGTGCGCACCAGCTTGTTGATGGTCTCGATCATGTGCACCGGGATACGGATGGTGCGCGCCTGGTCGGCGAT
>CANJJD010000012.1 GCA_947474645.1 Alphaproteobacteria bacterium | reverse complement strand
CCTGGAGGAGTTTGCCCTTGGCATTGGTCTTGGTGCACATGGTGTTCGCTAACCTTTAAACGGCAGAGGCGCCGGAGATGATTTCAATCAGCTCCTTGGTAATTTGCGCCTGACGGGTACGGTTCATCTGGATGGTGAGGGCCTTGATCATGTCGCCGGCGTTGCGGGTGGCGTTGTCCATCGCCGTCATCTGGGCGGCGAAGAAGCCGGCCTGGTTTTCCAGCATGGCGGTGAGGAGCTGGACGGAGATGTTCTGGGGCAGCAGCGCCTCCAGGATCGTGTCTTCGTCCGGCTCATAATCATAGAAGGGCGCAGGCCCGCTGCCGGCTTCGACTTGGGCCGGGATCAACTGCTGCACCCGCGGGGTCTGGGTGACCACCGACTTGAAGGAGCTGTAGATCAGGGTGACGACGTCGAATTCGCCATTGGTGTAGGCGTCCAGCACGCGCTGGGCGATGGGCTTGACCACGCCGAAGCCCGGCGCCTTCAGGCCCACTTCATAGCTTTCGATATAGCGGCTGGAATAGGCGCGCTTGAGCTGGTCGCGCGCCTTGCGGCCGATGGTGATGATCTTGACGTCCTTGCCGTCGGCGATCAGGGCGGCGATCTTTTCACGCGCGGCGCGCACGATGCTGGAATTGAAGCCGCCCGCCAATCCGCGATCCGAAGTCGCCACGATGACCAGGTGGCGCTTGTCGCTGCCGGTACCGGCCAGCAGCAGCGGCGCCGACGGACCCGACACGCCGGCCGCCAGGTTGGCGATGACATTGGCCATGCCGCGGGCATAGGGCCGCGCGGCCTCGGCGGCCTGCTGCGCGCGGCGCAGCTTGGCGGCTGCCACCATCTGCAGCGCCTTGGTGATCTTCTGCGTGGACTTCACGCTTCCGATCCGTGTGCGCATTTCCTTGACGGATGCCATTGGCGATCAGGTCCTTAGGCGAAGGTCTTGGTGACGTCGTCCAACGCGGTCTTCAGCGTCTTTTCCAGATCCGGAGTCAGCGCCTTTTCCTTGCGGATGCCTTCCAGGAACTGCGGATAGCCGGTCTTCAGCTTGGACAGCAGGGCTTCCTGGAACGCCTGCACCCGGTTGGTCGGGAAGGCGTCGAGATAGCCGCGGGTGCCGGCGTAAATGACAGCAACCTGTTCTTCGACGGCGAATGGCTTGTACTGGGGCTGCTTGAGCAGCTCGGTCAGGCGTTCGCCGCGCGCCAGCATCTTCTGGGTCGAGGCGTCGAGGTCCGAACCGAACTTGGCGAAGGCCGCCATTTCACGATACTGCGCCAGTTCGCCCTTGATGGGACCGGCGACGGTCTTCATCGCCTTGATCTGCGCCGAGGAACCCACGCGGCTCACCGAGATGCCGACGTTCACCGCCGGGCGAATGCCCTGGTAGAACAAGTCGGTTTCCAGAAAGATCTGGCCGTCGGTGATCGAGATCACGTTGGTGGGAATATAGGCCGACACGTCATTGGCCTGGGTTTCGATGACGGGCAGGGCGGTGAGCGAACCGCCGCCATTGTCTTCGTTCAGCTTGGCGGCGCGCTCAAGCAGGCGGCTGTGCAGATAGAACACGTCGCCCGGATAGGCTTCGCGGCCCGGCGGGCGGCGCAGCAGCAGCGACATCTGGCGATAGGCCACGGCCTGCTTGGACAGATCGTCATAGATGATCAGGGCGTGCATGCCGTTGTCGCGGAACCATTCGCCCATGGCGCAGCCCGAGAAGGGCGCCAGGAACTGCAGCGGCGCGGGCTCGGAAGCCGTGGCGGCGACGACGATGGTGTATTCCAACGCGCCGGCATCGGCCAGCGTCTTGACGATCTGCGCCACGGTCGAGCGCTTCTGGCCGATGGCGACATAGATGCAATAGAGCTTGGCCTTCTCATCCGTGCCGGCGTTGACCGCCTTCTGGTTGATGATGGCGTCAATCGCCACGGCGGTCTTGCCGGTCTGGCGGTCGCCGATGATGAGTTCGCGCTGGCCGCGGCCGATCGGGATCAGGGTGTCGATGGCCTTGAGGCCGGTCTGCACCGGCTCATGCACCGACTTGCGCGGGATGATGCCGGGCGCCTTGACGTCGACGCGGCGCTTTTCGGCGGCGCCCTTGATCTCGCCCTTGCCGTCAATGGGATTGCCCAGCGGATCCACGACGCGGCCCAGCATGGCCTTGCCCACCGGCACTTCCACGATGGCGCCGGTGCGCTTGACGGTGTCGCCTTCCTTGATGGTGCTGTCGTTGCCGAAAATCACGCAACCGACATTGTCGCTTTCCAGGTTCAGGGCCATGCCCTTGATGCCGCCCGGAAACTCGACCATTTCGCCGGCCTGCACATTGTCCAGGCCATGGACGCGCGCGATGCCGTCGCCGACGCTGAGCACTTCGCCCACTTCGCTGACTTGCGCTTCGGCGCCGAAATTCTGGATCTCGCGCTTGAGGATGGCGGAGATTTCAGCGGGTTGAATGTCCATTTGCTAGTTTCCCTTCATGGCGGCCCGCAAGCCGTCGAGCTTGGTGCGGAGAGATGAATCGATCATGCGCGAGCCGACCTTGACGACGAGACCGCCGAGCAAGGAGGGATCAACCTTGGTGTGGAGACGCGGTTCCTTGCCCAGCTTGGACTTGAGCGCGGCTTTGAGTTCGGTGATTTCGTTCGCGCTGAGGGCGCGGGCGGCGGTGACTTCGGCCTCGGTCTCGCCGCGCGACTTGGCGACCTGGCGTTCATAGGCGGCAATGGCCTGGGTGAGGGCGAACAGGCGGCGCTTGGCGGCCAGCAGCAGCACGAATTTGGTGGTCAGGGCGCCGGTGCCCATCTTCTCCATGATGGCCTTCAGCGCCTTGGCATGGTCGTCGGCGCTGAACGCCGGGGACCCCACCAGGCGGGTCAGGTCGGCGCTGGTTTCCAGGGCCTTGCGCAGGCTGGACAGGTCAGCGCTGACCGCGTCCACGGCCTTTTGTTCCTGGGCCAGTTCGAACAAGGCATTGGCATAACGCCCCGCCAGTCCGCCTTCCATCGCAGCTGCCACATTCGTCCTTCGCGGCCTTAGGCAAAATGCTTGCCAGACGGCCGCTGAGTGTTGGTTTAAGCTATTGACTTAGCTATATTATTTCACGCGAACGCGAGTCACCTCGCGCGGCGCGCCGCCAGTTAGCATGGGGCGCGACACGGGCGCAATAATGACCATCGCGCCAAGTGCCGCAGGGGTTTTCGAGCCTAAATCGGACGAAGGAAGCGCGACAGGCGAATCTGGCTGAAGATGGAGCCGACCGAGCGCACCCCCAGATAGTCATAGGACCCCAGCATCACATCGGCGCGCGCCACCAGGTTCTCCAGCGGGATGTAACCGGGCCCGCCATCTTCCACCGGCACACGGCTGTCGGTGGAGTTGTCGCGATTATCGCCCATGCCGAAGACATGCCCCGCCGGCACGATCATGACCGGCGTATCGTCCAGCGGCCCATCCCAGCCCGCCTTGAAGATCGTGTGCTTGATGCCGCCAGGCAGGGTCTCGGTGAAGGTCTGGATCGGGATGCGGTCGCCATGACTGTCTTCCATTTCGCCCGGGCCGGCGGGCGCCAGCGGCAGTATCTTGCCGTTGATCGCCAGGTGGCCATGCACCATCTGCAGCCGGTCGCCCGGCAAGCCGACCACGCGCTTGATCAGTGTGACCTTTGTGTCATGCGGCTTCCGGAAGATCACCACATCGCCGCGCGCCGGCAGCTTGCCGAACAGCCGCGTCGTAGAGGCGGGGCCGAAGCCGCCGGGCAATGACCAGCGGCTATAGCCATAGGCATATTTGGTGCCCAGCAGCATGTCGCCGATCTGCAGGGTCGGCTCCATGGAGCCGGAGGGGATATAGAAGGGCTGGGCGATGGCGGTGGTGGCGCAGACCATCACGATGACCATCGCCAGGGGTTCGATCAGCCAGGCCATCAGCCGGCGGGAATGGGGCATTTTTATCATGGCGCCATTGTCGCCCCCTTTAGGCGGCTGGCAAGCCTGTTTCGGGTTAATCCTTGACCGGAACGGCCCCAAAAGCCGATATGCGCTCATGGTGGAAATATCGCAGGAATTCGGCTTTGACGCGGCCCATTATCTGGGCAATGGCGCGGCGGAAAACCGCCGCCTGCACGGCCATTCCTTTTATGCGGAAGTCACCCTGCGTGGTCAGGCTGATCCCGCCAGCGGTTTCCTGCGCGATTTCGGCGACGTGGACCGGGCGCTGAAGGCGATCCGCGAAACCCTGGATCACCGCCTGCTCAACGAGATCGAAGAGCTGGGCACCCCCACCCTGGAAAACTTGGCCAAGTATATCTTCCTGCGCGCCAAGGCGGCGTTGCCCGAAGTGGTGCGGGTGAAATTGCGCCGTCCGTCCTACGGCCAGACCTGCACCTACGAGGGCTAGATGGGAAAGAAAAATCTTCAGCTCGGCCGCGCCGTCAAACTGCCCGCATCCCCTGACAAGGCGAAACTGGACGTGGTGCCCAATCCCCATCCCGGCAGCGATTACCTGGTGCGCTTCACCGCGCCGGAATTCACCACCCTGTGCCCGATCACCGGCCAGCCCGATTTCGCCCATTTGGTGATTGATTACGTGCCGGCCAAGGCGCTGGTCGAATCCAAGTCGCTGAAGCTCCTGCTGGGGAGTTTTCGCAATATCGGCAGCTTCCACGAAGACTGCACCCTGACGGTCGCAAAGCGTATACAGGACGCCATCAAGCCGAAATTCATCCGGATCGCGGGTTATTGGTATCCCCGGGGCGGCATGCCCATAGACGTCTTCTGGCAGTCTGGAAAAATTCCAAACACCGTCTGGCTTCCCGATCCCGGCGTACAAAACTATCGAGGCCGCGGTTAGACCTACTGCCCGTCGCTTGTGCTCCGGGCGTTCGCCGGGCGAAACGGTCCACCGGACGTCCATACGCTGACGCTATGGACGGTAAGGCCCGGCTCACTGGTCGCGGCTGAATCAACGCGAAACGCTTTGCGTCTACAACCAATATGCTAGCGTGAGGCCGCGGACCGGGAACACCCGGCCGAGTCGTCCGGGGGATTCATGTCACAGCAAGATATTGTGCTGCTGGTTATCGCGACCGCGGTGATCCTGGCGGTGGTTGTCGCCATTGCGCGTTTTCGCCTTCATCCTTTTCCCGCGCTCGTGATCGGCGCGCTGGTGCTGGGCTTGTGGGCCGGTGCACCCGCCGACCAGGTACTGGCCAGTTTCACCAAGGGCTTCGGCAACACCCTGGCCGATGTCGGCATGCTGCTGGCGCTGGGGGCGATGTTCGGCGAGATGCTCGCCAGCTCCGGCGGCGCCGAGCGCGTCTCGGCCAGTCTGTTGAAGTTGGGCGGCCCGCGCATGGTGCCCTGGACCATGTGCGCCGTCGCCATGATCCTGGGCCTGCCGCTGTTCTTCGAGGCTGGCGTGGTGCTGATGATGCCCATCATCCTGAATGTCGGCGCCCAGCTTGCGAAGAATCCCGGCGGCCTGAAGGGCAATCCCTATCTGTTGGCCGGCCTGCCGGTGTTCGCCGGCCTGTCCATCGTGCATGCGCTGGTGCCGCCGCATCCCGGTCCCATGGTGGCGATCAGTGCGTTGGGTGCGGATCTGGGCACCACCCTGGCGCTGGGCCTGGTGATGTCCATTCCCATCGCCATCGTGGCGGGCCCGCTGTTCACGCTCTGGATTGCGCCCAAGGCCAGCGCCGCGCCGCCGGTGGACCTGGTGAGCCGGCTGACCCGCAAGGACGACCAGTATTGCGCGCCGTCCCTTGCCGTCACCATTTTCACCATCCTGTTTCCCATCCTGTTGATGCTGGCCAAGGCGGCCGGCGACCTGTTGCTGCCCGCCGGCCATCCGATGCGCATGCTGCTGGCCTTTATCGGCCATCCCATCGTGGCGTTGCTGCTGGCGGTGATCCTGTCCATGTTCACCTTCGGCTTCTTCATCGGCAAGGACACCCGCGTGGTGGGCAAGCTGGTGGGCGACGCCCTGCCGCCGATCTGCGCCATCATGCTGATCATCGGCGCGGGCGGCGCGCTGAAACAGATGCTGATAGATGTGAGGCTGGGCGCGGTGATCGCCAACGCTTCGCAACTGGTGATGCTCAGCCCCATCCTGCTGGGCTGGTTCATTGCCGTGATCATGCGCCTGGCCACCGGTTCGGCCACCGTGGCCATCGTCACCGCCTCGGGCCTGATGGCGGCGACGGTGACCGCCGATCCCACCCTCAACCCCTCGCTGCTGGCGCTGTCGATCGGGGCGGGTTCGCTGTTCTTCTCCCACATCAACGATGCGGGCTTCTGGCTGGTGAAGGAATATATGGGCATGAACCTGCCCAACATGTTCAAGACCTGGTCGGTGCTGGAGACCATCATCGCGGTGATGGGCCTGGCGCTGGCGCTGGGACTGTCCTGGGTGATTTAGCGCGGGATCGGACAGATTTTCATCAGCGTGTCGCGTTCCGCCGAAAGATTGCCGAAGGTGAAGGTGTCGTCGGCGGCCTCATCCGGGATGCCCGCAAAATGCACAGAGATGCGGCGGGCGGTGGACAGGGCCTGCTGGATGCGGCCGGTATTGTGCACCGTCACCACGTCGGTGATGTCATCGCCAAAGGCGTCGCCTTGCAGGTTGAGCGGTTTGGCATTGTCGATCGTCAGGACCATGCGGACCGCACCTTCGGGCATCAGGTCGCGATGGGGCATGAACATCACCCGGAAACCGCTTTCAGTATCGCAATAAAGCTGCATGCGCGCCGGACCCTTGTCGGAATCGGCCCAGGCTTCCATCATCACCCGGTCCACGAAACGGTCCGGCTGGTGACGGATGGTCCAGTCCTGGTGCGCCGCCTCGGCTCCACCGCAGCACAGGAGCATCGTTGCAAGACAGGGCGCCGCAAATCGCATCGGGCCTTGTAGCGTGTCGTGGACGAGCGGCATAGTCTTGGGCCATGGGAAAACAGATGGCGTTTGCCACGCTCGACACGCCGGATGGTGCCACGCGCCGCTTCTATCACCGCGACACCGACGCCGACCGGGGGGTGATGGGCCAGATTTTCGGCAACCAGGATTATTCCCTCAAGCGGTTGCGGCGTGGTGCGGAGCTGGACGCATTGGGGGCTGCGCTGCCGCGGCCCTTCATTCTGGATGCCGGCGCCAATATCGGCGCCAGCGTCTGCTGGTTTGCGCTGAAATTTCCCAACTGCCAGATCGTGGCCTTTGAGCCGGATGCCGCCAATTTCGACCTGCTGCGGCAGAATACCGAAGGGCTGAATGTTGAGTTGCATCAGGCCGCACTGGGCGCACGCGACGGCACGGTGACGCTGGTGGATCCCGGCGAGGGCGAATGGGGCTATCGCACCATCGCCGCCGCGGACGGCGCGGTGCCGATACTGTCGGTGTCGCGCATGGTGGCGGAAAAATGCGCTGCCGGATTTTCGCCCTTCATCGCCAAGATCGACATCGAGGGCGGCGAGGCGGAGCTTTTCGCGCCGCCGGTGGATTGGGTGGACCAGTTTCCCCTGCTGACGGTCGAACTTCACGACTGGCTGCTGCCGGGCCAGGGCACCAGCCGCGCTTTCCTGCAATGCATCGCCGCCCGCAATCGCGACTTTGTGCATATCGGAGAGAATATCTTCTCCATCCGCAACGACTGACTATTTGGCCAGCTTTTTCAGAACCGGCAGCAGCGGCCTTTCCGATTTCGCATAGTCTTTCCAGGCCGGGCTTTTGGCCAGCAGCGCGGGGGCGGTGCGCACCGTGAAGCGCTTGGGGTCCAGGCCCTTTTTCACCTGGCTCCATTCCAGCGGCATAATCGGTGAGCGCAGGCAGGTGGCGCCGGAAGACCTCGTAAAGGCTCTTTGTGTCCGCAGACTGGGTCATGGGTGCGCGTCCTTATGCAGGATTTCAGCACAATTGATTCTTGAGGGGATGGAAAGCCTGTCCGGCACCGCGGCGCCTGGCAGGCGGCTTCAGCGGTGCGGAATAGAATGGCTCCCCGGGCAAGATTCGAACTTGCGGCCAACCGGTTAACAGCCGATTGCTCTACCACTGAGCTACCGAGGACCATGGCAGGACGCGGGTATTAGCGCGTCCAAGGTTTCAAACCAAGCGGGAATTTCGCGGGCTTAACCGCCATTTTCCTACCCCCACAAAGAAAAATGAGGCCGGGAGTGATCCCGGCCCCAAGGCGTTGGGTAATGGTGGGGTGTCTTCAAGGAAGACGAGGGGAGGATGCCCCCAAGACGGTTAACAAGGCCTTAACCGTGCTAGAAAAAGTTCCCCATCAGCCAAAAAAACAGGCAATTGACCCCGAATCAGCCCCGAGAGGCCTACTTCGGCATGGGGATGGAGACGATGTTGCCGGCCCCGCGGTTGGCGATCCACAGCTCGCCACGGGCAGGCTCCATGCCGGTCGGCTCGCTCAAGCCATCCTTCAGCACGGTGACATGGGCGCGGTCGCCATCCATCAGGGTGAGGACGTGAATCTTGCCGGAGCCATTCTCGGCCTGGACGATCTTGCCGTTGGCGATGCGCATGCCGTCGATGCCTTTTACGGGCGCATCCATCCAGATCTGGACCGGCTTGCCGGCCTTGCCCTGCGCATCGACCGGCACGCGGTAGAGATTGTTGAAGAACACGCTGTTGTAATAGAGCACGCCGTTCAGGAAGGTGAGGCCGTCAATGCCGCTGAGCAGGCGGTCTTCCAGCCACAGTTCGGCGCTGGTCGCGCCCGGCGCCAGGCGAAAAATCTTGCCGACGATGGTATCGGAAATATAGAGCGCCTTGTCGGGACCCACCGCCATGTCGTTGCAGAGGCTGTTGTTGCCCGGCAAATCCCAGCGCAGCTTCTGTTTGCCGGTGGCCAGATCGCTGGCGATCAACGAGGTGTGGCGCTGCGCGGGCGTGGTGTTCGCCACCGGCGTCAGGACGCAGCTCCACACCGTGTTGCCCTCGACCAACTGGCCCAGGAAGAAGGTGCCGGGGCCTTCCTTGCTGGCGTCAATGAAGACTTCCGGCGTCGTGGAGCCGGGTTTGATCTTGTAGACGAAGGGTGTGGAAGCGCTGCCCACGATCAGGGTGCCGTCGGCCACGGCGGCCAGGCTTTCCGGCTGGGACTTGGCGTCCTTGATCAGGATTTCGGCGGACCAGGCCGGCGCCGAAACGGCGAACAAGGCGGAAAGGCAAAGTGCGGTTGAAATGCGGTTCATGGCTGCGCCCTCTTTTTGTTTGGGAAGCTTATAACGCAAAACGGGCGCGGCCGTGAGGCCGCGCCCGGATTGAAATCCATTCTTGAGCGGCGGCTACTTCCACATCGGAGTAGAGACGATGGTGCCGACGCCGCGATTGGCGATCCACAACTCACCACGGCCCGGTTCGATGGCGGTCGGCTGGACCAGGCCGTCCTTCAGGACCTCAACATGGGCGCGGTCGCCGTCCAGCAGGGTCAGTACATGGACCTTGCCCGAGCCATTCTCGGCCTGGACGAGCTTGCCATTGGCGACGCGAATGCCGTCGATGCCCTTCACGGGCGCATCCATCCAGATCTCGACCGGCGCGCCGGGCTTGCCCTGGGCGTCCACCGGAACGCGGTAGAGATTGTTGAAGAACACGCTGTTGTAATAGAGCGTGCCATTCAGGAAGGCGAGGCCGTCAATACCGGTCAGGTTGCGATGCTCCAGCCAAAGTTCGGCGCTGGTCGCACCCGGCGCCAGGCGGTAGATCTTGGCGTTGGCGGTGTCGGAAATATAGAGCGCCTTGTCGGGACCGACCGCCATGTCGTTGCAGGTGGTGTTGGCGCCGGGCAGCTCCCAGCGTATGCCGCGCTTGCCGGTCTTGAGGTCGGAACTGATCAGCGCGGTGTGGCGCTGGACGGGCGTGACGCCGGCCACCGGCGTCAGCATGCAGCTCCAGACCGTGTTGCCGTCAACCAACTGACCGAAGAAGAAGGTGCCGGCGGGTTCTGCGCTGGCGTCAATGAAGACTTCCGGCGTCGTGGAGCCGGGCTTGATCTTGTAGACGAAGGGCGTGGTGGCGCTGCCTACGATCAGAGTGCCGTCCGGCGCGGCGGCCAGGCTTTCGGGCTGGGACTTGGCATCCTTGATCAGGATCTCGGCGCCAAAGGCGGCCGGCGCGCAAGCGCCCAGCAGGACCGACAGGCAAGCAGCTATGGACCGAATACGCATCGTTGAAAACTCCCCTTGGTTTTGTATGGGCTGGTTATAGCGCGCCCGCCGCGCCCGCGCCACGTTCGCCCGCGCAAAAAGGGGCTGTCGAACCTGTCTTTCCGCCGCAATTTGGCCCAAAATCCCGGCGGTCGTTGGGCGGGGACGGTTTGAGTCAGCTTTTGAAATTGAACCTGGGGTGCGGCGCCAAGCAGCTCGCCGGCTATTGCAACGTGGACAAGTTCGGCACGCCGGATCTGGTCTGCGACCTGGAAGTCTTTCCCTGGCCCTGGGCCGACAACGCCGTGTCCGAGGTCCTACTCAGCCATACGCTGGAACATCTGGGCGCGACACCGGACGTCTTCCTCGGCATCATGAAGGAGCTTTACCGGGTCTGCGCCGACGGCGCGCTGGTGCGAATTCAGGTGCCGCATCCGCGCCACGATTTCTTCCTGACCGATCCCACCCATGTGCGGCCCATATCGGTCGCCACGATGGAGATGTTTTCGCGAAAACTGAACTTGATCTGGCAGCAAGACGGCGCCGCCAACACGCCCCTGGCGCTTTACCACAATGTCGATTTCGAGATTCAGTCGGCGCGGTCAATCCTGGACGAGCCTTACAAGACCCGCTTCATGAACAACGAGATCGGCCCGGAGGAACTGCGGATGCTGGAGCGCACCCTCAACAATGTGGTGGCCGAGATCGACATGGTGCTGAAGGTGGTCAAATAGTGGAGGCCACGCCCGGAATCGAACCGGGATACAAGGATTTGCAGTCCTCTGCGTAACCACTCCGCCACGTGGCCTCATTTTCAGTCTTGCCGGACAGGTCCGGCGAGCGGCGGGCGGCTATAGCAGACCGGCGGCGGCGGGTACAACTGGCCGCGTTGTGGGGCCGGGCAGGGCGGCCTATAAGCCATCAGCTTTTGCAGGAATCCCCGATGTCCGAATCCGCGCGCTTCAACATGGTCGAGGCCCAGATCCGTTCCGCCAATGTCACCGATCCGCGCATCCTGGCGGCCATCGGGGCGGTGGCCCGGGAAAAGTTCGTCCCCAGCGCCGCCCGGGCCCTGGCCTATGCCGATGTTCCGGTGGCGGTAGCCCAAGGGCGGTATCTGCTGGACCCGCGCAGCTTCGCCAAGCTCCTGAATCTGGCCCAGGTCACGGCCACCGACCGGGTGCTGGATGTGGGCTGCGGCACCGGCTATTCCTCGGCGGTCCTGGCGCGCCTTGCCGCCGACGTTGTGGCGCTGGAGCAGGATGCCGATTTGGTGCGTGTTGCCAGTGAGTTTCTGGCCGTTGCTGTGGGCAAGGTTGAACTGGTTCAGGGCGGGCTGATCGAAGGCGCCAAGGGCCATGGGCTGTTCGATGTGATCTTTGTCAACGGCGCCATCGAGCAGGTGCCCGAAACGCTGCTGGGCCAGTTGGCCGAGGGCGGCCGGCTGGTGACGGTGATCCGGGACGGCCAGAGCCGCGCCTGGCTGTTCCTGAAAGAGAATGGGCAGGTGGGAAAACGCCCCGATTTCGACGCCGAAGTGCCGCTCCTGGCCGGCTTCAAAAAGGCCATGGGCTTCGTCTTTTAAGGGCTGGCGTTAACTCTATCTTTGCTGACTGGCCGCCACTATCCTAGGCTGAAATAGCCCCCGCCGGAGCGTTTGGCGGGTTTTCGGAGCTGCCGATGTCGAACCCCCAGCACGAACCCACCATGGAGGAAATCCTTGCCTCCATCCGCAAGATCATTTCCGAGGACGCTCCCGAAGGCGGCGCCCCGGCTGCCGAAGCCGCGCCCGCCGCGGCGCCGTTCCAGGACGATGTCCTGGAACTGACCCATGAAGTCGAGGCCCCGATGGCGATGGCGCCCGCGCCCATCGTGCCGCCGCCCGCGCCTGCGCCCGAGCCGGAAGACCTGGTGTTCGAGAATGTCGCGCCCGCGCCGGCCCAGACACCATCAGGGGCCGCGCACGGCGACATCTTCTCCGACCATACCCGTCAGGCAATGGAAGACACCTTCAACGCCATTCCCGATGAACCCGCGCCGGCGCCTGCGTCTTACCGCAGCGCCCCGTCGCTGGCGCCGGTGGACGGCTCGAGCGTGGAAAATGTGTTCGAGCGCGCCGTGCGCGAAAGTTTCGAGCCGGTGCTGCAGAAATACCTGTCGGACAATTCCGCCGCCGTGATCGACCGCATGAAGCCCCTGATCCGCGAATGGATGGACGAGCATTTCCCGGCCCTGCTGGAAGGCGCGGTCCGGGCCGAGGTGGAGCGCGTGGTACGGTCCAGGGGGACGAAACGCTAATACCCGTATCTTGAATATGCGGGCTTGACCCGCGCCTCAAAAAGCCGGAAAGCCCGTCAGGACTTTCCGGCTTTTTCTATGCTCGACAAGACTTTCAATCCCCAGGACGTGGAACAGCGCATCGCCGCCCAGTGGGAGGCGTCAGGCGCCTTCAAGTGCGGCACCCGCCCGGGCGCAGAAGCCTTTTCCATCGTCATCCCGCCGCCCAATGTCACCGGCCGGCTGCATATCGGCCACGCCCTCAACAACACGCTGCAGGACATCCTGGCGCGCTTTGAGCGCATGCGCGGCAAGGACGTGTTGTGGCAGCCGGGCACCGACCATGCCGGCATTGCCACCCAGTTGATCGTGGAGCGCCAACTGGCCGAGCGGCAGATGTCGCGCCTGGGCCTTGGCCGCGAGAAGTTCCTGGAAGAAGTGTGGAAGTGGAAGGCCGAATCCGGCGGCGCCATTGTCGAGCAGCAGCATCGCCTCGGCGCATCCGCCGACTGGAGCCGCGAACGCTTCACCATGGACCCGGACATGAACCGGGCCGTCACCAAGGTGTTCGTCGAACTCTACAAGCAGGGCCTGATCTACAAGGACAAGCGGCTGGTCAACTGGGACCCGCGCCTGCAGACGGCGGTGTCGGACCTGGAAGTCGAGAGCATCGAGATCAAGGGTCATCTCTGGCACATCAAGTATCCCATCGAAGACAGCGACCAGTTCATCACCATCGCCACCACGCGGCCGGAAACCATGCTGGGCGATACCGCCGTGGCGGTGAACCCGGAAGACGAACGCTACAAGGCGCTGGTGGGCAAGATGGCGGTGCTGCCGCTGACCGGGCGATTGATCCCCATCATTGCCGATGAATATTCCGATCCCGAGAAGGGCACCGGCGCGGTCAAGATCACGCCGGGCCACGACTTCAACGATTTCGAAGTCGGCAAGCGTCACAAGCTGCCGCTGATCAACCTGATCAACAAGGACGGCACGCTGAACAACGACGTGCCGGCGCCCTATCGCGGCCTGAGCCGCGAAGCGGCGCGCAGGAAGATCGTCGCCGACCTGGAAGCGATGGAGCTGGTCGAGAAGATCGAGCCCATCACCCATGCCGTGCCGCATGACGAAAAGACCAAGAGCGTGGTGCTGGAGCCGTTCCTGACCGAGCAATGGTACCTGAACGTCCAGCCCCTGGCCGACAAGGCGATTGCCGCCGTCGAGAGCGGCGAAACAAAATTCGTGCCGGAGAACTGGACCAATGTGTTCTTCGGCTGGATGCGCAACATCCGTCCCTGGTGCATTTCCCGCCAGCTCTGGTGGGGTCACCAGATTCCGGTCTGGTATGACGCGGACGGCAAGGTCTATTGCGCCGAGACCGAAGAGGAAGCAAAGGCGCAAGCCGGCGGCAAGCCGCTGACCCGCGACGAGGACGTGCTGGACACCTGGTTCTCCTCGGCGCTGTGGCCGTTCTCGACCCTGGGCTGGCCGGACAAGACGGTGGAGATTGATCGCTACTATCCCACCAATGTGCTGGTGACGGGCTTCGACATCATCTTCTTCTGGGTCGCCCGCATGATGATGATGGGCATCCATTTCATGGGCAAGGGGCCGTTCAAGACGGTGCTGATCCACAACCGCGTGCTGGACGAGCAGGGCGCGAAAATGTCCAAGACCAAGGGCAATGTGGTGGACCCCATCACCCTGATTGACGAATTCGGCGCCGATGCGCTGCGCTTTACATTGACCCTGGCGGCCGGCCAAAGCCGCGACATGCGCATCGGTCCCACGCGCGTTGAAACCAACCGCAACTTCGCCACCAAGCTGTGGAACACTTCGCGCTTCTGCGAGATGAATGGCTGCATCACCGTGCCCGGTTTCGATCCGGCCGGCGTGACCGAGACGGTCAACAAGTGGATCGTGGCGGAAACCGCCCAGGCCGTGGCCGATGTCACCGCTGCGATCGAGGCGTTGCGCTTCAACGAAGCGGCCAGCGTCGCCTATCACTTTGTCTATGACATTTTCTGCGACTGGTATGTTGAGATCACCAAGCCGATCCTGCAGGCGGAAGGCGATGTGGCCAAGGCCGAGACCCGCGCCACCACCGCCTGGGCGCGCGACCAGATACTGAAGCTGCTGCATCCCTTCATGCCCTTCATCACCGAGGAACTGTGGGCGGCCACCGCGCTGGCGCCGCGCGACACGCTGCTGATGCTGGCCGAATGGCCGAAGATCGCGGCGGCGCGCGGGCCCGCCAGCGCCGAAATGGATTGGGTGATCGAACTGATCAAGGGCGTGCGCTCGGTGCGCGCCGAAATGAATGTGCCGGCCGGCGCCAAGGTGCCGCTGGTTCTGACCGGCGCCTCGGCGGAAAGCGCTGCGCGCCTCACCCGAAACCTGGGCGTGATCTCCACCCTGGCGCGCCTGTCCAGCGCCGAAGCCGCGGCCGCCATTCCCAAAGGCTCCGCCCAGTTCGTGCTGGGCGAAGCGGTGGTGGCGCTGCCCCTGGGCGACGTGATCGATTTCGCCAAGGAACGGGCGCGGCTGGAGAAGGACTTGAAGAAGGCGGAAGACGAAATCGCCCGCTTTGACGCGAAGCTGTCGAACGAGCAGTTCGTTTCCAAGGCCCCCGAAGAGGTGCTGGCCGAGCAGCGGGAAAAGCGCGGTGAGGCCCAGGCTTTGGCCACGCGCCTGCGCGAAGCGGTCGCACGTCTTTCGGAATAGTGAGGAGCGGTTGGCCGGAAGGCCAACGAAATGATCCTGCGGACCATTTCGAGCGACGAACGCCGCGAGCTTGGGCGAGCGGCCCTGGCCCAAAATAACCCTGCCAGCCTCACGGTTGTATCCCGCTGCCTGCCTCCCTAACTCTTGGGCAACCACGGAGTAGCCATGCCCACCCTGTTCGATCCCCTCAAGCTGGGGGCGCTGTCGCTTCCCAACCGCATCATCATGGCGCCGCTCACCCGCAGCCGCGCCACGCCCGACGGGCGGGTGCCCACCGACCTTCAGGCCGAATATTACACCCAGCGCGCCTCGGCCGGCCTGATCATCTCGGAAGCCACCAGCGTTTCCGCCATGGGCGTGGGTTATGCCGCCACGCCGGGCATCTGGTCGGACGAGCAGACCCAAGGTTGGAAGAAGGTGACCAAAGCCGTGCATGACGCCGGCGGCCGGATTGTGTTGCAGCTTTGGCACGTGGGCCGCGTCTCCGATCCGCTGTTCCTGAACGGCGCCATACCCGAAGCCCCCAGCGCGGTGCAGCCCAAGGGCCATGTCAGCCTGGTGCGGCCGGAAAAAAACTATGTCACGCCGCGCGCGCTGCAATCGTCGGAAATTCCCGGCATCATCCATGCCTTCAAGCATGGCGCGGAGAATGCGGTGAAGGCCGGCTTTGACGGCGTGCACATTCATGGCGCCAATGGCTATCTGCTGGACCAGTTCCTGCAGGATTCCACCAACATCCGGGACGACGAGTATGGCGGCCCGGTCGAGAACCGCGCCCGGCTGATGCTGGAGGTGGCGGATGCCTGCATTGATGTCTGGGGCGCCGACCGCGTCGGCATGCACCTGGCGCCGCGCATGGACAGCCATGACATGGGCGACAGCGACCGGCTGGGCACGTTCCTGCATGTCGCGCGCGAGCTGGGCAAGCGCAAGCTGGGCTGGATTGCGTCGCGCGAAGCGGTGATCGGGCCGGACACCAAGCTGCAGGACAGCCAGGGCCGTCCCCGTGCCATCGCCAATGCCGAAAGCATCGGCCCCGCTTTAAAGGAAGTCTTCGGTGGTCCGTATATCGTCAATGAAGGTTTCGACCTGGCGAGCGGACAACAGGCGCTGGCGGAAGGCCGCGCCGACGCCGTGGCCTTCGGCAAGCTGTTCATCGCCAATCCCGACCTGCCCAGGCGATTCGTTAACGGCGCGCCGTTGAACGCCTGGGACGCCGCCACTTTTTATTCGGGTGGGGCGCAGGGCTATACGGATTATCCCGCGCTGTAGCAGGGAACCTTCCGGAGAACGGTACGTTTCATGTCACGAGAGGGAACCGGCCCCGCCGGACCTGCAACAGGAGATTTGACATGAACCGTTTGGCAAAGATTGCCGCCGCCGCTGCCATTGTGCTGGGCGCCGGAACCATTTCCGCGAACGCGGCCTGCGACGGCGATGCTTCCACGGAAACCGTGCTGGGCGCGGGTTCGGGCGCCCTGGTCGGCGGCCTTGCCTCGCAAAGCATCGTCGGTGCCGCTGTCGGCGGTGTCGCCGGTGGCTTGATCGGCAACACCATCGGCCACAGCAACAACCGCGCCGATTGCCGCCGGGCTGCCGCCCGCCGCGAATATCGCCGCGACCGTGACGCCTACTACATCGACCGCGACGGCCGCCGTCACTACTACTAAGCTGAAAAGCTGAAACAAAACCCCGGGCCGCTGGCCCGGGGTTTTTTGTTGTCCGGACCGCCGATGGGGGTTTTGTTTTTCGGACTATGCGCTATCGTTGGCTCATGCGGAGACTTGCAACACTCCTGACACTTATCGCGGCGCTGGTGCCGGCTGCGGCCTGGGCGCATTGCTGCTGCGATCATCCCGGCAAGCACCACCATGCCGCGCGCAAGACCTCAACGTATCATGCCGAGCGGAGCGAACGCTGGCGTTATGACGTTGTCACCAACCGCAGTTGCGACAATTATCCCGGTTCGGCAATGCGGGCGGGCGCCTCGGGCGTGGCGTGGGTCAATATCCGCGTGGGCGATGACGGCTGGCCTGACTCCGTGCGCCTCAGCCGCAGCAGCGGCCGCGCCGACCTGGACCGCGCCACGCTGGCCTGCGTCCGTAACTGGCATTTCCGCGACGGTTATGACTGGCGTCAGGCGCGGGTCACCTGGCGCTTTCACTGGGTCACGCGCGGTTAGGCGCTGGCCACCTGCAGGATAATCAAAAGCCCCAGGCTTCGCAGCCCGGGGCTTTTTGCTACTTGCGGGGCAGGTCGTAGCGGTCCGCGTTCATCACCTTGATCCAGGCCGCGACGAAGTCCTTCACGAACTTCTCTTTCGAGTCCGACTGGGCATAGACCTCGGCCAGGGCGCGCAACTGCGAATGCGCGCCGAAGATCAGGTCCACGCGCGTGGCGGTCCATTTCCTGGTCCTGGTCTTGCGGTCAAAGCCGTCGAAGCTGTTCTCGCCGGTGGGCGCCCACATCGTGTCCATGCTGAGCAGGTTGACGAAGAAGTCGTTCGACAGCACGCCGATCTTGTCGGTGAACACGCCGTCCTTTGAAGCGCTCGCGCCCAGCACCCGCAACCCGCCGACCAGCACCGTCATTTCCGGCGCGGTGAGAGTGAGAAGCTGCGCCCGGTCTACCAGCGCTTCCTCCGGCGCCATCAATTGGGGCTTGGAGGTGCGATAGTTGCGGAAGCCGTCGGACCAAGGCTCCAGCGGCGCGAAAGATTCCGCATCCGTCTGCTCCGCCGTCGCGTCGCCGCGGCCGCCGGTGAAGGGCACCGTCACCGCGACGCCGGCATCCCTGGCGGCTTTCTCCACGCCGACATTGCCCGCCAGCACGATCATGTCGGCCAGCGACACATTGCCGGATTCCTTCCGGATCGCGTCCAGCTTGGCCAGCACCTTGGAAAGCTGCGCCGGCTGGTTGACCTCCCAGTCCTTCTGCGGGGCCAGGCGGATGCGCGCGCCATTGGCGCCGCCGCGCTTGTCCGAGCCGCGGAAGGTCGAGGCCGAAGCCCAGGCGGTCGAGACCATCTCGCTTACCGTCAGGCCACTGGCGGCGATCTTGTCCTTCAGCGCCTTGATGTCGGCATCGCTGGGCGCCTTGCCGGCCGGGACGGGGTCCTGCCAGATCAGCGTTTCCTTCGGCACCAGCGGGCCGAGATAGCGCTGGATCGGGCCCATGTCGCGATGGGTGAGCTTGAACCAGGCGCGTGCGAAGGCCTCCGCGAACTGGTCCGGATTCTCCAGGAAGCGGCGCGAGATCTTCTCGTAGGCCGGGTCGAAGCGCAGCGCCAGGTCGCTTGTCAGCATAGTCGGCACGCGCTTCTTCGACGGATCATGCGCGTCGGGAATGTCTGCCGGCGCATTCTTGGCCTGCCACTGGTGCGCGCCGCCGGGGCTTTTGGTCAGCTCCCATTCGAACTTGAACAGGTTTTCGAAGAAGTGGTTCGACCATTTGGTGGGCGTCTGCGACCAGGTGACTTCCAGCCCGCTGGTGATCGTGTCGGCGCCATAGCCGGACGCATGGCGGCTGCGCCAGCCCAGGCCCTGATCCTCGATCAACGCGCCTTCGGGCTCCGCATCCACGAAGGACGGATCGCCCGCGCCATGGGTCTTGCCGAAGGTGTGGCCGCCGGCGATCAGCGCCACGGTCTCTTCATCGTCCATCGCCATGCGGGCGAAGGTGTCGCGGATGTCGCGTGCCGAAGCGAGCGGATCGGGCTTGCCGCCCGGGCCTTCCGGATTGACGTAGATCAGGCCCATCTGCACCGCGCCCAGCGGGTTCTGCAATTGGCGTTCGCCCGAATAGCGTTCGTCACCCAGCCAGGTGCCTTCGGGGCCCCAATAGAGCTCTTCCGGCTCCCATTGGTCGGCGCGGCCGCCGGCAAAGCCGAAGGTCTTGAAGCCCATCGACTCCAGCGCGACATTGCCCACCAGCACGTAAAGATCGGCCCAGGAAATCTTGTTGCCGTATTTTTGCTTGATCGGCCACAACAGGCGGCGCGCCTTGTCCAGGTTGGCATTGTCCGGCCAACTGTTGAGCGGCGCGAAGCGCTGCTGCCCGCCGCCGGCGCCGCCGCGTCCGTCCGCCACGCGATAGGTGCCGGCGCTGTGCCAGGCCAGGCGAATGAACAAGCCGCCATAATGGCCGAAGTCCGCCGGCCACCAACCTTGCGAATCCGTCATCAGCGCATGCAGGTCCTTGATCAGCGCCTGCAGGTCGAGGCTCTTGAAGGCATCGGCATAGTTGAAGCCTGCGCCCATCGGATTGGCGCGCGGGGAGTGCTGGTCCAGCGCCTTGAGATCGAGGGTTTGCGGCCACCAATCCTTGTTGGAATGGCTTTTGGCGCCATGCATCACCGGACACTTGCCCGCCTTGTTTTCCGTTTCCGTGGCCATGACGTTTTCTCCTTCAGACTGGAATTATTCTAATCTATGTACCGGAGGCCCTGTCAAGCCAGTTTAGAACTATTCTCAAAAACTGACGCAGACCTGCCAGCCGAAAATGCGGCTTGAAGCGGGCGCGGGCAGGGAGCCATAGTCCGCGCCTTTCCGCGATACCCCCCAAGGTCCACCATGAAATTCGACAAATCCAAGCTGCCGTCCCGCCATGTTACCGAAGGGCCGGAGCGCGCGCCGCATCGCTCCTACTATTACGCCATGGGCCTGACGGAAGCGGAGATTCACCAGCCCTTTGTCGGCGTGGCGAGCTGCTGGAACGAGGCTGCCCCCTGCAACATCGCCCTGATGCGCCAGGCCCAGTCCACCAAAAAGGGCGTCAAGGCCGCCGGCGGCACGCCGCGCGAATTCTGCACCATCACCGTCACTGACGGCATCGCCATGGGCCATGAGGGCATGCGCTCGTCCCTGGTGTCGCGCGAAGTGATCGCGGACTCGGTTGAATTGACCATGCGCGGCCATTGCTATGACGCCCTGGTGGGCATCGCCGGCTGCGACAAGTCTCTGCCGGGCATGATGATGGCGATGCTGCGCCTGAACGTGCCCAGCGTGTTCCTGTATGGCGGCTCGATCATGCCGGGCCGATTCCACGGCAAGGACGTCACGGTGGTGGATGTCTTCGAAGGCGTGGGCAAGCACAGCGCCGGCAAGATGCCGGAGGCCGAACTGGTCGAACTGGAAAAGGTCGCCTGTCCGGGCGCCGGCGCTTGCGGCGGCCAATTCACCGCCAACACCATGGCCTGTGTCGCCGAGGCCATCGGCCTGGCGCTGCCTTACTCCAGCGGCCCGCCCGCCGAGATCCTGTCGCGCGACGACTTTGCGCTGAAGGCGGGCGAGACGGTGATGGACTTGGTGGCGAAGAATTTGCGCCCGCGCGACATCGCCACCCGCAAGGCGTTCGAGAATGCCGCCATGGTGGTGGCCGCCACCGGCGGTTCGACCAATGCCGGCCTGCACCTGCCGGCGATGGCGAATGAGGCGGGCATCAAGTTCGACCTGTTCGACGTGGCGGAAATCTTCAAGAAGACGCCGTATCTCGCCTCGCTCAAGCCGGGCGGCAAATATGTCGCCAAGGACATGTGGGAAGCCGGCGGCGTGCCGATGCTGATGCGCATTCTTTTGGATGCGGGCCTGCTCCATGGCGACTGCATGACCGTCACCGGCAAGACGGTGGCCGAGAATCTGAAAGACGTGAAGTTCAATCCCGACCAGAAAGTGATGGTCGAGGTGAAGAACGCGCTGGCCCCCACCGGCGGCGTGGTGGGCTTGCGTGGTTCGCTGGCTCCCGAAGGCGCCATCGTCAAGATCGCGGGCCTCAAGCACGTCAAGCATCGCGGCCCGGCGCGAGTGTTCGATTGCGAGGAAGACTGCTTTGCCGCTGTTGAGGCGCGCCAGTACAAGGAAGGCGATGTGCTGGTCATCCGCTGGGAAGGTCCCAAGGGCGGTCCGGGCATGCGTGAGATGCTGTCCACCACCGCGGCGCTGTACGGGCAGGGGGTTGAGAATATCGCCCTGGTCACCGACGGGCGTTTCTCGGGCGCCACGCGCGGACTTTGCGTCGGCCATGTCGGGCCGGAAGCCGCCGATGCCGGTCCCATCGGCCTGATAAAGGACGGCGACATCATCGTGATCGATGCCGAGAAGGGCACCATGGACGTGGAATTGTCCGAAGCCGAACTGGCGGAGCGCAAAAAGGCCTTCAAGCCCAAGCCCGCGGGCTTCAAGACCGGCGCGCTGGCGCGTTATGCCAAGAATGTCGGCCCGGCGCGCGACGGCGCTCTGACCACACCCGGTGCCGACCAGGAAGTGCGCTGCTACGCGGACATCTAGACTTTTCGGGCGGCGTGCGCGGCTTTCAGAACCCGCAGCGCGTTGCCGCCCCAGAAGGCGGCCAGTTGCGCCTCGGTATAGCCCAGCTTCACCAGCCGTTCGGTGATCCTGGGCAGGGAAGCCGCGTCCTCCATGCCGATGACGCCGCCGCCGCCGTCCCAGTCCGCGCCCACCCCGACATGGTCCGGGCCCACCAGGTCAAGGGCGTGGGTGACATGGCGCATGAAGGTTTCGAAGTCGGCGCGGGGTTCGGGATAGCGGGCTTCCAGTTCCTTCATGCCGCGCGCCGTCTCGCGCATCAGTTGGGTGCGCTGGGCCAGCGTCAGGTCGGCCATGTTGCGCATCTTGCGCATTAGTTCGCCCCGCGCCTTGTCGCGCTCGGCATTGGCCGGCACATCCACCAGATAGGCATTGTAGCTGTTGATCTGGATGGCGCCGCCGGCGGCGGCCAGCTTCTTGATGCGGGCATCGTCAATGTTGCGGGGATGGTCGAACACCGCGCGGCATCCCGAGTGCGACAGGATGATCGGCGCGCGCGACAGCTCCAGCATCTGGTCGAACACGCTGTCGGCGGCATGGCTGGCGTCCAGCACCATGCCCAGCTCATTGGCCAGCGCCGCCAGTTCGCGGCCCTTTGGCGACAAGCCGTTCCATTGCGGCTTGTCGGTGGCGGAATCGCCGAACTGGTTGTTCTTGAAATGGATGAAGCCGACCATCCGCACGCCCAGCTTGTAGAAACTGCGCAGCAGGGTGATGTCCTCGCCCAGGGGATAGGCGTTCTCGATGCTTTGATAAACGATGCGCTTGCCCGATGCGGCGATGCGGGCGGCATCTTCCGCCACAAAGGCCAGTTCGAACTTTGTGGGATGCGCCGCCGCCAGCTCGCGGATCTCGGCCGCCCGCAGCAGGGCGGCATCGCGCGCCGCCATCATGCCTTCGGGCGTTAGCGGTCCTTGCGGCGTGAAAATGGCGAAGAAGCCGCCATCCAGTCCGCCTTCGACCATGCGCGGATAATCCACTTGCGTGAAATCATCCGTCCGTGTGTGGCGCTGCAGGATGTCCCAGCCGGGCCGCGCCAGATTGGCGGGCGTGTCCAGATGCGTGTCCAGGCAGATGAGCCGTTGATGCAGAGGGCTTGTCCTGGCCTGCGCCGGGAGCGCGGCCAGCGCCAGCCCATTAACCATGACCATGCGCCGTGAAATCGTCATGCCCGCCCCAAAACCCCGAATTCCCATAAAAACCTAGGGGATAGTGCGCTCGCAGCGCCAGCGGCGCCTTGCCCCAAAGCGGCCCGATGGTAAATTAAATCGGCTTTTGGCTGTCATGGGCGGATGAAGATGCGCAAATCTGCGTTGGCGTTGGGCGTATTGCTGACTTTGTCGGCAGCCGCGCCCTTGGCTGCCGATGGGGCGGCCGATGGCGCCAAATCCAAACCCAAGGCCCAGTTGGCCCTGTTTCAGCAAGGCAGCATCTTTCATTCGGGGCTGCGCAACACCCATACCATCGCGCTGACTTTCGATGACGGTCCCAACGCCCGTACCGGCGAGGTGCTGGATGCGTTGAAGGAGATGAACGTCAAGGCCACCTTCTTCATTGTCGGCAACCAGGCCCGCCGCCATCCCGACGTGCTGGCGCGCATCACCCGCGAAGGCCATCTGCTGGCCAATCACAGCGCCACCCATGCCAAGCTGAATTCACGCTTTGACGAGGATCCGGAGCGGCTGCTGGATCAGGTGCGCGGCGTGCATGAGCAGATCGCCCCGCTGATGGCCCGCGGCGACAAATTCTATTTCCGCGCCCCCTATGGCACCTGGCGCAACGCCCATGCCGACATCCTGAATGCCGATCCTGAACTGCGCCACTATGTCGGTCCGATCTATTGGGACGTGGGCGGCGCCATCAGCATGTCAGGCGACGGCTATGTGATGGCTGCGGCCGACTGGCAATGCTGGCGCCGGGGTTGGGAAGCGCGCACCTGCGCCAAGGGCTATAGCCGCGAGATCCGCCGCAAGGATGGCGGGGTGGTCCTGATGCATTCCATCCATTTGCGCTCGGCCGGCCTGGTGCGCCAGGTGGTGCCGGCCCTGATCGAGGAGGGCTACCGCTTCGTTCGCCTCGACCAGATGCCGGAATACCGCCAGTATGAGACCCCGGAGCGGGGCATGGCCGATGCCGGCAAGGCCCCCCAGCATCTGGCGGCGCTGCGTCCAGAAGACATAAAATAGCCGCAAGCCTGCCCGCAGGTTGCGGCAAAACAACCAGGGGAGGACCGCATGACAGTGCGTACCATGCTTATCGCCACGGCTCTTGTCGCCATGGCGCTGCCGGCCGTAGCCGCCGATGCCAAGCTCACTGCGGCGGTCGCCGCATCCAGCCGGTCCGCCGATAATTCGGCCCGTGACGGCGCCCGCCATCCCGCCGCCAGCCTGGAATTCTGGGGCCTGAAGCCCGGACAGACCGTGGTCGAGATTTCTCCCGGCGGCGGCTACTGGTCCGAAATCCTGGCGCCCTATGCCAAGCAGACCGGTGGGCGCTACATCGTCGCCATGGGCAGGCCTGACCAGAAGCTGCCGGCCAAGTTCTCGGATGCGGGCGTCTATGGCGATGTCCACTACACCGTGGCCAGCAAGGATTCCGGTCCCCTGGGGGCGCCGAACAGCGCCGACCTCGTTCTGACCGCGCGCAATGTCCACAACTGGCTCGGGCCGCAGGGCTGGGCCGACAAGGCGATGAAGGACTTCTATGCCGTGCTGAAGCCGGGCGGAATCCTGGCGATCGAGGAGCACCGCGCCGATCCCAAGCCGGAGGCCCCGAATGTCGCAAGCGGCTATGTCTCCACCCAGCGCGTCATCGACCTGGCCACCAAGGCCGGGTTCAAGCTGGAAGCCCGGTCCGAGATCAACGCCAACCCCAAGGACACCAAGGATCATCCCTTCGGCGTCTGGACCCTCAAGCCCTCGCGCCAGAGCAGCGGCGGCAAGGACCAGCCCAGCCCGGCCGGGTTCGACCGCGCCAAGTATGACGCCATCGGGGAAAGCGACCGGATGACGTTGCGCTTCCGCAAGCCCGCCTAGTTCCCTAATAGTGGGGGTGTGAACCGAATCGGATTCGTCTTTGCGGTGCTGGCTGCCATCCTGTTCGGGGTGGGCGGCACCTTTGCGCAATTCCTGTTCCAGAACCGGGGCATCAACACCGAGTGGCTGGTGACCATGCGGCTGTTGTTCGCCGGGCCTGCGCTGCTGGTGATGGCGGCCCTGGGCGGCAAGCGCATCTTCGCGGTGTGGCGCAGCGATGCCGTGCCGCTGCTTGTGTTTGGGGTCGTCGGGATGATGCCGGTCCAATACACCTATTTCGCCGCCATCCAGGCTTCCAACACCGCCACCGCCACGGTGCTGCAGTTCACCGCCCCCGCCATGGTGGCGCTGTGGCTGGCGCTGGTGGGGCGGCGCTGGCCCGACCGGCGCGAGCTGGTGGCCATCGGCCTGGCCATGCTGGGCACCTATTTCCTGGTGACCCATGGCGTGATCGGCGCGCTGTCCATTTCGCCCCTGGCGCTGTTCTGGGGCCTGGCCTCGGCGGTGGCGGCGGCGTTCAATTCCATCCAGCCCTCGGCCTTGCTGAAAAAGCACGGCGCGGCGCTGGTGGCCGGCTGGGGCATGGTGATCGGCGGCGCGGCGCTGTCGCTGTTCCACGCGCCGTGGAAAGTCGAGGGGCATTGGGATGCCACCACCGGCATCTTCTTCGCCTTCATCCTGGTGATGGGCACGCTGGCGGCCTTCTATCTGTTCAACAAGGCGCTGGCGCTGATCGGGGCGCAAAAGACCATCCTGCTCACCTGCGCCGAGCCGCTGTCGGCGGCGGTGCTGGCGGTGTGGTGGCTGGGCGTGGCCTGGGGCGGGATGGACTGGCTGGGCACGGCCTGCATCCTGGCCACCATCGTGCTGCTGGCCAAGGAACAGGCTCCCGAAACCCAGGCCGAAAAAGTTACCTGAGCTCTTTCAGCCCGTCAGCGAACGCGATTTTCGGCGTCCAGCCCAGTTCGGCCTTGATGCGCGAAATATCGGCCAGGGTGGCCAGCGAGTCACCCTTGCGCCCCTCGGTATGAACCTGGTTGGGCGAAATCATGTTTGCCAGTTCTTTGACGGACAGGCTGGTGCCGCTGCCGACATTGAACACCGTGCCGCGCGCTTGGCTTTCCAGCGCTGCGATATTGGCCGCCACCACGTCGCGTACATGCACAAAGTCGCGCCGCTGGCTGCCGTCGCCATGGATCTCCAGGACTTTGCCGTCGGCGGCGCGCTTGAGGAAGATGCCCAGCACCAGGGCATAGGCGCCGGTCTCGGGCTGGCGCGGGCCATAGACGTTGAAATAGCGCAACACCAGCGCGGGCAGGTTGAAGTCCTGGTCGAACAGCAAGGTATATTGCTCGCCCACCCGCTTGGTCAGGCCATAAATATTGAGAATGTCCGGCGGATCGCTTTCCCGGTGCGGCGGCGGCCGGTTGCCGTAATAGGTGGAGGAGCCGCTATAGATGAAGCGCTTCACGCCGGCATCGCGCGCCGCCAGCAGCATGTTCTGGGTGCCGGTGATGTTGGACTGGGTGCAGACGTCGATCTGGTCCTGTGACGGCCCGGAGCGGGACATGGCGGCGCAATGCAGCACCCCGTCCATGCCGGCGGCCGCCTTGGTGCAGGCCTCCATGTCGCGGATATCGCCTTCGATGAACTCGCAAGGCTCCGGCACCCATTCGCGCTTGCCATAGACCAGGCTGTCCAGCACCCGCACCGCATAGCCGCGCGCCAACAGCCCATCGCAAAGATGGCTGCCGATAAAGCCCGCACCGCCGGTGACCAGGATTTTCTTCATGGAGCGTTCTTATACAGGCTTTGGAAGAAGTTCAGATCGTCTTTTGTGTTGATGCCACGCGCCTCGGTGGCGTCGGCCACTTCGAGGGGGGTGATGCGCCAGCCTTGTCCCGACAGGAAAGGCAGGAAGGGCAGGAAGTTGATCTCGGACGTGGCGGCGCCGCGGGGTGCCTGCGCCAGGTAATCGTCCCACGCCGCTTTCAGCCCGGCGGTGCTCAAGAGGAAGGTGCCGACATCGGAATATCCGTTCGGCGTGGTGGCATCGCCTTCGCGGGTCTGGAGCACCTTGGTCAGCTTCAGACCGTCAAAGATATATTCGACATACGGCACGGCCATGCGGGTGACGGGCAATACGGCCTGGCGATCCGCTGAGGTCAATGCCGCCAGCGCGCGCTTCAACGTATCGGATGATACAAAGACCTGATCGCCCCACACCACCAGCACTGCGTCATATTTCGACCAGACGTCATGGCCGCGAAAAATGGCGTCGCCCATGCCGGTGGGTGCTGGCTGGATGCTGGTGGAGATATTCGCGGGCAGGGGCGGAAATGCTGCCGCGCCATCGGGCGACAGCACCAGGTGGATATGATCCACCAGCGGCGCCAGCTTGCCGTGCAGGATGGACCAGATGGTGTGTTTGGCCGTCAGTGGCGTGAGGATCTTGGGGCCATCGGCGCCCAGCCGCGTGCCGCGCCCGGCGGCGGGGATGACGGCGCAGATTTTCATGTCAGCAGGCTGAAAAGATTGCGCAGGCCCCGCCGCATCCGCCACTTGGGATCAGTGAAGCCGGAGAAAGTGCGGTACAGAACCGGCAGTTCAGCGACTTCCACGCCCTGGCTGATCAACTGGCGCACCAGGGCCAGCGGCGCATCGCCCTTTATCTCGGGCAGGCCGGCAACGGCGCGGCGGCGGAACACTCGCAATCCGGTGAGGGGATCGGAGACGATGATGCCGGTGCGCAGATAGAACAGGGTGGACAGGAAGAAGGCCGCCACCTTGCCCAGCCAATAGAGCAGCCGGTTCTCGCCATAGGCGGCGCGCACCGAGGTGATGAATTGCCGCCGGCTTTGGGTACGCGAGCCGAACACCCCGCCCAGCGATTGCTGCTGTTCCAAAAGGGCGATGATGGCGCGCACATCGGCGAAGCGATAGGCGCCGTCACCGGTCATCAGCACCAGGTAATCGGAATTGCCATTCGCCAGCCAGTCACGGAAATAGGCGGTATCGGGAAACAGCCCAGCCACCGCGGCAACCGCCACCGGTGCATCGGGCTGGGCCACGTGGTTGAGGGTGAGATGCGGCGCCACACCAGTCCAATCGGTCTCCAGGAATTCCTCCACCAGCTCGTCACTGGCGACGGAGCGGCCCAGGATGTTGGCGAAAATCTCCACGGACGCCGTGGCATGACCAACGGTGAGGCCCAGCAGGGCATTGGCGATGGCTGTGCCGTTATGGACGGCGGGGCGCGCCGGATTGGCGAATGACCGGCGCAGCACCATGTCAGTGCCGATGTCGCCCGGCGGCAGGCGGTCCGCTGCATCATTCAGCAAGACATGCGTAACATTGGCGCCGTAGCGCCGCGCCGCATCCAGGATGTCGCGGGCTGTCAGTTTCTGGATGTCATGATCGCCGTCCAGGTTCATCACCAGCGCTTTCACCGGGGCGGGCGAGGCGGCCAGCGCGGCCCCGGCGATGCGATAGCTGGGTAATAGCGAGGAATGCTGGGTGCCCGGCCCATAGAGGATGATGTCGGCCAAGGCGATGGCGGCGGCGGCGAAGGGCGAGAGGGCGGGAACGGAATCGCGGGCGCTGAGGAAACTGCGCTTGGCCGGGGCATCCATGCCGTTCAGCGCCCGCAACTCGTCCGGCGTCAACGGCTGGGCCAGCAGATAAAGGTCGGTGATCGGTACTGCCGATTGCGGGCCTACAATATCGGCTTCCGATGCCAGCAAGGTGCCGTCATGCTTGAGGCCGACCAGGACGCGGTTCTGCTGTTCGCCGACATTCAACAGCCGGGCGCGGGTGCCGACCAGTTCGGCCACGGCGGCGGCGGCGGCATTGAAGTCACTGCCATGCTCCAGGTAAGCGCCGGCGAACACCAGGTTGCCCAGCGAACAGTCGCGATAATCAAAGCTGGCGCCGGCGGCCAGGGCGAAGAACCGCGCCAGCAGTGCGCGCAGCCGCTGGGCGGTGGCGGGCGGCAGTTGCGCGAACCAGCCCTTCAGCGGTTCGTCCAACGGCGCGGCATCGCCGCTGCTGGTATAGCGGGCCAGCTTCTCGATCTCGCCGGTGCTGCCCGCCAGGCGATATTCCATCAGGCTCTTCAGCGCATACTGGGCATGGGAATAATTGCCGAACAGGTAGGACAGGTTCTTGCGGAAATCCGACGGCCCCAGCATGCCGGGAATGAAGTTGCGCAAAGCGCCGGTGGACAGGCCATCGTCATAGGCATTGACCAGCAAGGTCAGCTCGACATCGCTCTGGCGCAAAAGAGCGCGGATGATTGTGGCGCTGCCGCGGCCGCCGCAAAAAAGAACGATGCGCGTCATGTGCCACTCCTCATGGGAGAGGCCGCGTGAGTATGCCCAGCAGAAGCAGCAGTTGGCGCAGGGCGATGTAGATCACGAACAGGAAGCGATGAATGGCGCCCTTGACCAGCTTCATGCTGCTGACACCGGTGGTGCGGGGGCGGTGGGTGATCGCCACTTCCACCGGCACGATGCGGCGTTCCAGCAGCCGCGAGGTCACCTCGGTGGAATAATTCATACCTTTGGCTTCCAGCCCCAGCCCGCGCAAAGTCGGCCCCCATACCAGCTTGAAGGCGGAATTGAAGTCCTTCAGGCCGGTGCCATGCACTATATTGCACACCAGCCCGCTGGCCCAGCTTCCGAAGCGGGCAAAGGCCGCGTCTTTTTTCTGGCGGATGCCGATGGCGGCTTTGGCGCCCGACCGCACTGCCGCCAGCATGTCGGGCAGGTTGGCGATGGGAAACTGCCCGTCACTGTCCAGCAGCAGCACCCAGTCGCCATGGGTGGCGGCGATGGCATGATTGAGCGCGGCGGCGGCGCCCTGGTTCTGGGCAAAATGCAGCGGGCGCAGATTGGGGAAAGGCATGATCAGCCGGTCCAGGATTTCGCCGGTGCGGTCCTTGCTGCCGTCATTGCAGATCACAATCTCGAATTCCGACACGTCATCGCAGGCAGACAGGAATGTGTGCCACTCGGTTACGACCGCTTCGATGCCCTCGGCTTCGTTGTAGGCAGGCGCGGCGACCGACAGCTTGATGGGTTCGCTCATGCGGCCCCCAGCATGGCGATATAGGCGGCTTCCAGCTCGCGGGTGAAGCGGGCGGTGTCGAACAGCGGCATGGCGGCGCGTGTTGCGGTCAGCTTGTCACGGATGATTTTCAGGGCGGCAGGATCGCGCGCCAGTTCCAGCGCCTTAGCTTCGTAGGCGGCGAAGTCTTGGGCGATCAGCTCCGGCAGCCCGGCCGCCTGCAGGATGCTGGCGGCCACCCGCGCGGGAAAGGATTTGCCTGGCACAGTGAGCAATGGCAGTCCCGCCCACAGCGCATCGCTGGCAGTGGTGTGGGCGTTGTAGGGCAGGGTATCCAGGAAAAGATCGGCCAGTTGCTGGCGCGCCAGATGCGCTTCGGGCGTGGTGCGGCCGGCAAAGATCAGCCGCTCCGGCGCCACGCCGCGCGCCTGGGCTTCTTTCTTCAGGTTGTCCCGAATGCTGGCATTGCCTTCCAGCAGCCACAGCACGCTGCCTTCCACCTGGTTCAGCAGCCGCATCCAGATGTCGAACAAGGGCGGGGTGATTTTCCAATTGTGGTTGAAGCAGCAAAAGACAAAGCCGCTTTCCGGCAGCCCGGCGTCCGCCCGTGAAGGCGGCGGCAGGACCTCGCGCTTGGTATCGGTGACCCACAGGGTGGCGGGCAGGGCCGCGATTTTCTCGCTGAAGAAACCATCCTGGCCGGGCGGCACCACCATGCGGTCGGCGACGATATAATCGATAAAGTCCGAACCCGAAGTGCCGGGGTAACCCATATACTTGGCCTGCACCGGGGCGGGGCGATGCGCCAGCACCCAGGGTCGCGCGCCCGAAGTGTGGCCGCCCAGATCCACGGCAATGTCAATTTCCCATTCGCGCAAGGTCTGCGCCACTTCGCGGTCATTCTGCAGCCGCGCGTCCACGAAACTGTCAAAGGCGCCCAGCAGGCGTTGGCGCATGGCGCTGTTGTCGTCGGGACCGAAGGAGACGGCGAGGGTCTCAAAACGGCTGCGGTCGTGACACTCGAACATTTCCACCGTCAAGGCGGAGGTGACGTGGCTGTGGAAATCGGCCGACAGATAGGCGACGCGGATCCGGTCATGGTTGTAGCGCTCGCCGGTCCAAAGCGGCGGCAGCGGCCCGGGGCCGGCCTGGCGGACATAATTCTGCGAACAGCGAAGCTGCAATTCGTTGTCGTCGAGATAGCCCATCAGCACAAAGGGCTGGATCACCGACTTGCCCGCCAGCACATCCGCCGCCAGGCGCGGCGCCAGCTCGGCAGTGCGTTTCCAGTCGCCGATAGTCAAAGCGGCATTGGCCAACCCACTAAGGGCGGATGGATGATCGGGCGCCAGGGCCAGCGCCTGTTCGTACGCGGCCAGCGCCTCCTCCGGCCGGTTGAGTTCGGTCAAGGCGTTGCCGCGATTGTAAAGCGTGTCGGCGAAACCGGCCCGCAGGCTGATGGCGCGGTCGCAATCGGCCAGCGATTCCTCAAAGCGCTTCAAGCTCCACAACGCCACAGCGCGGTTGTTGAGGGCCTCGGCATAGTCGGGGCGCAGGGCCAGCGCCTGGTCGTAACTGTCCAGCGCATCGCCCATGCGCTTCAAGTCGAACAGGATGATGCCGCGATTATTCCAGCCTTCGGCAAAATCGCGATGCACGGTCAGCGCCTGCTCGACATCGTCCAGCGCCTCATCAAGGCGCTTCAGGTCTTTCAGCAGCAACGCGCGGTTATTCAGCGTGTCGGGGAAACCGGGCGCCAGCGCCAGGGCGCGTCCATAGCTGGCCAGTGCCTCGTCGCTGCGGTTCAGGTCGGCCAGGATGATGCCGCGTGTGTTCAGCGCCTCTATGCCATCGGGCTGGAGCGCCAGCGCGCGGTCCACGCTTTCCAGCGCCGCTTCCGGCCGCCCCAGGTCGCGCAGCACCATGGCGCGCTTGGCCAGGGTGGCGGCATAGGCCGGCTTGGCCGCCAGCGCCTTGTCATAGCTGGCCAGGGCTTCGGCGAAGCGTCCTTCGGTCCTCAGCACATTGCCGTAGTTGGACAGCACTTCGGGCGCATTGGGCTTCAGCTTCAGCGCCGCGTCCATCAGCTCCAGCGCTTCGCTGTTGCGGCCCTGCTGCGCCCGCACCACGCCCAGCAGGTGCGGCGCGGTGGCATCCTTCGGAGCCGCCCGCATCAACTGAAGATACAAGCGTTCGGCATCCCCCAGATTGCCGCTCTGGTGGAAGGCTAGCGCCTGTTTGAGAAGCCCGTCCGGATTCATCATCTGTTCTAGACCATAGCCGAAGCTTCGCCCGCAAGCCCGGTCCCGGCTATTTTCATTGCCGGTTAAAGCGCTTACCATTGCGCCGGACGCCCCGAAAGAGGGCGCAGGCTAGAGGAAAATCCCATGTGGTTTCTGGACCGGCGCGGCCTTTTGACGGGTGCGGCCGCACTGTTGGGCGCCGACATCGTTGCCCCCTTGGCCCGGGCGCTGGCGGCCGAAGCCACACCCGGTTTCACCCCCAGCCGCGCCTTTTTCAGCGCGGAACAGCGCAGCCTCGCGGCCGCCGTCAGCGAGCGCATCGTCCCCACCACCGACACGCCGGGCGCCATTGTCGCCGGGGTACCGGCCTTCATGGAAATGATGCTGGCCGACTCGTACGAACCCACCGACCGCAACGAGTTCATGCAAGGCCTGGGCGTGACCGATGGCTATGCCCGCGTCCATTACGGAAAGCCGTTCGCCGCCCTGACCGCCCAGCAGCAGGACGCGGTGTTGACCCTGGCGATGGACAACAAGATTTCCGGGCTGCCCGCCAACTTCTTCCAGCATCTGCGTCAGCTCGTGGTGCTGGGCTATTACTCGTCCGAGGTCGGCTGCAAGCAGGAGCGGGTCTATCTGCCGGTGCCGGGCCGCTATGACGGCAAATATCCTTTCGCCGATGTGCGGCGCGTCTTTTCGTCCTGAGCGGTGATGCATGGCTTATGAATTCGACGCCATTGTCATCGGCTCCGGCATCAGCGGCGGCTGGGCCGCCAAGGAGCTGTGCGAAAAAGGCCTGAAGGTCCTGATGCTGGAGCGCGGCCGCATGGTGGAGCACCGCAAGGACTATGTCACCGAAGGCAAGGGCCCCTGGCAGCTTCCCTATCGCGGCAACCTGCCGCCGGCCGAGGTGGATCGCAATTACATCATGGCCAAATGGGGCGGCGCCAACCTGACCCAGCAGACCCACTACTACAACAATGACCGGCTGAACCCGATCGACTTCGAGAACTCCAAGCCGTTCCGCTGGGTGCGCCCCGCCCAGGTGGGCGGCAAGTCGCTGATCTGGGGCCGGGTGGCGCTGCGCTGGAGCAAGATCGACTTCGAAGCCAACAAGCGCGACGGCCATGGCAGTCCCTGGCCGATCGATTATGACGAGATCGCGCCCTGGTATTCCCATGTCGAAAGTTACGCCGGCATCGCCGGTTCCAAAGAGGGGCTGCCGCAGCTTCCCGATGGCGAGTACCAGCCGCCCCATCCGTTGAACGCCGCCGAGATCTGGGTGAAGGAGCGGCTGGAAAAAGCCATGCCGGGCCGCAAGCTGATCTCCACCCGCACCGCCAACATGACCCAGGACAAGCCGGAACAGGGCCGCGCCCGCTGCCAGAGCCGATCCATGTGCGCCCGCGGCTGTTCTTTTGGCGCTTATTTTTCGACCCAGGCCGTGACGCTGCCCGCGGCGCGCAAGACCGGGAACCTGACTTTGCTGTCGGACCAGGTGGTGACCAACCTGGAATATGATCCTGCCACCAAGAAGGTTACCGGCGTGCGGGTGGTGGACGCCAACACCATGCAGGCCAAGGTCCATACCTCGCGCATCGTGTTTGTTTGCGCCTCGACCCTGGCTTCGACCCAGATCCTGCTGAACTCGCGCCTGCCGGGCAGCGACAGGAGCTTCGCTGACTCCAGCGGGTTGCTCGGCCACTACATCATGGACCATGCCTTCCGCACCAACTTCTGGGGCACGGTGCCCGATCCGGCGCTGGAGCCCTTCATCACCTATGGCCGGCGTCCCAATGGCGTTTATATCCCGCGCTTCCGCAACCTGAACGGCCAGGATGCCGACGCCGATTTCATCCGCGGCTATGGCATGCAGGGCGCTGCCGGGCGCAATTCCGCCCCGCCGCAGGGCTTCGGCGCGGCAATGAAGCAAGGCATGCGCGGCTATGAGCCCTGGGTCATCCGCTTCACGGCCTTTGGCGAATGCCTGCCATACAAGGACAACACGCTGAGCCTGAACCCGAACAAGCTGGACCGCTACGGCGTGCCGCTGGCGGTGTTCAACGTCACGTTCCGCGACAATGAACAGAAGATGCTGCGCGACGCCGCGCTGCAGGGCGAAAAGATGATGAAGGCGGCGGGGCTGACCAATATCGGCTCGTCGAACGAGGAGCATGTGCCCGGCGACGCCATTCACGAGATGGGCGGGGCCGTCATGGGCGCCGATCCGCGCACATCGGTGGTCAATCGCTGGAGCCAGCTCCACGACGCCGACAATGTCTTTGTCACCGATGGGGCGCAGATGGCGTCCACCTCTTGCGTCAATCCATCCATGACATTCATGGCGCTGACGGTGCGGGCCGCCGATTATGCGGTCAAGCTGGTAAAAGCCGGTGCGATCTAAAACAAAGGGGCAGGGTATGAAATTCTGGGCGACATGTGGCTTGGCGTTGACGTTGCTGGCGGGAACCGCTTTTGCGGCGGAGCCGCGCAAGCCGGGCGAATATCCGCCGACGGCGGATTCGATCCCGCAACCCGGTGTGCCCAAGGGCAAGCTGATCGGGCCGCTGGAATTCAAGAGCAAAGCCATTCCGAACACGGTGCGGCGCTACTGGATTTACGTCCCCGCCAAGTATGATCCCAAGTCGCCGCCCAACCTGCTGGTGTTTCAGGACGGCCAGCGCGCCATCAACCCGCAAGGTCCGCTGAATATCCCTGTGGTGCTGGATAATCTGATCGCCAAAGGTGAAATCCCCGCCACGCTGGGCATCTTCATAACCCCCGGCAACAGCGGCACCGACCATTATCCCGATGGCTTGGGACCGGCGGGCTGCACCGGCTATGCCTGCACCGGCAATCCCAATCATCGGGCGCAGGAATATGACGCGCTCAGCGATGCCTATACCCGCATGCTGATCGACGAGATCATGCCGGAGGTCGCAAAAAATTATCGCTTCACCAACGATCCGAAAAAGCGCGCCATCGGCGGCACCTCCAGCGGCGCCATCTGCGCCTGGACGGTGGCGTGGCACCGGCCCGATCAATTCGGCAATGTCATCAGCATGATCGGCAGCTATACCTCGATCGGCTATCAGCCGGCGACGGCCGACCATCCGATGATCCCGGGCGGCGACACTTATCCGGGACTGATCCGCAAAAGCCCCATCCGGCCCATCCGCATTTTCCTGCAGGACGGCGCCGCCGACCTCAACAACGAGCATGGTAGCTGGTACCTGGCCAATCAGCAGATGTTGTCCTCGCTGCAATGGGCCAACGCCAATGCCGATACCAAGAACGTTCTCGGCGCGCGCTATGACGTGCGCTTCGAATGGGGCGACGGCGCCCATTCCGATGTGCATGGCGGGTGGCTGCTGCCTGGAATATTGCGCTGGATGTTCGGAAAGTAGCGCCATGCCCGTGAACAAAATGGCTTGGCTGGCTTTTCTGCTGGCCTTGGCGGTGCCTGCTGCCGCGCAGCCAGGATCGCTGCCCCTGCAGGACCCGCTCTATAAAGCCGTCGCGGCCGCGGATGCCGCCGTGTTTGGCGCCTCAAACCGCTGCGATCTGGAAACATTCGGCAGCTATTTTACCGATGACCTGTAATTCTATCATGACAAGGGTGGCCTTTCGGTCGGCAAGGCGGACCTGATCCAGAAGACCAAGGATAATATCTGCGGGAAGATGGTGCGCGAATTGGTGCCGGGATCGCTGGCGGTCTATCCGCTGCCTGGTTTCGGCGCGCTGGAGGTGGGCACGCATCGCTTCCTGCACCCAGGCGAGCCGAACAATATCGGCCAGGCGCAGTTTCTCCATGTCTGGCGGCTGAAGGACGACGAATGGAAAATTTCACGCGTGATCAGCTACGACCATTGACGGAATTAGCTGATGCCCAGCAGCCGGTGCGCGTTCTTCCAAACCAGCTTGCGGAACACCGGCTTTGACGTCGAAGCGGTCAGCAGCTTCAAGGTCTCCTGCGCCACGCATTTGCCGCGCATGCGCGGAGCAACCGATGTGGAGTTCTGCGCCGCGCCGCCGCCCTTGCCGTCCTCGCAATTGCAGTCGCTGCCGAAATGCAGCTTGTCCTGGTGGCGGTTCAGAAAATCTTTCGTAAATGCCGGATCGCGCGACAGGGCATTGTTGGCCGAGTTGGCGCTGATGTCGGCGAACAGGTTGGGATAATCACCCAGCAGCCTGTCGCTGACCCCGCCCGGCACGATCGGTCCGCCGGGATAGGATTTCTGTTCGGCATAGTCGGCGCTGATATTGGCCCAGAAGGCATCGGCATGGGCGATGAACTTGGTGCGCGGATAGGCTTTCAGCATCGCGGCAAAGCGCTTGATGCCGGTATTGTAGCCGCCCGGCGCCGCGGGCTGGCCGATCTCCTGGAAATGGATCAGCACAGGCACGTTCAAGTCCGCCGCCAGGTCATAGACCCGGCGCATTTCCGGCCCGTCGGCCGCCACCTGGTATTTCAACTCGCCGAAACCTTTCGCGCCGGCTTTCACAGCTTGCGTCAGGATCTGTTCGGCGCCGGGCTGGGTGATGTCGGTGGCGGCAAACCAGCAGGAGAACAGGGGCGAGGGCGAAGCCTGCTGGGCGGTCAGCGGCTTTGCCGGATCGTAGCGGGTCAGGAGATTGGCGGCCGTGATCCCGGCGCCTTGCTGGTGCGCGATGTTCAGGGCCGCTTCCGCGCGCATGTGGAAATGCATGTCCATGACCGGGGAGGACCAGGCCGGAACCGCTTGCGCCCGTGCCGGCGGGATCGCAGCCAGGGCGCCCAACCCCGCCAAAATCGTGCGTCTGTCCATGTTTTCCTCCCTGGATTGCCTCACGCTAACCCATCGCCGTGCCCGATATGGAATGATGCGATGCAACATAATGTTAGCAACCGCAGCGAAGTTCCACCCAATCCGGTGGTTCACTTTACTTGGCGGATCGGGGATAAGAGGCCTTGCTTAGGGACTCGCCAGCCGCGTGAAATTGCGGCGGCGACAGGGAGATTGCTCAACCATGCCGCTCATCAGGCATAGCGCATTTGTCGCCGGTGCGGCGCTGTTGGCATGCGTTGCCGCGTTCGCGCCGAGCGTGGCGGAGACGGTGGCGTCCAACGCGCCTGCCGCCGCGCCGTCGCCTGCTGCCGCATCCACCGCCACCCCGGCGGACCACAAGAAAATGCTGATGCAGTATTGCACGGCCTGTCACAACGACCGGCTCAAGACCGCCGGCATGTCGGTGGTGCCGCTGGACGCCAACAATCTTCAGGCCAATCAGGCGACTTGGGAGAAGATCCTGCGCCGCGTCAGCCTGGGCGAGATGCCGCTGCGCGGGGCGCCGCGTCCGCCCAAGGAAAAGCTCCAGGATTTCACCAACTGGCTCTCCGCTTCGCTGGACAGTCATGCCAGGGCCAATCCCAATCCCGGCCACGCCACCATGCGGCGCATGAACCGCACCGAATATGCCAATGCGGTGCGCGACCTGCTGGCGCTGGACGTGGACTTCACCAAGGACATGCCCGCCGACGATACCGGCTATGGCTTCGACAATATCGCCGATGTGCTGACCGTCTCGCCCACCCTGATGGATCGCTACATCACCGTTGCCGGCAAGATCAGCCGCATGGCCACGGGCCAGGCGTCGCGCCGCACCATCACCACCGACTACAAGGTGCCCAAGGACCTGTTCGACAACGGCTTCGGCGTGGCGGCGTACAACGAACGCGCCAGCGACGATCTTCCGCTGGATTCACGCGGCGGCGGCGCCTTCAAGTTCTACGCTCCCTATGACGCGACCTACAAGATCCAGGTTTTCCTCAATGCCAACACCTCCGAGGAAGGCGAAATCGGCATCGCCAACCGCTATGAAGTGACGGTGCCGCTGAAGGCGGGCTTGCGCATCATCGGCGCGGCTTTCCCCAAGAACCTGGCGCTGGACGAGCGCGTGGTGCCGAAGTCCATCCTGGCGCCGCGCGAACCTGCCGCAGCCCCGGTGCCGATCCCCCTGGATGTCCTGGTGGACGGCGCGCGGGTGCAGCGGTTGAGCGTGCCGTCGGTGGCCACCGGCCCCAATGTCTCGCAATCCTTCTATCTGCGCGATGTGATGCAGATTTCCGTGGTCGGGCCTTTCGACATCAAGGGCCCCGGCAACACCGCCAGCCGCCGCAAGATTTTCATCTGCCGCCCTTCGGCTGAACTGTCCGAAAGCGCCTGCGCCACCACCATCCTCAGCAATCTGGCCCGCCATGCCTATCGCCGGCCGGTGACGGGCGCCGACATTGCGCCGCTGATGAAAATCTATGCCGAAGGCCGCAAGGGCGCGAACTTCGATCACGGCATCGAGGCGGGCCTGGAAGCCGTGCTGGTGTCCCCCAGCTTCCTGTTCATGCGCGAAAGCGACCCGCCCAGGACGGCCGGCGCCGGCGTGCACCGCATCAGCGATACGGAACTGGCCACCCGCCTGTCCTTCTTCCTGTGGAGCAGCCTTCCCGACGATGCGCTGCTGGCCGCGGCGCAGAAGAACCAGTTGCACAATCCGGCGGTGCTGAAGGCGCAAGTGATACGTATGCTGGCCGATCCGCGCTCCAAGGCGCTGACCCAGAATTTCGCGGGCCAGTGGCTGTATCTGCGCCGGCTGGAGTATCAAAAACCCGACCGCCGGGCCTTCCCGGACTTCGATGTGCGTCTGCGCAACGCGATGCAGACCGAAACAGAGATGTTCTTTGACGGGGTGGTGCGCGACAACAGGAGCGCGCTGGATTTCCTCAGCGCCGACTATACCTACCTGAACCAGCGCCTGGCCGAGCATTACGGCATTCCCGGCGTCTATGGCACCACCTTCCGCAAGGTGAAGCTCGACCCCGCGGTCCATCGCGGCGGATTGCTGGGGCAGGGTTCGGTGCTGACCGTGACCTCCTACAACAACCGCACCTCGGTGGTGCTGCGTGGCAAGTGGATCCTGGAAAACATCCTGGCCGCCGCGCCGCCGCCGCCGCCGCCCGATGTGCCCACCCTGAATGAGGCCAAGAACGGCAAGGCCATGACCATCCGCCAGCAGATGGAAGTGCACCGCGCCAATCCGGTCTGCGCCTCCTGCCACACCAAGATGGACCCGCTGGGCTTCAGCCTTGAGAATTACGACGCGGTGGGCAAATGGCGCACCGGCTATGCCGGTTCGGTGGTGGATGCTTCGGCGGTGTTGCCGGATGGAACGAAGTTCGAAGGTCCCAAGGGATTGCAGGGCATCCTGTTGTCGCGCAAGGAACAGTTCGTCGAGGCGCTGACCGAGCGGCTGATGACCTATGCCTTGGCGCGCGGCGTGGAATCCTACGACATGCCGGCCGTGCGCGCCGTGCGCGACCTGGCGGCCAAAGACAATTACCGCATGCAGACCATTATCCTCGGCATTGTTCAAAGTGTGCCTTTCACGATGAGAAGGACTCCCGAAATATGATGATCACCAAGAAAGCGCTTGGCCGCCGCACCATGTTGCGCGGCATGGGCACCGTGATGGCGCTGCCGCTGCTGGAAGCCATGGGCGGAACCGCCAAGGCGGTGGAAGCGTCCGCCGCGGCGCGCAAGCGCCTGCAGGTCATCTACACGCCCAACGGCATGATGATGGAGAACTGGACGCCGAAGACGGCGGGCGAAGGCTATGAGCTGTCGCCGATCCTCAAGCCGCTGGAGCCCTATCGCAACAAGTTCACCGTCTTCTCCAACCTCAGCCACGTCCAGGCCGAAGCCCTGGGCGACGGCGCGGGCGATCACGGTCGCTGCTGCGGCGGCTATCTCACCGGCACCCATGTCAAGAAGACCGAAGGCGCCGACATCACCGCCGGCGTCTCCATGGACCAGGTCGTGGCCAAGCAGTTCGGCGACAAGACCCAGATCCCGTCCATCGAAGTGGGCCTGGAGCCTCCGTCGCTGGTGGGAAGCTGCGACAGCGGTTATTCCTGCGCCTATACCAACACCCTGTCCTGGAGCGGCGCCTCGACGCCGCTGCCGGTCACCATCAATCCGCGCGAAGTGTTCGAGCGGCTGTTCGGCGACGGCGACAGCCTGGATGCCAAGAGCCGGCTGGCGCAACTGCGCCGCCAAGCCTCGATCCTGGACTTCGTCGCCCAGGACGCCAAGCGCCTGTCCACCAAGATGAGCGCCAGCGACAAGCACAAGCTGGACGAGTACCTGACCTCGGTGCGCGACATCGAAAAGCGCATCCAGAAAGTGGAGCAGGGCGGCAGCGAGGCCACCGCGCTTCCGGCCTATGCCCGTCCCTCGGGCGTCCCGGACGCCTTCGTGGATTATTCGCACATGATGATCGACCTGCAGGTCCTGGCCATGCAGGCCGACATCACCCGCGTCTCCAGCTTCATGATCGGGCGCGAAGTGTCGGGCCGTTCCTATCCGGAAATCGGCGTCGCCGACGCGCACCATCCGCTCAGCCACCATGGCCATGACCCGGAGAAGATCGCCAAGCTGACCAAGATCAACATCCTGCACATGGAACAGGTGGCCTACTATCTGAAGCGCATGGGCGAGACCAAGGAAGGCGAAGGCAGCCTGCTCGACACCACACTGGTGATGGCGGGCGCCAGCCTGGCCGATCCCAACAATCACGACCATCGCGGCTTGCCGGTGATCGTGGCGGGCGGCCTGATCAAGGGCAATCGCCATGTCGTGGCCGAAAAGGACACGCCCATGACCAACCTGATGCTGTCCATGATGGACAGGCTGGGCGTGGAATGTCACAGCATCGGCGACTCCACCGGCCGCCTCTCCACCTTCTCGGCTTAACCGGCGGGACGATGAAGAAGATTCTGGGAGTTGGGTTCTGCCTGCTCGCGCTGACGGTGAATGCCAGCGGCGCGGACCTGGCGGGCGTGGTGAAGCAGGGCGATCATGCCGCCCTCAAGCGCCTGCTGGCTGCGCGCGTCAACGTGAATGCGCCCTTGCCCGACAAATCCACGGTGCTGGCCTGGGCGGTGGACCGCCAGGACGTGGAGGCCGTGAACCTGCTGCTGGCGGCGGGCGCCAAGCCCAACACCACCGACATCCAGGGCGCTTCGCCCCTCACCCTGGCCTGCGAGCTGGGAAATCCCGAGATCGTCACCAGCCTGCTCAAGGCCGGCGGCAACGCCAATGCGGCGCGTGCCGATGGTATCGCGGCCTTGGCGCTGTGCGCCGGAAGCTCCACCCCGGCGGCGCTGGACATGCTGATCGCCAAGGGCGCCAAGGTGGACGTCGTCAATCCGGAAGGCCAGACCGCCCTGATGTGGGCGTCATTCAAGGGCCGCACTGACAACATCAAGTTCCTGGTGGCGCATGGCGCCAACGTCAACGCCGCGTCGGCCAAGGGCTTCACGCCGCTGTTTTTCGCCCTGCGCAGCAAGGAGCCTTCGGCGCCGATGGCGCTGCTGGATGCGGGCGCCGACAGCAAACACACTTTGCCGGACGGGACCTCGGTGGTCACGGCCGCGGTGGTCAATGACAATGTGCCTTTTGCCGTGACGGCAGTGTCGCGCGGCACCGATCTTTCGCAGCGCGACTCCCAGGGCCGCCAGTTGATCCATGTCGCCGCCGCCAGCGGCAATGCCGAGCTGGTCAAGATGGTGTTGTCCAAGGGCGTGGATGCCAATGCCATGAGCGTGCCGCCGCCGCCCGCGCCGCCGCCGCCGCCGTTGCTGAATGCCGCCGGCCAGAAGCTGGCGCGCGCCGACGGCACCCGGCCGCCGCCGCCGCCCGCCCAACCCCGCACACCGCTGATCTTCGCCGCCGAAGCCGGCAGCGCCCCCGCCATGAAGGCGCTGGTGGACGCCGGCGCCAAGGCCAGCGTCAAGGCGCCGGACGGCACCACCGTGGCGTTGGCCGCGGCCGGCAGCGGCAATCTGGATGCGGTGAAATATGCGCTGCAGCTTGACCCGAACCTCACCTATATCGGCCCCGAGCATCGCAGCATCATGCACTACGCCATCGCCAACAAGAATCCCGACCTGGCGATCCCGGTGCTGCAATATCTGGCCGACAAGGGCGCCAAGATGGACGAGAAGAACGAAAAGGGCGACACGCCCGGCGACTTCATCAACCGCGGCGGCCAGCAGGATATCCGCATCTTCTTCGTCCAGCTTCTCAAGGACAAAGGCGTCGCTGAAAGCCTGAACCACTAGCACGGGGATACGCCATGCGCCTGGCCGCTGCTTTCGCAGGTTTCATGGCGCTGTGCGTGACGGCGATCGCGCAAGCCCCGCCTGGCCTGCCGCCGCTGCCCAAACTGACCAGCCCGCGCCTGTATGTGCTGGATTGCGGCACCATCATCTCCCATGAGCCAGAGCGCTTCGGCCTCAGCCGCCAGGATGTCTCCGATCCGGATTTCTCCGATCCCTGTTTCCTGGTGATGCATCCCAAGGGGATATTGCTGTTCGACACCGGCCTCACAGATGCCCAGGTCGGCCGCCCGATCTATGAAAACAAGATGGGCAATGAAGGCCAGTTGAAGACCACCACCCTGAAGGGCGAGCTGGCCGATATCGGCGTTGCGCCGGACAAGATCACCTATCTGGCCATTTCCCATTCCCATTGGGACCATGTCGGCAACGGCAATGCCTATGCCGGTTCGACCTGGCTGGCGCGCAAGGCCGAGTATGACGTGATGTTCGGGCCGGGCGCCAACACGGTGGCGAAAAGCAACTATGCCGCCCTGGCCCATGCCAAGATTCACTATATCGAGGGCGATCATGACGTGTTCGGCGACGGCAGCGTGATGCTGCTGTCCACACCGGGCCATACGCCGGGCCATCAATCCCTTTACGTAAAACTTACAAATTCCGGCGGTGTGGTCATCTCCGGCGACCTGTATCATTACCCGGCTGAACGAAGCCTGGGGAAAATGCCGGCCCGCGAATATGCCAGCGGCACGCCGGAGTCGCGCAAGAAGGTGGACGACTTTCTTGCCCGCACCCATTCCCAGCTTTGGATCGGCCACAGCATCGATTGGTATCGCGATGCGGTGAAGGCGCCCGGCTGGTACGACTAGTTTTCACCCGCCGGTTTTAGCGATGTTCCAACCGGCGATGACAGTGAAGACATGACAGCCCCTGCCACGAAAATCACCCAGCTCAGGCCCGGCGCGCGCCGCACCGGTCAGGACAATATCGCCGCCGCCCTGGGCGCGGAGATCTTGTCGGGCGCGCGCAAGCCCGGCGAGCGCATGCCCAGCGACGCCGACATGCTCAAGATGTTCGGCGTCTCCCGCGTGGTGACGCGCGAAGTGATCAAGACCCTGGCGGCCAAGGGGCTGGTCACCTCCAAGATGAAGGTGGGGACCATTGTGCTGGAACCCAGCCATTGGAACTGGCTGGACTCCGATGTCCTGTCCTGGCGCGCCAATGTCGGGATGGACATGGACTTCCTGGCCCACATCACCGACGTGCGCCGGGCGGTGGAGCCGACCGCGGCGGCGCTGGCGGCGCTCTATGGTTCCAAGGCCGATGTCGCCAAGCTGCGCGAGGCGGTCCGCGCCATGTCGAACGCCGGCAGCAACCGCCGCCAGTTCGCGGAGGCCGATTTGCGTTTCCACCTGGCGGTGAGCGACGCTTCCCGCAATCCCTTCTTCCAGTCCTTCGCCGCCATGATCGAGACGGCGCTGTTCGCGCTGTTGTCGGTCAATGCCCTGACCGACAATAGCCGCCAGCAATCCGAAGCCATCGCCATGCATATCGCGGTGGCCGACGCCATCGAGGCGCGGGATCCGCATTTGGCGGCCAAGGCCATGCTGCATGCCGTGGACGGGGGCTTGGCGCACGCCAAGCGGCGTAAGGCTTCCAGCGCCAGAGCTTGAGCCTTTTCCGGCGCTTGCTTTCGCCCGGATTCGTCCTACCATCCTGGCAAAATAGCCGGGAAAATCCGGCGCTTATGGGGATGACGCCGCGCACATGACATTGAGCAAGGAAGAACGCGGCCGGCTGGAAGATGTCGGCTTCATGACCTGCATGACCCTGGTGCTTCTGGGCAATTATGCCCAGACCGGGCATTTCGGCGGGCCGCTGGCTTATACGCCCTTCAATGTCGCCGCCCATCTGATCGGGCCGGAGCGGGGCGGGCTGCGCTACGATTATCGCCGCCCCAAGCATCCCTTCGGCGACAAGTTCATGATGGCGGCGGGCCACAGCGTACCCACCTGCTATGCGCTCTACATGGTGCTGGGCCAGGCGATGGAGCGCCGCTTCAAGCTGACCGGCGACAAGTGCTATGCGGTGGATCCCGAAATCGCAATGCTGCCGATTGATGCGCTGGGGTTCCGGCGCGGCGCCGGCGCGCTCAAGAGTTTGCTGGCGGAGCAGGGCCTCGCGGACGATCCGCTATTCGCCCAGGCCAAGCCGCGCGGCATCAAGGCGCTATCGGGCCATGCCGAAAGCATCGATGTCACCAATGACGTCAATGGCGGGCCCTCCGGGGTCGGCGTCGCCACCGCCGCCGGCAAGGCGGCGTTCTGGGACATGGTGGGCGCAAGCGACGGCCCCAAGGTGATCGCCCTGGAAGGCGAATTCGCCATGACCGAAGGCCATGCCCAGGAACTGAAGACACAAGCCTTGGCATTGAAGGTGGGCAAGCGGCTGCGCGTCATCCTGTCGGACAACAATGCCGGCATTGACGATGTGCTGCTGGGCGGCGTGATCCCGAAGGAATTCACCGGCTACAAGCTGCATGAGCAGTGGACGTCCTATGGCTGGAACGTCCTGACCACCGAGGATGGCAGCGATTACGACCAGATCGTTTCGACATTGTCGGCGATGGAAAATTTCGATCCCAGTGACAAGCGGCCGATGATCGTCATCGCCAAGACCACCAAGGGCTATTGGCCGGCGGCGGCGGACGGCCAGCTTGGCAACGTCAAGCAGATCGTCAGCTATGCCAGCCATCCCTATGGCCACAAGATGAACTCGGACTATTTCGTCGCCATGGCGGAATCCTTTGAGCAACGCTACGGCATCACCTTCGAGGGCATTCGCAAGGGCGCAGTGACCGACCCGAAGGAACGGCTGGTCCAGTTCAAGACCAATATCGACAAGGTGATGTCGGTGCTGGACCAGAACGGGCTGGGCGACTGGGTGGCCGACCGGCTGGTGGAAATCGGCGATACCATCAAGGACGATCGGAAGATCGGCATCGACAACAACACCGATCCCTTCCAGGACGAACGGCTGCGGGTTGCCAAGCTGCCGCTGGAGCCGCAAAAAGTCACCGCAAAGAATCCGAACGGCGGCGTCGAAAAGGAAGTTTCGGTGGCGCTGTTCCGCAAGGCCGGCGAAAGCCTGGGTGCGCGGCGCGCCATTTCTGAAATCATCAAATGGACCAATTACGTCACCGGCAACCGCTTTATCACCCTGGCCGCCGACCTGTCGGAATCCATCAATGTCGAGCATGGCAGCCTGTGGGGCCATTACGATCCGGTGACCAATCCGTCGGGCACCCGCGTCAAGGCGGCGATCCAGGAAGCGGGCAATGTCGCCACCGCCATCGGGCTGGTGAGCCAGAGCGCCAGCGTCGATCCGGAGAAATTCTCCGGCGTCTGGGCGCTGTCTGGCACCTATGGCGCTTTCACGCCGCTGATGTACACGCCGGCGCGCGTCTGGAGCCAGCAGAACCAGGACAGCCGCTTCCGCATGGGGGTGCTGCACATCCTGGCCGGCCATTCGGGACCGGAGACCGCCGCGGATGGGCGCACGCATTTCGGCATCTTCGCCACCCAGGTGTGGCGGCTGTTCCCGCGCGGGCAGGTGATCCATCTCAATTTCTGGGATTATAACGACGTGGCGCCGGGCTATTTTGCAGCCGCGGAGATCGCCGCCCGCGATCCCAAGGTGGGCATCATCGTCATCGAGGTGGCGCGGCCCGACAATCCGGTGGCCGATCGCGGCCTGTTCGCCGACAAGGACATCAAGGCGGCGGCCAAGGGCCTTTACGTCATCCGCGATTTCGCCCCCGGCAAGCCGCGCCATGGCACGGTGATCAGCCAGGGCGCTTCCTCCACCGTCAATCTGGTGAAGATCCTGCCCAAGCTGGATGCGGCGGGCATCAACGTGAAGATAATCTCCGCCATCAGCGAGGAACTGTTCGACCACCAGCCGCAAAGTTATCGCGACGCTGTGCTGCCGCAGGCCGAGCTTTATGATGCCATGGTGGTTTCAACCGGTACGCGCCGGGTGATGCCGGTGAAAAATCTGGGTCCGCTGACCGACGAATATTCTCTGACCTCGGACTGGGACAATCAGTGGCTGACTGGTGGGCTGGAGGGAGAAGTGATCGCCGAGGCGCATCTGGACCCGGACTCCATTTTCGCCGGCATCCAGCGCTTTGCCGCCGACCGCGAGGCGCGGCTGTCGCGCCAGGCGGACGCGCTGAGCGCGATAAAAAAATGACCGCCTGAGCAGGGCCCAGGCGGTCCAGTGACGCATCCGTTAGGGGAAATCCCACGCATGCGAACTTGCCGCTAAGGGACAGCAAGCCAGAACACGAAGCTGCGTGTTACTTGTGGCAAAGCTGTGGCGGGGATGATTACGCCTGCGTCAGCTTGGCGAAGACGAACCATCCGACTTAGGTGCGCCGCACCATGGGGATGGATTTACAAAGCTTTGCCCGACTCTATAAATGGAATCTGCCGCGCAATGGGGGCGCGGCGCATCAACCAACCGAAGTAACACATGGCCGAGTTTGAGCCGGACGTTGTGATCGTGGGATCGGGTGCCGGCGGCGGCATGGCCGCTTATGCCCTGACCCGCGCCGGCATCAAGACATTGGTGCTGGAAGCGGGGCGCGACTACGACCCCATGTCCGACAGCGCCATGCTGAAATGGCCCCATGAGGCGCCGCTGCGCGCCGCGCCCACCCCGGAAAAGGATTTTGGCTATTACGACGCCACGGTGAACGGCGGCTGGAGCGTGCCGGGCGAGCCTTATACCAGCGCGCCGGGTTCGACCTTCCGCTGGTGGCGCTCGCGCATGCTGGGCGGGCGCACCAATCACTGGGGCCGCCATTCGCCGCGCTTCGGGCCCTATGATTTCAAGCCTTTCAGCCGTGACGGGCTGGGGATGGACTGGCCCATCTCCTATGCCGACATCGCGCCCTGGTATGACCGCACCGAAAAGCTGATCGGCGTGATCGGCACCAATGTCGGGCTGGAGAACCATCCCGATTCATCCCGTGGCGTGCTGATGCCGTCGCCCAAGCCGCGTGCCACCGAATTGATGATCCAGGCGGCGGCCAATGACCTGGGGATTCCGTGCGTGCCGTCGCGCTATGCCGTGCTGTCGCGCCCCATCGATCATCCCCATGCGCCGCGCGAAGCCTGTTTCAATGCCTCGCCTTGCGGCCGCGGCTGCGGCATCGGGGCGGCGTTCCAGACCACCACTTCGCTGCTGCCCATGGCGATGGGGACGGGAAAGCTGCGCATCACCACCAATGCCACCGTCAGCCGGGTGCTGACCGATGCGCGCGGCAAGGCGAGGGGGGTGGAGTACTTCGACAAGGACGGCGTTTCGCATTTTGTGAAGGCCCGCGTGGTGGTGCTGGCGGCCAGCGCCTGTGACACCGCCAAGATCCTGCTCAATTCCAAGGATGGCGGGCTGGCCAATTCCAGCGGCGAAGTGGGCAAGAACCTGCTGGACACCACCGGCACCAATGTCGCCGGCCATATTCCCGCGCTGGAAGGACGACCGCGCTACAATGAAGACGGCATGGATGTGGCCCATCTCTACATCCCGTTCTGGCTCTACAAGGAACAGGCGGCGGGCAAGCTGGATTTCCCGCGCGGCTATCACTACGAGATCGGCGGGCGCTTCGGCATGCCGGGTGCGGGGCTTGCCTTGGGTGGGATGGAAGACGGCTACGGCCTGTCGCTCAAGGAAGACGCCCGGCGCTATTACGGCGCCCAGCTTTCCTACACTGTGCGCGGCGAGATGATCCCCAACAAGGACTCCTATTGCGAACTGGACCCGGCGGTAAAGGACAAGTACGGCATGGCGGTGCTGCGCTTCCACTGGAAATGGTCGCAGCACGAGATCCGCCAGATCGCCCATGGCATCAAGACGGCCAAGGAAATGATCCAACGCCTGGGCGGCACCGTCACCACCCCCGACCTGCCGCCGGAAAAGGCCATCGCCGATGGCGGCTTCATCATTCATGAGCTGGGCACCACCCGCATGGGGGACAAGGCCAGCAATTCGGTGACCGACAGTTTCGGCAAGACCTGGGACATCGGCAACCTGGTGATCGCGGACGGCAGCGTGTTCACCTCCAACGCCCACAAGAACCCGACCCTGACAATCCTGGCGCTGGCGATGCGCAGCATGGCGCACCTGGCGCAGCGGATGAAAAGGGGCGAGGTATGAGCGAAGTTTCCCGCCGCGTGACCCTGGCCTGGTTTGCCGCCGCTTCCACCACCGCGCTGGCGCTGGAAGGATGCGCCGCGCCCGAACCGCCGCCCACGCCGGCACCTGTGCCTGCGACGCCGGTTTCGCTGTGGCAGGACCTGACGCCGGCGCCGGTTACCGCGCCCGGCTATGGCTATGATCCCAATCTCAACAAGCCGGTCATTCCCTGGCCGCTGACTTTGGATGAGCAGCAGCGCGGGACCTTGCGTATCGCCGCCGACATGATGCTGCCGGCTGATGCGCATTCGCCGTCCGGTTCGGCGCTGCATCTGGACGCCTTTATAGATGAGTGGGTCAGCGCGCCCTATCCGCTGCAACAGGCGGACCGGCGGCTGATCCTGTCGGGCCTGGCCTGGCTGGATGCCGAGAGCAACCAGCGCTTCGGCAAGAGCTTTGCCCAGGCCGATGACGCGCAGCGGCGCGAAATCTTCGACCTGGTGGCTTTCCGCAAGAAGGTGCAGCCCGATTATGCGCGTCCGGCACAGTTCTTCGTGCGGTTGCGCGCCCTGATGCTGGGGGGCTTCTATTCCCAGCCCGAAGGCATGGCCGACATCGGCTACAAGGGCAACAATCCCATACCGGGCGACTATCCGGGCCCCACGCCGGAAGCGATGGCGCATCTCAACGCCGCGCTCACCAAGCTGGGGCTGAAGCCGGTCAAGGCTGGCTGAGACGCCGTATCCAGACATTGCGGAACGACACATGGCTGTCGGGATTGCCATGGTCCTGCAAGGTCAGCGGCAGTTCTGCCGCATGGGGCGTATAGACCCCCACCTTGCCATGCACCGTGGTGCCGATCAGGGCGGTGTTGTCCTGCACCAGCACGCCGTTCAGCATCACCGTCATGCGCGCGGGCGACGTCACAGTGGCGCCGGAAAAGCGGGGCGCGCGGAACATGATGTCATAGCATTGCCACACGCCGGGCGGCCGGCCGGCATTCACCAGCGGCGGGCTCTGGGAATAGATCGCGCCCACCATGCCGTCGGGATAGGTCTGGTTGTTGGTGTTGTCCAGGATCTGCACTTCGTACAGGCCCATGGGAAATACGCCGCTGTTGCCGCGATACTGCGGATTGAGCGGGGGATTGGGCTGGGCCGGTTCGCGGAATTCGACATGAATCTGCGCGTCGCCATAGGACTGCTTGGTCTTGAGGAAATTATAGACCCGTGCCCCGGTGGTCACCACGCCGTCCTTCAGGGTCCATTCCTCGAGGTGATCGCTGGTCCATTTGGACAGGTCCTTGCCGTCGAACAGCACATCGGCGTCGCCCGGGAGCGCGGCGCTGCAAGCCGTGCCGGTTTCCACCCGCGGCGGCTGGGGGCGGCGGATATCGTCGGCGCGCCATTGCGAATTGGGCATCTTCGGCCCGGCCAGGGTCAACTTGGCCAGGGCCGGATCGGCCAGCCATTTGGCCCATTCCGGATGCTGGGCGATGATCTGCTGGAGCTCGGCCTGGTCCACCGCATCTGTCTGGCTGATGGCGGGCACGACCAGCCCACAAGCCGTCAAAACACCCAAGGCAAGACGCGAAGTTCTTTTCATTATTTTCTCCCCGAACGGCGAAAGGGTAACCCGGATTTGCCGCGCGCATGAAGGGCGCAACGATGCCGCTGCGTCCTTTGATCCCGCCTGCGGAGTGTCTTGTAATATATTGATCTAAATGGATAATATTGAACGAATTTCAGTCGTGTACGGATGGTCCCGGTTTGACCCTCCGCGCCTTGTCCGACACACTCGCCGCCAAACAGGGGATCAGCCAGTCACATGACCATCGGAGCCCATCGAATCGCAATCGATGTGGGCGGCACATTCACGGATTTGGTCGTGTCCAATCTGGACGGTTCGGCCCGCACCCTGAAGCTGTTATCCACGCCGGACAATTATGCCCGCGCCATCGCCGACGGGCTGGCCCGCCTGTTCGAGGACGGCGCGATCGACCCCCAGGGCGTGGGCAGCCTGGTCCATGCCTTTACCGTGGCGACCAATGCGCTGTTGACCGGCAAGGGCGCCAAGGTGGCGCTGCTGACCACTGCGGGTTTCCGCGACGTGCTGGAAATCGCCCGGCTGCGCATGCCCCAGCTCTACAACATGGACTGGGACAAGCCCCGGCCCCTGGTGCCGCGCCGCCTGCGCTTCGAGATCGAGGAGCGCATGGATGCCGATGGCGCGGTGGTGACGCCGCTCAATCCGGCCTCGGTGATCGCGGCGCTGGAGAAGATGCGCGAGCAGGATGTGGACTCGGTGGCGATCTGCCTGCTGCACTCCTATATCAATCCCGCCCATGAGCGCGCCGTCATGGCGCTGGTGCGCCAGCATGCCCCGGGCCTGTCCATTTCCGCTTCCCACCAGGTGATGCCGGAAATCCGCGAATATGAACGCACCAGCACCACGGTGGTGAACGCCTTCGTCAAGCCGGTGGTGGAAACCTATCTGGCATCGGTAGAGGAGGGCATTGCCGGCATCGGCATCCGCGCCCCGCTGATGGTGATGCAATCCTCCGGCGGCATCGCCAAGGCCGACATCGCCCGCGCCTTTCCCGCCCGCTGCGTGGAATCGGGCCCCGCGGCAGGCGCCATCGGGGCGGCGGCGCTGGGCGAATTCCTGGGCGAGGCCAACATCATCGCCTTTGACATGGGCGGCACCACCGCCAAGGCCTGTCTGATCGAGGGCGGCGAGCCGCGCCTGACCGACGAGATGGAAGTGGGCGCCGGGATCAATGCCGGCCAGCGGCTGCTCGGCGGCGGCGGTTACCTGGTGCGTTCGCCCACCATCGACCTCGCTGAAATCGGCGCGGGCGGCGGCAGTCTTGCCTGGATCGACAAGGGCGGCGCGCTGCGCGTCGGCCCCGACAGCGCCGGCGCGGCGCCGGGCCCGGCCTGTTACGGGCTGGGCGGTACGCGCCCCACCGTCACCGACGCCAATGTGGTGCTGGGCTTTCTCAACCCGTTGCACTTGCTGGACGGCGACATGCCGATCAGCCTGGAGGCGGCCAGGAAGGCGATCCAGGAACATGTCGCGGGACCCTTGGGACTTGAACTGCATGAAGCAGCCTGGGGCGTTCACGCCGTGGCCGATGCCGCGATGACCCGCGCCATCCAGGCGGTGTCCAGCGAGATCGGACGCAGCCCCGGCGATTTCTCCATGGTGGCGTTCGGCGGCAATGGGGCGGTGCATGGCGCCACTTTGGCCGCCCATGCCGGGATTTCCGAAATCATCATTCCGCCCGCCTCGGGTGTGTTCAGCGCGCTGGGCCTGTTGTTCGCGCGCATCCAGCACAGGCTGGTGGCGGTGTGCTGGTATGACATCGACAAGGCCGATTGCGCCGCCCTCAACACCCGCGCCGAAAAACTGTTCGAAGACGCCGCCGTGCTGATGGCGGGCGAGGGCGTGGCGCTGGATCGCCGCGAACTGCAATTCACCCTCGACCTGCGCTATGCCGGCCAGAGTTCGGAACTGGCCATCCCGGTCAAGGACTCCGTGCTGACTTCCGCCGCCCTGGCTTCCGCCGCGGCGCAGTTCCATGTCGAACACGAACGCACCTATGGCTATTGCAACCGCACCGAGCGGGTGCAGATCGTCAACTTGCGCCTGCGGGCTCGCAGCCTGGAGCGCCAGGAGCATCTGCCGGCGCCGGCGGAACTGCGGCGAGGCGCGGCCGCCGCGTCAGTGGAACGGCCGGTCTATTTCGGCCCCGAGTCCGGCTGGGTCACCACCAGGGTGATCCGCCGCTCTGACCTGACGCAGACGCCGCAAAAAGGCCCGCTGATCGTGGAGGAGTATGACACCACCATCATCGTGCCGCCGGGCGCCCAGGTTCATGCCGCCACCGGCACCGTGCGCATTCGCCTGGGGAAGGGCTGAGCCATGGCGAAAGATGCGATCCGTCTTGAACTGATGAAGAACGCCTTCGCGGCCATTGCTGACGAAATGGCGGCCACTGTCATTCGCACCGCCCGCTCCTCGGTCATCAAGGAAGCGATGGATTTTTCCACCGGCCTGCTCGACCCGCAAGGAAACCTGATCGCGCAAGGCTTGTGCCTGCCGGTGCATATGGGCTCCTTCCCGCCCACCCTGAGCACGGTGCTGGAGAAATTCGCCGGCGACATTCATCCCGGCGACGTCTTTGCCCTCAACGATCCCTATCTGGGCAATGGCCTGCACCTGCCGGACATCTTTGTCTTCAAGCCGATCTTCTTTGAGGGGCGCTTGCTGGCCTATGCCGCCGCCATCGGTCACCAGACCGATATCGGCGGCCGCGTCGCCGGCGGCAATGCCTGCGACAATACCGAGATCTTCCAGGAAGGCCTGCGCATCCCGCCCTTGCGTGTCATCGCCCAGGGCAAGCCGGACCCGGTATTCTTCGACATCCTGCGGCTGAATGTGCGCGTGCCCGAAACCGTGATCGGCGACGTGCAGGCGACCATCGCCGCCTGCACCAGGGGCGAGCGCGCCCTGATGACGCTGGCGGGCAAGCATGGCACCGATGCCATCGTCGCCGACATGGCGAGCCTGCTGGATTATTCCGAAGCCCTGACCCGTGCCGAGCTGGCCGCCTTCCCGGACGGTACCTGGGAGTTCGAGGATTTCCTGGACGATGACGGCTTCAGCGAAGACGCCATCCGCATCTTCGCCAAGGTGATCAAGAAGGGCAGCGATATCACGGTGGACTTCACCGGCACCTCGCCTCAGGTGAAGGGCTCGATCAACCTGCCCATCGCCATGACTCAGTCCAGTGTCTATGCCTGCTTGCGCTCGATAATGGATCCGGCGCTGCCCACCAATTCCGGCTTCATGCGCCCGATCAAGGTGATCGCGGTGTCCGGTTCCATCGTCAACCCGACCTCGCCGGCGCCGGTGGCGGCGCGCGGTCTCACTTCCATGCGGGTGACCGAAGCGGTGTGGGGTGCACTGGCCCGCATGCTGCCCGATAAAGTCTTCGCCTGCGGCGCGCAGGGCGATTTCGGCGTCACCATCGCCGGCTATCGCAAAGAGGGACGGCCCTTCGTGCTGCTGGAATTCCTGTTCGGCACCTGGGGCGGGCGGCCCAACAAGGATGCGATTGATGCCTTGTCGTCGCTGGCGGTGAATTATTCCAATACCCCGGTGGAAATCGTGGAGCGCGAACAGCCCATCCGCATCGAGGAATATGGCTTCCGCCAGGATAGCTGCGGCGCCGGCAAGTATCGCGGCGGGTTGGGCATGGTGCGCGAATACCACCTGACCCATGTGGACGAGGCGGTGTTGCAGGTTCGCAGCGATCGCCAGAAATTCCGGCCCTATGGCCTGAAGGGCGGCAATCCCGGCGCCCATGCCGGCAATGTGCTGAAAAACCTGGACGGCAAGCGCAGCGCCCTGCCGGGCAAGTTTATGCGCACGTTTCTGCGCGGCGAAACCTATCGCGCCGAGCTGGCCGGCGGCGGGGGCTGGGGCGATGCCTATGCCCGCGCCCCCGAACTGGTGTGGCAGGACGTGCTGGACGAAAAGGTTTCGCGTGAGAGCGCCGCTCGCGATTATGGCGTGTCGATCAGCGACGATGGCGCGCTGGACGTGGCGGGGACCGAAAGGCTGCGCCTGGCGCGGCGCGCCGCCGAATGAGCCTGGACGCGATCGATACCCCGGCGCTGCTGCTGGACCTGGACAAGATGGACGCCAACATCGCCTTCGTGGCGGGGCGCTGCCGTGAATCCGGGGTGAACTGGCGGCCGCATTTCAAGGGCCACAAGACCACCCAGATCGCGAAGGCGCAGATCGCGGCGGGCGCCATCGGCATCACCTGCGCCAAGCTGGGCGAAGCCGAAGTGCTGGCCGATGCCGGCATCAAGGACATATTGATCGCCAACCAGATCGTGGGGCCGATCAAGATCGCGCGGCTGATGAAATTGCTGGATAGCGCCGATGTCATCGTTTCGGTGGACAGCCCTGAGAATGTCGCCGCGCTGGCGGCGGGCGGCAAAAAGCTGCGGGTGGTAATCGAAGTTAACACCGGCATGAACCGCGCCGGGCTGGAGCCGGGCCCAGGTGTCGTGGCGCTGGCCGATGAGATTGCGCGCTATTCCACTCTGCGCTTTTGCGGGGTGATGAGCTGGGAAGTGCATGCCGCGGCCATTGCCGATCCGGCGGAAAAGGAAAAGGTCACGGCGCAGGCGATCGGCATGCTGACCGCCAGCGCCGATGCCTGCCGTGCAGCGGGGCACGACGTTTCGATCGTGAGCTGCGGCGGCACCGGCACCTTGCTCTACTGCACCAAGCAGCCCGGTGTCACCGAAGTGCAGATCGGTGGCGCGATTTTCAATGACGAACATTACCGCCTGCATTTCGGCGTCACCCTGCCGCAGTCGCTGACCATCCTGACCACGGTCACCAGCCGCCCCAATCCGACCCGGGTTGTGGTGGATGCGGGCCGCAAGGCGATGAGCTGGGATGCCGGGATGCCGCGCGCCTTGGGTGTGCCCGCGGTCGCATCGCTCAAGCTGTCGGCGGAACATGCCCAGATCGAGCTGGAAGTGCCCAGCGCCACGCCCCGCATCGGTGACCGGGTGCAATTTGTGCCCGGATATACCGACACCACCATCCACCTGCATGAGGAGATCGTCGCCCTGCGCGGCGGTGCGGTAGAAGCCGTCTGGCAGGTGGCGGGGCGGGGCAAGATCAAGTAGCCTCGCCGTGGGGTTCATCAACCGCGGGGCAACATGCGGATTCTGACTTTTCTTCTTTTGCTGCTGACCGGGCTCGCGATGGCGCTGCCGGGGCTTTACCTGGCCTCGCTGGGCGGCTCGCTTTATTACGCCATCGCCGGGCTACTGATCCTGGTTTCGGCCGTGCTGGTGCTGCGGGCCCATCCCTTTGGTCCCACCCTGTTCTGGCTGGTCTTCCTGGGAAGCATCGGCTGGTCGCTGTGGGAAGTGGGCCTGGACGGCTGGGCCCTGATGCCGCGGCTGGTTTTCCTGGCGGTCTCCTCGCTGTGGCTGCTGATGCTGGGGCAGGGCACCCGCCGTGTGGCGCTGGCCGGCTTTGTATTGTTTCTGGGTGTCGCCGGCGCCGTGGCTTTCACCTCGCAGCGTACGCTCCCCACCGCGCCGCTTGCCGCTTCCACTGCGACGGGTACGCCCAGCGGAGAATGGACTCATTGGGGCAACAGTCCCAACGCCACGCGCTATTCGCCGCTGGCCCAGATCACGCCCGCCAATGCGGCAAAGTTGGAGGAAGCCTGGACCTATCATGCCGGCCTGCACCCGGATGACCGCCATTCCGCCCATCAGAACGAGACTACACCCCTGATGGTGGACGGCATGCTATATGGCTGCACCCCGCACAGCGCCATCTTCGCGCTGGACCCGGTGACCGGCAAGCAGATCTGGCGCCATAACACCAAGATCGACATGTCCGCCGGCGGTCGCGGTGTCTGCCGCGGCGTCAGCTTCTTTCGCGCCCCCGCCGGGGTAAGCGAATGTCCCACCCGCATTCTGATGGGCACAGTGGACAACAAGCTGATCGCGGTGGACGCCAAGACCGGCGCGACCTGCCGCGGCTTCGGCAAGGACGGGTCGGTGGATCTATCCGAAGGCCTGGGGCTGGAGCCCGCCACCCGGGGCTGGACCAATCCGACCTCGCCACCCGCCATCGTGCACGGCACGGTGGTGATCGGCGCCTACATCATCGACAACGCCTCCACCCGCGTGCCGCCGGGCGTGATCCGCGGCTATGACGCGGTGACGGGCGTGCTGAAATGGGCCTTCGATCCTGGCAAGCCGAACGACCATGCCCCGCTGGCGCCGGGTCAGACCTATACCGCCTCCACGCCCAATAGCTGGCCGCCTTTCAGCGGCGACGAGGAATTGGGCCTTGTCTATCTGCCGATGGGCAATGGCAGCCCGGACTATTGGGGCCTTGAGCGCACGCCGGAGAATGACCGCTTCTCGGTCGCGGTGGTGGCGCTGGAGGCCGATACCGGCGCGGTGCGCTGGGTGTTCCAGGCGGTGCATCACGATCTTTGGGACTATGACCTGGCGGCCCAGCCCGTGCTGGTGGATTTCCCCGTAGCGGGCGGCACCGCACCGGCGCTGATCCAGGCGACAAAGACCGGACAGATTTTTGTGCTGGACCGTCGCACCGGCAAGCCGCTTACCAAGGTGGAGGAGAAGCCCGTTCCCGCTTCCACCATTCCGGGCGAACGCGCGTCGCGCACCCAACCCTATTCGACGGAAATGCCCGACTTTGCCGGCCAGAACCTGGCCGAAAAGGACATGTGGGGCATGACGCCCTTTGACCAGCTCTACTGCCGCATCCGGTTTCGCCAGGCCAGCTATCAGGGCATGTTCACGCCCTTGCGCCTGGGATCGTCGGTGCGCACGCCGGGCGAGTTGGGCGGGATTGACTGGGGCAGCGTCTCGGTGGACGAGGGTCGCGGCATCCTGGTGGTCAATTCCAATCTTATGGCCGATTGGGATGAATTGGTTTCCCGCGAACAGGCCGACCGCGAGCATCTGTTCACCAGCCGCGATCCGCGCAGTGTGGGAGCGCCCAAATCGCCCCATCGCGGCGGCGCCATGGAAGGCACGCCCTATGGGCTGCACTTTGACGGCTTCATGACGCCCAAACTGGGCATTCCCTGCCAGCGGCCGCCTTACGGTTTCCTGACGGCGGTCGACCTCAAGACCCGCAAAGTGTTGTGGCAGCGCACGTTGGGCAATGCCTCCAACAGCGGCCCCTTCGGCATTCCCTTGGGCCTGCCGTTCCAGTTGGGCGCGCCCAATATCGGCGGCTCGATGGTCACGGCGGGCGGGGTGATCTTCATCGCCGCTACCCAGGACAAGTATTTCGGCGCCATCGACGAAGCTACCGGCAAGACCTTGTGGGAAGTGAAGCTGCCGGCCGGCGGCCATGCCAATCCCATGACTTATCTGGGACGCGACGGAAAACAGTATGTGCTGATCGCGGCGGGCGGTGCGCCGGGCTTCGGCACCGGCACGAGCGACGGCTTCATCGCCTACCGGCTCAAGTCATAAGAGGGTGAGTTCCATGACACGCAAACTGATCGCGCTGGCGGCTTTTCTCTGCCTGGCCGGAAGCGCCATCGGCGCAGCGCCCAAGCCGGTTTCGGTGACGGTGGACGAGGGCACCTCCATGTCGGTGTCGGTCTCGCCCGACGGAAGGATGCTGGCGATCGACCTGCAGGGCGGCATCTGGGTGATGCCGGCGAGCGGCGGCGCGGCCAAGCGCATCACCGACGTGTTCAATGACGCGCGCCAGCCGGTCTGGTCGCCGGACGGCAAGAGTATCGCCTTCTTCGCCTATCGCGACGGCGGCTATGACCTGTGGGCGGTGAATCCCGACGGGACGAACCAGCACCAGCTTACGCAAGGCGCCTTCGACGACCGCGAGCCGATGTACAGCCATGACGGCACCCGCATCGCCTTTTCCTCGGATCGCGGCAGCCCCCTGGGCAGCGACATCAATATCTTTGTGCTGGACCTGCGCAACGGCGCCATCCGCCAGCTCACCCGCAATTCGGCCGAGGACACGATGCCGAGCTGGTCGCCCGACGACCGGCAGATTTCCTTCGTTTCAACCCGCGACGCCGGCAAAGGCGTCTATGCGGTGGATTCCACCGGCGGCGAGGAGCGCCGTCTGGTGTCAGCGCAAGCGCGCATTGACGCGGCAAGCTGGAGCCCGGGCAACGAGATCGTCGCCCATGGCGTGGACGGCGCCAAGGGCTGGCTGGAAATCAATGGCCGGTCCATCACCGGCGACGAACATGTCTTTCCCTTCCGGCCGAGCTTCTTGTCGCGCCGCGAATTTTTCTATGTCGCTGACGGCAAGATCAAGAAGCGCGAACTAGGCGGCGACGTTCAGACCGTCCCCTTCACCGCCACCTTGGACGTGACGCCGGTCAACGGCACCTATGCGCGCAAGAAGCGCGACTTCACCAACCAGGCGCCGCGCAAGGCGCTGGGCATCGTGCGACCCATGCTGTCGCCGGACGGCAAGTCCATCGCTTTCGCCGCGCTGGGTGACATCTATGTGATGCCGGTGACGGGCGGCACGCCCAAGAACCTGACCCATGACGCCGCGTTTGACACCGATCCCGCCTGGTCGCCGGACGGCAATTCACTGGTCTATACCTCGGACAAGGCCGGCGGCTTGTTGCAGCTCTGGCTGCGCGACATGCGCAGCGGCAGCGAACGCCAGATCACCCACCTGACCACCCAGCCGATTTCGCCCACCTTCTCGCCGGACGGCAAGCGCATCGCCTATCTGGATGTGGACGGCATGTGGCGGCGTTCCAGCATCTTCACCTTGGAGGTGGAAACCGGCAAGACCACCAAGATCCATGACTCCATCTTCGCGCCCGGCGCGCCCACCTGGTCGCCGGACGGGGCGCGGGTGGTGGTGGCGATGGTCTCGCCCTATTCGGCCAAGTACCGCGAAGGCACCAACCAGATCCTGTCGATGTCGTCGGTGGGTCCGGCAAGCGCCAGCGACGACAAATGGTACGCGCCGGTGCCCAATCTTTCCATCGACAGCCGCGGCTGGAACGGCCCGGTCTGGTCGCCCAACGGCACGCGCATGCTGGCCATCTATGAAGGCTATCTGTCGGTATTCCCGGTGTCGGCCGCGGGCGAACCCTTGGGCGCGCCGCGCCGTATCACCACCGAGATCGCCTATGCGCCAAGCTGGGCCGGTGACAACCGCCATATTCTCTACCAGTCCAATGACAAGCTGCGGCTACTGGACAGCGAGACGGGCGACGTCCAGACCGTGCCGCTGAACCTGACCTATCGCGTCCATGTGCCCAAGACGCACGTCGTCCTGCATGTCGGCAAGCTGGTGGACGGGGTATCCAAGACCGCGCGCACCGACATCGACATCGTGATCGACGGCAATCGCATCACATCGGTTGGGCCTCATGTAAAGGGCCGGGCGGCGATCGAAGCGCCGAACCTTACCGCCATGCCGGGGCTGATTGATTTCCATACCCATCGCCAAAGCGACTCCGGCGAGCAGCAGGGGCGCGAATTCCTGGCCTATGGCGTGACCACCATACGCAGCCCGGGCGGCTTGCCCTATGAAGCAGTGGAAGACCGCGAGGCGGCCGACGCCGGCATCCGCATTTCGCCCCGCATCTATGACACCGGCCATCTGATGGAATGGCAGCGTGTCTATTACAAGATGGGCATTGCCATCTCCTCTAATGCCCATCTCGCGATGGAGCTGGAGCGCGCCCGCATCCTCGGTTTCGACATGCTGAAAAGCTATGTCCGCATGCCCGACATCCAGCAGCGCCATATCGTGGCATTCGGCCACAGCATCGGCGTGCCGTCCTCCACGCATGAAGTCTATCCGTCGGCGTTCAACGGCATGGATAGCATGGAGCATACCGAAGGCACCTCGCGGCGCGGTTATTCCCCCAAGATGACCTTGGGGCGCAGCTACAAGGATGTCTCTTCCATCCTGGGCGCGGCGCACATGACCATGACGCCGACCCTGTTCCCCAGCATGCGCCTGTTCCTGGAAGCGGACCCGTCCATGCGCCAAGACCCGCGCCTGGCGATGGACCCGCCCTGGCTGAAGAACCAAATCCTGGGCCCGCAGCCGGCGCCGGACCTTTCCAGCACCGGCAAGCTGATCATGGACGTGTTCCATGCCGGCGGGCGCATCGTCGCCGGCACCGACCAGCCGGGTCCGATGTATATGCATTCCGAGCTGGCGGCTTACGTGCGCTTCGGCATGACGCCGTATGAGGCACTGCGTACCGCCACCGCGGTGCCGGCCGATTTCCTGCAGCTCGATGCGGGCGTTATCGCGCCGGGCAAGCTGGCGGATATCGTATTGGTCGAAGGCGATCCGCTGCTGGATATCGCCAATGCCCATAAAGTAAAGCGTGTCATCGCCAATGGCCGCATGTTCACCATCGATGACCTGGTTTCCGGCAAGGCCAAGGACGCACCGCGTTAGGGAGAGACTATGAGTAGCGTAGCGATTATCGGTTCGGGCTTTATCGGCCGTGCCTGGGCCATCAGTTTTTCCCGCGCCGGGCATGACATCGCCTTGTGGGATAACGACCCGGCCGCCGGCGCCAAGGCACTGAGCTATATCGAGGGCGTATTGCCGGACCTCCAAGCCAATGATTTGCTGAACGGCCACACGCCCAAGGCGGTGCTGGGCCGGATGCGCGCTGTCGCCACCCTGGAAGAGGCCATGAAGGGCGCGGATTATGTCCAGGAAAACACCCCCGAAGTGGTGGACATCAAGAAGGACATGTTCAGCCGGCTGGATGCGCTGGCGGGGCCTGACACGATATTGGCAAGCTCAACTTCCGCCATTCTGCCATCTAAGTTCACCGAACATCTGAAAGGCCGCGCCCGCTGCCTGGTGGTGCATCCCATCAACCCGCCCTACCTGATCCCGGCCGCCGAAGTGGTGCCGGCGCCATGGACCGACAAGGCCGTGGTGGCGCGTACCGCCGATTTCCTGCGCGCCGCCGGCCATGCGCCGATCGTGATGAAGCAGGAGCTGGACGGTTTTGTAATGAACCGCATGCAGGGCGCGTTGCTGGAAGAAGCCTTCCGGCTGGTGGCCGACGGCTATGCCAGCATCGAGGACGTGGATATCGGCATCCGCGAAGGCCTGGCGCTGCGTTGGTCCTTCATGGGTCCGTTCGAGACCATTGATCTCAACGCGCCGGGTGGCGTGCGTGACTATTGCCAACGTTATGAACAGATTTACATCCGGCTGCAGGCCTCGATGCAGCGGCGGGCCGACTGGAATGGCCCGGTGCTGGAAACGGTTGAGGCCGACCGCCGCAAGGCGCTGCCGCAAGACAAGCTACAGGAGCGCCAGGCCTGGCGCGACCGGCGGCTGATGGCGCTGGCGGCGCACAAGCGCCGCGCTGACAAAGATATCGGCAAGTAAGCACAGAAAAGGATTACGTCATGTCATTGGGTGACAAGGTCATCATCACCTGCGCCGTCACCGGCGCGATCCATACCCCGTCCATGTCGAAATACCTGCCGGTGACGCCGGACGAGATCGCCGAGGCCGCCATCGGCGCCGCCGAAGCCGGCGCCGCCATGGTGCACCTGCATGCCCGCAATCCCCAGACCGGCAAGCCCGACCAGACGCCGGAGGCCTTTGCGCCCTTCCTGCCGCGCATCAAGCAGGCGACCAATGCGGTGATCAACCTGACCACCGGCGGCGCGCCTTACATGACGGTGGCGGAACGGGTGAAGCCGGCCGAGCATTTCAAGCCGGAAGTGGCCTCGCTCAACATGGGTTCGATGAATTTCGGCCTGTTCCCCATGCTGAACCGCTTCAAGGACTTCAAGCATTCCTGGGAGCGTGAGGCGCTGGAAGGCTCGCGCGACCTGGTGTTCCGCAACAGCTTTGCCGACATCGAGTTCGTTCTTAAGAAAATGGGTGATGCCGGCACCAAGTTCGAATTCGAATGCTACGACATTTCCCATCTCTACAACCTGGCGCACTTCCTGGAGCGTGGGCTGGTCAAGCCGCCTTTGTTTGTCCAGTCGGTGTTCGGCATTCTGGGCGGTATCGGCCCGCATCCCGAAGACGTGCTGCACATGAAGCGCACCGCCGACCGGCTGTTCGGCGATCAGTACAAATGGTCGGTGCTGGGGGCGGGCAAGAACCAGCTCGTCATCGCGGCGCAAGCCGCTGCCATGGGCGGCAATGTCCGCGTCGGGCTGGAAGACTCGTTGTGGGCCGGCAAAGGCAAGCTCGCAGAGTCCAATGCCGAGCAGGTGCGCATGGTGCGCCAGATCATCGAAGGGTTGGGCCGGAGCATCGCCACCCCGGATGAAGCGCGTGAAATGCTGGCGCTCAAGGGCGGCGACAAGGTTGGCTTCTAAAGCGCCGGGGCCTTTTTCTGCCAGTCGGTGACATTTTCCAGCGCCCAGCCGATGCGCAGCGCCATGGCTTCATCGCCGCTACGGCAGGAGATCATCAAGGACAGCGGCAGGCCGCCCTTGGTCATGCCGTTGGGCAGGGACAGGCCGCAGAGGTCCAGATAGTTCGCCCAGCGCGTAGAGAAGGCCGGCGTGCTGGCCTGGTCCACCGTGTCGAGCGGAATGGCCGGGGTCAGGGTGCTGGGGGTCAGCACGGCGTCGATGCCGTCAATGCGGGCGGCAAATTCCACCTTGGCTTTTTCGCGCGCCGCCAGCACGTCGCGATATTGGCGCGACGAGATGGATGCTCCGGCGCGCACCCGCGCCCGCACCGCCTGGTCCAGGGGCAGGGTATCGTTGTCCACCAGTTCGGCCAGATCGGGATAGCTTTCAGCGGAAATGATGCGGCCCACCAAATCGCCGCTTTCGTGCAAGGTGCGGCCGCCTGGGGCCAGCTCGACGATTTCGGCGCCCATGCTCGCCAACTCCTTCAACGAACGGTCAAAGGCCGCCAGTACTTCGGGATCGAATTCGCCGCGCTCGGCATCGGGCAACCGCGCCAGCTTCAAGCCTTTCACGCCGCGCCGCAACGTCGGCATCGGATTGCTGGGCAGCAGGGTGGCGGTCAAAGGATCGCGCGGATCATGGCCTTCCAGCACTTCCAGCAGAATGGCGCAGTCTTCCACGCTGCGGGCGAAGGGCCCCGGCGTGTCCAGGGTCGGGCTGAGCGGCAGCACGCCATAGGTGCTGATGCGGCCGACGGACGTCTTCAAACCGGTAATGCCGCACCACGATGCCGGAATACGCACCGAACCGCCGGTATCGGTGCCGATGGCGCAGGGCGCCATGCGCGCGGCCACCGCCACCGCCGAGCCGGAAGACGATCCGCCCGGGGTGCGCTGGGTCTTCATGTCCCAGGGATTCCACGGCGTGCCCATATGTTCATTGGTACCCCAGGCGCCATAGGCGAATTCCACCGTATGGGTCTTGCCCAGCACGACCATGCCCTGGCCCAGCAGCTTCTGCGCCAGGGTGGCGGTGTAGGTGGAGACGCGCTCGCGATGCACCGCACAGCCGCGGGTGGTGACATGGCCCTTGAACTCCACCAGGTCCTTCAGCGCGATGGGAATACCATGCAGCCGCCCCAGCCCATGACCGGCGCGGATGGCCTTGTCGGCGGCTTCGGCGGCCAGCTTTGCCTCGGCGGCATGGACATGGACAAAGGCATGCAGCCGCGGCTCCAGCACCGCGATGCGGGACAAATGCGCCTCCACCACATCCACCGGCGAAAAGCGCCGGGCGGCGATTCCGGCCGACAGGTCACGCAGGGAAAGATCGGTCAGGTCGCTCATGGCAGGTCCATAAATGGCTCGCCTTTGCCTAGCACAATCTTCGGACTAATATCGCGGGGCCTGGGGGACAAAATGACAAAAACACGCCGCAGCTTCTTTTCCTGGACCCGCAACCTGATGGCGGCCGGTGGCGTGGCCGGCATTGCGCCCGGCGCCGAGGCCGCCGTTCCGGCCACGGACTATTACGCCAAGCTGGGGGTTACCAAGATCATCAATGCGGCGGGCACCTATACCGCGCTGACCGCCTCGACCATGCCGCCGCAGGTGCGCGCGGCGGTGGACGCCGCCGCCATGAGCCCGGTGCGGCTGGCCGAACTGCAGCAGAAGTCCGGCGAATATATCGCCCGCCGCCTCCGTTGCGAGGCGGCGATGGTGACGGCGGGCGCCTCCGCGGCCCTGACGCTTGGCACCGCCGCCTGCATGACGGTGGGCAACCGCGCGGCGGTCGCGCTGTTGCCGCTGGAAGTGGACGGCCTGAAGAACGAGGTCATCGTCCAGAAGGGCCACCGTTACGGCTATGACCATGCCATCCGAAATTGCGGCACCCGTTTTGTCGAAGTGGAAACGCTGGCGCAGTATGAGGCGGCCTTCACCCCCAAGACGGTGATGTGCCATTTCTTCAATGCCGCCGAGCATGGCCAGATCAGCCGCGAGGACTGGGTCCGGGTGGCCCATGCCCATGGTGTGCCGTGTTTCAACGACGCCGCCGCCGATGTGCCGCCCATCTCCAATCTCTGGGCCTATACCCAAATGGGCTTTGACCTGGTCACCTTCTCGGGCGGCAAGGGCATTCGCGGGCCGCAGAATGCCGGCCTGCTGCTGGGCCGCAAGGACCTGATCGAGGCCGCCACCTGGAGCAGCAGCCCGCGCGACGAAACCGTTGGCCGGGGCATGAAGGTGGCCAAGGAACAGATCGTCGGCATGGTCGCCGCGGTGGACTGGTTCCTGTCCCAGACGGACGAGGGCATGCAGGCGGAATTCCGCGCCCGCGCCGAGCGCATCGCCGCCCGGCTGAAGGACATTCCCGGCGTGACATACGAGATCTTCGTGCCGCCGCTGGCCAATGCCATCCCGCACCTGTTGATCCGCTATGACCAGGCCAAACACCGCCCGCCGCTGGAAATCTCCGCGGCACTGCGGGCCGGTACGCCCTCCATCGAGCTGAACCCGGCCACCGGGCGGCGCTCGGGCTCGGCGGGCCTGCCCAATGCCGAGGACGCCATCATCGTGGGTGTCTGGATGCTACAGCCCGGCGAGGATGTGATCGTTGCCAACCGGCTGCGCCAGGCTCTGTTGGCGGTTTAGCGATTCGCCGTAAAATACTGCACTGCAACGATTTTCTGATTCCGCCCCGTGTTGCTTTTCCCTGGCCCGGGGTTGAAAATGCCGGCAAAGCAGCCGCGCCAGAAAGGCTGCCGCCAAGGGAATCTTCATGGGAAAGCCGGTGACATTGGCCGTGGTGGCGGTTGTTGCGACCGCCACGGTGGTTGTCGCCAGCACCATGACCCTCAGGCCGGCGCCTGACCCGCACAAAATAGATTTCAACCTCGACATCCGCCCCATCTTCAACAGCAATTGCGTCGCCTGCCATGGCGGGGTGAAGCAGGCGGGCGGGGTGTCCTTCTCCTATCGCGAGCAGGCGCTGGGCAAGGCCAAGTCGGGCCGCCCCATCGTGGTGCCGGGCAGCCCGCGCGCGTCCGAGCTGATGGCGCGGATCACGTCCAATGATCCGGAAATCCGCATGCCGCTGCATGGCAAGCCGCTGGCGCCTGCCCAGATCGCGCTGCTGCGCCAATGGATCGAGGAAGGCGCGCAATGGGAAAACTACTGGGCCTTTGTCCCGCCCAAGCCGCAGGCGCTGCCCGCGACCGTGCGGCAAGGTTGGGTGCGCCAGCCGCTGGACCGCTTTATCCTGGCGCGGTTGGAAAAAGAAAAGCTTGCGCCGTCGCCGGAAGCCGACAAACCGGCCTTGCTGCGCCGGGTTTCGCTGGACATCACCGGCATGCCGCCCACGCCGCAGGAGCAGGCGGCCTTCCTGGCCGACAATTCCAAGAACGTCTACGAGAAACAGGTGGACCGCCTGCTGGCGTCACCGCGCTATGGCGAACGCTGGGCATCGCTGTGGCTGGACCTGGCGCGTTACGGCGACACCAAGGGCTTCGAAAAGGACCATAGCCGACCGGTCTGGCATTATCGCGACTGGGTGATCGGGGCGCTGAACAGCAATCTTCCCTACGACCAGTTTGTCATCAAGCAGTTGGCGGGCGACTTGTTACCTCAAGCCAGCTTCGATGACCGCATCGCCACCGCCTTCCATCGCCAGACCGCCGCCAATGACGAGGGCGGCACCGACAACGAGGAATTCCGGCTGGCCGCGGTGATGGACCGGGCATCCACCACCTGGTCGGTGCTGAACGGCGTCACCATGAATTGCGTGCAATGCCATTCGCATCCGTACGATCCGATCCGGCACAGCGAATATTACAAGTTCCTGGCCTTCTTCAATACGTCGCGCGATGCCGACATCGCCTTCGACAAGTCGCTGGCCGATGATTGGCCGGTGCTGCAAGTGCCCAACGACAAGGCGCTGCATGGCGAGGCCTATGCCCTCCAGGGCGAGGCCGAAAGCATGCGCGGCGCTATCGTCGATTCCAGCCGCCAGGCCGCGGCGCGGGCAAAATGGACACCGCTGCCGATCCGCAGCGGCACGGTGAGCGGGGCCCTGGCGCTGGAGCGCGCTTTGGCCTTGGCCGAAAACAAGGATGCCAAGCGCCAGAAACAGTTGCGCACCGATCTGGCAAAGGCCAGGGCAGAACCGCCGCACGCCGGCTTCCGCCTCAAGGGCGGCATGGCCGAACAGACCGGTACCGTGCCGATGAATTCGGTGTTTGAATTCGTCCTCGCTGGCAACGTGCCGCAACTGACGGCGCTGCGCCTGGAAGTGCCGCCCGGCAATCCCGCCAAGGCGCGGCATTCGCCGGAACGCGGCTTTGTCGCCAACCGGATCGATGCCTGGCTGGTGCGTGACGGCAAATCTGAAAAGATCGCCTTCCGCCTTGTGGCGCCGGATTCGATTGCCGATGTCGAAGGCAATATCAAGCGCATGTTGCGCAACGCCGCCAAACCCGGGCCGGTGATGCCGCGCCTGGTGCAGGCCAGCGGCTTCATGGCCAATTCCGCTTTGTCCGTGACCAAATGGGTGGTGGCGGTGCCGGAAAATCCGCTGGTGCTGACGGCGGGCGCCAGCCTGAAGCTGCAACTGACCCATGGCGAGTTGATCAATGCCGCCCAGTCGGCGGTGCCGCGGCTGCGCGTTTCGGCCAGCAGCGATGCAGGCTGGACGACGCTGGCCAAGGCGCCGGAGCTGGAAAAGAAATACGCGCGGCTGGAAGCGATCGAGCGCCGGTTGAAAGACATGCCCGGTGTGCGGCTGCCGGTGATGGTCGAGCAGCCGGCCTATGACCGGCGGCCCACTCTGGAATTCGAGCGCGGCAGTTTCCTCACCAAGATCGGCCCGGACCTTCCGGCCGCCACACCGGCGCTGTTCCCCCAGCTGCCGGCCCATGCGCCGCGCAACCGGTTGACCCTGGCGCGCTGGTTCTTCGCACCCGACCAGCCGCTGACGGCGCGGGTGGCGGTGAACCGCGCCTGGGAGCAACTGTTCGGCACCGGCCTGGTCGAAACCCTGGAAGATTTCGGCAGCGCCGGCGAAATGCCCAGCCATCCGCAACTGCTGGACTGGCTGGCGCTGCATTTCCAGAACGACCTGCACTGGAACCAGAAGGCGCTGCTGCGCGAATTGGTGACCAGCGCCGCCTATCGCCAAAGCGCGCGCACCCCGCCAGCGCTGCAAGCGCGCGATCCGCGCAATCGCCTGTTGGCGCGAGGGCCCCAGCAACGGCTGAGCGCCGAGATGATCCGCGACCAGGCGCTGCTGGCCAGCGGCTTGCTCAACCCACAGATGGGCGGCCCGCCGGTGATGCCGCAGCAACCCAATGGCGTGTGGAATGTCGAAGCCAACAATCCGGAACGCTGGAAGGACTCCACCGGCGCCGACCGCTATCGCCGCGCGGTCTATACCTTCATCAAGCGCACCGCGATCTATCCCAGCTTCGTGACGTTCGACGCCGCCGACCGCCAGCTTTCCAGCCCGCGCCGCATCCCCACCAACACGCCGCTGCAGGCGCTGGTGACCCTGAACGATCCGGTATTCCAGCAGGCCGCCCAAGCCCTGGCGCGGCGCATGGCCAAGGAGGGACCGGGCGACCTGAACGGCCGGCTGAATTACGGCGCGCGCCTGGTGCTATCGCGCGACCTGGATGCGGCCGAACTGGCCGCGCTGGGCAAACTGAACGGCGCGCGCGGCATGACGGCGGTGGCAAGCGCACTGTTCAACCTGGACGCAGGCCTGACGAGGTAATGATGTCCGATCGCAAGAATGACGACCTGATGGCCGATTACCTGCAAGTCGAGGCCCAGACCCGCCGCCAGTTTGTCGGCTGGGGCGCCGGCGGGCTGGGCGCCTTGTTCATGAACTCGGCGATGGCGGCGCCGGCGCCACATGGCGATCCGACCGCGCTGAATTTCGTGCGCGATCCGTCCACCCCGCTGTCGGTGCTGCCGCCGCAATTCCGCGCCAAGGTCAAGCGGGTAATCTATCTGCACATGGGCGGCTCGCCCAGCCAGCTCGACCTGTTCGACTACAAGCCGATTCTCAAGCGCTTTCACGGCCAGGAATGCCCGCAATCCTTGCTCGCGGGCAAGCGCTTCGCCTTCATCCAGGGCGTTCCCAAGCTGCTGGGGCCGATGTTTCCCTTCCACCAGGCGGGCAAGAGTGGCGCCTGGATCTCCGACCGGCTGCCCCACCTGGAAAAGCAGGTGGACGATCTGTGCATCATCAAATCGATGAAGACCGACCAGTTCAATCACGCCCCGGCCCAGCTTCTGGTCCATACCGGCGATGCGCGGCTGGGCCATGCTTCGTTGGGCTCCTGGATCACCTATGGGCTCGGCAGCGAGAACCAGAACCTGCCGGGTTTCATCGTGCTGATCTCCAACGGCGGCACCACCGCTAATGCCGGAAAGCCGCTCTGGGGTTCGGGCTATTTGCCGAGCGTCTATCAGGGCGTGCCCTGCCGCTCGGCCGGCGAGCCGGTGCTGTATCTGCAGAACCCCCAAGGCGTCACAAGGCCGGAGCGCCGCCAGGTGCTGGACGCGGTGGATGAGATCAACCGCCACGCCTACAAGGAATTCGGCAATCCCGAAACCGTCACCCGCATCGCCCAATATGAAATGGCTTTCCGCATGCAGATGGAAGCCAGCGACGCCATGGACATCAAAAAAGAACCGGCCAAGGTGCTGGAACGCTATGGCGCCGAGCCGGGCAAGACCAGCTATGCCAACAACTGCCTGGTGGCGCGGCGGCTGGCCGAGCGCGGCGTGCGCTTCATCCAGCTTTATCACTGGGGCTGGGATTCCCATGGCACGCCGGTGGACGAGGGGGTGAATGTCGGCCTGGTCAAGCGCTGCAAGGAAACCGATCAGCCCACCGCGGCGCTGCTGGCCGATCTGAAACAGCGCGGGCTTTTGGAAGATACGCTGGTGATCTGGGGCGGCGAGTTCGGCCGCACCCCCATGTGGGAAAATCGCGGCGGCCAGGAAATGGAATTCATCGGACGCGATCACCATCCCGGCTGCTTTACCCTGTTCATGGCGGGAGGCGGCATCAAGCACGGCATCAGCCATGGCGAAACCGACGATCTGGGCTATTCGATCACGCGCAATCCGGTGGAGGTGCGCGACCTGCACGCCACCATGCTGTATCTGCTGGGTTTCGATTACCGCAAGCTGAACTATCCCTATCAGGGGCTGGACCAGAAGCTCACCGGGGTGAAGTCCGCCCGCATCGTCTCCGAAATCCTGGCATGACGGGTTGATGCGCCAATGGCGGATTTCGGTCCCGGGCGCATGTCGGCGCCGGCCTATCTCGCCTGTGTGGCGCTGTTGACGGTGCTTGGGTTGGGCGTGGCGATGTGGGCGCATCCGGCTTTCTTGCACAGCACATTGCAGTCCATTGGACTGGAAGCGGTGCCACGCGCGGCGCCCGGGTCTTTTTATGCCGTACGGGTCGCGCCCTTGTTTGAGTCCCGTTGCGCCGGCTGTCATGGCGAAACCCGCGAGAAGGGTCAGTTGCGGCTGGACAGTTTCGCCGCGGTGATGCGCGGCGGTGCGGATGGCGCGGTGATCGTGCCGGGCGATACCAAAGCCAGCGAGCTGTTCCGCCGCATCAGCCTGCCGCCAACGGATGACAAGGCCATGCCGCCCAGCGGCAAGACGCCCCTGACGGCGGACGAGGTAACAGTGATCAAGCTGTGGATCGCCGCCGGCGCCTCGGGCGAGGTGCGCGAGATCAAGGGCGCGCCAAAGCCCGTGATGGAAGTGACGATTCCGCAAAGTGACCCCGCCACCGTGCAGAGACGGCGCGCACCGCTGGCGGCGGCGGTGAAAGACCTGCAAGCGCTCTTTCCCGGCCTGATCGCCTATGAAGCCCGCGACTCCGCTGACCTGGAAGTGGATGCCTCGCTGAAGGGCGCTAGGTTTAGCGATGCCAATCTTGCTGCGCTGTCGCCGCTTGCGGCCCATATCGTCCGTGCGGACCTGTCGGGCACCGCCATTGCGGATGCCTCGGCCCCGATGCTGGCCACCATGACCTCGATGCGGCTGCTGCGGCTGGCCAATACCAAGATCACGGACAAGACCATGGAAGCCTTGGCTGGCCACAAGGCGCTCAAGTCCCTCAGCGTGGTGGATACCGGCGTCAGCGATGCCGCGTTGGAGCCGCTCAAGGCACGCGGTGTCGCCGTCTATGGGGGCAGCCATGAATGACCCCGTGAAGACGGACGCGCATGTGCTGGTGTGGGATGTGCCCACCCGCATCTTCCACTGGACCGTGGTGGTGCTGGTGGCAGTGTCCTGGTTCAGTGCTGATAACGGCTTCATGCGGGTGCATCTGTGGTCGGGGCTGACCTTGCTGGCGCTGCTTCTGTTCCGCCTTCTGTGGGGCCTGTTCGGCTCCACCACCTCGCGCTTTATCAATTTCCTGCATCCGCCGAACAAGGTGATGGCTTACTTGCGGTGGCGGGACGGCGCGCTCTATGCCGGCCACAATCCCGCCGGGGGATGGATGGTGGCGCTGATGATCGCCGTGCTGCTGGCCCAGGCCCTGACCGGCCTGTTCTCCAACGACGGCCTCAAGTTTACCGGGCCGCTGGCGCTGTGGGTCAGCGACGATGTCTCCACCCGCATCACCGGCCTGCATGGCACCATTTACAACATCATCCTGGCGCTGATCTGGCTGCATGTCGTGGCGGTGGGCTTTTACCTGCTGGTCAGGAACCACAATCTGGTGGGCGCCATGTTCACCGGCAAGAAGCATCCCCGGCATGTGCCGGCCGGATTGAATTTGAATTTCACGCGTCTTTATATCGCGCTGCTGCTCCTGGCCCTGACCGCCGGCATCGTGGCGTGGGTCTTTTTCCAGGGGGTACCATGAAGAAATTGATTTACGGCCTGATGTTTGTTGCAGCGATGGGGACGGCCCAGGCGGCCACTTTCACCATGGACACAAAATACTTCACCCCGCCCGAAGGCATGGCGACCATCGGGGATTCCCATGGCGACATCGCTGTGTCGCCCAAGGGCGAGATCTATGTCAGCGTCCAGGGCGGGGCGCATGCCGGTATCCAGGTTTACAGCGCAGACGGCCGTTACCTGCGCAATGTGCCCGGCGCGCAGACCGACTTTCACGGCTTCATCATCGCCAATGGCAAGATCTATGGCGTCAGCCGGCTGACCCAGCACATTGTCGTGATGCAACTGGACGGCCGCACCGTGCTGGACTTGTCCGCAAAGGCCACAATCGCCGACCAGTACCAGGAACATGCCACCGGCAAGCCCGCCACCAACATCACCGGCATCGCCGTGGCGCCCAATGGCGACATCTATGTCACCGACGGCTATGGCACCAATTACATCCACCGTTTCGACAAGGCCGGCAAATATCTCGCCAGCTTCGGCGGCAAGGCCGAGCCCTTTAGCTTCGACACCGCCCACAAGATCGTGATCGATACGCGTTCCAAGCCGGCGCGCTTGCTTGCCACCGACCGGCGCCACAACCGCATCCTGGCGATGAGCCTGGATGGCAAGTTTCAAGGGGTGGTGGCGGAAAACCTGCGCCTTCCCAGCGCCATGGCGATCTACAAGGACGAACTGGCAGTGGGAGAACTGGATGGCCGCGTCACCATCCTGGACAAGGACGGAAAGGTCGCCGCCACCATCGGCCAGAACGACACCGCCGACCAGACCAAGTCCAACAAGGCCACGCCCGCCATCTGGCAGCCGGACAAGTTCTACGCCGTGCACGGCGTCACCTATGACAGCAAGGGTAACCTGCTGGTGACGGAGTTCAACCAGTTCGGCCGGATGACGAAGGTAAAAAGGGAGTAGATCTGGGAAGAAGCTACTTGCGCGACTCTAAGTCGTCATCCGGGATGCCGGCCTGATTTAGACGTGACCGGGCAGCAGCCTTGGCTGCTTCACTGAATTGATCGGGAAAGCGTAGCACGATGGCTTCTGCGGTTAGTTCTGGCATACCGTAATCCAATATTTCTCTGAATCCGTCTGTCTCATTTATCGCGCAATACTCCAGAGCGGCGATTTCGCCGTCTCTCTCGATCTTAGGACGCATGCGATTCATACGAAATACTTTGCGGCCGCTTAGTCTGCGTGTCGCTTCGACGGTATGCACCATAGCCCAGCAGGCATGTTCCACGGTCCCCGGTGCGTGCTTAGCTGATACATGAGCTAAACGGCGGAGCGCAGCCTGTTCAACCGTCGGCGACTTGCCGCGAGCGTTACGCGCGTAATTTAGGAGCGCGTCAGAATCAGTTTCATCAGCTATGCGGTCTAGTGCTCTTGCCTCGATATCTGACACGCGGCTACCTCCAAAAGAGATGGATATTTATCGTAATCCCAGGCCCTATTAGGGCAGTTGGTGGATGGGGTG
>CANJJD010000011.1 GCA_947474645.1 Alphaproteobacteria bacterium | reverse complement strand
CGCCTGGTGCGACGGCGGCGAACATGCCTGGCTGTTCGACAATGAAGACGATGCACTGGATGTGAGCACCCGCATCTTGGGCTTCGACATGACACGCCTGCTCAACTCACCGACCACCCGCACCCCCGCCATGATGTACCTGTTCCACCGCATCGAGCAGCGGCTGGACGGCACGCCGGCCATCATCGTGGTCGACGAAGGCTGGAAGGCGCTAGATGACGATGTCTTTGTCGGCAAGATCAAGGACTGGGAAAAGACCATCCGCAAGCGCAACGGGCTGGTCGGCTTCTGCACACAGAATGCCGATGACGCGCTGGAAAGCCGCGTCGGCCCCGCCATCATCGAGCAATCCGCCACCCAGATCTTCTTCCCTAATCCCAAGGCCCGCGCCAGCGACTATATCGGCGGATTCGGCCTGTCCGAGCATGAGTTCGAACTGGTGCGCAGCCTGCCCGACACCTCGCGCTGCTTCCTGATCAAGCAGGCCGATCATAGCGTGGTGGCGCGTTTGGACTTGTCGGGCCTCACCGGCGAATTGAAAGTTCTGGCCGGCACCGAGACCAGCGTACGCCAGCTGGACGCCTTGCGCGAAAAGCTGGGTGACGAACCGCAAGCCTGGCTGGACGCCTTTATGAATAGCCGCGGCCGGAGCGTGGCATGAGCGCCTGCGCCACCACGACAGACCTGGGCGTGGTGCGCGACGTCCTGACGGCAGTGGATTGCAATACCAAGAACTTCGCCCGCCTGGGCTATGAATCCCTTACCGCTGCCGGCTCGCCTTTCCAGGCGGCGTTGACGGTGGCGCTGACCATCTATGTCGCGGTGATCGGCTATCGCCTGTTGTTCGGCAATGGCGCGCGGCTGGCGGACGGGCCGACCATCGCCCTGAAGATCGGCGCGGTGCTGGCGCTGGTGACAAGCTGGAGCTTGTTCCAGACCCTGGTGTTCGACGTGGCCGAGCGCGCCCCGATCCAGATCGCGGCGGTGATTTCTGCGCCCATGCGCGGCAGCGCCATGGCCGCCGATCCGGTGGCCGGATTGCAGGCCGCCTACGACCAGCTTTCCGAAACCGCCAACGCCTTCGCCCATCCGCCAAAAAGCGTGCCCGACACCGCCCAGGCCAATTATGCCGCCGCTTCCCAGGCGCTGACCCTGGCCTCCAACGCCTTGTTTGTTTCCAGCGCCGGACTGATCGCCGTCATCACCATCGCCATCGGGGTTCTCACCGCCACCGGCCCGCTATTCATCGCCCTGTTCCTGTTCTTCGAGACGCGCGGCTTTTTTGTGGGCTGGGTGCGGGCGCTGGGCGCCTGCGCCTTCGGCCTGATCAGCGCCTGGAGCCTGACGGTGCTGATGCTGCATGCCGTGCAGCCCTGGATGGAAAGCCTGTCCGAGGTGGGCGCGGGCGGCATCGCCGATGCCCGCACTGGCATCACCGCCGCCATCATTGTGCTAGTATTCTGCGCCAGCCAGTTCGCGCTGCTTTTGGCCGGCATCGTTATCGCGCGCGGCTTCCGCCTGCCGGGCGCCGCCCGCGCGGTGCAAGCGCCGGCGCCCGCGCCGCAAGCCACCACCATGACTTTGCCGCTGGACATGATCTCCCGTCCCGCCCGCCTGGCTGAACAGATGAGACGGCTGGAAACATCCTCCGTCACCACCGACCGCGCCGCCGCGACCGCCAACGCGACGTCTGCCGGGCGCGCGACCGCCAGACCCGCCGCCCAAGGGCGCATCGGCGACATGTATCGCCGCCCCGCGGTCAACCGCGAAGCGAGGCGCGGATGAGAAATATCCTGACGACCCTCATCTCGGCATCGTTGCTGCTGGCCACCACGCCATCGCAAGGCGCGCTGATTCCCCGCCCCGGCTCGGGCGATCCACGTATCTATGTGGTGGATTACGATCCCGCCCAGGTGGTGGAGCTGCGCGCCACCATGGGGTACCAGACCTTCGTCGAATTCGCCTCCGACGAGCATATCGAGAATGTCGCGGTGGGCGATGCCGCCGGCTGGCAGATCACCCCCAACCGCGCCGCCAACCTTCTTTTCGTCAAGCCGATGAGCGAGGTGCCCACTACCAACATGACGGTGGTGACCAACTATCGCCGCTATTCCTTCGAGCTCAGCACCCGCCCCCATGCGCCGGCCGGCGACAAGAACATCGTCTACACCTTGCGCTTCCAGTATCCGGAGATGGCGGTGGCACGGGTGATGGCCAAGCCGGCGACGCCCGAGCCGCCGCCGCTGCCCAAGGTGGTCAATGCCGCCTACAGCTATGACGGCTCGCCCCGCATCGTGCCGTCGCGGGTGTTCGATGACGGCAAGGCCACCTATTTTGAATTCCATGACGGCGATTCCTATCCCGCCATCTTCCTGATGGACGGCGACAAGGGCGAAGTGGTGGTCAATACCTATATGCGCAGCGGCTATATCGTCGCCGACCAGGTGTCGCGCGGCTTTGTGCTGCGCCAGGGCAAGGACGTCACCCGCGTTTTCAATGATGGTTTCCGTGCCCCGGGGCCGGGGCCGCAAAGCCCCCGCCGCCGGGCCAAAAGCTGCTGGATATGCCTATGAGCAACATTCCCCCCGATCTCGCCCGCAGTCCTGTGTTCCAGCGCGGCAACGGCCTTCATCCCGGCCTGGTGCGGCCGGGCTCCTCCTGGGGGATGGGCCTTGCGGTTGTCGGCGCCTGCGTGCTGGGCGTGATCACGTTTGTGTCGCTGTCCAGCGCGCGCCAGGCGCGCCAGGACCAGCCGGTGGCGGAAGTCGTGCCGCCGCCCCAGCCCGCGCCCGTTATGGTCGCGGCACCGCCGCCCGCGCCGATCATGATCCAGGCCCCGCCGCCCCAAGTGGCGGCGCAGGTGCAGCCCGCACCCGACACCCGCAGCCCCGCCATGGTGGTGGATTTCAGCCAGGCGCCCGCTGCCGGCGCCGTGACCACGGTGGCGCAGGCCGGCGCCCCCGGCGCGGCGGCTGCCGCCGACGACAAGCTGTCGCCGGACGAGCGTTTCTCCGCCAAGGTCGGCAATTCCAATGTGGACGTGGCTCGCTCCTCGCGGCTGCGCGACCTGGCCCGCACCGCGCCGCAAGGCACCATCATTCCCGCCGTGCTGGAAACCGCGATCAATTCCGACCTGCCTGGTTTCGTGCGCGCCGTGGTCAGCCGCGACGTACGCGGCTTTGACGGCTCCACCGTGCTGATCCCGCGCGGCTCCAAGCTGGTGGGCCAGTATCGCAGCGGCGTGGCGCTGAGCCAGACCCGCGCCTTTGTGGTGTGGTCGCGCGTGTTGACACCAGAGGGCGTCTCGATCGACATCGGTTCGCCCGGCATCGACCAGTTGGGACGCGGCGGGCTGGAAGGCGAGACCGATACGCATTTCTTTGAAAGGTTCGGCAGCGCCATCCTGTTGTCGGTGATGGGTGCCGGCTTGAACGCGCTGAGCGACAACAGCGCCAACACCGCCATCATCATCGGATCGTCGCAGCAGGCCAGCCAGGTCGCCGCCATCGCGTTGCAGAAGCAGATCGACATCCCGCCCACCATCACGGTAGCGCAAGGCACGCCGCTGCAGGTGTTCGTCACCCGCGACCTGGATTTCGCAGGCACCGCGACCCCGGGAGCCGGGAAATGACGGCGGGCGTCTATCTCGACACGTATCTGTCGGCGCTGGCCCCCTGGCTGACGCGCGACGACGTCACCGACCTTTTGATCAACCGGCCGGGCGAAGTGTGGATCGAAACCACCAGCGGCATGCTGACTCGCATCGCAGCCCCGCAAGTCACTGACGTGGTGTTGAGCCGGCTGGCGCGCCAGATCGCCGCCGCCACCCACCAGGGCGTCAACCGCGAACAGCCCTTGCTGTCGGCCACCCTGCCGGACGGCGGCCGGGTGCAGATCATCGCCCCGCCCGCCACACGCGGCGGCATGGCGATTGCCATCCGCAAGCATGTGATCAACGATCTGTCGGTGGACGATCTGGCCCAGGCCGGACTCTTTTCTGACGTGGCGGGCGCAAGACGGTCGGTGCGCGACGACGAACTGGCGGCGATGCTGAAAAGCGGCGACCGCAGCGGCTTTCTGAAGGAAGCAGTGCGCGCCAGGAAGACCATCGTGATCAGCGGCGGCACCTCCACCGGCAAGACCACCTTGCTCAACGCCCTGGTGCGCGAGATCGACACCAATGAGCGCTTGCTGGTGATCGAGGATGCGCCGGAGATCCGTCTGGACCGTCCCAATGCCGTGGGCCTGATCGCGGTGCGCGGCGAGCAGGGCGAGGCGCAGGTGGATGCCGACGACCTGCTGCGCGCGTCACTGCGCATGCGCCCCGACCGTATCCTGCTGGGCGAATTGCGCGGCAAGGAGGCTTTCGCCTTCCTGCGCGCCGTCAATAGCGGCCATCCCGGCTCCATCACCACCGTGCATGCCGACAGTCCGGAAGGCGCCATTGACCAGATCGCGCTGCTGGCCATGACCAGCGGGCTGGATCTGGGCTGGAGCCGCATCCAGACCTATGTGCGCCAGGTTGTGGACGTCATCGTGCAGCTCGACCGGCAGAACGGGAAGCGACGCGTGTCGGACATCCAGTTCCTGGCCGGCGCGATGCCGCCCGCGGCGAACGACTAGGCGCCCGGAACGCCCAGCGATTTCGCGGCTTGTTGCAACGCCGCCTGTGCCGCCGCGTCACCGGTGAAGGCCGCGTGCGCCTGTTTATAGTCCTGCGCCGCCTGCTGGTTATCGCCCAGCACCATGCGCGCCCGCATCAAGCGCACCCAGCCATTGGTATCCTTGGGATTGGCTTTCAGCTCGCCCGCCAGCTTGTCCACCATGGCGTGGATCATGGCCTGGCGTTCGGCGTCGGACATGTTGCCCGCGGCGGCGACCTGGGCGCTGGTTGGGCCCGGCGCCGCGGCGGCAACCGGAGGCAGCTTGCCGGTGAGATCGATGTTCTGGGTCTTGGCCAGATCCTCGACATAGGTGCGCACCTGCGCGCCCCAGGGCGCATCCGGTGGGGCACTTTTAATCAGCGCCACAAAATCATTCATGGCGCCGGCATGATCGCCGCTCTGGTCGCGGTGGATGGCCAGGAAATAGCGCGCCCGGGGATCGGCGGGATCGCCCTTCAGCGCGCGGCGGAAAATGGCGGCGGCTTCGTCAGATACCTTGCCTTCAGACTGCACCATCGCCTCGCCCTGGGCGGAGAGATATTCGACATTGCCGGGCTCGATCGCCACCGCCTTGGCATACGCCTTGGCGGCGTCGGCGGGGCGGCCGGTGCGCATGTAGGACCACCCCAGCATCTGCCAGTCTTTGGCGTTGCCCGGATTCTGCTGCAGCTTGGCTTCCAGGCCCGCGATCATGCTGGCGACCTCGCCCATGGGATGGTCCTTGGGGTCGGCACTTGCGGCTTGCGCTTGCGGCGCCGTGTTTCCCGGCGCGCTCGACGTCAGTTCAGGATGACCCATCAGGGCATAAAGCGCGGTGGCGCACAGTGTAACGATTCCCACCATCCCCAGCGCCACCCAGGGCATCGTTGTTTGCGGCAAGGGGCGCGCCACGGTGCCCGCCTCGCGGTCTTCCACCAGGATGCGGCGCTTGATCTCGGCCCGCAGGGCTTCGGCTTCCGCAGGCTCGATCAGGTTGGCGGCAATCTGTGCGTCCACTTCGCCGAGCTGGCCCTTCAATATGTCCACGGTCCTGGCTTGCGGACGCTGCTCATAGCGGCGCACCAGGGGAATGGTCAGCCCCACCGCCGCCAGCGCGATCATCACGGTCAAGGCAATCCAGAGAATCATGTTGCGTCGTCCTTCAGCAGCCTAGCCAGCCGCGCCTGTTCGTCCGGTGTGAAAGCGCCGGCATCATCGCTGGACCGCCGCCGCAGATAAAAGCCGACGCCGACGGCGCCCGCCAGCAGCGCCAGCGCCGGCCCCAGCCACAACAACAGCGTCTCGGTCGCGAAGGGCGGCTTGAGCAGGATATAGGGGCCGTAACGGTCAACCAGATAGGCCACCGCCTCTTGGTCGGTATCGCCGGCCTTCAGCCGCTGGCGCAACAGCACGCGCAGGTCATGCGCCAGTTCGGCATCGGAATCGTCAATGGTCTGGTTCTGGCAAACCACGCAGCGAAGCCCCTCGCTGAGGGTGCGGGCGCGCGCTTCCAGTTTGGGGTCGGCGAGCTGCTCGTTGGGCAATACCGCAAAGGCCGGCCAGGCCAGCATGGCGAAGGCCAGTGCGAGCCGGTATTTCATGTTTCGGACCGCAGGCGCTGGAGGAGCGGCTTGAGGGTATTTTCCCAGTCGCGCGTCTCGATCGGGCCGACGATCTTGTAACGCACCCGCCCCTTGGCATCGACCACGAAGGTTTCCGGCACGCCAGCCACGCCCAGGTCAATGCCGGTGCGCCCGCTCTTGTCGTTGCCGGCCTTGATATAGGGATCGCCATCCGTGGCCAGATAGCGCGCGCCGTCGGCGGCCTCATCCTTCCAGTCCAGGCCATGGATGACGACGCCCTGGTCTTTCAAGCGCAGCAGCAGACCATGCTCCAGCCGGCAGGCGGCGCACCAGGAGGCGAAAACATTGAGCAGCATCGGCTCACCCTTGAAGTCGGCGCTGGTCAGGCCCTGATTGTCGCGCACCGCCGGCAGCACGAACTGCGGCAGCGGCCGATTTATCATGGCGGAGGTGATGTGGGAGGGATCGTGCCGCAGCCCCACGACAAACGCCGCGATCACGGCAAGGAAGGCCGCCACCGGCACCAGGAATAAAAGCCGCTTCATGCGCTTGCCTTGACCACTTGCGCCCGCGCCACGGGCTGCGCCGCGCCGACACGGAAACGCCGGTCGCTGAGCGACAGGGCGCCGCCCAGCACCATCAGGAAGGCGCCGCCCCAGATCCAGTTCACCAACGGATGATCCCAAATGCGCACCACCAGCGCGCCTTCCGCGTTTTTCTCGCCGATGGAGACATAGACATTGCCCAGAAAGCCGGTGCCGATGCCGGCCTGGGTGGTGGTGGTCCGGCTGGCGGGAAACAGCCGCCGTTCCGACACCAACGTGCGGCTGCCGGCATGGCTGGTGACGGTGAAGCGCGCCTGCTCGGCCTGGTAATTGGGGCCGACCACGTCGCCGATGGAGTTCAATGTGTATTGCGCGCCCGCCAGGTCCACGCTCTGGCCGACTTTCATTTCCAGGATCTTGCTGGACTCCCAGGCGGTGACGGCGGTGACGCCGATCGCGGTGACGCCGAGCCCGGCATGGGCGCAGGTCATGCCCCACACCGCCAGGGGCGTGGCGCGCAGGAAGCGGCCCAGGTTCCCACCCAGACTGGAACTGATTTTCCAGTAGCGCACCGGAATGGCGATGGCGCCCGCGATCAGCAATAGGCCCAGCGCCAGCCCAAAGGCCGCCAGAACCTGGCCGATGCCGAGCGCCAGCACGCCCAGCAGCAGCGCCAGCGCCGCCGCGATCAGCGGCCAGCGCAGCCGCATCAGGACTTCGCGCGGGACGTTGCGCTTCCAGTTCAGCATGGGCCCGAAGCTGACCAGGATCAGCAGCGGCACCACCACCGGCACGAAGGTCAATTCATAATAAGGCCGCCCCACCGAGATGGAATTGCCGCCGGCGATTTCCACAAACACCGGATAGAAAGTCCCCAGGAACACCGTGGCGGTGGCCGCCATCAGGAACAGGTTATTGACCGCAAGACCGCCTTCACGCGACAGCGGCTGGAACAGCGCGCCGGTGCGCATGGCGGGCGCCCGCCAGGCGAACATTGCCAGCGCGGTGCCGGTGGCCAGCGCGATGATGCCCAGGATGTAAATGCCGCGCCGCGGATCCACCGCAAAGGCATGCACGCTGGTGAGCAGGCCCGAGCGCACCAGAAAAGTGCCGATCAGGCTCAGCGAGAAAGTCAGGATGGCCAGCAATATGGTCCAGCTTATCAGGGCGCCACGCCGCTCCAGCGCGATGGAGGAATGCAAGAGCGCCGTGCCCATCAGCCAGGGCATCAAGGACGCGTTTTCCACCGGGTCCCAGAACCACCAGCCGCCCCAGCCAAGCGTGTAATAGGCCCAGATGCTGCCCATGGCGATGCCGGCGGTCAGGCAGATCCATGACGCCAGCACAAAGGGCCGAATCCAGCGCGCCCAGCCGGCGTCCACCTGGCCTTCGATCAGCCCGGCCATGGCGAAGGAAAAGGCCGAGGAAAAACCGACATAGCCGAGATAGAGCATGGGGGGATGGAGCACCAACCCCGGATCCTGCAGCAGCGGGTTCAACTCGTTGCCGTCGAGGGGTGCGGGAAACATGCGCAGGAACGGATTGGAAGTGAACAGGCAAAAGCCCAGAAAGGCGGCGCCGATAATGCCCTGCACGCCCAGCACCCGGGCCTGCAGCGTCTCGCGCAACCGGCCGCCGAACAGCGCCACCGCCCCGCCCTGCAGCGCCAGGATCAGAACCCACAGCAGCATGGAGCCTTCATGGCTGCCCCAGGTGGCGGCGAAACGGTAAATGGCGGGCTGGGCGGCGTTGCTGTGCTGGGCCACCAGCGCCATGGAAAAATACTTGCCCACGAAACCGGCGGCCAGGCAGGCAAAGGCCAGCCCGACGAAAAGCAGTTGCAGCAGCCCGCAAGCCCGGCCCAGCCCCATCAGCGCCGGATCCCGCCGGGCAGCGCCCCAGAAGGGCGCCACGGACTGGATCACCGCCAGCACGAACGCCAGAACCAGCGCCAATTGTCCGATTTCCGCCGCCATGGTCCCTGATTGCCCGTCACACCTGTCCGGCGACCCTAGCGTACCCCGCAGGGCTGTGAAATAATTAAATAATCCGGGGATTTTGACGCTCCGGACGGGCGGGGATAGTCGTGTCGGAAGTCTTTCAGATCGCCATTATCGGCTCTGGGCCGGCGGGGATGAGCGCGGCCAACCGCGCCGCCGCCCGTGGGCTGAGCCATGTGCTGCTGGAAAAGACCGACCACCTCTCCGACACCATCTACCGCTACCAGAAGGGCAAGCATGTGATGGCGACGCCCGTCAGCCTCACCTTGCGCTCCGACTGCACCTTCGATGCCGGCAAGCGCGAAGCCATCCTGGACAACTGGAACCAGCAGACCGCCATCGCCAAGGCCAATGTCCGCTACAAGTCCGACGTCAAATCGGTCAGCGGCGCACGCGGCGACTTCACCATCACCCTGACCAGCGGCGACGTGATCAAGGCCGAGACCATCATCATGGCCATCGGCACCCAGGGAAATCCCAACCTGGTACGCTGCGACGGGGCCAAGCTGCCCCATGTCCAGTACCAGTTGGACGATCCGCGCGAATATTTCGACGAGCATATCTTCGTGGTCGGTGGCGGCGATGCCGGTATCGAGAATGCCCGCGGCTTGGCGGAAGACCCCGAGCAGAACAACACCGTCACCATCGTCAACCGCTCCAAGGATTTCTCCAAGGCCAAGGCGGCCAATGTCGAGCTGATGATGGAAGCGCAGAAAGCCGGGCGCCTGAACATCCTGTCGGAAGCCAGCCCGTCCAAGATCGAGGACGGCTGGATCACCATCGAGACGCCGGAAGGCGAAAGCCGGTTGCCGTGCAACCGGGTGATCGCGCGCATGGGCTCGGCGGCCCCGCGCGGCTTTGTGGAATCGGTGGGCGCCACCCCCGACCCGGCCGACCTGGACGACAAGGGCCGCCCCAAGCTGAAGGGCGGCATCCAGTTCACCAGCGAGGCGCGCGACGCCTTTCCCAAGCTCAGTCCGCAATTCGAGACCACCGTGCCCGGCGTCTATGCCATCGGCGCCCTGGCCGGCTATCCCCTGATCAAGCACTGCATGAACCAGGGCTATGACGTGGTGGAGTTCATTGCCGGCAACACCGAACTCAAGCCTGCCGACGAACCTTTGCTGGAACAGCGCCTCAAGGATGTGCCGATCCGCAAAAGCGTGGCCGACTGGATCGAGTTCCTGCGCGACAATGTCGAAATCCTCAAAGGCCTGTCGCCGTTGCAGATGCGCGAATTCCTGCTGGACTGCGCCGTCAAGGTCTATGCCGAGAACGACGTCATCTTCGAGCGCAATGCCATCGGGTCATCGCTGTTCGGCGTCGCGGCGGGCTCGGTCAAGGTCGAGATCAATCCGCAAGATCCTTCCATCACCATTCCCATCGGCCAGGGCTCGATCTTCGGCGAAGTGGGGCTGATCTCGGGCCGCCGCCGCGGCGCCACCATCCGCGCCGGCAAGGACTGCATCGTGGTGGAAATCCCGCGCACCGCGGCCTTGAAGCTGATGGGCTCCAACCAGGAAGCCAAGAACACCGTCAACCGCATCACCACCGAGCGCCATCTTTTGCAGATTTTCGGCTCAGGCCTGCAAGCCGCCGATATCGCCGAAATCCTCAAGACCGCCAAGGTGGAGGAAATCCGCCCCGGCCAGAGCGTCATCAAGGAAGGCTCGGACGCCGGCGATGAATTCCTCGCCCGCGCGCCTCGCGCCCGCATCGACCGCGAACCCGCCAAGGGCGAGGCCCAGGAAGCCTTCGCCGCGCGCGTCGCCGCCGAAAAGGCCGCCGAAGCCGAAAAACTGGCGGCGCTGCAGCCCGAGGCCGAGTCCCTGCGCGAGGCCGGCATCTACGACATCTTCATCGTGCGCACCGGCTCCATGACGGTGGAAAAAGCCATCGGCGGCAAGCAGGTGTTCCTCTCCTACATCCCGGCCGGTTCCTATTTCGGCGAAATGGCGCTGGTGGACCGCGGCAAGCGCACCGCCACGGTGCGCGCCACGGTGCGCTCGCAAGTTGTGCGGCTGAACGGGCGGTTGTTCCGCGAATTGCTGGAAAAAAATCCCGCGCTGAAAAAGAAACTGCAGGACGACATGAGGGTCCGGCAGGAGATCAACAGCTTCATCGAGGAAAAGAAGAAGAAGTTCAGCGGCGTGGTGGACATGTATTCGGAAGTCGCCGAATTCCTGGTCAAGCAGGGCATCGGCGAAGCCACCGACGCGCTGTTGATCGACGAGACGCTGTGCATCGGCTGCGACAATTGCGAGAAGGCCTGCGCCGACAGCCATGACGGGTTGTCGCGGCTCGACCGCGAGGCCGGCAAGACCTATGCCCATCTGCACGTCCCCACCTCCTGCCGCCATTGCGAGCAGCCGCACTGCATGACCGACTGCCCGCCCAACGCCATCCGGCGCGGCGCCGACGGCGAGGTTTTCATCAGCGACGCCTGCATCGGCTGCGGCAATTGCCAGCGCAACTGCCCCTATGGCGTGATCCGCATGGATTCGGTGCCGCCCAAGAAGCCGGGCCTGCTGCAATGGATGCTGTTCGGCATGGGCCCCGGCCCCGGCGAGCCCGACAAGGACTGGCTGAAGAAGCATTACGATCCCAAGAAGCCCAAGGTCGCCATCAAGTGCGACATGTGCGCGGGCAAAAGCGGCGGCCCGGCCTGTGTGCGCGCCTGCCCCACCGGCGCCGCCATCCGCGTATCGCCGGAACAGTTTCTCGACGTCGTGAAATCGGGCGGGCGATAAACCGTGGCGCAGGGGGGAAAAAGAGCCAGGGCGGTCGCCTCGCATGAAAGCTTCCTGCGCCATGCCCATTTCCGCTGGCTGAAAGTCGCTGTGCTGGTCAGCCTGGTGGTGATCGCCGGTTTTGCCGCCAGCCTGATCCTCACCGATTTTCACCTGCGTCACACCGGCTCAACCTGGTTCGGCTATACCAGCGGCACGTTGGGCGCAGGGCTTATCGTCTGGCTGACGCTGCTGGGCATCCGCAAGCGCGCCATGACCGACGATACCTGGTCGCTCAAGGCCTGGGTCTCGGCCCATGTCTATCTGGGCCTGTCACTGATCGTGGTCGCCACCCTGCACAGCGGATTCCAGTTCGGCTGGAACATCCACACCCTGGCCTATGCGCTGATGATGCTGGTGATCCTGTCGGGCATTTTCGGCATCATCATGTACGCCAAGATCCCGCCCATCCTGTCCGACAATCGCGGCGAAACCACCCAGAAACAGATGCTGGAAAAAATCCATGCCCTGGACGGCCGCCTGCTGGAGGTCGCCCGCCCGCTGGACCGGCAACAGGCCGAACTGGTGATCCGGGCCGTGCGCCGCACCCGCATCGGCGGCAATTTCTGGCAGCGCCTGTCGGGCAGCCATGGCAACTGCGCCACCACCAATGCCCAGCGCGTGCTGCTGTCCGCCCGCACCCGCATGTCAGACGGCGCGCAGGCCACGGCGCTGGACCAGGTGCTGAGCCTGCTCGAAGAAAAAGGCGGCACCCTGGCCAGGGCGCGGCGCCATATCCGCCTGCGCAGCCTCTTGGAAGTGTGGCTGTTCGTGCATATCCCCACCACCTTGGCGCTGATCGCCGCGCTGATCGCGCACATCGTCAGCGTCTTCTTCTTCTGGTGAGGCGATGAGTTTCATCCTGCGCCAGATCAGCAAGCGTGTCGGAGCCCCCGACATCGTGCGCGAAAAGCCGCTGGCCGCCGCCGAACCGGTGGTGGGACGCGGCAGCGATTGCGACATCCAGCTTACCGACCTGGCCGTCAGCCTGCGTCATGCGGTGCTCAAGCAAAGCGGCGCCGGCCGCGTGGTGGTCGATTCCCTGGGCGAGGAGAATTTCGAGGCCAACGGCAAGTTCGTGCACAGCGCCAGCCTGGCCCTGGCCGACACGCCGGTGCTGGGTTTCGGCAGCCATGTCCTGACCCTGTCGGCGGGCGAGAATGGCGCGGTGCTGGTGCTGGCCACGGCGCGGGAAAACACGGCAGCCACAGCGGCCGGCGACGACCAGAAGCGCGCCTTCTCGCTGAAATATGCCCTGTTCAGCCAGCGGCGGCTGGCCTGGATCACCGGTGTCTTCATCCTGCTGGCTTGCCTTACCTTCCCCATCGCCGTGTTCCTGCTGGATCACAACCAGCACCGCACCCTGGCGGGCGCGGCTCAGCAGCAATGGTCCAGCGGACCTCTTTCTCCTGGGCACCATTTCCTCGAGAAGAATTGCGAAGCCTGCCACCAGAAAGCATTCGTCTCGGTGAAGGACAGCGCCTGCCTGTCCTGCCACCAGGAAGGATTGAACAAGCTGGAAGCGGCGCATGTCACCGCCAGGACCCGGACGCTGGGCAGCCCCTTCCCGCCCGATCCGGCGGGTGACCATGCTCCGCGTGAGCGGCTGATGGCCGCCGCGCCGCCCGATCCCAATCTGGCGCGGCGCATCAACACCTGGGTGGCCAACACTTTCTCCCATCCCAGCAACCGCTGCGCCAGTTGCCATACCGAGCATGTCGGCAATGGCAAGCCGGCGGCCGGCGCCCAGCCCGACCCCGTTACCCCCGACCAGATCAAGCGTAACGACTGCAAGGATTGCCACACCGGCATGGCGGCGCGCCTGGCCGCGGCCGGCACGCCAACCACCCTGCCGGACGCGCCCGACTGGGGCCGCCATCCCGATTTCCGTCCCGTCATCACCACCGGCTTCAAGGGTGACAAGCCCGTGCTGGTGAAGACCGCCCTGTCGGCGAACCTGGCGGAAAAAGACGGACTGATTTTCGGCCATGACGTGCATTTGAGCAAAACCGGCGGCGTGGCGCGCCAGGCGATGGAGCTGGGCAAGACGGCCGGTTATGGCGCGCCCCTGACTTGCGAGAGTTGCCACACACGCGCGCGCGATGGCCGCTTTGTCAAAATCGACATGCCGAAGGATTGCGGCGCCTGCCATTCGCTGACCTTCGCGCGCAAGAACGGCGTGGACCAGCAATTGAAGCATGGCCATCCCAAGGAAGTCGTGGCCCAGCTCAAGCTTTACTATGCCAACCAGCCGAACTTCTCGGCCGGGCCTGAACTCTTTATCGGGCGCCCTGGCCTGCGCGGCGGCACGCCCCGCGCCGCCCGGCCAGTCGACTATGTTGCCGATAGTGTGCGCAACGCCTTCGAGCGCGGCGGCACCTGCACCACCTGTCACAGTTTCACCAAGCCCGCCGTCGCGGGATCGCTGGAATACCGCATCGCGCCGGTGCGCCTGACCGCGCGCTACCTGCCCTGGGGCGACTTCAATCACAATGTGCCCGAGCACCGCCAGGACGCGGAAGGCGCCCAGACCTGCAAGTCCTGCCACAAGGCCGAAAGCTCCAAGCTGTCCCAAGATGTGCTGCTGCCCAAGATCGCCGAATGCGGCACCTGCCACGGCAAGACCAAGATTGAGACAGTCGCGGCGGCGGGCAGCGATTGCGCCCAATGCCATGGCTTCCACAATCCCGGCTTGCCGGCCTCGCCCCGGGCCCAGGAACTGGCTGGCTATGCCTTGATCCGGACACAGTGATTTTGCGTATTCCGCTTGCTCCCCTTGCGCCTTCGGCGGCGGCCTCTTGTATTTTCAATGGGTTAGGGAGTGGCGGGCCTGGAGACCTATATTAAGTGCTGACCATCGCGCAGATCACGGACCTGCACATCACCAACGGCAGCCAGCCGGTGGACCATGTCCGCAATGCCGCCCGGCTGCGCACGGTGCTCAAGTCCATCTACCAGATGAAGCCCCGTCCGGCCGCCATCCTGGCCACCGGCGACCTGGTGGATATGGGCGCGTCCGACGAATATGAAGAGCTGAAGCAAATTCTCGCCAGTTGCGAGATCCCGATCTATTTCGGGATCGGCAATCACGATGCCCGATCCACGTTCCGCGCCGCCTTCCCCGCCACGCCGGTGGATGAGAACGGCTTTGTCCAATATGCCTTCATGCTGGGCGACCTGCGCGTGGTGGTGTGCGACACGCTGGAGGGCAAGGAACATGGCGGCTTCTGCGAGAAGCGCGCCGCCTGGCTGAAGCGCACCCTGGCGGAGGCGCCGGACACCCCCACCCTGCTGGCGCTGCATCACCCGCCCATCGCCAGCGGCATCGTCTGGATGGACGAGCCGGCGGATGCGCCCTGGAAAATCCGCCTGGCCGATGTCATTCGCGGCCAGAGCCAGATCAAGGGCCTGGTCTGCGGCCACATGCACCGCGCCTTCAGCGGCGTTTTCGCCGGGCACCTGGTGCAGGTTTCCACCGCCACCTCCATCCAGCTTGCCCTGGATCTCAGCCCCATTGATCTTCGCGTGCCCGACCATCGCGAACTGCTGACGGAGCGCGCGCCCGGTTTCATGCTGCTGTTGTGGGACAAGGGCGAAATGGTGATGCATGCCTGCCCGGCCGGCGATTTCCCGGCGGCGGTGACCTACGAAGTGCCCTTCATCAAGGACTAGTTGCGCGCCATCTTCCTGGGACGCGCGACGGCGTCGCGGCGCGGCGCGCCGGATTTCTTGTCGCCGTCCTCCGCCTGCACCGGGGGCTTGGACTGGTCCGGCAATCCGATGAAATCGGCCTTCACCGGCGCGTCGCTGACGCGATATTCCTGGCCCTTCCAGTCCACGAAGAACTTTTCCATCTCGTCGCGGCGGAAGGGGCGCGAGCCCAACCGCCCGAAGACGGCGATCTGGTTGCCGGTCTCGTCCACGGCGCGGTCACGGTCCAGGCCCTTGGACAAGGCCAGCGCCGGCGTCGCGGTCTTGGCCCAGGCGATCAGTTCGGGCTTGGGCGGCGGCGAGAAGCCGTAGAAGTTGGGCTGGCTTTCGGGGCTGGTGAGCTGCAGTACCTTCACGCCGTTCTTGCCGTCGGCGACATAGGCGAACAGCGAGGCGTTGGTGGAGCCAACAATTACGTCCTGACTGTCGGCATTTTCAAACGGCTTGTGCCAATAGGATTTGGGCTTTTCCGGATTCTTGATGTCCAGGATCACCAGCCCGTCCTTGCCGGCCGCGACATAGGCATAGGTGCGCGCCAGATAGACGCGGCGGGCATCGTCCAGCGGGACGCGGGCGCCTTCGATCACATGCGGCTTGTCCATTTTGGTGACGTCCAGAACTTCCAGCCCGTTGCGATCGGTGACGAACAGATAGCGGAACTGCAGCGCCGAGGCCCGCATGTCGGGCAGGGCCACTTGCGCCGCCACGCGCGGCTTCATGGGATCCTTCAAATCCACCACCACCAGACCGCGCGGGGTGGCGATATAGGCGTAGGAACCGCCCAGGGTGATGTGGCGCGCGCCGTCCAGCACGCGATCGGGATTCCAGGTCAGGGCGCGGCGGATATTGTTGTTGCGCGGATTGCCGTCGGTGAAAGTGTTGATGTCCACCAGGATCAGGCCTTCTTCCGCGTCGGTGATGAAGGCGTAATTGTAGATGGGGTGGAAGGGCTGCTCCTGGTTGAACTTCTGCATCTGCGGCGTGTTGCGCTCAGGCGCGATGGACTGGCCGGTCGGCAGCGCCATGCAGGTGGCATTCTTCGAGGACACGCGAATCCGCTGGCCCAGCGGTGAGAAGGGCGCGGTGATGATCCTCTGGGAGATGTCCTTGTTGGCGACGCTGGCCACGTCCAGCACCTGGAAGCCGCCGCGGCCTTGCGCGGTATAGAGATACTCACCGCGCAATTGCAGGCAGCGCACCGCATCGGGCGTGGAATGGGTGACGTTGAAGATGTCCTCGACATTGGTGTCACCCTTGCCGAAGAGATCGCCGCGCCGCCAGTTCACCAGCTCGCGCTTGTTGCGCTCGACATGGGCCTTGTAATAGTCGGGATAGGCGAATTTCTGCAGGTAGGAACCGAACACCGCCTGCGGCTCATCCCATTCGGTGACGCGCACCGCCTCGATGCCGCCTTCCAGGCCGGTATAGGCATTGAGGCCGACAAAGTTGACGAAGTTGGTGCCCAGCAGCAGGAGCTGCGCCATGATGGCATTGTTGTCATTGGCGGCCGAGACATGGCAATCGCTGCAGGTCTTGGTCTCGGTGGTGCGAACCGTGTGCGGGAAATGCGGCGCAAAGGCCTGGCTGGAGAACCCGTTGGCCGCGATGGGCGGCTGCTGCACATAGATGCGGTCGCGGTTGATGTTGGTGGAGCTCAGCACCAGCGCCGAGCTTGAGCGCACCGGGGCGATGGTGTTGCCCTTGATGGTGGAATGCACGCCGAGCTGGAACATGTCGTCGCGCGCCACTTGCGGATTGTAGGTGGCGTAGTTGCGCGCCTCCATGCCGTCATACTTGTGGCTGTCGGTTTTCCAGTTGGCCTCGATCGGCAGATGGCAGCCGCCGCAGGATGTGGTCCAGGAGGTGTGGCAGGTGAAGCAGGCCATCTCGCTGTCCTTGTGCGCCAGATTGGCCTCTTTCACGCCCGGGCCCCATTGCATCTGCTTGCCGTCGCCGGCGGTGCGGCCCATCAGCTTGGCGCGCGCTTCCTTCTCATTGTAGTTGGGGCTAGTGGGATCCACCGTGTCCTTGACCAGCGACACGGTCCATTTCAGCGACGAATCCAGCGACGAGGTCTGGGTCAGCACCCGGCGCCCGCCCTCGTCCGACCAGGCAAAGCGGCGGCTGCCGTCCTGGTTGCGCAGTTGCAGAAGGTCGGTGCCGCCCGGCGGCGCGGCGGGGCCTGACGTCTTCAGGGTCGGCAAGGCGGAAACCGTGCCGTGGCAATCCTTGCAGCCGATTTCCACGGCGTTGGCGACCTCGCCCATGATCAGCCCGCTGCCATGGCTGTCCTGGGCAAAATGGCAATCCGAACACTGCATGCCCTTTTCGGCATGGATGTCCATCATGTGCACCGCCTTGCCGGGATTGACGCCGATGGGGGCGAACTTGCCCACGCCCTTCTTGCGCCACTTTTCCGGATCGTCGTTGGCCACCACCTTGCCGTCCTTGTCCAGCAAATTGCCATCGCGGTCGCGCTTGAAGATGGCGCGGAAATTCCAGCCATGGCCGTGATAGTCGGCGAACTGGGTGTCCTTCAGCTTGTCGTTCAGGTCATAGACATTGCGCAGGAAATCCACATCGGCCCATTTGCCCTTGGGGGCCGCGCCTTCCGGATTGCGGTCCAGGACTTTGCGCATCTCCTCGGAGGTCGGATATTTCTGCTCCTTGGGCCACATCGACGGCGCATCGGCCTCGTAATCCCACATGGTGTAACCAAGATAGGTGTTCAGGAACATGTTGGGCTGGTGCATGTGGCAGTTCATGCACTGGGCGGTGGGAATGGCGCGGGTGAACTGGTGCTTGATGGGGTGGCCGGATTCCTCCTTGTTGATGGTGGGATCCACCGTCTGGCTTTTTCCGTCCCGGCCGTGCTGGGCATAGACTGAACTTTCGCGCGGCTCGCGGCTGTTGGCATAGATGACATGGCATCCGGCGCAGCCGGACTGGCGGTAATCGCCCGGCTGGTCGTTGGTGCCCATGAACCACATGAAGGGATCGTTGAGGCGCGTCTTGTGGATGTTGAGGATCGGAATGGCGACGCGCAGCCCGGTGCCGGGGCCGCGGTTGGACTGCTTGAGGTCGGGACGGCCCGGCTCTTCCAGCCGCTGGATGGAGCCGGTGGGACTGGGCAGGCCGATTTCCGGGAACAGCGAGCTGATATTACGGCCGCCGCGCTCGAACACGCGGAAGATGTCGCCGGGCGGCACAACCTGCCAGGCCGGCAGCGGGATCAGCGCCGCCAGCGCGCCGCGATTTTTCTGCGCTTCGGTGACGGTGCCGGCTGGCGCGCCGGGCGACAGGACCTTGGCGGCCTCGCCGGTGCGGGTATAGGCCTCGCCGATGCCCAGGCCGGGTATGCCCAGCACATTTTCGTAGCCGCCCTTCAGCGGCACGATGCCGTTATTATAGGAGGCGCCTTCATAGAACATGGCGCCCGTGGCCATCAGGGAGCGTTCCGAAGCCTGGATCTGCTGGAGATGGCAGGCGCCGCAGGATTCGCGCACCACCCGGTAATCCGAGGGGTTGACGAAGCGCACATATTCGGGCGCCTCGCGGTTGAGCAGCGTGTAGCTTTCCTTCGGGTTGGCGGAGCTGGGAAAATGCCAGCTATGGGGATAGCGCGGCAGCACATGCGCCTTGTCGCGCACGGCGGCATATTGCGGATCGGTCTTGGGAAGCCCCGCGGCCGCCTTCACCGTGGCGTCGCCGCCATGGCAGTCGGCGCAGCCCAGCAGCACCGCCTGGTTGTCGTGCATGGACGGCGCATCCGACGCGCTGTGGCAGGAAATGCAGCCCGCGCTCTTGGCGTCGGCCTCGGCTTGCGTCTGGCCGAACGGGGCGTCCGGCGTCTTGGCATAGTGGCGCTCAATGGCGGCTTCTTCATCGTTGGCCAGCAGCCTTGTCGTGGCCGCGCCCGCCAGCAGGGCCATCGCCGCCAGCAGAAGCGCCTTCTTGTGCCAGCCCGCCGTCATGCGCCCTAGAATGTCAGAATTGCGTTGAACAGCATGGAATAATACTGCCCGTCATGACTGGAGTTGGTGAGCAGGTCGCTAAAGCCGGGCCCCGGCGACAGCACCGCGCCCGACGCCCGGAACACGACATTCTGGGTCAGCCAGGGACGATAGGTCAGCGCCAGCGAAGTATCCCAGCCCAGATCCTGCGAGATGGAGCCTTCCTGGCGCAGCGCCTGCACCACGGTGGTGTCCGAGAACCACAGATGGTTGATATTGGCGGAAACGCGAAGCTCGGGCAGCACGTCAAAGTCCGCGCCACCGCCCAGCAGCATGGTGCCGGGATTGTTGAAGTTGGACTGGCCTTCTTCCTTGGACGAACGCAGATCGTTGAGGATGCCGTTGCGGCTGCTCAGGAAGACGGCGCGGCCGCCGCCGGCGAACGGCACCGACTGGCGGATCCAGTAGCTGGTGTCGGAACCGGCGAATTGCGGATTTTCGAAGATGGCGTCGAAGCCGCCTTCATGATCGTCGTAAGGATTGTCGTCGCCCGAGGCATAGAGCGCCGACAGCCGCAGCCGGATCCAGTCGAAATCCACCGAAGGCTCGGCGGCCAGGAAGAAGGCGGAAATGTCCGCCGGCCGGCTGGTGAAGATGTTGTTGCGGTCCTCGCCCAGCGCGCCATAGCCGGTGACGGTCAGGTTGATGTCGTCCCAATGGCCGTCGCCCGAATAGCCCAGATAGACCACGTCATACTCGCGGGGGCGGATATCGCCCAGCAGCGCCGGGCGCGCGGGAAAGCCGTTAAAGTCGATGTGAATGCGGTCGGCTTCGCGGTTCATGTTGTAGATCGCGGTCAACTCGGAGGTGAAACCGGGCACCGGCAGGTCCTGGGCATAGACATTCGCCACCATGACATAGTCGTTGCGCACCATCTGGGTGATGTCGTTCAGGCCCGAATTGGTGTCCTTCTCCAGCCGCGCGAAGAAGCCCAGATTGTACTGGTAGCGATTGTTGTCGCGGTCGCCGAACAGGCGCACGCCAAGCTGGTTGTCCTGGAACAGGAAACCCCGGAAGTCAGTGGTGAAGGGCTGGATGCCGACGCGGATGGAATCGAAGTCGTAGCGCTCATCCACATTGCGGATGTGATAATCCACGAACGCTTCCTGCAGGCCCACCAGCCCGTCCAGGCGATGGGTGGGCTTGCCCGGGTCCACCGACAGCACGCGGCGTTCCGACACCTGGGCATAGTTGACGTTCATCGCCACGGCGAATCGGAATTCGATTTCCGGCGGCTTGAAGGCAGTGGAGCCCTTGTAGATGCTGGCGCCGGCGATGAAGGTCTGGGTATAGAGCGCGCTATCGGCCTGGCCGAACACGTCCAGGCTGCCGGGACGCTGGCTGGTCTGGATGCTGACCGGGGTGGGGAAGGAGCGCAGCTCCGCCACGCTGTCGGACACGCCGATCAGGTCCACGAACCAGTCTTCGGTGCCCAGGATGGGCCGGTCGCCCTTGATGACGTTCTGGTTGTAGGGGTCCCACCACTGCCCGCCCACGCCCAGCGCGTCCACGATGCGCCAGCGGTCCGGCACCGGCACCCAGCTATTGGTGGGGAAAGGCTCGGGCGGCGGCGCTTCCACCGCGCCCGGATTGTTCTGCAGCACCGGCAATTCGTAATTGCGCATGCGGCCCGGAATATTCCGGCCCGGGGTGGAGTCCTGCGTCCTGGGCGCTTCGTCCTTCTGCGCCAGCCGGAGGGGAGGCTTGATCGGATCGAGCACCAGCGCCGGCGGCGCCTCCAGCGCCGCGGCCGCCCGGGCATTGGGGCTATCCGCCTCAGGCCTGGTCTGTTCCTGGGCAGCTGCGGGCAAGGCCGCCAGCAGTGAAGTCGTCAGCAGGATCGCGCGGAGTTTTCTCATTTGCCCTGGCACACATTCTGGTCGTTGGTATCGAGGAACGGCGCGAAGGGACAGTTGACGTACCGCAGCCGCACCGACTGGCCGTTGATCTGGACAATCACATTGTCGGAGCGGATGAAGTTCGACGCCTCGCCGATGCCGGTGACGCGCGCGCCGCCATTGAACAGGCCCAGGAACGAGACCATGTCGTCCTGGTCAATGCCGTCGCCCGACGTGCCCACCGCGCCCACCAGGGTGCTGCCGCGATAGATCGGTACGCCGCCGGAGAATATCTGGATGCCGTTCTGCAGCCGGTTCTGGCCGGCCGCGGCATCGGGAATGAAGCTGCAGCGCTGCGGCGTGTCGGTGGCCGAGGCGCCGCTCACGAAATTCACATGCTGGGCCAGGTTGGTGAGGACCAGCGCCGATTGCAGGCCGGTGGAGAGCGGGCTCCATTTGGGCAGCGGCCGCGAGAAGGGGCCGTTGGGATTGTTGAAATTCCCGTCCGGGAAGAAGGGCCGCGCCAGGTTGCCGATAGAGCGCGAGGAAAAAGCGGTGGCGCCGGTGAAGGCAGTGGTGTCATTCAGGAAGGTGCGGGCTGCCGGAATGAAGGTGCGCACATCGGCGGATGGATCGCCGTTCAGGTCGGACGCGGCGTTCTTGTTGGAGAAGAAGGCCGCGGTGCGCGCCTTTTGCAGCGACACGTCAATGCCGAAGATGGGCGCATCGGGGGCGCGCACCACGCCCAGGATCTTGCCGCGCGTATCCACCACCGAGACCGAGACCTGGGCCCGGCTGTCCAGCGGCTGGCGGATGGCGGCGCGGGAGCGGGCCATGATCTTGAAGGCTTCTTCCAGTACGGCGGCGGTCTCGGCGGCGCTGAGCGCGGTGCCGACATCGGCGGCGTCGCTGCCCGCGATGGCGGGATAGCGGTTGTTGCCCGCGCCATTGGTCAGGATGAAGGCGTCCAGATTGTTGAACTCCGCGGCGGAGGCCTTGCGGATGCCCGAGTTTTCCGTGCCATAGGCCTGGCCGTCAATGATGGCGCCGGCGAAGTAGCCGGTCACCACCGTCAGGCTGCCGACCGCGCCGGCGGTGGAGAAACCGGGCGCCGCAGCGGGACTGGACTTCAAGGTGGAAGCGGTTGCGTCGCTGTAGCGTAGCGACGTGCCGTCCAGCAGAATCCGGTTGGCGGTGATGGTGGAAGGCGCCGCAAAATCGGTGGTGGCGGCGAAGGCGATATTCTCGTCCACGTCATTGTCGGTATTGGAGATGTCGGTGTCGAAACCGTAATCGCCATCGGCCATCACGCCGACGCCGCCCACCAGCACGCCGTTCTTGTAGAGGGGAAAGCCGCCCGGATCGGCCGCCAGGCCCAGCGGCGAGCGTTTGGGGCCGATAAAGGCGCCGGGGCCGCCCGCGGCATTGAAGCGGGAGGCCAGGTCCGAGCAGGGCAACTGGCTGAACTGCACGCCGAACAGCGGGCCACCTTCCAGGCCGGGCGTGATCGCGGCGGTCGGCGGGAAGAATTGCTGCACGATCTCGCTGGCGGTGCGGGTCGAAAAGGCGTTGCCGCCGCTCGACAGATAGGCGCCGGTGATCGCCTTGGCGATGGCGGCGCCTGCGGCCGGCACCGACAGGCCTTCCAGGTCGGTGTTGTTGGCGGGGATCGGCGCGGCGCGCAATGTGGTGTTCGCCGGCGCGCCGGTCATGGTGTAAACGGCCAGGACGTTGCCGACCCGGTCGACCACCGAGATCGCCGCCGGCTTGCCCTGCGCGCTGGCTTCGGCCACGGCGCGAGAAATGATCTTCTGCACATCGGCGACGGTCAGGTTCTGCGCGTCCGGCACGTTAAACAGGCTGGTGGCGGGAGTGGTGGTGGCGCCGCCGCTGGTGCTGCCGGTGGCGGCGGTGCTGGCGGCGGCCGGGCTGGGCGTGGAATTGGTGGCGCTGGTGTTGGAGCTGGCGCTGCCGTCATTCTTGCCGCAGGCGCTCAAGACCAGAAGGCTGCTCAACATCATGCTCAGCAACGGACGCATACGCGAAATCATTTCAGTCTCCCCACCGCGCCGGCCAGTTGCCGGATCGCGTCGCGAAATTCCGCCGGGCGCCAGGCATTGGTATCACGCACCGCGGCGTAAAGCCGGTTGATCTGTGGGCGCACGCCTTCGGCGTTTGCGCGATTGACATGGCCTTGCGCCACCAGCGCATTGAGCAGCGTGTCGGCGGCCATCACCGCCTGGGCGCCGCCCTGGTAATCGGTATAGCGCGCCGCCGCCCCGTTCAGCACCGCTTCCAGCGCGGCAAAAGTCTCGCCGCGGTTGAAGGTGTGGGTGGCCAGCGCATTGGCCAGCGCGCGGGCCGCGCCCGCAAGCTGGGACGCCGCGGCCGTCGTGACATGGTTCTGGGCCATGGCGGTATGAAAGCTGCGCGCCGCCGCATCGAAGCTGGCGCCTTCGCCCGGGGCCGCGACACGCGCGATGGCCGACAGCATGATCATGTTTTCGTCATTGAAAGGTGGCGTGCCCGGCGGCAGCGGACGCGCCGGATTGGCCTCGGCGGTCAGCGCCGCATTGGGTTCGTCGGAAATGCGGCGGTGGCAGCTCTGGCAATCGAAGAAATAGAATTCCGGGAAGGCGCCTTCATTGGTGTGCACGCCGTCGCCATAGAGGCTGAGCTGCCGCTCCACCGCCAGCGCCTGGCCAACCGCCCAGAACTTGATGCCGCTGGCCAGCGGCTTGCGCTTCACATAATCGGCGTCGAAATCATAATGGCGCTGCAAGGCGCTGTAGAGGTCGAGTTCGAACGACACGCGCGGATGACCGGCTGCCATCATCTTGTGGGTGACGAACTGGCCGGGCTTGGCGCTGCCGAAATGGCAATCCAGGCACAGATTGGCGCGGGTGCGCGGATCGTCCAGCGCCGTCATGCCGTTTTTCACATTGGCGGCATGGGTGCTGTTCACGGCGTAATGGCTCACCAGCCAGCCGCCGGCGCCGCCATGACAGGTCTCGCAGCCGACGCCGTCGGAAACCTGATACTTGGAACCGCGCGCCGCTGCGGGCCCGGCATGACAACCCAGACAGTCCTTGGCGTTCTCGGCGCGCCCCAGTCCCAGGCGCTGGGCGATGCCTTGCGCGCGCGAACGGGTGAGCACTTGCCAGGCCTGGCTGTGCGAACCGGCGGCCGACGTGGTGTCCTGCCAGGTGATGAGTTCGTTCTGCCGCACGGTCTTGCCGGTGGGCGCCAGGCGGCCATGGCAGGTGGACCCGCCGCAGGAGGCGACGCCTTCATGGGTGCCCGGCGCACTGGCCGCGGCGGCGGGATTGGCGAAAAGCACGGCGAGCAGCAGCGTCCAGCCAAAGGCGCGCGCAAACTCCCCCTGCCCAATGCCCGTCACAAAAACCCCCTACCACGCCCGGCGCTTTATCCGCCGAAAGTCCTTGGTTTTCGTACCAGTTTCGCCTTTGGTTGGAAAGCAAAGGGCCGATATGACAAATTGTCATACTGCGGCAAACCGCTCGGCCCCTTCTTGACCGGCCTAGCCGTGCGGCTTGATGGAATACATGCGGAAATTGCCGAAGCCCTTGGCCGTGGGCTGGATGCCGACATAGTCGCAGCGCCAGTCCTTGGTGCCCGCCAGGAACAGCGCGCTGGCAAGCTGCTCGGTGACATAGATTTCGCCGGGTGGGGTGACCGGCTCGATGCGGGCGGCGCGAATGATTTCCCGGCCTGCGAAAGAATCTTTCTTCAGGATGGGATCGTGCAGCGGATGGCACGGGCCGTAATGGACCGCAATCCGCAGTTGCAGATGCACCTCGATGCCGTGGCGGTCCCGGTCAAAGGATTCCGAGCAATCCTGCATGGCAATGGCGCAGGCCGCCGCATGCGCAGGGGTACGGAAGACCAGGAAAATCCCGTCGCCGGCGGTGGCGCGGTAATCGATATCGCCCGCGAAACGCTCGATCGCCTCGCCCAGTCCGGCCATGTAGGTATGGACGAAAAGCTCCATGTGCCGCTCGGGCAGCTTGCTGAAACCCCGCACATCCGCGAACAAAAAGGCGCGCGGCACCACGTCCGGGCTGATGTGATCGTCCGGCGGCGGGGTGGGCGCGGTCAGCCGGTAAGGCGCGCCGGTTGGCGGGATGATGACGCTGGGAAGCCCCAGCGCCGACCATTTGGCTACCTCGGCCGCCGCGGTGGCCACCGCCTTGGCGGGCGCGCCGTTCCAGATCGCCAATTGGCAGACGCCGGTCGCCAGGGCATCGGCATGACGGCGCGCCATGCCCATGGCGTGGCTGCTGCACAGGGCTTTGACGCAGTCATGCTGCAGCACGTCATTGTCGATGACATAGGAAACGGTGCGGGCCCTGGCCATGCAGGCGGCAAAGCGCCCCTCCCAGCCTGGCGACACCGAGCTCTTGACGAAATCCTCGGCGCGGTAGGGAAGCACGACATGCAGTTCTATTCCTGCCGCCAGCGCCGCTTCCGCCATCAATATGTCGCCGCCGCTGCACAGCGAACCATAGGCAAAGCCGGTATTGAGCAGCGCCATCTGGGCGGCGATCTGCAGCTTTGCGGCATCCGCATCGTCCAGGTTGCGGTGGCCGCAATAATAGATCACCGACGGCACCTTGAGATCATCCAGCAGGCAGGCGGCGGAGCCCCGCGCGGCACAGACCGCCAGCAACTGTTTCTTGGTGGAGGCCATGGCGGACGCCGACACGCCCATCGCGCTGGCATGGCTCAGGACGGGGCCCACCTCGTCGCTTTTTCCCAGCACCAGCAGCGCTTCGGCGCGGGTCGCGAGGCCCCAGTAATCCTTTGAATCCGCCACTTCCTTGAGCGTCTGGCGCGCCAGCTTTTCCGCCGTCTCCTGCTCGCCGGCGAGCAGGAACAGGGTGGCGGCATTGATCAGGGGATAATAGCCGCCGAAGCGGCGATAGACGGTTTCATAGGCATCGGCGGCCAGGAGGAACGCCTCGGCCCGCGCCTCCACAGGCTCTTCCAGCGCGATATCTTTCAGGCAGCGTGCCTCCAGCGCGGCAATGTCGCGCGCCATGTCGGCCGGCAATTTCTCCAGGGGGCTGCGCGCCAGCCGCTCCCGGAAACGCTCCAGTCCCAGGCGCGGTGCGCCGGCCCGCGCCAGCGCCAGCACCAGCAGGTAGTCGCGCTCGGTGCGGCGCTCCAGGTCCGGATCGTCCGGCGCATGGCGCAACAGATCCAGCGCGGTGAGAAAATCGCCCGCCGCCAGCGCCGCCTTGGCGCGGGCCACGTCATTGGGAAAGCGGCGGTCCAGCAGCGCGCGCACCATCTCGGCAATGGCCTCGTCGGTGGCCGGAACGATGCCCTCCTTGCGGTGAAGCAGGGGCTGGCCCGGCATGGCCGGATCAATCATCAGCAGCGGCAAGCCCAGCGCGACGGCATCACGGGCGGTCTTGCCGGTCTGGGAATCCCAGCGGTCGGCCGACAGGATCGCCAGCACCATGTCGCTTTTGCGGATCATCGCGTCGGCGCAAGACAGGAAGGCGCGGTTGCGGCTGTCCTCATGGCTCAGGTCGCCGGGCAATTCCTCGGCGCCCAGCCCCTGGCGCGCCGTATCCAGCAGCGCCCGGAAGGCAGCGATCTCCTCGTCCGGATCGCCCAGGTTGAACGTCTTCTCATAGTCGGGCTGCGCCGCCGGCAGGATGGCTTCCAGCCGGTAGCCCTGTTCCAACCCCACGGCGGCGATCAACTGGTCGGCGCCCTGGGCAAGGGGCGATATCACCGCCCGTTCAAGGCCTTCGGGACGCTGGGCGCCTCCCGCAATAGCGGCCAGGATATGGCCGACCGAACGCGCGACCGCGCCCCGTGTCTTCAGCGAGATCACACGATGGCCGATGGCGGCGACGCGCAGGATATTGGAAGTCTGGGCCAACAGAACCTCGTGACGGGACAAGCGCCCCTATAGCAGAAAGCAGCGCGCAAGGGACGCGAGGCGTCACCAAAGGGGACGCGCGCCTGTCACAAGTCCTTGACACGGGGCGGCCGTCAAAGCGCTTAAAAATCAAGCACAAGCGGGGCATTTGCCGGCCCTTTCGTTGACTCTCCGGGGGCTGCGGGATTTACTCTTTTGGGGTTTTGGGGAGCTCCTCGGAAATAACAGGTTCTGGCGCCAAGCGGCTGCGGAAACCTGATCCCGGGGCGCGCATGCAATGATACAGATCTATGCGCCAAACAGGGCGCTGCCCGGCAGGGCCGGCACCTCTACCCCCAGCATTCCCATGCACTTCGCGCCGGCGCGCGCGGCCATGACGCCTTCATAAAAATCCCAACACAACAGCGAGGAAATACCAATGTCCAACGACCATGTTGACCTGGACGGCTTCATCAAGGGCGTCGAGCGCCGCAACCCGGGCCAGCCGGAATTCGTCCAGGCGGTGCACGAAGCCGCGCACGACATCTTCGACTTCATCCAGGGCAAGCCCGCCTATCACGAATATCAGATCCTGCGCCGCATCGCCGAGCCGGACCGGGTGATCTCGTTCCGCGTCTGCTGGGAAGACGACAAGAACAACATTCGCGTGCAGCGCGGCTGGCGGGTGCAGAACAACAATGCCATCGGGCCGTACAAGGGCGGCATCCGCTTCCACCCGTCGGTCACCGAAAGCGTGCTGAAGTTCCTGGCCTTCGAACAGACCTTCAAGAACAGCCTGACCGGCCTGCCCATGGGCGGCGGCAAGGGCGGCTCCAACTTCAACCCCAAGGGCAAGTCGGACCATGAAGTGATGCGCTTCTGCCAATCCTTCATGACCGAGCTGTATCGTCATGTCGGCGCCGACATTGACGTGCCGGCCGGCGATATCGGCGTGGGCGGCCGCGAGATCGGCTACATGTTCGGCCAGTACAAGCGCATCACCAACGAGTTCACCGGCGTGTTGACCGGCAAGGGCCTGGAATATGGCGGCAGCCTGATCCGCACCGAAGCCACCGGCTATGGCGCGGTCTACTTCCTGCAGAACATGCTGGAAGCCAAGAAGAACAGCGTTGCGGGCAAGACCGCCGTCATTTCCGGCTCGGGCAACGTCGCCACCCATGCCGCCGAAAAGGTCGTGCAGTTGGGCGGCAAGGTGCTGACCCTGTCGGATTCCGAAGGCTTCATCCATGACCCGGACGGCATCACCCAGGAAAAGATCGATTGGGTGAAGGTGCTGAAGAACAAGCGCCGCGGCCGCATGTCCGAGTACGTCAAGGAGTTCAAGGGCGCCACCTTTACCGGCGGCGGCGCGCGGCCCTGGGGCGTCAAGTGCGATGTCGCCCTGCCCTGCGCCACCCAGAACGAGCTGAACGGCGCGGACGCCGAGACCTTGGTCAAGAATGGCTGCATCGCGGTGTCGGAAGGCGCCAACATGCCGACCGATCTGGCCGGCATCGAGGTCTTCAAGAAGGCCCGCATTCTGTATGCGCCGGGCAAGGCCGCCAATGCCGGCGGCGTCGCCGTGTCGGGCTTGGAAATGAGCCAGAACTCCGGCCGCCGCGCCTGGAAGGAAGAAGAGCTTCAGCAAATGCTGAAGGACATCATGCTCGGCATTCATTCCCGCTGCCTGGAATATGGCAAGGACAAGGATGGCCATGTCGACTATGTGCGCGGCGCCAATATCGCCGGCTTCAAGAAAGTCGCAGACGCCATGCTGGCTTTCGGCGTCGTCTGATTTTCAAATACGGCAGGCCGGATTCCCGGCCTGCCGCTTTCATTCTGCAAAGATATTTTCCGAACGAGGACCCCAATGACCAAGGCATCCGATCTGTTCATCCAGTGTCTGGAGGAGGAAGGCGTCGAATATGTCTTCGGCGTTCCCGGCGAGGAAAATCTCGATTTCCTGGACAGCCTGTCGCGTTCCACCAAGATCAAGCTGATCCTGACCCGTCATGAACAGGGCGCAGGCTTCATGGCCGCCACCTACGGCCGCCACACCGGCAAGGCCGGCGTGAGTCTTGCGACCCTCGGACCGGGCGCCACCAACCTGGTCACCGCCGGCGCCTATGCCCAGTTGGGCGGCATGCCGATGATGATGATCACCGGCCAGAAGCCGATCAAAAGCTCCAAGCAGGGCCGCTTCCAGATTCTGGACATCGTGGACATGATGCGCCCCCTCACCAAGTTCACCCACCAGATGGCGAGCGCCGACAATATTCCCAGCCGCGTGCGCGAAGCCTTCCGCCTGGCGCAGGAAGAAAAGCCCGGCGCGGTGCATATCGAATTCCCCGAGGACGTCGCCGACGAAAAGACCGACTCGGTGCCGCTGAAGATCAGCCATATCCGCCGCCCCTCGGCGGATGAAAAATCCATCCGCGCCGCCGTGGCACGGATCGAGCGCGCCAAGTCGCCGCTGCTGGTGATCGGCGCCGGCGCCAACCGCACCCAGACCAGCCGCATGCTGACCCAGTTGATCGAAAAGACCGGCATTCCCTTTGTCACCACCCAGCTCGGCAAGGGCGTGGTGGACGAGCGCAATGCAAAGTTCGTGGGCTGCGCCGCTTTGTCATCCGGCGACTTCGTGCATGCCGCCGTGGCCGCCGCCGACCTGATCATCAATATCGGCCATGACGTGATCGAAAAGCCGCCCTTCTTCATGAAGACCGGCGGCACCGAGGTCATCCATGTCAGCTTCCGTTCAGCGGAAGTGGACCCGGTCTATTTCCCCCAGATCGAAGTGATCGGCGACATCGCCAACGCCATCTGGCAGATCAAGGAACACATCATGCCCCAGCCGGGCTGGGACTTCGGCAAGATGCTGAAGGCCCGCGAGGCGGAAGTGGCGCACACCGCGACCATGACGGGCGACCAGCGCTGCCCGATCTATCCGCCTTATGCGGTGGAGCAGATCCGCGCCATCATGCCGTCCAACGGCATCATCTGCCTGGACAATGGCGTCTATAAGATCTGGTTCGCGCGCAACTACCGCGCCCACATGCCCAACACCGTGCTGCTGGACAATGCGCTGGCGACCATGGGCGCCGGCCTGCCCTCGGCCATGGCGTCGGCCATGGTCTATCCCGACCGCAAGGTGATGGCGGTGTGCGGCGATGGCGGCTTCATGATGAACAGCCAGGAGATGGAAACCGCGGTCCGGCTGAAGCTGAACATCACCGTGCTGATCCTGAACGACAACAGCTACGGCATGATCCGCTGGAAGCAGGCCAATATGGGCTTCAAGGATTGGGGCCTGACCTACAACAATCCGGACTTTGTGAAGTATGCCGAAGCCTATGGCGCCAAGGGCCATCGCGTCACCAGCGCCAAGCAGCTTCCGGAGCTGTTGAAGTCCTGCCTGGATACCCCCGGCGTGCATCTGGTGGATTGCCCGATCGACTATTCGGACAATGACCGGATCCTGAACAAGGAAATCCGCAAGCTCAGCGCGGCGGTGTGAGGACGATATGCCGGACGCGAAACAGGGCCTGAAAGCCGCCTATCCCTATTATCTGGCGAATGAAGCCAAATCCCCCAACCAGGATTTGGAAGTCACCGACAAATATACCGGGAAAGTGGCGACCCGCGTCGCCCTGGCGGACGCTGCCGCCATCGATGCGGGCATCGCCGCCTGCGTCGAGGCGGCCGAGCCGATGGCACGGATGGCGGCCTATGAGCGCCAGGACGTGTTGATGCATTGCGTCAAGCGCTTCCAGGAGCGGTTCGAGGAACTGGCCTATGCCCTGTGCATCGAGGCGGGCAAGCCGATCAAGGACAGCCGCGGCGAAGTCAGCCGCCTGATCGACACCTTCCGCATCGCCGCCGAGGAATCGGTGCGTATCCTGGGCGAGGTCCAGCCGCTGGACATCGCCCCGCGCGCCAAGGGCTATCTGGGCATCTGGAAGCGGGTGCCGATCGGGCCCTGCTCTTTCGTCTCGCCATTCAACTTCCCGCTGAACCTGGCGGCGCACAAGATCGCGCCGGCCCTGGCGGTGGGCTGTCCGTTTGTGATGAAGCCCGCCTCGCGCACGCCGTTGGGCGCCATCATCATCGGCGAGGTGCTGGCCGAGACCAAGCTGCCCAAGGGCGCCTTCTCCATCCTGCCCGCCACCCGGCATGGCAGCGATCTTTTCACCACCGACGAACGCTTGAAGCTTCTGTCCTTCACCGGCTCGCCCGATGTGGGCTGGGCGCTGAAGGCCAAGGCCGGCAAGAAGAAAGTGGTGCTGGAACTGGGCGGCAATGCCGCCGTGGTGGTGGATGCCGATGCCGACCTGGACGATGCGGTGGAACGCATCACCTTCGGCGCCTTCTATCAATCCGGCCAGTCCTGCATCGGGGTGCAGCGCATCTTCATCCATGAGTCCATTTACGAGACCCTGAAGAAGAAGCTGGTCGAACGCGCCGGCGCCCTGGTGTGCGGCGACCCGCAGAACGAGAATACCTTCATCGGTCCCATGATCGACGTAAAGGAAGCCGAGCGGCTGGAAAACTGGATCAAGGAAGCCGCCGCCGCCGGCGCCACGGTCCTGTGCGGCGGCAAGCGCGACGGCGCCATGCTGCAGGCCACCCTGCTGGAAAATGTCGGCAAGTCCACCAAGCTGAACTGCGAGGAAGCCTTCGGCCCCGTCGCCACTTTGTCGAAGTTCAGCGATTTCGAGGCGGTGCTGGATCAGGTCAATGATTCCAAGTTCGGCCTGCAGGCCGGCATCTTCACCCGCGACCTGTTCAAGGCGATGCGCGCCTGGGACAAGCTGGAAGTGGGCGGGGTGGTGATCGGCGATGTCCCCTCCTACCGGGTGGACAACATGCCCTATGGCGGGGTGAAGGATTCCGGGCTGGGCCGCGAAGGCGTACGCTTTGCCATGGAAGACATGACCGAGATCCGCAACCTGGTGATCCGCAGCCGCGGCTGAGTAGCCAGCCACGGAAAAAACGTTATCATTCCCCAAAATCGGCGCCGCGGCGCCAACAGGGGATGAGTCATGTCGTTCAAGAAGCTGACATTGGGTTTGTTGCTGGCCTCCGGCTGCGTGGCGCTGGCGCAGGCGCCGGAATCCATCAAGGGCGTTACCATCGCGCCGCACCCGCTGAAGGAATTCGTGCCGGTGACGGATGCGGTTCTGCGCAAGCCCGATCCCAATGACTGGCTGATGATGCGGGGCAATTACGAAGCCTATGGCTTCTCGACCCTGGACCAGATCAACAAGACCAATGTGAAGGGCCTGCAATTGGTGTGGTCGCGCCTCATGGAGCCCGGCATCAACGAGGCGACGCCCATCGTCTACAAGGGCGTGATGTTTTTGGGCAATCCCAATGACGTGATCCAGGCCATCGATGCGGCGACCGGCGATCTTCTCTGGCAGTACCGCCGCACCCTGCCGTCGCAGGAGGCGATGCACAACAATTTCTGGGGCCAGCGCAAGCGCAGCGTCTTTCTCTGGGACGACAAGGTCTACACCATCACGCGCGACAACTTCCTGATGGCGCTGGACGCCAAGACCGGCAAGGAGTTGTGGGAGGTCAATCGCGGTGGCGATCTCTACATCACCAACACCACCGGTCCCATCGTGGTGGATGGCGTGGTGATCGCGGGCGCCAGTTGCCAGGAAGCGCCGCAAGGCTGCTATGTCACCGGCCACGATGCGGTGACCGGCAAGGAATTGTGGCGCAACACGCTGATCCCCAAGCCGGGTGAACCGGGCGACGAGACCTGGGGCGGCATGCCGTTCGACCAGCGCTGGATGACCGGCGTGTGGGGACCGATCACCTATGATCCGCAACTGAATCTGGCCTTTTACGGCTCCAGTGGCGTGGGTCCGTCATCCGACACCCAACGCGGCGTCAAGGGCGTCGCCACCCTGGCGGGCACTAACACCCGCTTCGCCGTCGAACCCAAGACCGGCAAGATCGTGTGGAAGCACCAAGTCATCCCGCAGGACAATGCCGACCAGGAATGCACCTTCGAGATGCTGCCCATCACCACCAAGGTCGCGCCCGATCCCAAAGCCAAGGGCATGATGGCCATCGGCCGCAAGGCCGCGACCGCCAGCCGCCGCACCCTGACGGGCGTGCCGTGCAAGACCTCCATCGTGTGGAGCTTCGACGCCGCCAAGGGCGACTTTCTGTGGGCCAAGTCCACGGTGTTTCAAAACCTGGTCAACAGCATCGACAGAAAGGGCAAGGTCACGCCCAACCCCGAAATGTTCATGACCGATTACAAGAAGACCTATCACCAATGCCCGACACATGCCGGCGGGCGCGACTGGCCTTTCTCGGCCTACAGCCCCGAGAACAACGTGCTGTATGTGCAGCTCCAGAACCTGTGCGCCGACTATCGCGTGCGGGTGGACAACATCCCCTCCAAGCCCAAGGACCAGTACAACACCATCGGGGCCCAGGTCCTGGCCGACGGCTCCACCAATATCGGACGGCTGGACGCCATTTCGGTGGAAACCGGCCAGACCTTGTGGAGCTGGGAGACGCCGGCCTCGAATTATTCGCCGGTGCTGGCCACGTCCGGCGGCATCCTGTTCAACGGCTCGATGGACCGCTACCTGCGCGCCTTCGACCAGAAGGATGGCACCTTGCTGTGGCAGACGCGGCTGGGAAGCCAGGTATTCGGCGCCACGGTCACGTACAAGGTCGGCGGGCGCCAGTATATCGCCGTGGCCGCCGGCGGCGGCTTCAACAACGGACCCATCGCGGTGCGGCCCGACCTGGACCAGCCCAGCGGCGGCAACATGGTCTATGTTTTCGCTCTGCCACAATAATGCCGTTTGCCTTGACCGGCGCGCGCCGTTAGCGTCCCGGCCGCTCAAAAGCGGCATGTGGCGTGATGAAGAAAGTTTCAGAGGGGATCGCCTGGGCGCTTGTTTGCGCGAGCCTCCTGCCGTCCGGCGCCCACGCGCAAAGTGAAGACATCATCGTCACCGCCACCCGGCTTTCGGCGCACGAATCGGCCAGCAATGTTTCAGTGATCGACGCGGCCACCATTGCGGCGCGCGATCCCGCCAGCGTGGTGGACCTGCTGCGCGACCTGCCGAGCGTGTTCGTGCAGCAATCGGGCGGGCGCGGCAGCGTGGTGTCGCTGTTCACCCGCGGCGCCAAGCCGAACTTCACCCTGGTGCTGCTGGACGGGGTGAAGGCCAACGATCCCACCAACACCCGCGGCGGCTCCTATGATTTTTCCACCCTGGACCTGAACGACATCGAGCGGATCGAGTTCGTAAGGGGTCCCGCTTCGGCAGTTTACGGCTCCGACGCGGTGGGCGGGGTGATCAACATCATTTCGCGGCGCGGCGGCCCCACGCTCGACGCCGGACTGCAAGCGGAAGGCGGCAGCTTCGGCTTTGTCCGCGCCGCAGGCCATGTCGGCGGCCCCATTGGCGGCGCCACCGGCAATATCGGCCTGTCCTATACCGACAGCGGGATGCCCGTGGCGGGCAGCAACCTGAAAAGCACCGCGCTGGACGGTGCCCTGACCTTGCCCGAGATCGCCGGCACCGCGATCAACTTCACCGGCCGCTACAGCGACAGCACCGCCACATCCTTTCCCGATTCCAGCGGCGGCCCACGACTGGCGGTCTTGCGTACCCTCGATCGCCGCGACATCCAGGAAGGCGTGCTGGGCGCCCATGCCCTGCGCGGTATCACGGGCTGGTGGAACATGGCGCTGGATTACGGCTTTTATGATCGCGCCTCTGATGCCACATCCCCCGGCGTTGCGCCCAGCGCGCAGACACCCGGCGGCATTCCCGCCAATGGCGACAAGGCGAGTTTCACGCGCCATGAAGTGACCTGGACCAACCGGCTGTCGCCGCTGCCGGGACTGGAAGCGGCGCTGGGCGTGGACATGCAGGCCGATCATGGCGTGGATAACGGCTTCCTGCAGTTCGGTCCGGTGCGGCTGCCCACCCGCTTCGCGCTGGATCGCACCTTGTGGGCGGGCTTTGGAGAGGCGCGTTACCAGGTCCTGCCGCAGTTCAGCCTGTCAGCCAGTGGGCGTTATGACGATACCGGCGCCACGCATCATTTCAGCCCGCAACTGCGGGCCGATTATGCGTTTCCGGATTCCGGCACCCAGTTCCAACTGTCATGGGGCAAGGCCTACAAGCTTCCCAGCTTTTTCGCCCTGGGCAACCCGATCGTCGGCGATCCCAACCTGAAACCCGAAGAAGCGGAAAATTTCGAAGGCGGCGTCACCCAGAAGCTGGGCGATTGGGGGCGCTGGAAGGTGGAAGCCTATGCCACCAATTACCGCGACCTGATCGATTTCCGCCCCGGCGCGGTGCCCAAGCTGGTCAATCTTTCCACCGTGCATGTGCGCGGGATCGAGACATCGCTGGAGCTGGCTTTGGGCTTGCGGGATTGGGGCACGCTGCGCGCCACGCCGCGCCTGTCCTATACCAATGCCCGCAAAACATTGACCGGCGCGTCACTGCGCGATGTGCCGAGCTGGCTGGCGGGCGTTGGCGTCAACTGGCAGCCGGAACCGGCCTGGACGGTCAACTTCGACCTCAATCACACCGGCGCCATGACTGACAATGCCGTGCCCACCGGCGATGTCGCCCTGCCCGGCCATGTACGGGCCGACCTGGCCGTCTCTTATGAAGTGCTGCCCAACCTGGCCTTGAAGCTGGGCGTCGATAACATTTTCGACCGGCGCTATGAGGATGTGGTGGGCTTTCCCACCCCCGGCCTGGTGGTGCGCGGCGGTATCAGCGCATCACTTTAAGGCCGCTCGCCGATACGCTGTCGCTATCGGCCTCGCCTACGCGTCTAGTTATTTGGCAGCGGCCCGGCCAGACGGCCCAGCAGCTTGAAGGCATAAAGCATCACCCGTCCCCGCACCGGCTTGGTGGGGCCCGTGATGTCCGGCAGCCCGAACACGCCCAGTTGATGCATGGCGCGATCCTCGCCCTCGTCCGGATGCATCGCGATCCAGTACAGGATTTTCGGCAAATCGCGGGGCGGGGTCACCGCTTGTAGCCGCGCGAACACCAGCCGGGGCACAAAGCGCTCCACCTGTTCCATCTGCAATATGTCAGGCACCGCCGCGATACTGAGCAGGTTGCGCGCTCGCTGCACCGGATCGCTGACATTGCCCGGCGCCCAGCCTGGCAGCGCATCGCGGATGCGGTCCAGCGAAGGGACGATGGCAGGATCGGGCACCTCGTCGCCGCGCGACAGCGGCGAGATGATCCCCTCATCCGGCGGCAGGCGGTCGAAGGCGATCCGGTCCATGTCCGCTTGTGTGACCTCGCGCCAGGCAGCGGGCAATGCAGGCGCGGCTTGTTGCTTTGGCGGTGCGGCGACATAATCGCGCGAAGTGCCGACCTCGCGCGTGTCCTGCACGGCGCTGACCGTGGCGCGGCCGCGCATTTCGGCCGCCACGCCCACCGCCACCCACATGCCGATGGCCAGCAGCAGCCAGGCGCGGCGCGGCGCAAAGGCCTTGTCCCAGCGGAACATGGCGGCGGCCGCAACCGCCCCCGCCACGCCGGTCAGCAGCAAGGCGGCCAGGTCGAATCCCGCGCCCGAAAGTCCCGCGCCGGTGGCGGAAAGCTGCAACGCCTCCACCGCATAGCGCCCGGGAAAGAACAGGGAGAGATGCTGCGCCCAGGCGGGCAGGCTTTCCAGCCGCACCGCCACCCCGCCGATCATCAGCATGGGCAGGAAGATGCATTGGCCCAGCGCCTGCACCGCCGGGACATTGTCCACCAGCATGGCGATGACCAGACCGAAGCCCAGGAAAGCAAAGGACGCCACGGCGAAAGCGATCAACAGATCAGCCGGTTGCGTGGGCCATGGCATACCGAGCGCAAAGGCCAGCGCCAATTGCAGCAGCGCCGCCGTTGCCAGCAGCACCGCACGCGCCAGAAGCACACTGGCCAGAAACGTCCAGCCCGGAGCGGGCAACAGGCGGTAGCGCCGCCACACCCCGCGTTCGCGCTCGCTGACAATGGTGGTGGGCAAGCCGAAACAGGCGCTGCCCAGGATGGTGACGGTGAGAAATTGGCCCAGATGCAGCACCAGCGGCACCGGATCGTTGCGATAGACCGCCCAGAACGCCACCAGGAAGATCAGTGGAAACAGATAGCCGTACAGCATCGCCATCCGGTTGCGGAAATTCAGCTTCAGGCCCAGCAGGGTCAGGTGCAGCAGCGCCGTCATCGCGCCCCACCTGTCAGCGTCAGGATCACGTCTTCCAGGCTAGCGCCGGAGCCCGCGATCAGTTCGGCCGGCGTGCCCGTAGCCACGATCCGCCCCGCAGCGATCACCGCGATGCGGTCGCAAAGAGCCTGGGCTTCGTCCATGTCGTGGGTCGCCAGCAGCACGGCGCGACCCGCCGCCTTCATCGCCCGGATATGATCATGCAGCTCCCGGCGCATCTGGGGATCAAGGCCGGCGGTGGGTTCGTCCAGCACCAGCAGTTGCGGATCACCCACAAAGGCCAGCGCCAGGGCCAGGCGCTGCTTCTGGCCGCCCGACAGGCTTTCATAAGCCGCGTCCTGCTTCTCGCGCAGGCCGAACCGCTCCAGCAGCACATTGGTGTTCAAGGGCGAGGGATAGAAAGCGCCGAACACATCCAGCGCCTCGCGCGGCGTGATCTTGTCCGGAAGGCCGGTGACTTGCAGCACCGCGCCGGTCCTGGCCCGCGCCGCGCGGGGCTGGGCACGCGCATCCACGCCGCAGATAGCGATACTGCCCGCATCGGGCCGCACCAGGCCCAGCAGGCACTCGATGGTGGTGGTTTTTCCTGCGCCGTTCGGGCCCAGCAAGCCGAACACCTCGCCCGCCGCAATGGCAAAGCTGATCCCATCAACGGCCCCCACCGCGCCATGGCGGCGCGACAGCGTGTTTACGGTCAGGGCCTGTATCACTAACGAATCGGCGCCTGCAATTCCTGGTCGGTCCAGGGCTTTTTGCGGAAGGTGTAGAGCTGCCGATACTCCTTGGCCAGGATGGGACGGACGGGCGCCGCGGTGTTGCCGAACGCGCCGCGGATATAGGTCACCACCTGCGCCAATTGCTCGTCGCTCAGCGACTGGCCCAGCGGCGGCATCTCGCCGATCGGGCCTTCCTTGCCATTCAGCAGCACCCGGATCGGCATGTCGGGCCGGCCGATGACCAACTTGGAGCCGGCCAGCGGGGCGGCCACGCGCGGTATGCCCTGGCCATTATCCTGGTGACAGCCGGCGCAACTGGTGGCGTAAACCCCAGCGCCCGCCTTGAACAAGGCTTCCTCTTCCGGGGTGCGGGTATTTTTGGGCGCGGGCGGCACCGGCTTGCCCGGCCAAGTCAGGTCATCCAGCACAATCTTGGCGGCGGCGCCCATGTCACCGCTCTCCTTTGCCAATGACGACAGCGCCACCGGTTCTGCCGGCAACGCGAACACTTTCACCGCCGGCGTGGGCCTGATGATAATCCCTTCCATGCCGCCGGCCCGGCCGCCAGCCACCCTCGCGGGCGGACGGGCATCGATGCCGGCAAAGCCCGTGGCGGCGCCGTTCAGCATGACCAGCCGCAGCCTGGCGGGCTTGGCGGTATCGGTTGCGGCGGCCAGCAGCTTTTGCACCTGCGCAACGTCGCGGCTTTTGGCGGCAGCGCCTGCCAGCATTTCCACCGTATCGGCATTGGCGTCGCTGCCGGACATGATCGCGTTCAGCGCATCGGCTTCCAGACCTTTCAGGCCGCTGATCCCGGCATCCACCGTCGCGGCATCGCTGCCGTATTTTTTCATCAGTGCCACGACCGGCGTGACGCGGCCTTCGCGCGGCATCGCGCCCAGGGAGGCCGCCAATTGCCGGCGCACCGTCCAACTGGAATCGTCGGACAGTTTCAGCACTGCCACCGCCAGCGCGCCATCGCCCTTGGCCAGGAACGGTTCGGCGCCCCGCACACCGGCCAGCCGCACATAAGCGTTGGAGTCGCCCAGCGCCTTGGTCACGGCTTCCGCGTCCAACGAACCCATGCCCGACAGGGTCCACAGCGCCTGTGTCCGGGTGCGCCAGTCCGGCGCCGTGGCAGCCAACTGCTTGAGCGCCGGAACCACCGACTTGTCGTTGCGCTGGACCAACAGTTGCTGGGCGGTATCGCGCCACCAGCCGCCCGGATCGGACAGATGCGCCACCAGTTGCGCCGGCGTCTCCCTGATCATGCGCGGCTTGGGCGCGGCATTTTTGTTCATGCCGGTATGGATCACCCGCCAGATGCGGCCCTTATGGATACCGTCCCAAAGCCGATGCTGCTGGATATAATTCTTCAGGTAGTCGCTCTGGATCGGCTCGTCCTGGCTGACGCCGCGATACATGTCCACGATCAGGAAGCTGCCATCCGGGCTGGGGATCAGCCAGGTGGGACGAAAGCGCTCGTCGGTCGAGGCCATGAATTCGCCCTTGGACCAATAGTCGGCGCCGGTCAGCGTGCCGTCCGCGCCTTCGTTCAACTTGAGCAGATGCACCAGGTTGGTAGGGCTGTCGACCACAAAGGCCTGGCCGTAGAATTCCTTCGGCAAGGCGTTGCCGCGATAGATCATGGGCGAGGAAACGCCCTGATAATAATAGGCCGAGCCATCGGGGCGCGGCACTTCGGGGCGATAGCCGCGATTGACGCCAAGCGTCGGCCGCACCGGCCACACCGCCGACTTGGTCTGGTCCACCAGGTTTTCGTAAAGCCCCGCGGTGCGGGTGAGATTGGGATTGCGCACATAATACTGCGCCGGCACATAATCGACGAACAAGGGATCGGTGTTGAAGTCGCGGAAGATCAAGCCGCCGTCATTCTGTGTCACGCCCCACTGGCCGCGCACCAGGTTGGGCACGATCTCGAACTTGCCGCCGTTCTTGGGCAGCACATTATAATTGTGCTCGGCCACATTGATGGTGTTGTCCATTCCCCAATAAAGGGAATTGGCGGCATGCTCGATATTGCCAACCCGGCCGAAGCCGTCCTTGAGGATTTCCTTGGTGTCGGCTTTCAAATCGCCATTGGTGTCGCAGGCTTTCACCAGATTGGGCGGCTCGCCGATCAGGGCGCAGCCATTGTCCAGGATCTTCAATGCGCGTGGCAGCGAAAGCTTGTCCTGGAAAACGGTGCGCTTGTCATAGACGCCGTTGCCATCGGTATCTTCCAGGATGACCACATGCCCAATCGGATCTTCCATGTTGATCATCTTCTGGCCCACGGCATAGCCCTGCATCTCGACGACCCAAAGACGCCCGTTGCCGTCGAACTCGCCCAGGATCGGATCCACCACCAGGGGCTCGGAGGCCACCAACTGCACCTGGAAGCCCGGCGCCATGTGGAAGGTTTTCATCTCCTGCGCCGCCGACAGCGTGGGCGGGAACTTGGGCTGCTTGGTCTGGACCTTGGCCGGCCAGAGCCGGTTGAGCTGCGATGTCAGGGGCCCCTTCAGTGCAGACTTGATCGCTGCGGGCTTGGTCGCCGAAAAACCCACCGCCACCGACAGGGCAAGCGCGGCGGCGGCGATGGCATAAGTCCTGAAACGCATGGCGATTTCCCTGGGGCTATTGGCCGGGGATAATAGACGCCGCGCCGGTGCCGTAAAGGCCGCCTTGCCCCGGCTTTTCGCGTGTGGGGCAATTGTTTCGCAATCGGGTGAAACCGCGTAAAACAGGCCAAGGCGGCTTAAGCCCGCTCATCCGGGTTGGAAGGGGATCGCCGTGCTCAAGATCGTGTCCGCCAAAGTCATCGTCACCTGCCCGGGGCGCAATTTCGTCACCCTGAAGATCGAAACTTCGGACGGCGTCACGGGGCTGGGCGATGCCACCCTGAGCGGCCGCGAACTGGCGGTGGCCAGCTATCTCACCGACCACCTGGTACCCTGCCTGATCGGGCGCGACGCCCACACCATCGAGGACACCTGGCAATATTTCTATCGCGGCGCCTATTGGCGGCGCGGGCCCGTCACCATGTCGGCCATCGCCGCGGTGGACATGGCGCTGTGGGACATCAAGGCCAAGGTGGCGGGGCTGCCGCTGTATCAGTTGCTGGGCGGCAAGAGCCGCGATGGCGCCATGGTCTATACCCATGCCAACGGCAACACGATCGAAGAGACGCTGGAGAAAGCGCAAAAATATATCGCCGAGGGCTACAAGGCGGTGCGCTTGCAGTCCGGCGTGCCGGGCCTGAAAGCCACCTATGGCGTGGGGAAGGCCGGCAAGCCTTACGACCCTGCCGACAGTGACATTCCATCGGAATATTCATGGTCCAGCGAAAAATACCTGCGCTCGGTGCCTGAACTGTTCAAAAAGGCGCGCGATGTGCTGGGCTGGGACGTGCATCTTCTGCATGACGTGCATCATCGGTTGACGCCCATCGAAGCGGCGCGGCTGGGCAAGGAGCTGGAGCCTTATCGCCTGTTCTGGCTGGAGGATGCGGTGACAGCGGAGAACCAGGCCAATTTCCGCCTGATCCGCCAGCACACCGTCACGCCGCTGGCGGTGGGCGAAGTGTTCAACTCGATCTGGGACTGCAAGCAGCTAATCGAGGAACAGTTGATCGATTACATCCGCGCCACGGTGGTACATGCCGGCGGCATCACGCACTTGCGCCGCATCGCGGCCCTGGCCGACATCTATAATGTGCGCACCGGCTGCCATGGCGCCACCGACCTGTCGCCGGTTTCCATGGCGGCGGCGCTGCACTTCGATGTGTCGATTCCCAATTTCGGCATCCAGGAATGGATGCACCATGCCGAGGTGACCGACGAGGTTTTCCGCCGCACCTATTCCTACAAGGACGGCGCGCTGCATCCGGGCGAAGGCCCCGGCCTGGGGGTGGAGCTTGATGAGGCGCTGGCGGCCAAATATCCCTACAAACGCGCCTATCTGCCGGTGAACCGGCTGGAAGATGGCTCGCTGACCAACTGGTAAGACTTGCCCGCAAAGCCCCCGGCGGCTTAGGCTGATGTCATTAGATAAAGTATTATTGGGGCGTCTGGGGCACCATGGATTTGAAAGACAAAAGCGCCGGCGGCGTTCTGTTAGCTGCCGCGCCCGGACGGATCGACCTTTCCAACGCCGACCAGTTCCAGGCCGCGCTGTCCGCCGCCTTGGGTAAAGCAAAGACCGCGCTGGTGCTGGACCTGTCGAGCGTGGACCTGATCACCAGCGGCGGCTTTCGCGCACTGGTCATCGTCCTGAAAGCCTCCAAGGCGCAGAACAAGGGCTTCGCGCTCACCGGCCTGCGGCCCCTGGTGAAAGAAGTGTTCGACATCGGCCATTTCGGCCAGGTGCTGGCGGTATTCGACACCGTGCGTGACGCCGTCACCAAGCTGGACCCGGATTCGCTGCCGCATCTGGAAGCGTCGCGGTCATGAAAGTCACTTTCTGGGGTACGCGTGGCTCCCTGCCCACGCCGCTCGGCGCCAAGGCGGTGCGCAAGAAACTGGTGAGCGCACTGGTCAAGGGTTCGGCCAAGAACCTGGACACGCCGGAAAAGGCGGAAGCCTTTTGCGACCAGGAATTGAGCTTCGCCGAATCCGGCACCTTCGGCGGCAACTCCTCCTGCGTGCAGGTGGATGTGGGCGGGCCGGAATATCTGCTGTGCGACCTGGGCTCAGGCGTGCGCGAATTCTCGCTGGCCGCCATCGCCAAGCACGGTCCCAAATCGCCGCAGACCTATCACATCCTGGTATCGCATGTGCATTGGGACCATATCATGGGTTTTCCCTTTTTCATTCCCTGCTTCATCCCGGGCAACCACGTGGTGATCTATAGCTGCCACGACAAACTGGAGCAGGCGATCCGCAACCAGAACCACGAACCCTGCTTTCCGGTCGAGTTCACCGCGCTGGCCGCCAAGATCGAGTTCGTCAAGCTGGAGATGGACAAGCCTTATGACATCGCCGGCGCCAAGGTCACCGGCACGCGGCAGATGCACGGCAACGATTCCTACGGCTACCGCATCGAGAAGGACGGCAAGGCGGTGGTCTACACCACCGATTCCGAGCACAAGCCGGAAGACAAGGCGGAGATGCAGCGGGCGGCGGACTTCTTCCGCAATGCCGACCTGGTGGTGTTCGACGCCATGTATTCCCTGGCCGACTCGGTGTCGATGAAAGAAGACTGGGGCCATTCCAGCAACGTGATGGGCGTGGAGTTGTGCCAGATGGCGGGCGCCAAAAAGCTCGCTTTGTTCCATCACGAGCCGGTTTATGACGATGCCCGGCTGGAAGGTGTGTTCAAGGAAACCATCCGCTTCGAGGAAATCACCCGCACCGACAAGAAGCTGAACGTCGTCATCGCCTATGACGGGCTGGTCCTTGACGTTTAAGGGGCTTGGCCGGCTGGCGGCCACCGGCTGGGGCCGGCGCGCCGCCTGGGCGGTGCTGATCCCGTTCCTGGTCCTGCAACTGGCCGCGCCCGCGCTGTTCGACGCGCCGCGTTTTGCACTGTTCGATTCCTATCAACGGCTGTTCACGCGCGACCAGCACACCGATGCGGTGGTGATCGTCGCCATAGACGACCAAAGCCTGAAAAAGGTGGGGCAATGGCCCTGGCCGCGGCAGATCCAGGCGCGGCTGATCGCCAAGATCCTGGAGGCCGGACCGGCCGCGCTGGGCATCGACATGCTGTGGCCGGAGGCGGACCAGCTTTCGCCCGAACAATGGCTGCGCCATATCGGCGATGGCAGGCTGTCGGCGCCGGCGGTGTCGGAACTGCAAGCCCTGCCGCGCCATGACGATCTGCTGGCCCGCACCCTGGCGGGCAAGCCGGTCGCCATCGGCGTCGGCATTCCGGAAAATGACGGCAGCCATGACAGCGGCAGGCTGGCGCCCTTCCTGCAGAGAATGGAGCCGCCGGCGTATCTGACAGCGATCCTGGAGCATGCGCCGGGCATCCTGCGCGCAAGATTGGGCACCCTGCTGGCCGGCCGCGACCCGCGCGAACATCTGGAAGACATTCTTCCGGACTTTCCCTTCACCACCCGCAGCATCGCGGCGTTCGATGAAGCCGACGGCGTCGGCCATGGCATGCTGTCGGTGATCCCCGATCCGGATGGCGCCTTTCGCCGCCTGCCCATGGTGTCGCTGGTCTCGGGACGGCCGGCGCCGGGACTGGAGCTGGAAATGCTGCGCCTGGCCGTGCGCAATCCCAGCGCCGATCATGTGGACCTGCATCTGTCATCCCATGGGGTGGAAAGCGTTTCGGTCGGCGGTCTGGACATCCCCACCCAGGAAGACGGCAGCATCTGGGTGAATTTTTCCCAGCGCGACCGGCAGCGCTTTGTCTCGGCCGTTGACGTGCTGGAGGGCCGCGTCCCGCCGCAGCGGTTCGAACGGGCCATGGTGCTGCTGGGAGAAACCGGCCTTGGCCGGGTGGACCTGCGCATGACGCCGGTGGACCAGATCCAGGGCGTGGAAATCCGCGCCCAGCTTCTGGAGAATATCCTGGACGGCACATTTGCGCGCCGCCCGCACTGGGCAGAGATGGCCGAAGCGGGCCTGACTTTATTCTTCGCGCTGTTGCTGATCCTGCTGGCGCCGTCGCTGCGGCCGCGCGGCGGACTGATATTGGGCGCGGCAGTGCCGCTGTGCCTGGCCGGGCTGGGCTTTGGCCTGTGGCTGCATTCCCGCATCCTGCTGGACATTGCCACCCCGATGATCGGCCAGGCCGCCGTCATGATGGCGCTGCTGAGCGCGGGCTTTGCGCAGGCTGACGCCCAGCGCCGCCGCCTGCGGCTGGCCGCCGCCAAGACCGCGGGCGAGCTGGAAGCGGCCCATCGCATCCAGGCCGGCATCCTGCCCAGCCTTGCCAGCGTGGCAGGCGATGCCCGCTTCGACATGGATGCGCTGATGATTCCGGCGCGGCAGATCGGCGGCGACTTTTTCGACTTTTTCAAGATGGACAATGATCACCTGTTCTTCGCGGTGGGCGATGTCAGCGGCAAGGGCATGCCCGCCGCCTTGTTCATGGCGCTGGGAAAATCGCTGTGCAAAAGCTGCGCCCTGCGCGGGGAGCATGACATCGGCGCCATCATCAATCGCAGCAACCGCGAGATCAGCCGCGACAATCCTGAGATGCTGTTCATCACGCTTTTTGCGGGCATCCTGAACCTGGCGACGGGCGAGCTGCGCTTCTGCAATGCCGGCCATGACCAGCCCTTCCTGCTGCGGCGGGGGGAGCCGCCGCATTCCCTGAAAGGCGTGGGAGGTCCGCCGCTGTGCATCGTGGAGGACTTCGACTATCCGGAAGACAGCGTCCAGTTGAAGCCCGGCGACATGCTGTGCGTGATCACCGACGGCATCACTGAGGCGATGACGGCCGAAGGTGACGTGATGGGCCGGGCGCGGGCGGAGGAAGTTCTGGCGGGCTTGGCGAACGATATCAGCGCACACACCGCGACCAAGGCGCTGCATGACGCGGCGGACGATTTCGTGGCGGGAGCGGACGCGTCAGACGATCTGACGATCCTGGCGGTGCGCTGGAACGGGCCTATTGCACCGTGATTTCGACGTTGCGGGCGGCTTCGCAGGCCGCCTCGGTGGAGTTCCTGCAATTGACGCCGGCAGGTACCTGGGCATCGCGCTTGCCGCGCGCCACGGTGGTGATGGTCAGGTCGGACGGCGGCTGGTGTTGCTTTTCCAGCGTTTGGAACCGGGTCTTGATGATGTTGGCGCGGTCCAGGGACAGCTTGTCATTGTCGCTATCACTGCCGACCGGATCGGTATGGCCGGTGATGACGATTTCGGCCGCCTTGCGCCTGGCGATATCGGCGAACAGGCTGGAGAACTTGCCTTCCGAATCCGCGGTCAGGTCATCCTTGCCGTAGACGAAATAGAGCTGATAGGTCGCGGGCGGAATGGGACGGGCCTCCAGCACCTGGTGGAAATCCTTGTCCACGCTCTCGGCCGTCGCCGTGCCCACGCGGGCATCGCCCGGCACGCCGGAGGCATAGGGCTTGTCCAGCACCACCGTCTCACCCTTGTCGGGACGCACCACCACCCCGCCGACATGTCCGTCGGCGGCCGGCAGCACCACCACCATTTCATGGGAAGCGCAGCCGGCCAGCAGCAAGGCGGCGCCCAGGATCGCGAGGCAAGCGCTGCGCATCTTAGCCGCCCGCATTCACGACAAATTCGGTGCCGCGCACGCCGAGCAGGGCGGCCGGCGTGCGAATATGCATGGTCTCGGGCTTTTGCTGCACGATCTGGCCGGATTTGACCGCCAGGGTCCCCTTGGCCAGCCTTGTATTGAAAACCCCTTCGCGCGTCGTAGAATTGAATTTGAATTCGTCCAGCGCAAGTTCGCTGGCCGGCCTCAGGGACATCATGCTGTTGTCCAGGAAGGTTATGCCGACCGAAGCGCCCTTTTCGGTTTTGACCGTATCGGATTGAAGAACATGATCGCCGACATTCAGAGGCTTGGCCTGACCTTGACGCAGCACCAACACATCGCCCTTCTTGGTCTTGACCTGGCCGATGGAGTCGTCCGCCGCCTGCGCGGCGCCGGCGCATGCCAGCGCCAACACCAAGCTCAATGCCAATGATTTGATGCGCATGGAAAACACCCCCGGGCCCGCAGAACTGGAATATGCCGCAACAATGGACGGCCTGTTTGCGGCGTTGCGCGCGCTGGAACAGGCCTGCAATAGCTGGAAAATAGACAGTGAATTGGTATCACGGGCGCTGATTGTGGTCGAGGAGCTTTTCTCCAACACCATCAAATATGGCTATGGCGGGGAATGCGCCAAGCCGGTCCGGCTGGGCCTGGCGCCCCTGCCCCGCCTGACCATCACCTATGAAGACGACGCGCCGCCTTTCGATCCCACACGCTGGAAAGCGCCGGACAATGAGGCGCTTGCGCTGGAGGAGCGTCCCGAAGGCCAGGCCGGGATCGCCATGGTGACGGGGCTTTGCGCCAGCGCCGTCTACCAGCCCCGCCCCGGCGGCAACCGGCTGGTGATGACTTTCTAGGACAGTTCGTCCAGCAGCACTGCGACATGGCGGGCCTTGCGGCCGGCGCCATGGCCGATCTGCTGGCGGCAACTGGTGCCGTCGGCGACGATGATGGCGTGCGGATTGGCGCGCACCGCCGGCAGCAGGCTGAGCTCCGCCATCTGCATCGACACCTCGTAATGGTCATAGCCGAAACTGCCGGCCATGCCGCAGCAGGAGGTTTCGATCAATTCGGGTTTTGCATCCGGGATCAGGCGCAGCACCTCCAGCACCGGCGTCACGGCGCCGAACGCTTTCTGATGGCAATGGCCATGCAGCAGGATGGGCGCGGGCGCGGGCCTGAGGGCCAGGGCAAAGCGCCCCGCCTTGGCTTCGCGCGCCAGGAATTCTTCCAGCAGCAGCGCCTGGGCGGCCACCTTTTTGGCCTTGTCGCCGAAGCCCAGGGACAGGGCTTCATCGCGCAAGGTCAAAAGACAGGACGGCTCCAGCCCAACAATGGCGATGCCGGCCTCGGCCAGCGGCAGCACATCGTCCAGCAGCGCCGATAGTTTCGCCTTGGCCTTGTCCACCATGCCCGCGGCCAGGAAGGTACGGCCGCAGCAATGCTGGCCCTCCTCCTTGGCCACCAGCGTGATCGTGTAGCCCGCTTTTTTCAGGATGCGCGCCGCGGCATGGGCATTCTCGGATTCAAACGTGCCGTTGAAGGTGTCCACGAACAAGGCGGCGGCCTTGGGCGCCGCTGCGATCGCCGCCGCGCGGCTGGAGAACAGCGATGCATCATGCGCCGCCCAGAAGGTATCGCCGCGCCAGCGTGGCAGCGCGCGCTTTGCGGAAAAGCCGGTGAGCCTTTCACTCAGCCAGGCCAAGCCCGGCAGCCGGTCGCGCAAGTTCGCCAGCCCAGCGATGCGGCTGAGAGCACCGGCATAATCGGGCAGATGCGCCACCAGCCGGTCCTTCAAGGTGAAGCCGTGCCGGGCTTTATAATGGGCCAGAAACTCCACCTTCATCTTGGCCATGTCCACGCCGGTAGGACATTCGCGGCGGCAGCCTTTGCAGGAGACGCACAAGTCCAGCGTGTCGTGTATCGCCTGGCTGGTCAGGGCGCCTTCGCCCAACTGCCCGGACAGCGCCAGCCGCAGCGCATTGGCGCGGCCGCGGGTCACATGCTGTTCATCGCGGGTGACGCGATAGCTGGGGCACATGGTGCCGCTATCGAATTTGCGGCAATGGCCGTTATTGTTGCAGATCTCCGCTGCCTTGGCGAAGCCGCGCGCCGGATCGCCGCCGCTGCCGGATGCCGAAGTTTTCTCGGTGACGGGATCGTTCTGCACATCCCATTCCGACCAGTCCAGCGCGGTCGTCAAAGACCGCACGGTGTAAGGCTTGGCGCTGCCCGGCGGCGGGGTGCGGAACAGGTTGCCGTCATCCATGCGCGGCGGATCAATGATGCGGTTCGGGCTGAACAGCCCGATGGGGTCCATGTGCTGCTTGATGGCGCGGAATGCCTCGTTGATCCGGGGCCCAAATTGCCATTCCACCCATTCGCCGCGGCACAGCCCGTCGCCATGCTCGCCGCTGAAGGCGCCCTTGTATTTGCGCACCAGCGCGCTGGCCTCTTCGGCGATGCTGCGCATCTTGACGGCGCCGCCGCGCCGCATGTCCAGGATCGGGCGCACATGCAGGGTGCCGACACTGGCATGCGCGTACCAGGTGCCATGGGTGCCGTGACGCTCAAATACTTCGGTCAGGGCGGCGGTGTAGTCCGCCAGATGCACCAGCGGCACGGCGCAATCTTCGATGAAGCTGACGGGTTTTCCGTCGCCCTTCAGGCTCATCATGATGTTGAGGCCGGCTTTGCGCACCTCCCACAGGTTCTTCTGCGGCGCGTCGGATTCCATTTCGACCACGCTGCCGGGGAGGCCCAGGTCGCCCATCAGCGCCACCAGGCCATTCAGCTTCTTCACCAGCGCCGGCTTGTCCTCGCCGGCGAATTCCACCAGCAGGATGGCCGCGGGCTTGCCGATCAGCGCGGTTTCCATGGTTGGACGGAAGGCGGGATTGGACAGCGCCAGCTCGATCATGATGCGGTCCACCAGCTCCACCGCGCTGGGACCCAACTTGACGATGTGCTGGGCGCTGTCCATCGCGGTGTGGAAGCTGGTGAAATTTACCACCCCCAGCACCTTGTTCTTCGGCAGCGGCACCAGCTTGAGGGTCAGGTCCTTGGTGAACGCCAGGGTGCCTTCCGAGCCCACCAGAAGATGCGCCAGGTTTACGCTACCGTCCTTGGTGTAAGGCCGCTCATTCTGGTTGTTGAAGATATCCAGGTTGTAGCCGGCCACCCGCCGCATCACCTTGGGCCAATTGGCTTCGATATCATCGCGGTGTTCCGCCGCCAGCTTGCGCACAAAATCGGCGATCTGTGCACCCCGCCCGCTGAGTCCGGTCACCGGACCGAACGCCACCTCGCTGCCGTCCGACAGCCAGGCGGTGGCGCCCAACACATTGTGCACCATGTTGCCGTAGGCGATGGAACGCGAGCCGCAGCTATTGTTGCCGGCCATGCCGCCCAAGGTCGCTTGGGCGCTAGTGGAGACATCCACCGGATGCCACAGCCCGTGCTTCTTCAGCGCGGCATTGAGATGATCCAGCACCAATCCCGGCTCGGCCCGGGCGGTGCGGTTTTCCACGTCCACGTCCAGGATGGCGCGGCGGTATTTGCTGTTGTCGATCACCAGCCCGGCGCCCACCGTCTGGCCGCATTGGCTGGTGCCGGCGCCGCGCGGCACGATCGGCACTTTCAGGTCGCGGGCAATGTCGATGGCGACGGCCACGTCGCGCGCAGTGCGGGGCACAAACACGCCCACCGGCATCACCTGGTAGATGGAAGCGTCGGTGGCGTAACGGCCGCGGTCACCATCCTCGAACAGCACTTCGCCTTCTGTCTCGGCGGCAAGCCGGCGCGAAAGGCTGTTGGTGGTTTCGTTGGACGCCGCGGGCTTGTTCAACACGGGAAATCGGGCCTTCAGGGGCGCAAGCGGTTATCCCGCCATCTTGTTTGTGAAGTTTGCAATTCTGTCCCGCAAATCCTAGCATTTTGGTCAAAGAACACAAAGATACAGGCGGGTCATGCTCACGCTCGATTTCCATCCCACCGGCAATCACTTCCTGCAGATTCCCGGCCCCAGCCCGGTGCCGGACCGCATCCTGCGCGCGCTGAGCCTGCCCACCATCGACCATCGCGGGCCCGAATTCGGCGCCCTGGGGCTGAAGCTCACCCAGGGCATCAAGCGCATCTTCAAGACCCAGCATCCGGTGATGATCTATCCCGCCTCCGGCACCGGCGCCTGGGAAGCGGCTTTGGTCAACCTGCTCAGTCCGGGCGATCACATTGTGATGTATGAAACCGGCCAGTTCGCGCATCTGTGGTCGCGGCTGGCGGGCCGGCTTGGGCTGTCCACCGAGATCCTGGAATGGAAGGGCAGCGACACCGAACTGCCCGAAGCGCCCGGCTGGCGCCATGGTGTGCAGGCAGCACTGATTCAGGAACGGCTGGAGGCGGACAAGGAGCATCGCATCAAGGCGGTGTGCGTGGTCCATAACGAAACCTCCACCGGCGTGACCTCCGACATTCCGGCGGTTCGCAAAGCAATTGATGCGGCCAAGCATCCCGCGCTGCTGGTGGTGGATAGCATCTCGGGCCTGGCCAGCGCCGATTTCCGCCATGACGAATGGGGCGTGGACTGCACCATCAGCGGTTCGCAAAAGGGCCTGATGCTGCCGCCCGGACTGAGCTTCAACGCTTTGTCGCCGCGCGCCATCGAAGCGTCCAAGACCGCCAAGCTGCCCAAGTCCTATTGGGCCTGGGACGAAATCATCGAGATGAACAAGACGGGCTATTTCCCTTACACGCCCGCGACCAACCTTCTCTACGGCCTGCACGAAGCGCTGGAGATGATCGAGGCCGAGACTCTCGACAAGATTTTTGCCCGCCACAAGCGCTGGTCGGCTGGCGTGCGCGGCGCGGTGGAGGCCTGGGGCCTGCCGGTGCAATGCGCCGACAAGGATCTGCATTCCCCCATCCTGACCAGCATCATCGTGCCCAAAGGGATTGATGCGGACAAATTGCGCAAGTCCATCCTGGAACGTTTCGACCTGTCGTTGGGCGCAGGCCTGGGGAAGATCAAGGGCCGCACCTTCCGCATCGGCCATCTGGGCAACAGCAATGACCTGACTTTGCTGGCCACATTGGCGGGCTGCGAAATGGGGCTGAAACTGGCGGGCGTGAACCTGGCCGGGCGCGGCGTGGATGCCGCGATGGAATATTTTGCGGCACACCCTGCCTAAAGTGTCACAAACGCGACGGTATAATGACAATAAGCGCCATCAAGGCGCGGAGGGACTGACATGAAGCTCTTTCGCCCCACCGGCGTCGTGCTGGCGATGCTGTCGCTGATGTACCTCATTACCTATATCGACCGGGTCAATGTCAGCACTGCCTCGGTCGGCGCGCTGGGCTTCGGCACGGAATTCAATCTCTCCAAGACCGAGATCGGGCTGGTCTTTTCCGCCTTCGCCTATCCCTATCTGATCTTCCAGGTGATCGGCGGCTGGGTCAGCGACCGATTCGGCACCCGCCGCACCCTGATCGCCTGCAGCCTGATCTGGGCCGGCGCCACCGTCCTTACGGGCATGGCGGGCGGGTTGATCTCACTCCTGATTGCGCGCGTGCTGCTGGGCCTGGGCGAAGGCGCCACCTTCCCCGCCGCCACCTCCGCCATGTCGCGCTGGGTCGCGGCCAAGGACCGCGGCTTTGCCCAAGGCATCACTCATTCGGCGGCGCGGCTGGGCAATGCGCTGGCGCCGGCGCTGATCGTGACGGTGATGACGGCCTATGGCTGGCGCGCCTCTTTCTTTGTCTGCGCCGCGATCAGCTTTGCCTGGCTGCTCGGCTGGATTTTCATCTTCCGGGAAAATCCGGCGGACCATCCGGGCATGACGGCGGAAGAACGCGCCGCGCTGCCGCCACCCAAGCCCAGAGGCCAACCGGTGCCGTGGGGACCGCTGATCAAGCGCATGGCGCCGGTCACCATCGTCTATTTCTGCTACGGCTGGACCCTGTGGCTGTTCCTGAGCTGGATCCCGCAATATTTCCAGCATGAGGGCCAGGACCTGAAAAGCATGGCGCTGTTCTCGTCCGGCGTCTTCCTGGCCGGCGTGGTCGGCGACACGCTGGGCGGCATCGTCACCGACCGCATCTACGCCCGCACCGGCAATTTGAACCGCGCCCGCAGCCTGATGGTGTCTGTGTGCATGGGCCTGACTTGTCTGTCGCTGCTGCCCCTGATGTTCAGCCACGACCTCGTGATATCGGCGATCAGCCTGTCGGCCGGTTTCTTCTTCGCCGAGATGACCATCGGCCCGATGTGGGCTGTCCCGATGGACATCGCGCCCGACCATTCGGGCACCGCCAGTGGCCTCATGAACACCGGCTCGGCCTTCGCGGCGATCGTCTCGCCCGTGGTCGGCGGTTTTCTGATCGACCAGACCGGCAACTGGCAGCTACCGTTCCTGGGCAGCATTGTGCTGATGCTGGTCGGCATGGGCCTGGCCTTTACCATGCGGCCCGCGCAGCGGCTGACAGCGGAAAATTAAGCGATTGTCACCGAACGATTTTCCGCCGCGCCTATGACGCGGTGCAACAAGCCTTTTGCGTGGCATTTACCCTCGCTAGTATGAGCCCACAGGGACTCGAATAAAGCAGCCGGCCAATTCCCGGACATGCTGGAAACAAGAAGAGCACAAGCGCACAGGACCATACGCACACATAGCTGAATCCGTCAGACGTTGGTCCTTTTGGGGCGTGTCATTGGGGAAGCAGTCAGCAGCATGAGTGGTGCATCGGTGAGTGAAGCGTCCCGGCAAGCGTCGGGCGCGGTGAATGGTCCGTCTGTCGCTGGGATGAAGCCCACCGACATCGCCAATCCCGATTACTTCCACAAGGTGGTGGACTGCCAATGGGCCTGCCCCGCCCATACCCCCGTTCCTGAATATATCCGCATGATCGCGGCCGGCCGTTATGCCGACGCGTACATGGTCAACTGGCACTCCAACGTGTTTCCCGGCGTGCTGGGCCGCACCTGCGACCGCCCCTGCGAGCCGGCGTGCCGCCGCGGCCGCGTCGAGGAAGTCACCAAGAAGGCCGAGCCGGTCGCCATCTGCCGCCTCAAGCGCGTCGCCGCCGACAACAAGACCGATGTGAAGCACCGCATGCCCGCGCCCGCCGCGCAGAAGAACGGCAAGCGGGTGGCGCTGATCGGCGCCGGTCCCGCTTCGCTGACGGTCGCGCGCGACCTGCTGCCGCTGGGATATGAAGTCGTGCTGTATGACGGCGACGCCAATGCCGGCGGCATGATGCGCACCCAGATTCCCAAATTCCGCCTGCCCGAAACGGTGCTGGACGAGGAAGTGAATTACATCCTGGATCTCAAGCCCGAGCTGCGGCTGGGCCAGAAGATCACTTCTTTGAAAAGTCTCCTGGCCGAGAAGTATGACGCCGTCTTTGTCGGCTGCGGCGCGCCGCGCGGGCGCGAGCTGGACATCCCCGGCCGCAAGGAAGCGGACGCCAATGTCCATATCGGCATTGACTGGCTGGCATCGGTGTCGTTCGGGCACACCACCAAGATCGGCAAACGCGTCATTGTGCTGGGCGGCGGCAATACCGCGATGGACTGCTGCCGCACCTCGCGGCGCCTGGGCGGCGAACAGGTCAACGTCGTGGTGCGCTCCGGCTTCGGCGAAATGAAGGCCAGCCCCTGGGAAAAAGAAGACGCGATGCATGAAGGAATCCCGATCCACAATTTCCTGGTGCCGGTAGAGTTCCTGAACAGCGGCGGCAAGCTGACCGGCGTGCGCTTCCAGAAGGTCAAAGCCGAGACCGACGCCAAGGGACGCCGCAGCCTGGTGCCGTCGGGCGAGCCGGACGTGGTGATGGAATGCGACGACGTGCTGGTGGCGGTGGGCCAGGAGAACGCCTTTCCCTGGATCGAGCGCGATGTCGGCCTGGAATTCGACAAGTGGGACATGCCGGTGGTCAATCCCGCCACCTTCCAGTCCACCAATCCACGCGTCTTTTTCGGCGGCGACGCGGCCTTCGGTCCCAAGAACATCATCTGGGCCGTGGCGCATGGCCATGACGCCGCCATCTCCATGGACCTGCTCTGCCAGGGCAAGGACGTGGGCCAGCGCCCGCCGCCCATGGTCAATCTGTCCAGCCAGAAGATGGGCATTCATGAATGGAGCTATGACAACGACATCTCCAATGACCATCGCTTCAAGGTGCCCCACGCCCCCATCGAAAAAACGCTGAAGGATGTGAAGCTGGAAGTGGAACTGGGCTTTGACCTCAAGCAGGCGTTTGCAGAAGCCGAGCGTTGCCTGAACTGCGATGTCCAGACCGTGTTCGACACCCCAAAATGCATCGAATGCGACGCCTGTGTGGACATCTGCCCGATGGATTGCATCACCTTCACCGCCAATGGCGCGGAAGAAGATTTGCGCCACCGGCTGACGGCCCCGGCGCTGCATCCCGACCAGGACCTGTACATTTCCACCGCGCTCAAGACCGGCCGGGTGATGGCCAAGGACGAAGACCTGTGCCTGCATTGCGGGCTGTGCGCCGAGCGCTGCCCCACCGGCGCCTGGGACATGCAGAAATTCCTGCTGAACGCGCCCAAGACGGGGTACGCATGTCACAAATAAAATCCGTCAATGATTTCGTGGTGAAGTTCGCCAACGTCAACGGCTCGGGCTCGGCATCCGCCAACGAGATGTTCGCCCGCGCCATCCTGCGCATGGGCGTTCCGGTCACCTCGCGCAACATCTTCCCGTCCAACATCCAGGGCCTGCCCACCTGGTACGAGGTGCGCGTTTCCGGCAAGGGCTGGCTGGGACGGCGCGGCGGCGTGGACCTGATGGTGGCGATGAACCCCCAGACCTGGGACAAGGATGTCGCCTCGATCGATCCGGGCTGCTACCTGTTCTACGATTCCTCGCGCCCGATCCCGGACTCGAAATTTCGCGACGACATCAACATCATCCGCATGCCGCTGACCGAGATCAGCAACGCGGCCTACAAGGATCCGCGCCAGCGCCAGCTATTCAAGAACATCATCTATATCGGCGCCCTCACCCAGCTTCTCGGAATCGAGATTGAAGTGCTGGAGAAGCTGATCGGCGAACAATACAGCAAGAAGGAGACCCTGATCGCGCCCAACCATCAGGCGCTGCGCATGGGCTACGACTATGCCCGCGATCATCTGGGGGATGCCTGCAGCCTCACGGTCGAGCGCGCCAACGAAGTGGGCAAGCGCATCTTTGTCACCGGCAATGACGCCGCCGGCCTGGGCTGCGTCTATGGCGGCGCCACGGTGGCGGCCTGGTATCCCATCACGCCGTCCACTTCGGTCGCCGAAGCCTTCGCCAAGCATTGCCGCAAGTACCGGGTGGATGCAGAGACCGGCAAGAACAAGTTCGCCATCGTGCAGTCGGAAGACGAAATCTCCGCCATCGGCACGGTGATCGGGGCAAGCTGGAACGGCGCCCGCGCCTTCACCGCCACATCCGGTCCTGGCATTTCCCTGATGCAGGAATTCCTCGGCCTGGCCTATTTCGCGGAAATCCCCGCCGTGATCATCGACGTGCAGCGCGGCGGGCCGTCCACCGGCATGCCCACCCGCACCCAGCAGTCCGATCTGCTGGTCTGCGCCTATGCATCCCATGGCGACACCAAGCATGTGCTGCTGATCCCTGAGGATCCGCGCGAGCTGTTCGAATTTTGCGCCCAGGCCTTCGATTTGGCCGAGCGGCTTCAGACCCCGATCTTTGTGCTCGAAGACCTGGATATCGGCATGAATGACTGGCTGTGCGAGCCCTTCACCTGGGACGACAAGCGGGTTTACGACCGCGGCAAGGTGATGACCGCCGAGGAGCTGGAGGCCGGCAAGACCTTCGGCCGCTACCTGGACGTGGACGGCGACGCCATCCCCTACCGCACCCTGCCCGGCACCCATCCCAGCAAGGGTGCCTATTTTACCCGCGGCTCGTCCCGCGACCGCTTCGCCAAATACAGCGAGGAAGGCGCGGTCTATCAGGACAATATGCAGCGGCTGCTGCGCAAGTTCGAGACCGCCAAGAGCCTGGTGCCTTCGCCGGTGATCGAAAAGGCCCGCGAGAAGGCCAAGGTCGGGGTGATCTATTTCGGCTCCACCGCGCCCGCCATGCGCGAGGCCCTGGCGGCGCTGGCTGCCGACGGCATTCACCTGGACACGATGCGGCTGCGCGCCTTTCCCTTCAGCGAAGCGGTGACCGACTTCATCAACGCCTATGACCAGGTCTTTTTGGTCGAACAGAACCGCGATGCCCAGATGCGCAGCCTGCTGGTCAATGAATGCGGCATCGATCCGGCGCGCTTCATCTCCATCCTGCATTATGACGGCCAGGTGATCACCGCCCGCTTCATCATCGCCGCCATCGCCGAACGCATGTCGCTCACCTCCAGGGAAGCCGCGGAATGACCTATATCGCCAAGCCCAAGCTGCGCCATCCCGGCATCCCGGTGAACAAATTGGGTTTCACCCACCGGGACTATGAAGGCTCGATCTCGACCCTGTGCGCCGGCTGCGGCCATGACTCGATTTCCTTCGCCATAATCCAGGCCTGTTTCGAGCTGAACATCGCGCCGCACCGGGTGGCCAAGCTGTCGGGCATCGGCTGTTCGTCCAAGACGCCCGATTACCTTCTGGGCCAGAGCCACGGCTTTAATTCCGTGCATGGCCGCATGCCGTCGGTGCTGACCGGCGCCAACCTGGCCAACAAGGAACTGCTTTATCTGGGCGTGTCAGGCGACGGCGATTCCGCCTCCATCGGCCTGGGCCAATTCGTGCATTGCGTGCGCCGCGGCGTGAACATGGTCTACATCACCGAGAATAACGGCGTGTATGGCCTGACCAAGGGCCAGTTCTCCGCCACCGCCGACAAGGGCTCCAAGAGCAAGGCCGGCGGCTTCAATGCCGACTCCCCTCTCGACCTGGTCAGCATGGCCCTGATGGTGGGCGCCACTTTTGTGGGCCGCAGCTTCTCCGGCGACAAGGCGCAGATGGTGCCGCTGATCATGGCGGCGATGAGCCATCCCGGCCCGGCCTTTATCGACATCGTCAGCCCCTGCGTCGCCTTCAACAACCATGCCGGCTCGACCAAGGCCTATGATTTCGTGCGCGAGCATAACGAGGCGGTCAACCGACTGGACCTGATGGAGCCGCGCGCGAGCATCAAGGTTGAGTATGCCCCCGGCACCACCGAGGAAGTGGCACTGCATGACGGCTCGACCCTGCGCCTGTCCAAGCTGGCGGCCGATTACGATCCTTTCGACCGCATCGGGGCGATGAACTACCTGCAGAGCCGCGCCGCGGCGGGCGAACTGGTGACCGGCCTGATCTACATGGACAACAACGCCAAGGACATGCACGCCAACCTCAATACGGTGGACGCAGCCCTGAACCGGCTGTCGGAAAAGGATCTGTGCCCCGGCAGCAAAGGCCTTGCCGCCTACAACGCCTCCCATAGCTGAGGCCCACGGGCTTTGGGGGGAACTTTCCGCAACTTCCTTTCCCAAACTGGCGCTGATAAAGTCCCGCCGGGCTATCTGGGGAGACTATCGGTGAACGGCAAACTGCTTGGCGCTATGACGGCGTTGATTTTCTTGAGCGGCATTGCCGTGTCCGCCGCGCAAGAGCGCCGCCCCAGCCTCGACACCCGGTTTGAACCCCTGAGCGCGGTGAAGGATACCACCGCCGGCATGGTCGGCCGGCTGGTGGCCGAAATGGTCCGCACCACGCCGGGCTTCGTCAATGCCGCCGCCATGAACGACATGTATGAAGTCTCCGCCGGCCGGATCGCCCTGGAGCGCTCCCGTTCGCCCGCGGTGCGCGCCTTCGCCCGCAAGATGATCGACGCCCATACCGTTTCCACGGCCAGGCTGAAGCGGACCATCCGCAACTACAACATCAACGCCACCCTGCCCGAGCGCGTGGATGCCCGCCGCCGCGGCATGCTGGACGACCTGCGCGGGGCGCGGCCGCGCAATTTCGACCATCGTTACATCGCCCAGCAGATCGCCGCCCACAAGGAAGCCGATATCCTGATGCGCCGCTATGCCAGGAGCGGCAAGATCAACGCCATGCGCGACTTCGCCTCCACCACCGGAAAGACCGTGGCCACGCATCTGGCCATGGCCGAAAAGCTGGATCCCACCACCCGCAACGCCGGCCGGTAGGCGCGGGTTAGGCCAAAAGAAAAAAGGCGCGGTCTGCGAAGACCGCGCCCTTTTTTGCGTCTTGCGAACCGCCTATGGCAGGCCGAACACCACCAGGCTGTCGCCTACCGCGGGGCTGTGCACGAAGGACCCGCCGGTGGCCACCACGGCGACATACTGCTTGCCGTCCTTGCCCTGGTAGGTGATCGGCGAGGCGTGTGCGGATGCGTCCAGCTTGTGGGTCCAGATTTCCTTGCCGGTGCGAGTCTCGAAGGCGCGGAAGCGGCTGTCATCGGTGGCGCCGATGAAGATCAGCCCGCTGCCGGTGGTGAGCGGCCCACCCAGGTTGGGGCGGCCGGTATTCTTCTTCCCTTCCGGCATGGAGTCGGTGACACCAAGATTGACGCGCCAGGCGACCTTGCCGGTGTTGACGTTCACCGCCCACAGATCACCCCAGGGCGGCTGATGGCACGGCATGTAACCCTGCTTTTCGTCCGGGTTGATGAAGAAGCTGTCCGGGCCATAGGCCGATGCCCACCAGCCGCCGGGCTTTTTCTCCAGCCCCTCGATCGAGCCCAGCTCCTGGGTGTTGACGATGAAATAACCGAGCTTGGGATCGAAGGCGCCGCCGCCCCATTCGGGGCCGCCGCCGCTGCCGGGGAAGCGCGCATTCTGCACGCCCGCGGGGATCGGCGAGAAGGCCACGCTGTCCTGGATCTTACGGTCGGTGATCAGTTTGCGGCAGACCGCTTCCAGTTCCGGCGTCAGGGTCACGATGTCAGTGGCCGCCGTGAAGCTCTGCTTGGCCAGCGGCGGCGGTGTCACCGGGATCGGCTGGGTGGGCCAGCTTTTTTCGCCGGGTGCCGTGCTCTGCGGCACCGGCACTTCCTTGACCGGATAGATCGGCTTGCCGGTGACGCGGTCGAGGATGAAGAGATAGGCCGACTTGTTCATCGCCGCCACGGCGGGAATGGTCTTGCCGTCCTTCTTGACGTCGAACAGCATGGGCGGGGTGGGCTGGTCATGGTCCCAGATCTCGTGATGCACAAGCTGGAAGTGCCACAGCCGCTTGCCGGTATTGGCGTCCACCGCCACCAGGCTGTTGCCGAACAGGTTGGCGCCATGGCGGTCGCCGCCCCAGCGGTCGTTGGCCGGCCCGGTGAAGGGCAGATAGGCAATGCCCCGCTTGTCGTCGATGGTGATCATGTTCCAGATGTTCACGCCGGAACGGTTCTGCCAGCCATCCTTGGGCCAGGTGTCGTTGCCGAACTCGCCTTCGCGCGGCACGGCATGGAAAGTCCAGACCAGCTTGCCGGTGCGAATATCCCAGGCGCGTTCGTCGCCCGAGATGCCGCGCGGATCTTCGGGATTGGAGCCGCCGGTCAGCACCAGGTTCTTGTAGACGCCGGGCGGCGAGGTCAAAGCGTAATTCTTGTCGAAGCCGCGCATGATTTCCGGCGTGCGCAGGTTGACCAGGCCCTTCTCGCCAAAACCTTCGGCCATCTTGCCGGTCTTGACGTCCACCGCCGCCAGCTTGCCGCCATTGGTGCCGAACAACAGCCGCGGCGCATGATCGGCGTCGCCCGGCCAATAGGTCATGCCGCGCGGCGCCGGCCGTTCATTGCCCGGCAGGTCCAGCACCCAGATTTCCTTGCCGGTAACGGGATCGAGCGCGACGATCTTGCCGTAAGGCGAACCCAGATACATCACGTTATTCACCACCAAAGGCGTGGTCTGGGTGGTGGCGACGCGGGGCGCGCCCGGCGTCTTCATGTGATAGGTCCAGGCCACCTTGAGCTGGGAGACATTGGCCGTGGTGATCTGGGTCAGGGGCGAATAGCGCTGGGCGCCGGCGTCATTGCCATAATTGGGCCAGTCGGTCGCGGCTTGGGCCAACACGGTGCCACCCAGCAAAGCAGCGGCCATCACACAGAGACGGATATTCGATTTCATGTTGCTCCCCAAACCGGCGCCAGCGCCTTTTTTGGGAGATTTACAGGCCCGACAGCCTATTGCAAGGCGAAGGCTGTAACCTCGTCGGAGCCTGCATTTTCGCCCCAAAATCCGCCCGTGGTGACGGCCGCGACATACTGCTTGCCGCTGCGGCCCTGGTAGGTCAGCGGCGTGCCGTAGAGCGAGGCCGGCAGGCGGAAGGTCCACAACTCCTTGCCGGTTTTCGTGTCAAAGGCCCGCAGGCGCTTGTCGTCGGTGGAGCCGATAAAGACCAGCCCTCCGCCGGTGGCGATGGGTCCGCCGACATTGGGCCGGCCGGTATTGGGATCGGCCAGCCCGTCGGTGACGCCCAGCACGCTCGTCCAGGCGATGGCGCCGGTGCTCAGGTCTATGGCGTAGAGATTGCCCCAGGGCGGAACCTGGCAGGGCATGTGGCTGACCTTGTCCCAGAACCACTGGTAGCCATACTTCATGTCATAGCTGCCGTCGGGCTTCTTGATCATCATCTGCTGCGAGGCGATCTCGCTGGCGTTGACGATGTAATAGCCGCTTTGGGGATCGAAGGCGGCGTGGCTCCAGTCAATGCCGCCCCAGTTGCCGGGAAAGCGCGCCACGGCGCTGTCCACCCGCGGCGGCTGGAAATAAGCGGCGCCGACGACATTCTGTTCCTTGATCAGTTTCTCGCAGCCGTCCTTCTGCTGCGGCGTCAGGTTGGCCAGTTCGGCCATGTTGAACGAGGTGCGGCCCAGCGGCGGCGTGATGGAGGCGGGCTGGGTGGGCGATACTTTCTCGCCCACCATGTCGGTGTCGGTGGGGACGGGAATGTCCTTGATGTCATAGATCGGCTTGCCGGTGACGCGGTCCAGCAGGAAGAGCAGGCTGGCCTTGCTCATCACCGCCACCGCCGGAATGGTGCGGCCGTCTTTTTTCACATCCACCAAGGTGGTCAGCGGCAGGTCATAGTCCCACAGGTCGTGACGCAGCGCCTGGAAGTGCCACAGATACTTGCCCGTGGCGGCATCCACCGCCACCAGCGAATTGGAGAACAGGGATTCGCCTTTGCGGTCATTGCCCGACTGGTCGAAGGTGGGGGCGCTGAACGGCAGATAGGCGATGCCGCGCTTGGCATCCAGGATCAGCCCCACCCAGACATTGACGCCGGAACGCTTGACCCAGCTTTCGCCTTCCCAGGTGTCGTGGAATTTCTCGCCTGGCTGCGGCACGCCATTAAAGTGCCAGACCTCACGGCCGGTGCGCACATCGAAGGCGCGGACCCTGCCGGAGGCGCCCTGTTGCGGCGTCTCCTGGGTGCGCGAGCCGGTGATGATCAGGTTCTTGTAGATCACCGGCGCGGAGGTGACGCCCAGCGCGGCGTCGGGAAAGCCCTGCAACACCGCAGCGCTGCGCAGGTTGACCACGCCGTCCTTGCCGAAGCGTTTCACCGGCGCGCCGTTTGCGGCATGCAGCGCGATCAAAAGCCCGCCGCGGGTGCCGAACACGATCTGGGGTTTTGCACCGGGCCAGTAAGAGACACCGCGCGTCGCCGGCTGGTCGCCGCCGGGCACTTCATAGGCCCAGCGCTGCTTGCCGGTTTCCGCATCCAGCGCCACCACCCGGCCATACGGCGTGGAGACGAACATGGTGCCGCCCACCACCAGCGGCGTGTTCTCCGAGGCCGCAAAGCCGCGGGCTTCGCGCCCCGGCGGACGCATATGATAGGTCCAGACCGGCTTGAGGCCGGCGACATTGGCCGGCGTGATCTGGGCCAGGGGCGAATAGCGGCTGTCTCCATAATCGTGGCCATAGGTCGGCCATTCCTCCAGCGCCATGGCCGGGCCAATGGCCAGCCCAAGCAAAAGCGCAGCAATCCGGATCATGTTCCCACCCCTGTATGCGTCTTTATATCAGATAACCCGCACCGAGACCCGGCCAAGCACACCTAGGTCGCCTTCGATGGTATCGCCCACGGCGATGGCCAGCGGCTTGACGCAGGTGCCGGTGGTGACAACCTGGCCCGTCTTCAACGCCATGCCGTGACGCGACAGTTCATTGGCCAGCCAGGTCAGGGCGATGCGCGGATCGCCCAGCACATTGGCGCCCACGCCCTCCTCCGCAAGCGCGCCGTTGCGGAATGCCTTGCCCGGATGCGCCGCCAGGTCCAGCGCCCGCCAATCGCCATCCGCCGCCGGGCCCAACATGAAATAATGGGCACAGGCATTGTCGGCCACCAGTTGCGCCAGGCCCGCCGTCTCGAAGTGGGCGAAACGGGAATCCGGCAGTTCGATTGCCGGATGCAGAGTGGCGACAGCGGCAAGCACTTCATCCTGGGTGTATTCCGTTGCGCGCGGCGCCAGATCGGCGCCCATGCGGAAGGCGAACTCCAGCTCCGCCACCCGCATCAGGCAATTGCCCAGCTTGAACACGCCGCCATCGGCAATCACCCGCTCTGCCAGGATGCGCCCCGCCAGCGGACCATCCACCCCGATATGGCGTTGCCCATTGATGCTGGTGGCGGCGATTTTCCAGCCGAACAGGGGTTTGTTGCTAAAGCCTTCGATAAAAGCCTGCGCGCGATAGCCTTCCGCCCTGTCCACGGGACGAAGCTCGGGCGGCAGGCTTTCCAGCGTGATGCCGTCCGCCCAGTGGCGGTAGAGCAGTTCACAGGCGGCGCGCATCTTGTCCATCAGGCGTACAGGTCCTTGTATTGGTCACGCAGCAATTTCTTCTGCACCTTGCCCATGGCGTTGCGCGGAAACTGGTCGGTGAACAACACCGCCTTGGGCTGCTTGAACTTGGCCAGCCTGTCCTTCAGCGCCGCCATGATCTGATCTTGCGTCAGTGCCGCATCCTTGTTCAGCACCACCACGGCTGTGACGCCTTCGCCGAAATCCTTGTGGGGCAAACCGATCACCGCGCTTTCCGCCACGCCCGGCAGCTCGTCAATCAGGCTTTCGATTTCCTTGGGGTAGACATTGAAGCCCCCGCTGATGATCAGGTCCTTGGCCCGGCCCACGATATGGACATAGCCGTCTTCGTCTATCATCCCCAGATCGCCGGTAATGAAGAAGCCGTCAGCGCGAAACTCCGCCGCGGTCTTGTCGGGCATCCGCCAATAGCCGGCAAAGACATTGGGGCCGCGCACCTCGATCATGCCGATCTCGCCTTGCGGCAATGCCTTGCCCCCGTCATCGGCGATGCGCAATTCCGTGCCCGGCAGCGGCCGCCCCACCGAGCCCGGCTTGCGCGCGCCCTCGTAGGGATTGGAAGTGTTCATGTTGGTTTCGGTCATGCCATAGCGTTCCAGGATCGCCTGGCCGGTCTTCGCCGACCATTCCCGGTGAGTCTCCGCCAGCAGCGGCGCCGAGCCGGACACGAATAGCCGCATGTGCCTCGACGTCTCGCGGTTCAGGCGCGGGTCCTGCAGCAGCCGGACATAGAAAGTCGGCACGCCCATCATGACGGTGGCGGCGGGAAGGCTGCGAAAGATTTCCGCGATATCGAACTTGGGCAGCAGGATGATGGAAGCCCGCGCCGCCAGGCAGATGTTGGTGGCCACGAACAGTCCATGGATGTGGAAGATCGGCAGGGCGTGCAGCAGCACATCGTCCTGGGTGAAGCGCCATTCCCGCCGCAGCACTTCGGCATTCGACCATAGATTGCCATGGGTCAGCATCGCGCCCTTGGAAACGCCGGTGGTGCCGGAGGTGTACAGAATGCTGGCCAAATCGTCCTTGCCCAGCACGGCATCGGGGAAATCCGGCGATTGATCGGCGGCTTCCTCCAACAGGCTGCCGCTTTTGCCGTCATCGCCCAAGGTCAGCACGGTGCCTTGCGGAAAAATTCCCTTCAGCATCTCCAGATCGCGCGGGGCGCAGACAAAGATCGCTGGTGCGGCATCGCCGATGAAGTAACTGAGCTCGCCGGCGGTATAGCCGGTATTGAGCGGCAGATAGACCAGCCCGGCGCGCAGGCAGGCCAGGTACAGGAAAATATTCTCCGCGCTCTTCTCCACCTGCACGGCGACGCGGTCGCCCTTTTTGGCGCCATGCGCCGTCAGCACTTGGGCGTAGCGTCCCGCCTGGTCGAAGGCCTGCGCGAAGCTGACGGCCTGCCGTCCCGGCGGCGCCAGGAAGGTCTTGTTGCGGTGCAAGGCGGGAGACGAAAAGCGGGTGAACAGGTTGTCGGTCATGTTGCCTGTATGGGACGGCTGCTCTAGCGTTTTGGCAAGAATAATCCGGTGGGCCGAGGGGATGGAATGACAATCTACGGCGTTGCGCTGCTGGCGATCTGCACCCTGATCGGTGTGGGTTTGGGCGATCTTCTGGGCATGGCCCTGCACGTCAAGGCCAATGTCGGCGGCGTCGGCATCGCCATGGTGCTGCTGATTTCGGCGCGGGTCTGGCTGGCCCATACCGGCGCCCTGTCCGCAGGCATCAAGCTGGGCACCGAATTCTGGGCCACCATGTATATCCCCATCGTGGTCGCCATGGCGGCGCAGCAGAATGTGCTGTCCGCCGCCGGCGGCGGCCCCATGGTGATCATCGCCGCCGTGCTGACCGTGGCGGCCTGCGCCGCGGTGGTGGCGCTGATCAGCCGGATCGACAAGGGCGGCCGGGCATGAGTTTCCTGGTTGAACTTCTGACCAAACAGGGCCTGATCACCGCCTTCGCCGTGGTCGGCGCGATCATCTATCTGTCCCACCTGGTCTCCAAATATCTCACCGGGGGACGCATCCATGGCTCGGCCATCGCCATCCTGGCCGGGCTGGGGCTGGCCTATGCGGGCGGCGTGATCACCAACGGCCAGAAAGGCATTGCCGACATTCCCATGTTCGCCGGCATCGCCCTGCTGGGCGGCAACCTGCTGCGCGATTTCGCCATTGTCGCCACCGCGTTTGAAGTCGATGTGGTCCAGGCCCGGCGCGCCGGCCTGCTGGGCGCCTTCGCGCTGGGATTGGGGACCATCATCCCCTTTGTCATCGGCGTGGCGGTGGCGCGCTTCTATGGCTACACGGACGCGGTCAGCCTCACCACCATCGGCGCGGGCGCCATCACCTATATCGTGGGACCGGTAACCGGGGCTGCGATCGGCGCCTCCTCGCCGGTGATGGCGCTCAGCATCGGCGTGGGCGTGCTGAAAGCCATCCTCGTGATGATCGGCACGCCGTTCATCGCGCCCTATATCGGGCTCGACAATCCGCGCTCGGCCATGACCTATGGCGGGCTGATGGGCACGGTCAGCGGCGTCACCGGCGGGCTGGCCGCCACCGATCCCAAGCTGGTGCCCTATGGCGCACTGATCGCCACCTTCCATACCGGCGTGGGCTGCCTGGTGGGACCGTCGATTCTCTATTTCACCGTGCGGGCCTTTACCGGCGGCTGAGCGGATCGTCGCGCACGATCTTGCCGCCCTTCATCACAAAGTTGACCCGCTGCAGCGCGGTGATGTCCGCCAGCGGGTTGCCGGGCACGGCGATCAGGTCGGCATACTTGCCCTTTTCCAGCGAACCGATGCGGTCCTGCCAGCCCAGCACTTCGGCGCTGTTGATGGTGGCCGCCTGGATGGCGCTGGCGGGGCTCATATGCGCCTGGTTGACCAGCGCGACGATCTCCAGCGCCTGGGTGCCGTGCGGGAAGGTCGAGCCGTCCACGCCGCTGCCCACCGTGATCTTCAGGCCCTTGGTGCGGGACGCCAGGGTCACGGCATTCTGGAAGATGGGGATCATGCGGTACTTGCCGCCGGTATTCCGGGCATCGTTGTCGTCCATGTAGGGCTCGGTATAGCGCTGCAAGGTGGGATCATAGGACAGGCCCTTGGCCACCATCATGTCGGCCTCTTCCTGGGTCAGGCCGAAGGCGTGCTCGATGCTGTCGCAGCCGGCGAGGATGGCATTCTTCTGCCCTTCGCCGCCGAAGGCATGGCAGGCGGTCTTGCGGCCCAGCTTGTGCGTTTCATCGATCAGCGCCTGCAGCACCGGCATGGGATAGGTCACGACATAAGCGGGCTTGCCATCGGCGCCGAAGGAATAGCCCCCGGCGGGAAACAGCTTGATCCAGTCCGCGCCACGGCCGACCTGGTCGCGCACCGCGGCGCGGGCTTCCTCGGCATTGTGGACCACGGCGCTTTCGCCCGGCTCCAGCGGCTTGGCGCCCGGCGCACCCCAGGCGATGCCGCGCGTGGAAACCTGGGCGCGCGGACCATCAATCTCGCCGCGGTTGATGGCATTGCGGATGTCCACGTCGCCATAGCCGTTGCCATGGCTGCTCATGTCGCGCACGGCGGTGAAGCCGGCATGCAGATCGGCCTGGATGTTCTGCACCGCCAGCAGGGTGGCGGTTTCCTTGGAGGTGCCGGGCTTGAGGGAATTGAACATGTGGGTGTGCATGTCCACCATGCCGGGCAGCACCGTCTGACGGCTGAGATCGATCACCTGCGCGCCTGCCGGAATCTTGACCTTGCCGGCCGGGCCGACCTCCAAAATCTTGTCGCCTTCGATCACCACCACCTGGTTGGCCAACAAGGTGCCGGTCTTGCTGTCGAACAGATGGCCGGCGCGCACCACACGCATCCGGGATGGCGCGGGACATATGTTCACCCCGCCATCGATGCCGAAACAGGGCTGAGGCCCGGCGCCGCGCCAGGGCGTGTCCTTTCCGCCGACCTGGGCCTGGACTGCGCCCGCCAGCGCGAAACTGAGTGCCGTTGTGATGACGATGCGCCGCATGATCTGTCTCCCCCGAATGATGCATTGCAGCGAACCTAGCCCGCCTGGACCGATGCGCTTATGCTGGCGCCAAGCATGAAATAATCCGGGGGGCGTTACAATGCAGGGCTTCAAACTCGCCATCGCACTGGCTCTGATTGTCACCGCGGCATCGTCCGCGCACGCCGCCAACATCACCGAAGCGGACTGGGGCAAGACCGCTGACGGCGGCAAGATCCAGCTTTTCACCCTGACCGGCCCCAAGGGGCTGGAAGCGCGCATCACCAATTATGGCGGCATGATCGTCAGCCTGATGGTGCCCAACAAACAGGGAACCAAGACCGACACCGAGCTGGGCTTCGACGATGCCGCTTCCTACCAGAAGGGCAGCGTGTTCGGCGCGGTGATCGGCCGCTATGTCGGCCGCGTCAGCCGTGGCGGCAGCTTCAGCATAGACGGCAAGACCTATCAGTTGGAAAAATCCAGCCCTGACGCCAAGTTCGTGATCCATGGCGGCACCGCCGCCTTTTCCAAAAAATTGTGGCAGGCGGAAATGAAGGACGGGCCCGAGCCCAGCCTGATCCTTTCCCTGGTCAGCCATGACGGCGATGGCGGCTTTCCCGGCGTGCTGACCACGGTGATGACCTATACCCTGACAAAAGACCGCGCCTTGCGGATCGAATACCACGCCATCTCCGACCGGCCGACCATCGCCAACCTGACCAATCATTCCTATTTCGCGCTGCAAGGCGAAGGCAATGGCGACATATCAAACCAGACCTTGCAGGTCTTTGCCGACAAATACACGCCGCAGGATGCCGACAATCTGGTGACCGGCGAGATCGCTTCGGTGAAGGGCACGCCGTTTGATTTCAGGAAGCCCGTGAAGCTGGGCACGGTATTGAACTCGCCGTTCGACCAGATCGCCATGCGGGGCGGGCTGGACATCTGCATGATCATCAACGGCAAGCCCGGCACCTTGCGCCGCGCGGCGCAGCTGAGCGATCCGGGCACCGGCATCGTGATGGATGTGCTGACAACCCAGCCTGGGGTGCAGCTCTACAGCGACAATATCGGCACGCGGACGGTGGAGGGCAAAGGCGGCAAGATCTATCGCAACTTTTATGCGCTGAGCCTGGAGACCGAAGGCTATCTGGACGCCATCAATCATCCCAACTTCCCGTCCAAGCTGGTGACGCCGGGCCAGCCGCTGCACGAAGTGACGGAATACCGCTTCAGCACCCGTTAGCGCGGCAGCACAAAGCGGCTGTGTGCGCCCGTGAGGGGATAAGATTTTCCCTTCCAGACAAATTCTCCCGGCAGCGCGGCGGGGCAATCGATCTCTGCCGTCAGACTGTCGCCCTTGATGACATAGCGGACTGACACTTTACCCTTCGGCGTGACGGCTGCCGCATCGAGCGACGTGAGATCACCCAGGTTCGGCGCCACCCGCAGCCGGGCATAGCCCGGCGCAGCGGGGCGAATGCCCGCCACCAATCCCAACAGGTCGGCGGTGGGATGGGCGCTCCAGGCATGAGTGTCAGAGCGGGTCTCGCCCCGCGACTCCGGCCAGGTGGTGTAATGCAGCGCCAGCAGATCGCGCCAGGTTTGCAGCAGGGCGGGATAGCGGTCGGCGCGGCCGGCATGTTCAAAGGCCCGCACCAGGTACCAGGCGAAATAATAGGTGGAGGTGTACAGCTCCTCTGGCGCATCAATGCCGCGCCCCGGCACGGTGATCTTGTCCAGGATGGCGGCGGCTTCTTCCGGCGTGGCGGCGTCATACAGCACCGCCAAGATATTCATGTGCTGGCTGAGGGGCTTCAGGTCGGAGGTATCGGCGAACAGCCCGCGCGCCTTGTCCCAGCAATGGGCGCGGATGGCGGCGCGCGCTTCATCCGCGCGGGCGGTGTCGGCGGCGGCCTGGGCCTTGTCGCCATAGGCGGCTTCCAGCGCCGCACCCTGGCGCAGCGCCCCCAGCCACGACACGGTCATCAGGCAACTGCCGCCATCGGCGCCGTAAGCGGGAAAGGTGTCGCGGTTGCTGCCCTTGGGACCGGCCCAATCAATGAAATTCCATTGCGGATTCTTGCCGAGCAGCCCATTGGCGGTGCGCCATGGCTCGAACCATTTCAGGATAGTGCGCATGCGCGGCAGGTTGCTGACGATCAGCGCCTTATCTGGCTGCTCCATGGACCAGTCGTTGAGCATCCCGATCCAGGCCAGCGAAAAAGTGGCAATCACGTTGTCGCTGCGGCTGGGATAGGCGCCCTGCTCCAGCCCGCCTTCAACATCGGATTCGGCAAAAACCTCGATCGCCTGCCGCGCCAGGCGCGGATCGCCCGCCACCGCATAGGAGATCAACATCTGCAGCCGCGTGTCGCCGGTATATTGCAACTGCTCCCAATAGGCGCTGTCCATATAGGTTTCATGGGCGTCGATCAGGGCGGTGCGCCAGCCCACCTGCCAGATTTTGTTGAGCTGCGCGTCGTTGCTGGTGAAATGCGCCACTTGCTCGAACGGATAACCGGTCTCAAAGACGCGCAGCGATTGCAGCGTCAGCGGTGACGCGCCGGTCTGGATGTCCAGCTCGGCATAGCGCCAGGTCCGCCACCATAGCGGCATGAAGCTGCGGCGTGGTCCATCCGGCATGAAGGTGTCGAAGAGGCCCAGCGCCAGGCGATTCTCCACCAGGTCGCGATCGGCCTTCTTCATCTCGGCGTCATACAGCGCCTCGCTATAGGTCAGCTTGATCGTCGCCCCTGCCCCGCCCGATACGGTCAGTTCCGGATAGCCGGAAATCATTGCCTCACGCCGCAGCAGGATGCGGGCATGGCTATTCGCCGGCACGGTCAGCGGATGCTTGGGAAAATCGCCGGCGAGGTCGCTGCGCACCGTCATACCCGGCGCGGCGGGCAAAAAATTCTGCTGCGGCAAGGGATCTGCAATCAAAGTGCGGTTGGCGGCCAGTGGCGCCGGCACCGCGTCAACCCAACCGCTGCCCTCGTTGGCGCCGGTCCAGTTCCAGTCCGCTTTGGCGGCATCAATTACTTCGGGCGCGCTGGCGACATAATAGCGGCCACGCGGCACCTGGGCGCGGCCGTTGCCGGCTGCATGGCCCGCATCAATCTTCACCCGCCAGCTGCCCTCGCCCGTCGCCAGCCCTTCGCCGGTGACGCGAAAGCCCAGGCCCACGCTTTGCTGGGCAATGGGCGCGATCTGCGGCGGCAAGTCGCCGGCGGCGGGAGGCGGCCCGTCCGTCGCCCGTCTCACAAAATCCCACACCGCCGCCGCCACGACGTTCCGTCCGGGCTTCAGGTAAGGCGCCAGATCAATGCCCCGGTCGCGCCAACGCAGCAGGGTGCCGGTGGACGGGCCGGTGGCGATGCGGCGGCCATTGACGAACAGGATGAAGCGGTTGTCGGCCGTGACCGTGACCGGAAAAGCCTTCGGCACATGCGTCACATCCAGCACACGGCGGAAATGCAGCACGATGGGGCCGGAGACCGTGGCCGCCGCGGGATGGCTGATCCATCCATCCGCAGGCGCCGCTAACGCCGGCCCGCCCAGCGCCAGCGCAAGCACCAGTCCTGCAATCCAGCGTCTCACTGCGGCGTCAACAGGATGGTCTTTTCCGTCACCGAGTCTACCTTCGGCCGCGAGAAGAAAATGGGGAAGTATTTCCCCCGCGCCCATAGTTCGTACAGGTCCCGGTAATGCGGATCATTGACGTCGCCCGACTGGCCCGGATTGTTCTGGCCCACCGACGCGTCCCAGTCATTGACGTCCGTGACGATCTTGAACGACGCGCCCGCGCCCTGGTTGTCGGTGTTGCCGGTGGCGGTGATGGTGTAGTTGTCGCCGCCGCGCGGAAAATGGCCGACATCGAACTTGTCCGCCAGGTCGGGCCTGAGCGCCCCTGCCATGGGATGGATGATCCGGGCATAGTGATAGGCGCCAAGCGTCCATTTCTCCATGTCGGCGCCCAGCCGCCCGTTCAGGTCGGCGCAGGCCTGTTCCAGGCTTTTCACCAGCACCGCATTGCGCCCCGCGACCGGATCGCTGCCATAGCTGCCATCCGGCGCCGCCAGGGACGCGACGATCCGCGTCATGGGCGGGGTCAGCGTGTCGCGCGCCGCAGCCGGCACGATGGTGTTCTTCACATTTTCCATCACGCGCCGCTGGAACATTCCATAGATGCCGGCTTCCACCGAATCCTTGTCCAGCACGAAATCCCAGTGCAGCAGCTTGCTGGCGGCTTTGCGCGCCACCGGATCGCTGATGGTGATGTCGCGCAGCATGGGCACGATGCTGCGCGCCGGGATGGAAAGATTGTAGTTCTGCAGGTTTGTCATGTCGGCGACGGAGAATTTCTTCCCCCCGCCCAGCGATTCCGCCACCGCCCGGCCACGATAAGCATCGGCCCAGATGAAATGGATCGCTTCCATGTGGGGAAAGCCCTTGGGCACCTGCCACTCATTGGAAGTGTTGTAGAAACCCTTGTCCGGGTTCAGCACATGCGGCATGTCCTTGATCGGCAGGAAGCCATTCCATTCATAGCGGCCATCGCCGGGCACCGGAACCAGGCCGCTGAAATTCATCCGCCGCGGCGCGATGGTGGCGGCGTTGTAGCCGATATCGCCGTTCTTATCGCCCCAGATGAAATTGAGCGCCGGCGTGCGGGCATGGCTGATGGCTTCAGCGAACTGGCTCCAGTTCTGCGCCTGGTCCACCCGCAAGGTGCCCAGGTAGGGCGATCCGCCCGGCTCCAGCCAGGCGGCACGCGCGGCATAGGCCTTGTGATGTTCCTTGTCCTCGAACAGCACCGGCCCGTGGCGGGTGAATTTCAAATCCACTTCTTCGGGCGCCCGGCCTTTGACCGGAATGCTTTCGTGCACCACCTTCATGGTTTCCCAGCCATTGCCATACTTGTATTGCAGCGGGTTGGCCGGATTGATGTCATAGACATAAAGGTCTTCGGTGTCGGTGCCAAAGATGGTGTAGCCCCAGCCGCCATAGTCATTATGGCCGTAGGACACGCCGGGAATCGACGGCTCGCCGGCGCCGATCACATTCCAGCCCGGCGCGTTGAGGTGCACCAAATAACGCAGCGACGGAATCTGCTGCACCCGGTGGGGATCGCCCACCACCAGCGGCAGACCGCTTTCGCTCAGCCGTCCACTCACCACCCAGTTGTTGCTGCCCATGTCGGCGCGGCGGTCGGCCAGTTCGGCTTGCGTGGGCGCCAGATCGGCGACCTGCACCGCGCTGGCTGCCGACGCCGTCTTGGCCCGGCGATATTCCGCCAGCACCTGTTCGGGCTGGAAGCGCAGCGGCGTGCGCATGGCGTTGTAATAGGCCAGGATGGTCTTGGACAGCAGCGAAGCATCGATCGCCGGATCTATCTCGATCTTGGGATTGGCCGGCTGGTAGCTGGCCAGGGACCGCACCTTGTCGGCACCCAGAGCGCGCACCGACAAGGCGGTGTTCATCTCATCGTCCAGGTTGCGCGCCAGGCCGTTAAAGCGCGAGACCACGATGGCGGGGGTCCACCTGCCGGGCTTGACCCCCAGCATCTTGAATTCCGGCGTCAGCAGGCCCGGATCGCGCTCGGTCTGGGCGATGAAGGCATTCACGCCATTGGCGAAGGCTTCGATGATCGCCTGGCTGTTGGGATGGTACCAGTTCAGCTCCTGCTTCATGTCGCCGCGATACTGGAACAGCCGGTTGCCGATATCGCGCTTCAGCTCGCTGGGTCCCAGGATTTCGGAGACGGTGCCGGTGGCCTGGCGCCGCCACATTTCCAGCTCGAACAACCGGTCACGGGCGGCGTTGTAGCCTTGCGCGAAGAACAGGTCGTTTTCGGTCTTGGCGTAAATATGCGAGATGCCCCAGCGGTCCTGGACAATCTCCACCGGCTGGCTGAGGCCGGGCATGGCCAGAGTCTGGGAGGGTGCCGCCTGCGCCGCCAGCGGCAAAAGCAGCATCGCGGCAATACCGCAGATCATCATGCGCATGGGTGGACCCCTGTCTTTATCCCCGGGACGACAATAAACACTTGCCAGCGACATTGAAGGGCGGTCAGCCTGTGGCAGGCGGAAAAATCCGCCGTCGGGGACAAGCCATGACCGGAACAGCCACCAAATTCTTCGACCAGCCCCGCGGCGTGATGCTGATCGCGGCCACCGAATTCTGGGAGCGCTTCTCCTATTACGGCTTTATCGGACTGGTCACCCTGTTCATGGCCGCCGATCCGGCCAGCGGTGGGCTGGGGATGGAGAAGGGTCTCACCCTCAAGCTATTCGGCATCACCGTCGGCATGATGTTCATGGCGCCGCTGCTGGGCGGCTGGATCGCCGACCGGCTCACGGGGCCCTATCGCGCAGTGGTAATCGGCTGCCTGGGCCTGGCGGGAGCGAACTTCTTTTTGGCCGCGGCAGGAACGGCCGCCGCGCATGACGCGGGTCTTCAGTTTCTTCTGCTCTATTGCGGCCTTGGGGTGATGATCATCGGCGCGGGCATGTTCAAGTCCAATGCCGGCGCGCTGCTCGGCCAGCTTTTCGCGCCAGACGACAACCGCCGCAAGCACGGCTTCATGCTTTTCTATATGGGCATCAATCTTGGCGCCTTTGCCGCGCCGTATGGCGCCGGCACCTTGGGCGAGCGCGCCGGCTGGGCTTACGGATTTCTCGCCGCTGGCATCGGCATGATGATTGGGTTGGCCGTGTTCCTGTGGTTTTCCAAAGGCCGCTTTCCGCGTTTCGTCAAACCTTTGCCCAAACCTGTCGGCGGCATCGAAGCCTCGGTGTGGCGCGATCCAGGTGTGCGCCTGATCTTGATCATGGCACTCTTCGCGTCAATCTACATGATCGGCCAGCAGACCTATGGCGGCGTGATGAACCTGTATGTCCGCGACCGGGTAGACAAGAGCCTGCTGGGCTTCGACATCCCCACCACCTGGTTCCTGTCGCTCAATCCCCTGATCATCATTTTGGGCGGGCCCTTTATGTCCAAATTCTGGGCCCGGCATGACCTGACTGCCCGCCGCCTGCCGATCATCACCAAGATCCTTACCGGCACGGTGCTGATGGTCTTGTCCTATGTGCTGATGGTGGCGGTGGACCTGAACAGCGCGGGCGCACCGGTGGCGCCCATCTGGATCGTCGCTTTCTACGTGATCATTACCCTGGCAGAATTGTGCGTCTTCCCTGTCGGCCTCGCCGAGATCAGCCAGCGCGCGCCACCGCAAGTCATCGGCCTGTTGATGGGGCTTTGGGTTTTCACCATGGGCTTTGGCAGCCTGTGCGCCGGCTGGCTGGGCGGCACCCTGGCGGATTCGCCAAGCTGGTGGATCTTCTGGGTGCTGGCATGCGGCGGCACGCTCAGCGCCGCAGCACTGTTCGCGCTGGAACCAACAATCCGCCGCAAGCTGGCCTGATTACCAGGCCGTTGCCTGGCCATCCTTGCGATGATCCGAGCCGGCCCGGTACATGCCGTTGACCGGCTGCTGCGAGGTGGGTGACGGATTGGGCTTGGCCTCCCGGGCATCGGGCGTGAACAGGATGGCCTGGAAGCCGCCCATCACCGCCCCGTTGGCCAGGCTCACCTTGTGTCCCATGGCGCGCAGCTTCGGCCCGACGCTGTTATAGAGCTGGGATTCCAGGAACAGTTCGTTGCCGACCTGGACATGGCGGAAACGCGCCATGTCGGTAGAGGCCTGAAGGTTCGCCCCCAGATCCACCATGTTCACCACCATCTGGGCATGACCCTGGGACTGCATGTCGCCGCCCATCAACTGGAACGCCATCAACTGGCCCGCGGTGCCGTTGCCCTGCATCAGGAACGCCGCCGCCAAGGTGTTGAACGGACGTTTGTGCGGAGCGATGGCGTTGGGGCTTTTGGCATCCAGGCTGAACAACCCGCCGCGATTGTGCAGCAGGAAACCATAGCCCGGCACGGTGACGCCGGAACCGAAGCCCGAGAAGTTGCTGTTGACCCAGGACACCATGTTGCCCCAGCGGTCGGCGGTGGTCAGCACGATGGTGTCGCCGGCGCCGTCGGCCTGGCCCGGCGCGGTGGAAGAGGCCCGGGCCGGATCGATCTTGTCGCACAGAGTCTGGGCATGCTTCGCCGAGGTCAGCATCTTGACCTTGTCCTTCAAGCCCGGCGTGAAATTGGGATCGGCATTGACGGCGATCAGATCGCGATAGGCCAGCTTCTTGGCTTCCACCGCCATGTGCCAGTAGCGCGCGTCTGTCGGACCCAGCGAGGCCAGGGTCTGGCCCGGATAAACCTTGGCGGTGCAGGCGGCCAGGATGCTCAGCATCTCGTTGGCGGCGAAGCCCTGGCTTGGTGGCGGGAGTTCGGCGAGCGTAAAGCCCTTATAGCTGCTCAATACCGGCTCGACCCACTCGCCTTTGTAGTCGGCCAGGTCCTGCATGGTCATGGTGCCGCCCAGCGCCTTTTCCTTGGCGACAATGGCCTTGGCGATGTCACCTTTATAGAACGCGTCGCGTCCCTGCGCCTGCAGCAGCCGGAAGGCCTTGGCCAGGTCCGGATTGCGGAAAATCTGTCCGGCCACCGGCTGCTTGCCGTTGATGTACCAGGCGCGGACGGAATCGGGATCCAGCGCCGTGCAGCAACGGCTGGGATCGGACGCCACCGGGCCCAGCGCATTGGGCAGGTGCCAGTCGAACGCCGCGCGTTCGGTCAGCGGCACGCCCTGGGACGCATAGGTGGCGGCGGGCTCCAGCACTTCCTTGAAAGTGCGGGTGCCGTATTTTTCCAGAACTTCACTCCAGCCCCATACCGAGCCGGGCACGGTGGCCGCCAGGATACCGCGCTGGACCATGCCCGATCCCGGGCCCCAGTTGGCCGGGTCGACGCGATAACCCTTGGAATTCAGAAAGGCGATGGTTGCGCCGCTGGGCGCCTTGCCGCTGGCATTCAGCACATGCAGCTTGCGGTCCTTGGCGGTGTAGATGATGGCGAACAGATCGCCGCCCATACCGACATTCATCGGCTCGATCAGGTTGAGCACCGCGGCCGCGGCCACCGCCGCATCCACCGCATTGCCGCCCTTGCGCATGATTTCCAGCCCCGCTTGCGCCGCCAAGGGCTGGCTGGTGGCGACGATACCGTTGCGGCCCATCACTTCGGAGCGGCCCTGGATCGGCCAGCCATCTGCCCGGTCGCCATGAAACGCCTTGCAGGCCGGCGGATTGGCAGCGCCGGAATTGCAGGTGGAAGTCGCCAGTTGCGCGCTCGCCGCCGACAGGGCCAAGCCAGAAGCAACAAGGCCCAATGCGAAAAGACCGATGCGGTGATGTTTTTTCATGGCCAACCCCAGCGTGTTTGACCCCGCCTTTATACCGCCGGGGCGCCCTGTCGTATATGCTAGTCCCTCAAAGCGGAGGGGCCGTTGCGCAACAAGATGTTATCGCGCCGAAAAATGCTGGGCAGCCTGGGCGCCGCCGGGCTGAGTGGCAGCGCCTGGGCGCAAAGCGGCGGCTGCCGCGACGGCTACGGCCAGCCCAAATGCCCGCTGACCATGCCAGAGGCGACGATGGCGATCCCGGAACTGTTTGCCGCCACCGGCTGGAAAACCCTGGGCCTGGAGCAGGTCACCATGGACGTGGTGGATTACCGGAAGGAAGCGGCCTTCTATGCCGCCCTGCTGGGTTGGACCTTGCGCGAAGATGACGGAAAACAGGCCGTCATGGATATCGGCGATATCGGAAGCTGCATCTTCCGCGCCGCGCCGGTGGAAAGCTTCGCTGCGGGTACGCCGCGCGCCGCCATCCGCAGCTTCGGCTGGGTGATCGACAAATGGGATGCCAAGGCCGTTGCGGCGGCGTTGCAACAACGCGGCATGACGCCGGTGGCGGACAACAAGGGCGCGTTCCAGAGTTTCTGGGTGAAAGACCCGGATGGTTGGCCGCTGCAGATCTGCAACGACAAGGGCCTGTTCGCCGCGCGCCGGAAAGCGCCGACGGCCAAGCCGCTCGCCCTGCCCTTTGCACCGACGGGCTGGAAAACCGTGTGGTTCGATCACTTCTCCTATCGCGGCAACAACTACAAGCGCAGCACTTCTTTCTACGCGAACCTGCTGGGCTGGGAGCGCGCCTTTGACGAAGGTACCCAGGTCGAAATGCTGGCGGGGGACGTGGGCGACGTGCTGGTTCGCGGCGCCAATCCTTTTCTGACCAAGCAGCCACCGGCCCAAGCGCCGACCATTGATCACATCTCGTATGGCATCGCGCCCTGGGACGTGGAGAATGTGCGCGCCGCATTGGAAGCACGCGGCCTCCACGCCGCCACCGACACCGCCACCGCCCATATTGGGCCGGACAATAAAAGCGTGCCCGACGACATCTACCAGGCTGCCTATCAGAGCTATCACACCGACACGCCGGCCGGCTTCGCCCTGCAGATCAGTTGGGTGACACGCGACAAAAGGCTGGTCGGCGCCATGGCCGACAAGCCCAGGGCCCTGCGCAAATATCCGGCGCCCTAAGCCCGGGCTCAACATTTTGCGCGAAAACGCCTTGGTTTTCAGGCAGTATCGCGGCTGGCCAGGGAAGAAGGATAACAGCGATGTCCAAGACCGCGCTTGCCGCAGCTTTATTGCTGGTGACTGCCTCGACCGCACAGGCCGATATCACCGTCTTCACCTCGGGCGGCACCAATCCGGGCCTGCAAAAGCTTGGACCGGCCTGGACCGCCGAAACCGGCAAGAAGGTCACCATCGTCGGCGGCACCGTCACCAGGGCGCATGACAATGTGAAGAACAAGGTGCCGGGCGACCTGGTGCTGCTGCCCCTGCCCGAACTGACGGACGTGGCGGCCAACCTCAAACCCGGTCCCTTCACGCCCATCGGCCGCGCCAATTTCGGTCTGGCGGTTGCGGCCGGCGCTCCCCATCCCGATATCTCGACCTTGCCGAAATTCATCGCCGTGCTGAAAGCCGGCAGCGGTGTGGGCTTCACCGATCCGGCGCGCGGCAGCGCCGCGGGAAAGATGGTGGCGGAGCTTTTGGCGCGTCCCGATTTCGCCGGCGTCAAGACGGTGCCCACCGCCGGCACACCCGGCCAGGCCATCGCCCGCGACGGCGTCCAGTATGCGCTGGGGCCCACTTCGGAAGAAGTCACCGTGCCCGGCGTGGAAGTGGCGGGCCTGATGCCCAAGGAAGTGGAAATGCACTTCGACTATACCGCCGCGGTAACCGGCTATGCGACGCAAGCTGAGGAAGCCGCCGCTTTTCTGGCTTATATCACCCGGCCCGAAGCGCAGGCGGTGTGGAAAAGCACGGGGCTGGAGAAGCTCTAGAAGCGCCTAGCTTCCTTCCTAGACAAGCTTGGCATTGGTGAGTTCGCGCGCGCCCAGCGCACCCAGCTCGCGGCCAACGCCGGAGCCCTTCATGCCGCCAAACGGCGCCCGCGGGTCCGAGCGCACAAAGTCATTGATGAACACCGCGCCGCATTCGATCTGCGCCGCCACCCTGTGCGCCCGCGCCACATCCTTGCTGAACACCGTTGCCGCCAGGCCATACTCAGTATCATTGGCCAGCCGCACGGCTTCTTCCTCGGTCCTGAACGGGAAGATCAGCGCCACCGGGCCGAAAAATTCCTCCCGCGCCACCACTGCATCATGGGGTGACCTGACCGGGTCTTTTTGTACCAAGCGGTTTGAGAGAAACTGACTTGGAAAGGACCTTAGTTATGCCGAAGAAGTGTTTTAGCGCGGAGCAGATAGTGATTTTGCTACGCCAGATTGAAGTTTTGATCTCTCAGGGCAAGGGTG
>CANJJD010000010.1 GCA_947474645.1 Alphaproteobacteria bacterium | reverse complement strand
AGCCACTACAACACCGTCCGGCCGCACTCATCCCTGGGATATCGGCCACCCGCACCGCTGGCATTCAGCCCTGTCCCACCACCTCTGGATCAGGCGGCGGCGATGCAATAGTCTCTCTATGCCGGTGGTACAAAATATCCGTCAGGTCAAAACTTGATTGGCGAGCAGCGTTAGCTGGCCTGCAAACCCTGCATGATGGTGCGGTTGATTTCGATCAGCGGATCCAGCGGCGCTTTTTCGCGCGTCACGCTGCGCGAATACTTGGCCACCCACAGCGACAAGGAAATGATCTTGGCGCGCACTTCCTGGGTCAGGGTGTTGCGGTCGTCCATGCAGTCAGCGGCCAGGGTGCGCCACAGACGGCGGTTCCAGTCCACCGCATCCACCAGCGGGGCGCCGGCGGCCTGGGTTTCCTTGGCGGTGAGCAGCGCACCGGTAACCTGGCCGAACAGCCGGTATTCCGTCACGCGGGGATCTTCGGTCGCGGCCTGCGCGGCCTTGTAGGCGTTAAGGCTCATAGCTCAAGCGCTCCTGTTCCAAATCATAAAGCTTCCGGCAGGCAATCAAAGCCTTGTAATAGGAGCCTTGCGCGACATCGCGGCTGATTTCCACGCAGGCGGCGAGAATGGCGGGCGTGCCGATGGCGCCCATGAACTCGGTCATGCGCAGGGCAAATTCGTTATAGGGTTCTTCGCTGGCTTCGCCGTCCAGATACATCATCATGATGGCCAGATAGATGCGCCGCGCCGGCGTGGTGGCGCCGTCCGGCTGCATGATATCCTTTTCGCGCAGCACGCAGGCCTTGTTCTGGATCACCAGACTGGTGCGCTTGTCGCCATTGGCCAGAACCGCGCCATTCAGCACGAATTTTTCGCCCGGCTTTAAGGACAATTTCAGCGGCATGGAGCCATTCCCTCTCGATCGGGGGGAACTCTACGCTCGCCTTGGTTAATAAAAGCCTGTCGTTTTGCGCGCAGGTATTTACGAAAGGTTAAATATAATAATCGCGGAAAGCCGCGAAATACCTAAGGAAGATCGCTTTCTTCCAGGATCAATTCAAAGGGACGGCCGCGTCCGTCCGGACTCCAGCCCGCAGCGATAGCCAGGCGCACGCCGGCGGTCAGCATTTCCGGGGTGACTTTCGGTTTGTCGGGAAAGCGCGAGGCGTGGTGCTGTTTCTTCTGAAAGGGAAATTGCAGAATCAGCTCGCGCCAGGCCTTGCGCACGCCATGGCGAGTGAGCGTCTGGTCATGCTTCATCACGCTGAGACGCAAGCCAATATCGCCGTCAGTCGTTCCCCACGCCGGCTCGCTCTTGACGCTCCAGATCAGCGCAACGCCGTCCACCATCAGCTCGCCGCCAAGCCCGCGTGTTCTAGGTTTTGTCATGGGCCTCTATACCATAGCGCGAGAGATTTCGTGGCCTGGGCAGGAGCAAGGGAGCGAAGTGGGCTAAATGCCCATGAGCGAGCTTGCGACGAACCCAGGACGCGAAAGATCCGCGCTATTGCTGCTGCTGCTGCTGCTGGTGATAAAGCCGTTCGGGCATGGAGGCAGTCGGCGTCGGCGACACCATGGGCCGCGCCACCTTCAGGAAATCCTCATGCCGCACCGGCGCCTGGGTCGGCTCCAGCGATACGGCGATGGACAATTCGCTATCGGCATCGCCCTTGTAGGTGCCGCGGGTGGGCGGCACGTCGGAATAGTCGCGGCCGACGGCGGCGCGGACATGGCGCTCGGCCGCCATGATATTGTTGGTGGGATCGAACCCGACCCAGCCCAGCGAGGGCAGATAGGCTTCCACCCAGGCATGGGTGGCATTGGCGGCGGAGCGGTCGCGCGAGCCCTTGTGATAAAGATCGCCGGAGACATAGCGGCAGGGGATGCCCCAGCCGCGCGCAATCGCCGTCATGATATGGGCGAAGTCCTGGCAGACGCCGCGCCGCTGCTCCAGCGCAACTTCGATGGGGGAATTCACTTCGGTAACGCCGGGCTCATAGTCGAAGGAATCGTAGATGCCGCGCTGCAGGGTCTTGAGGGCGGTGAAGGGATCGCCCACCGGCTTTTCCATGTCGGCGATCTTCACGAAGCTTTCCAGCTCGGGCGAAGGCTTGGCGAAGCGGGACGGCTCCAGCATGTCGAAATGATCGTCGCTGAGATTGAAGTCGTTGTAGCGACTCCATTCCAGGGGATCGAGCTTGTCGGGCCAGGCCGGCATCTGGCCGATCTCGACAGTCGCCTGGGCTTCGATGCGCAGCTCTTCATGCTCGCGCAGCAGATTGAAGTGATAGACCGCATTGCCCAGGTGATCGGTATAGGCATAGAGCTGGGCGCGCGGATTGGTGGAAATCTGGAACGAGCGCAAGGTCTGCGGCCCTTCGGAGCGCGGCTGCATGCGCAGCTCCATCACCGACTCGCGCACCGGGCCGGAATAACGAAAACGCGTCACATGGCGGATGGAATAGAACATTACAACACCGTCTCCGCGCCATAGGTGATGTACGAACTGTACAGGGCCTTGTGGATCTGTTCGCACTGTTTGGTGATGTCGGCGATAAAGGCCGCCACGCCCCCCGACATCAATTCATCCACCTGGCCGAAATCCACCGCCGCCTTCAGCCGGCCGGCCAGCCGTTCCACCGCGGCGCGGCGGGCGGGCGGCGCGCCCGGCGCCACGCGCGCCAAGGCTTCCGTCAAGCGGTCCACCGAAAAACAGATGGAGTGGGGAAATTCGGAATCGAACAGCAGGAATTCGGCGATCTTCTGCGGCCGGATCGAGGCGGTATACTGCTTGGTATAGGGCTCGAAGGCGGTGCAGAATTTCAGCAGCACCAGCCAGTCGAAATATTTGGGCACATTCTCGCTTTGGGCGGCGGTGAAATGAATGTCCAGCAGCCGGCCCAACTGCTGCACCCGCTCGATATGGCGGCCCAGCTCCAGGAAGTACCAGCCTTCGCCATGGCTGAGGGTGGAATAGGTCACCGCTTCCAGGGCGTGCATTTCCTCCAGCGACTCGCGGAACAGCCGCGCCGGAGTATGGACCCAGATGGAATCCACCGTCACCGGCGCCAGGCGCAGATACAGCCGGTTGAGATTTTCCCACACTTCTTTGGACAGCGCCTCGCGCACCTGGCGGGCATTGTCGCGCGCCAGCGACAAAGAGGTGATCAGCGAATTGTCATTGTCGCGGTCGAAGGCCAGGTGCCGGGTGATGGCGAAGGCGTCCAGATGCAAGGGCGTGCTCTTGGCGCCGGTCAGGGATTCCACCACCCGCGCCCAGCTTGCAGCGGCGTCCTCGGGTGTCTGCTCCACCATGGATTCCAGCTTCACCGCGATCAGGCGGGCGGTGTGCTCGGCCCGCTCGATATAGCGGCTCATCCAGTAGAGGGAGTCTGCGACGCGGCTAAGCATTATTGGCTCAACACCCAGGTATCTTTCGAACCGCCGCCCTGGCTGGAATTCACCACCAGGCTGCCGCGCTTGAGGGCGACGCGGGTCAGGGCGCCGGGCACCAGCTTGGTTTCGGCGCCATGCAGGATGAAGGGCCGCAGGTCCACATGCCGCGCCTCGATGCCGTTGCCGACAAAGGTGGGGGCGGTGGAAAGCTGGATGGTGGGCTGGGCGATATAATTTTCCGGATCAGCACGGATCTTCTCGGCGAAATCCTCGCGTTCCTTCTGCGAGGCATGCGGGCCGATCAGCATGCCATAGCCGCCCGACTCGCCCACCGCCTTGACCACCAGCTTGTCGAGATTGCCCAACACATGCTGCAGCGATTTTTCCTCGCGGCACAGGAAGGTCTCGACATTGTCCAGGATCGGCTCTTCGGCCAGGTAATAGCGGATCAGGCGCGGCACATAGGCATAGACGGCCTTGTCGTCGGCCACGCCCGTGCCCAGCGCATTGGCGATCATCACATTGCCGGCGCGATAGGCGTTGAACAGGCCCGGCACACCCAGCGCGGAATCTTCGCGGAAGATCAGCGGATCGATGAAGTCGTCGTCAATGCGGCGATAGATGACGTCAATGCGCTTCAGGCCCGAAGTGGTGCGGGTATAGACGACATTGTCGTTGATCAGCAGGTCGCGGCCTTCCACCAGTTCCACGCCCATCTGGCGCGCGAGAAACGCATGCTCGAAATAGGCGGAGTTGAAAACACCCGGCGTCAGGATGGCAATGGAGACGTCTTCATGGAAGGGAGTCAGCGACCGCAAGGTTGCCAGCAGCTCCAACGGATAATGTTCGATGGGGCGCACTCCCATCGAGCGGAACACCGCCGGGAAGGCGCGGCGCGCCACATCGCGGTTGGCCAGCATGTAGCTGACACCGGAAGGCACGCGCAGATTGTCTTCCAGCACGACGAAATCGCCGGCCTCGTTGCGGATCAGGTCGCTGCCGCAAATATTCACATAAGCGCCGTGCGGCACCGGGATGCCGCGCATCTCGCGGCGGTAATGCTTGGAGCCGTAGATCATCGAGCGCGGTATCACGCCGTCCTTCAGCACCCGGCCATCATTGTAGATGTCGCGCAGGAACAGGTTCAGGGCATGAATGCGCTGGGTCAATCCACGCTCGATGCGGTCCCATTCGCGCGCCGTCACGATACGCGGTAACAGGTCGGTGGGGATGATCCGCTCGGTGGCCTGGTTGTCGTTATAGACAGTGAAGGTGATGCCCTGGTGCAGGAAGCTCTGCTCCACCGCCTGCTGGCGGCGGTTCAGTTCTTCCAGCGGCAGGCTGGAAACCCGGGAGTCGATGGCGGCATAGGGCGCGCGCGCCTGGCCATCGGGCGCGAACATCTCGTCAAACGGCTTGCCCAACTCGTAATTGGCGTAAGGCGCATCGACCCCGGGCTTGGAGACGCGGCCCGTGCCGGCCACGATATCGGGACCGCCAAAGTCCTCCGTATTCGCGAAAACTTCATGCTGCATACGCGAAGTCTGCACAGAGGGCGGGGTTTCCCGCAAGCGCCGAACGCGGTTTGGGATAACGCCAAAGGCGCGGCGGATTGGAGCAGCATGGGCGGACGGCCGGTGGCAATGAACGCTATCGGACAGGCCGCCCCGGCGCGCCGCTTAAGATACTGAAATGATTGCGCTCTAAGCCCGATCGGTCAGCGCCAGCATGGCGGCCTGGTTGGGCCGGGCCGCCACCGCCACCTGGGCGAAGGACAGGGCGGTCAAAGCCTGGGCCGTGGCCGGGCTGATGCACATGGCGGTCAGCGTTTCGGTGGGCAGCCCATCGGCCAGCACACCGAAGATGCGCGCGCTGCGGGGCGAGAAGAACATGGCCGCGTCCAGCGTCTTTTCCGCCAGCGCCTTGCGGGCTTCCTCGGGCAGGCGGGTGGCCGGTTCGATGCCGTAAAGCGCAGAGCGCCGGACCTTGAAGCCGCGCAAGGACAGATTTTCCGCCAAGGTGCCGGGCGCATCCTCGCCGCAAACATGCAGCAAGGTACCCTTCTTGGCGGCCCAGCGCGTGGCGGCTTCGGCCAGCGCCTTGGCATCGCCATCGGCATTGCGGACCTCGGTAAAGCCGCTCCTCTGCGCTTCTTCCGTGGTCTGGGGCCCCACCGCGAAAATGGAAAGGTCGCGGCGCGGCGTGCGGCGGACCAGGGCGCGTATGCCATTGGCGCTGGTGGCCAGCACCGCCTCGACATCGCCCAGTTCCAGCTCCGGCCCGTCATCAAAGCGCGGTGTCAGAAGGGGCGCCAGCACGGCTTGATGGCCACGCTCGGCCAGGCGGGCGGCGATTTCCTGCCCGTCTTCCAGGGGCCGGGTGACCAGGATTCTCAAGCGGGGATTCTCATATTGGCGCTCTCCAGCTTTTGGGGGTAAAGCAGCCCGCCATGGCGAGCAAGCCTCTCACATTATTGGGCATTGAAACCAGTTGCGACGAGACCGCCGCCGCAGTGGTGCGCGGGACCGTGCCGGGGCCGGGCGAGATCCTGTCCAACATCGTGTTCAGCCAGACCGAAGCGCATGCGCCCTATGGCGGGGTGGTGCCGGAAATCGCCTCCCGCGCCCATCTGGAAATACTGGACGGCATCATCGAACGCGCGCTGTCGGAAGCCAAAATCAGCCTGGCGGAACTGGACGGCATTGCCGCCACTGCGGGACCCGGCTTGATCGGCGGCGTGATGGTGGGACTGACCACCGCCAAGGCCTTGGCGCTGGGCTCCGGAAAACCGCTGGTCGCGGTCAATCACCTGATGGGCCATGCGCTGACGGCGCGGTTGACCCATGGCGTGGAATTTCCCTTCCTGCTGCTGCTGGTGTCGGGCGGCCATTGCCAGTTGGTGGGCGTGGGCGGGGTGGATGATTTTCGCCTGTATGGCAGCACCATTGACGATGCGGTGGGCGAGGCCTTCGACAAGACGGCAAAGATATTGGGCCTGCCCTATCCCGGTGGCCCGGCGGTGGAAGCGGCTGCAAAGAATGGCAACAGCAAAGCCTATGATCTGCCGCGTCCTCTTTTAGGAAAGAGGGGGTCAGGCCGCGCCGGCGCGGATTTTTCGTTTTCGGGTTTAAAGACCGCGCTGCGCCAATTGGCGGAAACCAAGGTCAGCGTGGAAGACGCCTCGGCCAGTTTTCAGGCCGCGGTGATCGACATCCTGCGCGACCGCACGCGCATTGCGATGGCAATGTTCCGCCGCGATTTTCCAAACGGCAACAAGCTGGTCCTCGCCGGCGGCGTCGCCGCCAACCAGGCGATCGGCGCGGGGCTGAACAAGCTATGCGCGGAAGAGGATTTCACCGCCCTCATTCCACCCCCCAGGCTCTGCACCGATAATGCGGCGATGATTGCCTGGGCGGGGGTGGAACGCCTGTCAGCCGGCGGCGCGGGCGATGCGCTGTCGGTTTCGCCTCGGGCACGCTGGCCCTTGGCGGATACGGCCTCTTAGATCGAGGCCGCGACGGTGAGCAGGCCCAGCACGCCGACGATGGCGATGGTGGCGCCTTGGAAGATTTCGGCGACCAGATTGTTGAAGCTGTTCTGTTCGGGAAGCTGAGTGCGGAAGTTGGTCATGGAATACTCCTTTGGAAATGACTGACGGAATGACTGGGTGACTTGTATCGCAAGCTACCGTGTGACGCTAGGTACCTTGCATTGTATTTTTCCTGACATCAGGAAGTTCTTTGTTGCAGTGCGATATAAGTCTGGGAGTGTTGCAAAGCAATGAATGCTAGCTATGCGTTTTGTGAAGTAATGAGGCCGAAATACGGCATTAACCCTTTGAAATATCACGATAGCAATTATATTGCGTCTGCGGCCAGCACTGCAGCACGGAAGGAATGGAAAGCTTGAAAATCGCGACCTGGAACATCAATTCGGTGCGACATCGCATCCACCTGGTCACCCGCTTCCTGCGCGACGAGCAGCCGGACGTCCTATGCCTGCAGGAGACCAAGGTGCTGAACGAGCTGTTCCCGGCCGAGGCCTTTCGCAAGCTGGGCTATGTCCATCAGGCGATCCATGGCCAGAAGGCCTATCACGGGGTGGCGATCCTCGCGAAAAAGCCGTTCCGCGAAACCGGCGTCCAGGATTTTTGCCGCGAAGGCCATGCCCGCCACATGGGCGTGACGCTCGACAATGGCGTGGAGCTGCACAATTTCTATGTGCCGGCCGGCGGCGACATTCCCGACCCCGCCAAGAACGGCAAGTTCGCCCACAAGCTGCACTTCCTGGCAGGGATGGAAAAATTCTTCGCCAAGCGGAAGACCAAAAGCGATCCCGTGATCCTGGTGGGCGACCTGAATGTGGCGCCGTTGGAAAATGACGTGTGGAGCCACAAGCAATTGCTGGACATTGTCAGCCACACGCCGGTGGAAACCAAATTGCTGGGCGAGGCGATGGCCGCCTTCGACTGGACCGACACCACCCGCCACTTCATTTCGCCGGAGGAAAAAATCTATAGCTGGTGGAGCTATCGCGCCGCCGACTGGGAAGCCTCCGACCGCGGCCGCCGCCTGGACCATGTCTGGGCCAGTCCGGGCCTGAAGGGTGCGCTTGCGTCGCAGAAGATCGTCAAGAAAATGCGCGGCTGGCAGAAGGCGTCCGACCATGTGCCGGTGGTGGTGGAGCTTTCGGTTTGAAGATCGCGCTGCTGCGCCATGGGCCTACCGACTGGAATGCGGTGGGGCGGATCCAAGGTCATACCGACATCGCGTTGAGTGAAGCGGGCCTGGCCAGGATGTCAGGCTTGCGCTTGCCCTTTGCGCACCCGCGCCTCTATGCCAGCCCGTTGCTGCGCGCGCGCCAGACGGCGCAAGCGTTGGGCCTCGCCGATCCCACCCTGGATGCGCGGCTGATGGAACAGAATTGGGGCACCTGGGAAGGGCTGACGCGGGACGAGATTTTTTCCCGCCATGGCGACGACGCCTTTGTCAAAGCCGGTTCGGAAGCGGGCGAGGCCTTTCGCCCCGGCGGCGGGGAATCCACCGGCGAACTGCATGCCCGGGTGGCGGCGTTCTTAAGGGATGCAACGCTGGGCGACGGTAACGCCGTGGCCATCGCGCATCTGGGCGTGCTGCGCGCCGCCTATACCCTGGCCACCGGCTGGAACATGGCTACGCCCATGCCCGCCGATCTGGATGTGTCGAAGATCCTGCTCTTGTCGCTGGACAGCAGCGGTACGCCAAGGATCGAAAGCCTGAATCTGGATTTCATTCCCAGAACGGCTTGAGCTTGCGGAACTGGCGATAGCGTTTCAGCGCGTCCTTGGCGATGGACGGCACCTGGGCGCCATACCAGCCGACCATGGCGCCCGCGACATAGGCATCGTCGTCTTTTTTGCTCTTGTCCCGCACCAGCCCGCCCACCACGGTGCGGACATTGGCGACGTCATTGAGGTCGCCCAGATGGTTCTGCAGCGCCCGCAAGTTTTTGAGATAGCGTCCGACTTTTTTCCGGGGATAGAGCGGCGCGAAGAATTCGCAGGTGTAGCGCAGCTTCTTGAGGCCGATGCGCAGCCGGTGCAGATCGCCTTCCCGGCGCGAAGCCGCCACCTTGCCGCGCTTTTTTACCCGCTTGGATTGCCGGTCCAGCATGCGGCGCGCCGCACGCGGCAGGCGCTGGTCGCGGGTGAGCGGCAATTGCGAGGAGGCCAGCGCCGCCACATCGTCGATGAGGCGTTCGAAATCGCCGCCGGTCAGGCATTCACTCACTTTTTCCCAGGCGACGGTGCGGGCCGTTTCCGCACGCGCCTTGAGCTGGGTCAGGCCCTCGCGCACGCCCCAGCGCGGCGGATCGGCCAGGAGCTTTTCGGTGAAGACGTCCAGATCGCGCGCCAGGGAAAAACGGCCATTCAGCACCTTGGCGCGGCCGCGCAATTCCTCCAGCCAGGTCTGGGTGAATTCCTTGCCGAAGCCATCCAGGGCGGTGTCCAGCCGGCGGAAGGCGACGCGCAACTGGTGCAGGCCTTCCACCGAACGGCCGGTGCGCAACGCCGCGGCATTGGCGGTGATCTGCGCCAGGCAATCCAGCAAGGTGGCGCGGAAGGCATCTTCGGGCCGCATGGCGCGATCAACATGCGCGGGCGGCGCCTTGACCGGCCTGATCGGACCGAGGCTATGGCGGGTCAGGGAATGCACAGTGGCGCGGGGATCGTCCATGCGGTCACGCTAGCCACAAGCGGCGCCCGCCATCAATCGCGGCCAAAAAGAATTAGATCGGGCGAATGGGCAATCCGGCCTTTTGCAACGCTATTTTCGCTTCGGCGATGGAAACTTCGCCGAAATGGAAGATCGAAGCGGCCAGCACGGCGCTGGCATGGCCCTTTGTCACCCCGTCCACCAGGTCCTGAACATTGCCCACCCCGCCCGAGGCGATCACCGGAACCGGCACCGCATCCGACACGGCGCGGGTCAGCGCCAGGTCATAGCCCGACTTCACGCCGTCACGGTCCATCGAGGTAAGCAGGATTTCGCCCGCGCCAAAGCCCACCAGCTTTTTGGCATGTTCCACCGCATCAATGCCGGTGGGCTTGCGCCCGCCATGGGTGAAGATTTCATACTTGCCGTTGCCAACGCCCTTGGCGTCTATCGCCGCGACGATGCACTGGCTGCCGAACTTCTCCGCCGCTTCTTTGACGAATTCCGGATTGGTGACGGCAGCGGTGTTGATCGAGACTTTGTCGGCCCCGGCCAGCAAAAGCGCGCGGATGTCTTCCAGGGTGCGCACCCCGCCGCCCACTGTCAGCGGCATGAAGCAGACTTCGGCGGTGCGATGGACGACATCCAGCAAGGTGCCGCGATTTTCGTGGGAGGCGGTGATGTCCAGGAAACAGAGTTCGTCAGCGCCGGCCTTGTCATAGAGGATGGCCTGTTCCACCGGATCGCCGGCATCGCGCAGGCCTTCGAAATTGACGCCCTTGACCACGCGGCCGTCCTTGACGTCGAGGCAGGGGATGATGCGAACCTTGAGCATTACATGCGTCCCTTCGCCATGGCGGCGATGTTCATCAACACGCGGCCCGTCACCGCTTCGGCGGGAACGCCGGTGGTGCGGGTCATGGCCTCGGCATCCAGCAGCATGTCCAGCGCCTCGCCCAGCCGGTCTTGTGACCAGCGATTGGCCTGGTTCTTGAAACTGGTGGCGCGGGAGAAATGCACCGGCGGGCGCAACCGCTTCATCGCCGTGTCGATATTTTCGCCGCGCGCCGTGCTTTCGCGCGCCTGCAGCAGTTTCTGGAAATGGCCCATGGCGCTGCGCAGCACCTGGGCCGGCTGGGTGTCCGATACCCACAATCGTTCCAGTTCGCGGTCCAGCTTGGCCAGATCGCCGCCGCCGGCCGCGTCGCAGGCGCTTTCGCTGCGCGCTTCGGCCTCATCGCCCATCACCGCGCGCACATCTTCCAGCGCCACCTGTTTCTGGCCATGCATATAGAGCAGCAGCTTTTCGATCTCTTTGCGCGTCACGCCGCGATCCGATCCCAGGCGCGACACCGCATCTTCCAGCGCATCGGGCGCGATGGAGAGGCCTTCGGCCCTGAGCGCATCGCGCACCACATCGCCCAGGTCGCGCACCGAATCCGGATAGCATTGCACGGCAGCCGCGCTCTTGTGCCCGTCGAATATCTTGCGCAGGGCGCTGGTCTTGGCCAGGTCGCCCGCTTCGATCACCACCAGCGCATCACCCTTCGGATCATCGGCGAAAGACTCCAGCAACTCCGCCAGATCATTGCCCGCGCCGCGCACCCGCACCACCCGCCGCCCGCCCATCATGGAAATGGAAGCCGCTTCGTCGGCAAGACGCGCGGGATCGGCCAGCAGCACCGTCTCGCTCAAGTCCGAGACATTGAAGGGATCGGTGAGGTCGGGCACCACGCTTTTGAGCAGCTTCTCGGCGCGTTCCTGCACCAGCCCGGCATCGGGGCCATAGACCAGCGCCAGGTTCAGCCCTTTGGGCGGGCTGGCCACATAGCGGTCGGCTTCGTGACTCTTGACGATCATTTCTTGCGGTGCCGGAACCACACGCCCAATTCAAGCTGGATGCGCTGGGCCATGTCCTGGGCCGCATGCTTGGTGGAATCCTGCGCCGCCACCAAGGTGGCATAGGGCGACTGCACCACGTTATAGGCCGACAATTCACTCTGGTTGCCCGTGGTCAGCAGATTGCCCCGCGCATCGCTCAAGGTGTAGCGCGCTTCCAAAGTGGTGTTGTAGCGGGTGATGGTGGCGTCGTTCTGCAGCGCGATGCCCTGGCTGTTCTCGTTCAGCACAATCTTGAGGCGATAGGCCTTGCCCGCCGACTGGCCATCGGAGTGCAGCAGGTCAATCAGGGTGGTGCGCAATTCAAAACCGTCGCGCTCGGCAATCGGCTCGACATAGATGGAGGCCATTTCCGGCGCCAGGTTGGAATGGCCATACAAGGGACGAAAGCCGCAGGCGGCGGTCAAAAGGCAGGCGGCAAGGGCAGCCAGTTTCCTCATGCGACGATATTCACAATCCTGTTGGGGACCACAATCACTTTCTTGGGCGCCTTGCCGTCCAAGGCGCGGATCACGCCTTCATCCGCCAGGGCGGCGGCTTCCACGGCTTTGGCATCGGTGTCCTTGGCCAGGGTAATCTCGCCGCGGCGCTTGCCGTTCACCTGGATGGGCAGGGTCACGCTGTTCGACACCGTCAGGGCCGGATCATGCTTGGGCCAGGGGGTTTCGGCCGCCAATTTTGTGTGTCCCAGCGCCTGCCAGCAGCTTTCCGCCAGATGCGGCATCATCGGCGCTGACAGCAAGACCAGTGCTTCCAGCGCCTCGCGCCGGGCCGAAGGGTTGGCCTTGTCCGCGGCCCCGATGGCATTGGCCAAGGTGTAAAGCTGGGCCACGGCGCTGTTGAAGCGCAGATGCTCCAGATGATCGGTCACCGCCGCGATGGCCTTGTGGCTGGCCTGGCGCAGCGTCTTAGACATTTCATCATCGCCGGACACAGCCGTGCCGGGTACCGGCAAGTCTTCCGCCTCGCCCGCCAGGCGCCAGACGCGCTGGACAAAACGCCAGCAGCCTTCGGCCCCGGCATCGGTCCATTCAATGTCGCGCTCGGGCGGGGTGTCCGACAGCATGAACCAGCGGATGGTATCGGCGCCGTAATCGGCGATGATCCCTTCCGGCGCGATCACATTCTTCTTGGACTTGGACATTTTCTCGGAGGCGCCGATGGTAATTTCCGCGCCCGTGTCGCGCTGGAACGCCTTGCCGTCGCGCTTTTCGATTTCGTCGGCCTGGACCCAGTTGCCATCGGCGTCCTTGTAGGTCTCGTGGCAGACCATGCCTTGGGTGAACAGGCCGGCGAAAGGCTCGGCCACCTTGACCATGCCCAGCTTGGCCATGGCGCGGGTGAAATAGCGCGCATAGAGAAGATGCAAAATGGCGTGCTCGATGCCGCCGATATACTGGTCCACGGGCAGCCAGTAATCCGCCGCGGCCTTGTCCACCGGCTCGTCGGCGTGCGGGTTGGTGAAGCGCACGAAATACCAGGAGGAGTCGGCAAAGGTATCCAAGGTGTCGGTGTCGCGCACCGCCGGGCCCTTGCAGGTCGGACAGGTGGCTGTCTTCCAGGCGAGATCGGCATCCAGCGGATTGCCCTTGACGTTGAAGTTGATCACCTCGGGCAGCTTGACCGGCAGTTGGTCCTTGGGCACCGGCACCACGCCGCATTTGGCGCAATGGATCATCGGGATCGGGCAGCCCCAGGGACGCTGGCGCGACACCAGCCAGTCGCGCAGGCGGTAATTCACGGTGCGCTCGCCCATATTCCAAAATTCGATATGCGTAATGACAGCAGCCTTCGCCTCTTCCACCGTCATGCCATTGAGAAGGTCGGAGTTCGCCAATTTACCAGGACCGGTATAGGCCTCTTTGCCGATGACAAAGGTCTTGGGATCGGCGTCTTCCGGAATCACAACCGGAGTTACTTTGAGACCGTACTTGCGGGCGAAATCCAGGTCGCGCTGGTCATGCGCCGGGCAGCCGAAAATGGCACCGGTGCCGTAGCCCATCAGCACAAAATTGGCCACCATCACCGGCAGCTTCCAGTCCGGATCGAACGGATGCGCCGCGGTCAGGCCGGTGTCATAGCCGCGCTTCTCGGCCTTTTCGATATCCGCTTCGGCGGTACCGACATGGCGGCACTCCTCGATAAAGGCCGCCAGCTTGGCGTCTTTGAGCGCCAATTCCTGCGCCAGGGGATGTTCCGGCGACAGCGCCACGAACGACGCGCCGAACAAGGTGTCGGGCCGGGTGGTGAAGACATCCAGCTTTTCGCTGTTCGACAAGGTGAACTGGAAGCGCAGACCTTCGCTGCGCCCGATCCAGTTCTTCTGCATGGTGCGGACTTTTTCCGGCCAGCGGTCCAGCGTGTCCAACCCTTGCAGCAATTCATCGGCAAAGCCGGTGATCTTGAAAAACCATTGCGACAGCTTGCGCCGTTCCACCAGCGCACCCGAACGCCAGCCGCGGCCGTCGATCACCTGCTCGTTGGCGAGCACGGTCATGTCCACCGGATCCCAGTTCACATCCGCTTCACTGCGATAGACAAAGCCGGCCTTGTAGAAATCCAGGAACAGCTTCTGCTGCTGGTGATAATAGGCCGGATCGCAGGTGGCGAACTCGCGGGACCAGTCCAGTGACAGGCCCATCATCTTGAGCTGCTCGCGCATCGCCGCGATATTTTCATAGGTCCAGTCGCGCGGGCTGACGCCTTTGTCGCGCGCCGCGTTTTCTGCCGGCAGGCCGAAGGCATCCCAGCCCATCGGATGCAGCACGTTGTAACCCTGCGCACGGCGGAAGCGGGCGATGACATCGCCCATGGTGTAGTTGCGCACATGGCCCATATGGATGCGCCCCGACGGATAGGGAAACATCTCCAGCACATAGGCTTTGGGCTTGTCGGAATGGGCCGGCGTCACGAACAGGGCGCGCGCGTCCCATTCACTCTGCCAGTGCTTTTCCGATTCCTTGGCGTTGTAGCGCGCCATCAGCGCTGCTCCTTAGCCCTGCTGGCCGAGGGTGGACAGGCGCAATTCGCGCGCGCGCGTCAGGATGGAATCTTCCAGCTTGTGCGCCGTGTCGGCGCTGGGCGTGGAATCCTGCCAGGCATTGCCGCTGCGCGTCTGGCGGAACACCACCACTTTCAACCCGTCGGCGCGCAGGGCGCGGTCCATGATGTAGATCGTGACCTTCAGCCGCTCATCGGGGCTGGAGGGAGGGACATACCATTCCGAAATAATCACGCCGCCGAACGGATCGGCCGATTGCAACGGCAGGAACGACAGGGTGTCGAGGGACGCATGCCAGAGATAGGAGTTCACCCCCAGGGTCATGCGGGTGGAGCCGCTGGCGATAGAGGACGTGCCGGTGTCCATATCCCGCGTGCCGTCACTGGAGCCGCCGCAGCCGGCCAGGATCAGCGCACACAACAAGGCAGGCAGAACTCGCATTGGGCGTCTTTTCCTTTGGGGTGGGCCGCTGAAATTGGCAGTCAGCGCCGACCAAGGGCTTATAGCGGCGGGGGGGCCTTTCCGCAACGGCGTGCAGCTTGTCCCGAGAAGCCCAGTTTGGCTTATGGTGGAAGGACTTAGGAGGCCCCGCGCATTGCCGGTTCGTAAGATTGTGCTGCCCCTGGCCCTGGCGCTGGCGGGGGAAGCCGGCGGGGCCGTTTCGGGCCGCGTCTCAGAGGAGTGACGAGATCGCCGCGATGCCGCTGAAGGCGGGCGCCAGCAGGCCTGCGTTGCGCCGCGTGATGCCGCCCAGGGCATAGGCGGGCACCGGCGCCTGTGCGGCGATGAAGGCGGCGCGCACCGGTGTCAGTGGCTTGGCGCCGGCATGGCTGGTGGTAGCGAAGACCGGCGACAGGAACACTGCATCCAAAGCGTGTGCGCCCATCAGCGCCCGCAGCGAATGGGCCGAAGCGGTGATGATCCAGTGGGGAAAACGCGCCCGCCAGTGTGCCGCTTCTTTCATGCGGCGTTCCGGCAGATGCAGCCCCGCCGCGCCGATCTGCGCCGCCAGCATGGGATCGTCGGCGATCAGCAGCGGCGCGATGCCGTGCAGAGTTTCCGCGAGCGCCAGGCGTTTCTTGGCATCACGCCCCCGCACCACCACCATGCTGCCGCGTGGCAAGGCGCGCGCCGCCTTTGCCCAATCGGCTTTGCGCTCGTCGGTCATCAGCACCAACGGCATGTCCGGATTGAGGTGGTGCTGATATCTGGCTAGGTTCATGACCATGACGATTGCACAAAATCTCGGCGACATACTGGCGCGCATCGACGCGGCGCGAAAGGCCGCCATACAGCCTGCACCCGCCACACGCCTGGTGGCGGTGTCCAAGACGGTGGATCAGGACGGCATCCGCGAGGCGCTGGCGGCAGGACAAACACTTTTCGGCGAGAACCGGGTGCAGGAAGCGCAAGGAAAATTCCCCGCCCTGAAAAACGAGCATCCCGATCTGGAATTGCACCTGATCGGGCCGTTGCAGACCAACAAGGTCAAGGAAGCCGCGGCGCTGTTCGACGTCATCCAGACGCTGGATCGCGCGAAACTGGCCGATGCTTTGGCGGTAGAGCGCCAGAAATCGGGCCGCTGCCCGCGCCTGTTGCTGCAGGTCAATACTGGCGAGGAGCCGCAAAAGGCGGGCGTGCTGCCGGGCGAGGCTGCCGCGCTGATCGCTCACGCGCGCAAGCTGGAATTGCCGCTGGAAGGCCTGATGTGCATTCCCCCCGCCGATGACGATGCCGCGCCGCATTTTGCGTTCCTGGCCAAGCTGGCGCGCGATCACGGACTGGCCCAACTCAGCATAGGCATGAGCGGAGATTTCGAACTGGCGGTGAAGTTCGGCGCCACCCATGTGCGGGTCGGAACAGCGATCTTCGGCGCGAGAAGCTGAAAGGCCCGCCGCTCGCCCAAGCTCGCGGCGTTCGTCGCTTTCGCAGGTCCACCGGACCTGCTCACGCGCGTTCCGCGCGCCGCTCCTCACCCAATCTGAATCACATCGCCCGGCTGAAGCTGTTCCAGCGCCTCGACCAGGTCTTCGCGCTTCAGCGCCACGCAACCATGGGTGTGGGAATAATCCGGCTTGGCATAGTGCAGGAAAATCGCGCTGCCCTTGCCGGCATAGACCGGATCGTCATTGAAGCCGATCACCGCCACCACGTCATACAGATGATCCTCGCGCCACATGGTCTCGGCGCTGGCGGTATAAGGCAGCTTCACCAGCCGGTTGTAGCTTTGATCTTCCGGCGCATCGCACCAGCCGTCATCCTTGGCGATCTTCCACAGCGGCAGAGCAATCTGCAGGTTCTTCACCCGGTCGGGGCGATAGAAGACTTCGCGGATGGGAAAAGTGCCGCGTGGGGTGATGCCGTCGCCCTCGCCGCCCTTGACGGCAATGCCGCCCGGGCCGATGGCGGCGCGGCGTTTGCCCGCGCCCCAGTCCAGCCAGGCACCATCCTTGTCGGATGTGACGATCAGATTCATGAGAGGGTTATAGCGTCAGTTGACGCTGGCGAATACCGGCTGGGCGGTCACGCCCATGGTGCGGCGATAGGCATAGAGCGCGCGGCTGGCGACATCATTGTCCACGCCCTTGGCCGACAGGGCATTGGTCAGGGCGGCGAGGTCGGGGCCGGCCGCCGATGCGACCGCAGCCGATGCAACAGTGACGTCCTGGGACGGCAGTTCCGGCATCTCGGCCGAGGGCAGCGAGTCCTTCCAGGCGATGGGTTGGGCTTCGACCTTGACGCTGGCGACTTCAGTTTCCTCATCGCCCTTGATCCAGCCCATGGCGGTGTCTTCAAAGCTTTTGCCGGTGATGCCTTGGAACGCCACATCGGCGATCGAGCTGACCGCGCCCCACATCCCGCCATACAGCGTGCCGCCGGCGATTTTCTCGATCGAGCCGATCTTGTCGCCGGTGATGGCGCGATAGAGCGTGCCGATTACCGGCAAGTGCTGCAGCGGATTGACCACGTCCAGCAGGTGATCGAAGAAATCCTCGCCGCTGGTTTCCGAAGCCTTGTTCGCCGTGACCGTGACCGATTCAGACGCAATGGCGGACGGCGCCGGTGACGGCGACATGACCATGGCATGATAGATCGGGCTATAGACGCTCATCACCGGTAACCAAAGCAAGCGCCGCGCCAGTATTTTTCCGCGGCTTTGCTGGCGTTTCATCCCCACATGACCGGATGCAACCGGCAATATTTGCCGCCCCCGCGCTCCTTGGACTAATCTGGGCTCACCCCAAACCCGTGAGCCGATGGCGACCCGAATTCTTTTGGCCGAAAGTGACGATGTATTGCGCGCCGGCCTGGCCGAGCAGCTTGCGCATGAAGGCTATGACGTGGTGACGGCCGCCGATGTCCAGGCCGCCAAGGCCGCGGTGCGCGAAACACTCGCCTTCGCCATCATCGGCCTGGCCGAGGGCGACGCGCTGGCGGCGGCGCTGCGCCAGGAGGGCCTGTCCTGTCCGGTGCTGCTGCTGACCGAGGGCGAGGCGGCGACGGTTCATGAATCCCTCGCGCGGCCGTTCCGTTTTTCGGCCCTGTTGCAGCGTTTGCATGCGCTTTCCACCCATCATGCCCCGGCCAATGACGTGGCGGTGCGGATTGGGCCCTATACCTTCCACCCCTCCGCCAAGCTGCTGCAGGCCGAGGGGCGAAAAGTCCGGCTGACGGAAAAGGAAACCAATATCCTCAAGTTCCTTCATGCCAGCGCCGGCACGGTATCGCGCGATATCCTGCTGCATGAAGTGTGGGGCTATGGCCCGGCAGTGGCCACCCATACCCTGGAAACCCACATTTACCGCCTGCGCAAGAAGATCGAGCAGGACCCGGCCAGGGCCCAGATCCTGCTGACCGAGGGCGGCGGCTACCGGCTTTCGGCTTAACGCCCAGACTTGTTTAACTCCCATTAACCTGCCGGTCCCTAGAACAGGGGCATGGGCAGACACCCCCCCAAACCGGACGCGCCGCGCAAGAAGACCCGCGCGCCGGGAACCCGCGCCGAAGGCGGCCCGCCACCCTCAAAAGCTTCCAAGGGTCCCAAGTCCAAGGCGCGCGCCACCTGGCCCTATATTCTGCTGATGCTGGGCGCCTGGGGCCTGATTTTCGGCGGGCTGTTCTTCTCGCATTTCCTGTCCAACCTGCCCGATGTGGGCAACCTGATGGTCAGCGGCCCGTCGCAGGACATCACCATTCTGGATGACCGCGGCCGCATGATCGCGCGGCGCGGCCTGACGCAAGGGCAGATGGTGCGGGCCGAAGACCTGCCGGAGTATGTCCCGAACGCTTTCATTGCGATCGAAGACCGGCGCTTCCGCTCCCACTTCGGCGTCGATCCCATCGGCCTGGGTCGCGCCGCCTTCAACAACGCCATGGCCGGTCATGTCGTCCAGGGTGGTTCCACCCTGACGCAGCAGTTGGCCAAGAACCTGTTCCTGTCAGCCAACCGCACCCTTGAGCGCAAGATGCAGGAAGCCATGCTGGCGCTGTATCTGGAGCGCCGCTATACCAAGAACCAGATCCTCACCCTTTATCTCAACCGCGTGTATTTCGGCGCCGGCGCGTATGGCATCGAGGCCGCGTCGCAGAAATTCTTCGGCAAGCATGCCTCCGAGCTGGGCCTGACCGAGGCGGCTATGATCGCCGGCAGCGTCAAGGCGCCGGCTCGCTACAATCCCCTGTCCGACATTGATGCCGGGCTGAAGCGCGCCCAGCTTGTGCTGAAGGCCATGCAGGATGGCGGTTATATCGACGAAAACACACAGAGCCTGGCGGCGGCGACGCGGCCGCGCATCCTGCGCGCCAACGCCACGCCGGGTTCAGGCTGGTTTGCCGACTGGATCATGGCGCATCTGGGCGAGGTGGTAGAGCCGTCCGCCGAGCCGGTGATCGTGGAGACCAGCTTCGATCTGGAAACCCAGGCCATGGCGGAACGCGCGGTGACCAATGGGTTGGACAGCGAAGGCGACAAGCTCAATGTCCGCCAGGCGGCACTGGTGGCGATGACGCCGGACGGCGCGGTGCGCGCCATGGTGGGCGGCAGGACCTATGGCGGGTCAGGTTTCAACCGCGCTACCGATGCGGTGCGCCAGCCGGGCAGCGCCTTCAAGCCTTTCGTCTATCTGACCGCCCTGGAGCACGGCCACACGCTGGATGAAATTGTGAATGACGGGCCGGTGAACATTAAAGGCTGGCAGCCCACCAATTTTGAAGACCGTTTCAAGGGCCGGATGCCGTTGCTCCAGGCCTTTGCGGCCTCCTCCAACTCCGTCGCCGCCCAGCTCACCGCGGAAGTCGGTCCCAAGGAAGTGGCGCGCACCGCGCGGCGGCTGGGCATCGCCTCGCCGATGATGGAAGTGTCATCCCTGGCGCTAGGCACCTCCGGCGTGACGCCGCTGGAATTGACCGGCGCCTATGCGCCCTTCGCCAATGGCGGCAATGGCGTGACGCCGTTCGGCGTGCTGCGGGTCAAGACACGCTCCGGCACGATTTTGTATCAGCGCAAGGCCGCCGGCTGGGGCGCGGTGATGAGCGCTGACGACAATATCGCGATGACGCGGCTGATGAGCGAAGTCACCGCCACCGGCACCGGCAAGGCGGGGCGGCTGGACGACCGGCCCACCGCCGGCAAGACCGGCACCACCCAGGATTTCCACGATGCCTGGTTTGTCGGCTTCACCGCCGACCTGGTCTGCGGTGTGTGGACCGGCAATGACAATAACGCGCCGATGCTCAAGGCCCCCGGCGGCGCCCTGCCGGCGCGCATGTTCCGCGCCTTCATGAGCGATGCTGAACAAAGCCTGCCCCCGCGTCCGCTGACGGGAAGTACCTTGCTGGCTTCGGCGGATGTGCCGGCAGAAGAGCCGGCGGCAGCGCCTGTGGAAGAAAAATCCAAGCCCGATACCTTCCAGCGCCTGCTCAACGGGTTATTCGGCGGGACCTAATTTGGTCGCTCCGGCTCTCGCCTACGCTTCTAAGCCTTCACGGCGTAGCGCTGCAGCTCGCGGCCGTTTTTCTTGAGCCAGGCTTGCGGCGTCTTGATGTCGGCGACCAGGCTTTTCACATGCGCCCAGAAGCTGGGGCCGTGATTCATTTCCCGCAAATGTGCCACTTCATGCGCCACCACATAATCCAGCACGAAGGACGGGGCCAATATCAGGCGCCAGGAAAAGGACAGCGAGCGGCCCGAGGAACAGGAGCCCCAGCGGCTGGCAGTGTCGCGCACGGTGATGCGCGACGGCTTGGTGGCCAGCCGGGGGGCATGGTCCACCACACGCGCCTCCAGCGCCGTGCGCGCTTCCTTCTTGAGGAAATCCAGTACCCGGCGCGATGCATGCGCCTCGCGGCCCCGCACCCAGATCACGCCGTCCTCGGCCCATACCGGGGCCGGGCCCTTGGCGGCGGCGCGGATTTGGTGCGGCACGCCGTGAAATGGAATGGTTATGCCGGCGCCCAGCAACACGGGTCCGGGCACCTTGGCGAGTTGTTCCTTGATCCAGTCCTGCTGCCCTCGCGCGAAATCCATCGCATGCGCCAGGCCTCGCCGCGACGGCGCGGTGACGCTGACTTCGCCGGTGGCGGGATTGACCTTGACGATCATGCGCCGGGCGCGGGGGTTGAGGCGCAGCCTTACTTCCAGCTCGCGGCCGTCGATTTTCAGCAATTCATGACGGGGAACGGGCGGTTTGCGGAACAACACGAGGTTTGCCTGTGGCGCACGGATGAGTGATATTTGTACTCCGGTTTCCCGCCGGGTCGAAAGAAAATCTCCCGTGATGATGCGTGATGAACATATTGCAAGAGGGGTGGGCGCCGGCGCAGCGGCGCTGATTCTGGGTGCGCTTGGTTTCCAATATCTTCAGCATCTTCCACCATGCGAGATGTGCCACTGGCAGCGCTGGCCGCATATCGCCGCCGCCGCGCTCGGCCTGATCGGCGTGGTGCGGAGCGACAAGCTGGCCACCGTCACCATGGCGCTCGGCGCGCTGGTTGCGCTGGCGGCGGCATGGCAATGGGACATGCTGGGCGTCTGGCAAGCCAAGCTGTTGATCCTGGTCATCAGTGCGGCGGTCACCGCGGCGCTATGGAAGAAAGATGCGCGCATGCTGGCGATGATGGTGATCGCGCTGGTTGCGGTGTCCGGCCTGATCGGCGCCTACCAGACCGGCATGCAGTATCACATCCTGCCGGGGCCGCAGGGCTGTACCGCGCCGCGCTATATTCTGGGCTCGGGCGCCCCGCCGCCGCCGATACGCTGTGACATCGCCACCTGGTTCCTGTTCGGCCTGGCGATGCCGGCCTATAACGCCATCTTTTCTTTCCTGATCGCCGGGACCGGCGTATCCCTTCTGGGCCGCAAACATGCCGCGTAAATCCAGACCCTCCGCCCCCGGCGCCGCCGCCGACATCGAATCCATGATCCGGGTGGATCATGCCGGCGAATATGGCGCGGTGCGCATCTATGAAGGCCAGCTTGCGGTGCTGAAGCGGCGCAAGGGTACCGAGGCCAGCGTGGCGACCATCACCCACATGGCCGAGCAGGAACAGCGGCACTTGAAGGCGTTCGACAAGCTGGTGAATGAACGCAAAGTGCGGCCCACCGCGCTGGAGCCGGTATGGCGCATCGCCGGCTTTGCCCTGGGCGCAGCCACCGCCGCGCTGGGCGAAAAGGCCGCCTTCGCCTGCACCGCCGCAGTGGAAGAAGTGATTGACGAACATTACGCCGCCCAAATCGCGGCGCTGGAGGACAAGGATCCGGCGCTGAAAAGCTCGATCGAGGATTTCCGCGCCGACGAGGCCGCCCACCGCGAAACCGCCATCGCGCAAGGCGCCGAACAGGCGCCGGGCTACAAGCTACTGAGCGAAACCATCAAGGCGGGTTGCAGGATCGCGATCAAATTGTCGGAGCGCATCTAAAACTTGTCATGCCCGCGCAAGCGGGCATCCAGAAGCGCCGCTGGATTCCCGCTTGCGCGGGAATGACAACAGGGCCTACGGCTCCAACTCGGAATCCCAATACAAATAGTCCGCCCAGCTATCGTGCAGATAATTCGGCGGAAACCTGCGGCCATGTTCGCGCAGCTCGATCACTGTGGGCTGGTGCGGCCGGATGCGCGGATGCATTTTAGCCTGACCCGGCATGCGCCCGCCCTTGGTGAGGTTGCAAGGCGAACAGGCGGTGACGACATTTTCCCAGGTGGTGCGGCCGCCCTTGCTGCGCGGGATCACGTGATCGAAGGTCAGGTCCTTGGGATCGCCGCAATACTGGCATTCGAACTGGTCGCGCAGGAAGACATTGAACCGAGTGAAGGCGGGGCGTCGTGCGGGCCGGATATAGGTCTTGAGCGACACCACCGAGGGCAGCTTCATCTCAAAACGCGCCGAGCGTACCACCCGGTCATATTCTTCCAGGATGGTGACCCGCTCCAGGAACACCGCCTTGATGGTGTCCTGCCACGACCAGAGCGACAGCGGATAATAACTGAGGGGCCGATGATCGGCGTTGAGCACCAGCGCCGGACAATGGCTGGCGGCTCTTGGGACGGTTGCGACGGCTAGCACGGATCAGATCCTGTGAAAGCACTTCCCCCTTTAAGGCCTGAACCTTAGGGCCAAGCCCGGCAATGTCTCAAGAGGCTAGCCGATTCGTCATGACGGTTTGAGGACGCAAGTGCCGGGCCCGTGGCTTTTCAACAACCCGCGGAACGCCAGGTCCAGGAAATTCCCGGCAAGGCTGAGGCCTTCGGGATCGATGCCATGGCCCATGCCCCGCGCCAGATGCCATTGCACCCGCGCGCCGGCCGCGCCCAACTGGGTGGCGGCCAGGAACATGGCCTGGGGTGGGATCACCTGGTCGCTTTCGCCATGGGTGAGCAGGATAGGCGCAAGCTCGCCCCCCGATTCAGAAGATTGGGGCAGGGCGCCCGCCAGCATCCCGGAGAATCCCACAATCGCCGCCGGCTGTACCTTGCGGCGCAAACCGACATGCAAGGACAGCATGGTGCCTTGGGAAAATCCCACCAAGGCGAGGTTCTCCGGCGGCAGGCCCAGCCGCGCCAGTTCGCCGTCCAGATATTCGTCGAGCTGGGGACCGGCGACTTCGACGCCCTTCTGCATTTCGTGCGGGTCGATGCGGGAAATGGGAAACCATTGAAAGCCCGGGCTGCCGGGAACGGGGGTCGGCGCATTGGGCGCCGCGAAGGCCACGGTCGGCAGCAGCCCCTGCCAGTGATTGGCCAGGCCGATCAGGTCCTGGCCGTCTGCGCCATAGCCATGCACCAGCACCACCAGATGGGTGGCGGGGCCGCGCGCGGGCGCAAGGGTGGGACCGGTAAGTGGCATGAGCGTTTCTATCGGTTAAACTCGGCACGATGATTGTCACAAGGTTCGCACCCAGTCCAACCGGCCCTTTGCATCTGGGCCATGCCTATGCCGCCATCACCGCCCATGAGAGCGGCGACGACTTCCTGCTGCGGATCGAGGACATCGACAAGGGCCGCAGCCGCGATCAATTCATCCTGGCGATTTTCTATGACCTGAAATGGCTGGGGCTGAGCTGGGACGAGCCCACCATGCGCCAATCCACCCGCATGGGCGCCTATGCCGAGGCGCTGGTGAACCTGAAGGCGCGCGGGCTGGTCTATCCCTGCTTCTGCACCCGGGCCGAGATCGCTACCGAGATCGCCCGCGCCGGCGAGGCCCAGCACGGTCCCGACGGGCCGCTTTATCCCGGCACCTGCCGCAACCTGTCGCGCGATGAAGGCATGGCGCGCATCGCGGCCGGTGAAGGCCATGCCTTGCGGCTGGACGTGGCACGCGCGGCAGCGCTGGTGGGGCCGCTGACCTTCCTGGAACGGGGCCTGCGCCATGCGGTGGATCCCATGCGCTTCGGCGACATCGTGATTGCGAGGAAGGACATGCCCACTTCCTACCATCTGGCGGTGGTGATGGATGACGCCCATCAGCTGGTCAGCCTGGTGACGCGCGGCGAGGACCTGCTGCCCGCCACCCATATCCAGCGGCTGCTGCAGGCGCTTCTGAAACTGCCCGAACCCAGCTATGCGCATCACCCGCTGGTGCTGGACGAGAACGGCAGGAAATTTTCCAAGCGCGACGGCGCCGTCAGCCTGGAAAGCCTGCGCGAGGCGGGCGCCACCTCCGCCGACATAAGAGCCAGAATTGGCCTTTGATGCGGAGCTTGTGCTAGGGAGCAGCCATGTCCGAAGGCCTCGACAGATTGTTCGCCACCATCGCATCCCGCAAGGATGCCGACCCCGGCCAGTCCTATACCGCCAAGCTGCTGGCGGCGGGGGTGGAAAAGTGCGCCCGGAAATTCGGCGAGGAAGCCACTGAAACGGTGATCGCCGCCATCCAACAGGACAAGACCGAGCTGGCCAAGGAATCCGCCGACGTCCTGTATCACCTGGCGGTGTTGTGGGCGGCCAGCGGCATCACGCCTGAAGATGTTTATGCGGTGCTGCGGGCGCGCGAGGCGATGTCGGGCCTGGAAGAAAAGGCCGGCCGCAAAGGCTAGCTCTTCTGCTCTTCTTCTTCCGCCAGGCTCTTCACCAGATCCAGCATGCGCTTGCGCACCTTGGTGTCCTTGATCTTCATGAAGGCCAGGGCAAGCTGAAGCCCCTCGCCGCTGGAGACGAATTCCATCACCGGCGCGCCGTCGGATTCGGGCTGGCCCGCCGCGGCGACGCCTTCATAAAAGAAATCCACCGGCACATTGAGGATGCGCGAGACTTCAAACAGCCGGCCGGCGCCGATGCGGTTCACGCCTTTTTCGTATTTCTGCACTTGCTGGAATGTCAGGCCCAGCAAATCTCCCAACCGTTCCTGGCTCATGCCGATCAGCATGCGCCGGATGCGCACGCGATTGCCGACCTGGATGTCGATGGGATTGGCCTGTTTTTTCGCCACTGTTTTTGTTCTCAAATCATTGACGGCGGGAACTTGCCCCATCTGTCATCGAACTGGAACAGTTAATTTCGCTCTTTGGCGCGAAGCTTAACCGAACCTAACCCGGATGCGGCAGCAGCAGCGGCAACCAGCAGCGCCAGGAACAGAAGATCGCCGAAACGCGCATAAAGCGTCGGCGCCAGTGCCCGCGGCAAGGGCGCATCCACCACGCCCATGCTGTTCAGCGCCAACCTCGCGCGCACGCGGCCATTGGCGTCGATCATCGCGCTGATGCCGGTATTGGCGGCGCGCGCGATCGGCAAGCCTTCCTCGATGGCGCGGACTTGCGCGCTCAGCAGATGCTGGTGCGGGCCGGCCCAGGGACCGAACCAGGAATCATCGGTGATGTTGACAAGCCAACCAGGACGCGGGGCTTTGGGATCGGTCACGGCATGGGGAAAGATCACTTCATAGCAGATCAGCGGCGTCACCGGCGGCGCAGGGCGTGCGTCCAGCACATGGGGATGGTCGCCGGCGCTGAAGCCGGGGCCCACCGCAAGCTGGCTGAGGCCGATGCTGCTGAGCAGCCCGGTCAGCGGCAGATATTCGCCGAACGGCACCAGATGGAATTTGTCATAGGTCTGGGGCAAGCCGCCGCCGGGCGCGAACAGATAAAGGCTGTTATAGGCGGTGAGGCCCTTGGCATCGCGGATAAAGCGGTCGGAGCCGGTGATCAATGTCTGGCCGCGCGCGGTGAACAGGCCGATCTGGTCCAGCGCGCCGGCCGCGCGCGCCACGGGAAAGCCGGTGGCGGCTTCCGGCCATACAATATGCGTGACCTGCCCGGGCCGCGTGCTGAGGGTGATGAGCCGCTGCCAATTGCGCAGGATCAGGCGACGGACATATTTTTCCGCTTGCGGGATATTGGGCTGCGCCAGCCGGATGCTGACGCCGGGCACATTCTCAATGGGCGCGGCCGACAGCCGCCAGGCGCCAAAGCCCCATAGCGCCGCAAACAGCAGCAACATCGCCGCCGGCAACTGCCAGCGCCGCGCCGCCAGTTCGGCCAGCGAGGCGCCGAACAGGATGGTCAGCAGCGACAGGCCATAGGCGCCCACCAGGCCGGCCGATTGCAGCAGCGCCAGGCTGGCGCCCCAGCCATAGGCGGAGAGATTCCAGGGAAAGCCGGTGAAGATATGGCCGCGCAGCCATTCGCTTGCCGCCAGCATGACGGCGAAGATGAAGATGCGGCCGGAACCGTCCTGCCAGAAATACATGGCCAGGCTTGCGGCCAGCGCCCCGAACAGCGCCAGCCCGGCGGGCAGGAAAAGCGCGAAGGGCAATTGCCACAGATTGGCGTCGGGATAGATCAGGAAGGGATAGACGATCCAGTGCAGCCCCACCAGAAACTGGCCGAAGAAGAAGGCCCAGCCCAGCGCCGCACCGCGCCGCACCGGCTTGGGCCCGCCATCGGCCCCGTCCAACAGCAGCACCAGCACGGCATAGCCGACAAGAAGCGCGGGAAAAAATTGCAGCGGTGCGAAGCCGCATGCCGAGACTGCGCCCGCGGCGAAGGCCAGCAGAAAACCCCGCCGGCCGCCAGCCCCGCGAATCCAGTCGCCGGTTCGCGCCAGAAAACTCATTCCGTGGCAAGCGTCCTTGGCAGGGTGACGCGCAAGCGGCGCACCCGGCGCGGATCGGCATCCAGCACCTGGAATTCGGTGCCGTCGGGATGGGCGATGATTTCGCCGCGCAGCGGCACCCGTCCCAGCAGCGACACCACCAGCCCGCCCAGGCTGTCTATCTCGCGCTCGATCTCGTCCGCGGCATCCTGCACCAACAGGTCGTGGCCGGTCTGGACCTTGAAGTCGTCCAGGTCCATGCGCGCATCGGCGATGAAGCCGTTGCCGTCCGGCTTGATGACGGACGCTTCCTCGTCATGTTCGTCGGCGATGTCGCCCACGATCTCCTCGATGATATCCTCGATGGAAACCAGGCCGTCGGTGCCGCCATATTCGTCAATCACCAGCGCCAGATGGGTATGGCTGGCCTGCATCTTGAGCAGCAGATCCAGCGCCCGCATGGACGGCGGCGCGAACAGGATGGGGCGGCGCAAGGCGGTGATCTTCGCCTTGGGCGGCAGGCAATAGGGGCCGTCGGCATCTGCCTCCAGCAGGCCCAGCACATCCTTGACGTGGATCAGGCCGGTGGGGTCGTCCAGGGTTTCGGAATAAAGCGGCAGGCGCGAATGCTGCGCCTCGCGGAACATCCTGAGCAATTCGGCCAGGCCGATGGTCTCGTCCACCGCCACGATCTCGGCGCGCGGCACCATCACGTCACTCACCTTCAATTCGCCGAAGGTGAGCAGGTTGCCCATCATCACCCGCTCCTGCGCGGACAAGGCGGGGGACTCGCGCTCGCTTTCCTCGATCACCTCCTCCAGGCTTTCGCGGATGGCGGCGGCCTCGGTGTCCTGGCCGGTGAGCTTCTGGAACAGGCGTTTTAGGGAATGATCGCTCATGGCGCTTCTTTTAACGAAGAAGTGGGCACATACGGATCGGCGATGCCCAGCCGGGCCAAAATCTTCACTTCCAGCGGCTCCATCACCTTGGCGTCCTTGGGGCGTTCATGGTCGTGACCGGCCAGATGCAGCACGCCATGCACCACCAGATGGGCGGCATGATCGGCGAAGCGCTTGCCCGCCGCCCTGGCTTCTTTGCTGGTGACGCCATACGCCATGGCGATGTCGCCCGCATAACCGTCACCGGAGGGAAACGACAGGACATTGGTCGCCTTGTCCTTGCCGCGAAAGTCGCGGTTCAGGGCGCGCAGCGCCTTGTCACTGGTGAGCAGGACGGTGAATTCCCCGCGCAGCTTGCCAGCTTTGCGTGCCGCTTCGGCAGCGGTCTTCAAACGCGCCTGCAGCCCGCGATGGGTACGCCATTTGGGGTCTTCGATCAGCAGGGTAATCCCGCTCATGATTTGCCGTGGTGAGTATAGGCGGCAACGATGCGGGCGACGAGGGGATGGCGCACCACGTCTTTTTCCCCAAAACGGCTGACACCCACGCCTTCGACACCTTCCAGGAAGGCCAGGGCCTCGTTCAGCCCCTCCGCCCGCCCGCCCGGCAGATCGCTTTGCGACGGATCGCCGGTGACGACCATGTGACTGTCCTCGCCCAGCCGGGTCAGCGCCATTTTCATCTGCGCCGGAGTGGTGTTCTGAGCCTCGTCGAGGATGACAAAGGCTCTGGAGAGGGTGCGGCCGCGCATGAAAGCCAGCGGCGCCACTTCGATCACGCCCTGCTCCATCAGCCGGGCGGCCTTGTCGCCCAAGACGTCGAACAGTGCGTCATAGAGCGGACGCAAGTAAGGATCGATCTTCTCTTTCAGGTCGCCCGGCAGAAAGCCCAGCCGTTCGCCCGCTTCCAGCGCCGGGCGCGACAGGATCAGCCGGTCCACCCGCTTTTCATGCAGCATGTGCGCGGCAAAGGCGGCGGCCAGATAGGTCTTGCCGGTGCCCGCCGGCCCGATGCCGAAGGTGAGCGGGTGCTGGCGCATCATCTCGATATAGGCGGCCTGCGCCGGCGAGCGCGGCCGCACCGCGCGGGAGGACGCAGTCTTGATCGCGCCCGGCGCATGGGCGCGGGCTTCGTCGGTGAAACGGATTTCCGCATCCACTTCGGCCAGGGTGATGCTTTCGCCCGCTTCCGCCCGCGCATACAGCGCGCGGAGGATGGCGGCGGCACGCTCGCGATCCTTGCCGTCCAGCGCCACCAGGTTGCCGCGCATGTCCAGCACGGCGTTGAGCTTCTGTTCGATGCGGGAAAAATGCTTGGCATGCGGACCCGACAGCGCCGCCACCAGCCGGTTGTCGGGAAATTCCAGGGTCAGGGTATTTTTCCGGCTGCTCAAGCCAAGGTCCCATGCAGGCTGTTGGCGGTACGCCGTTCGATCCGCACATCGGCAACGCTGCCGATCAGGGAAGGTTGCGCGATCACATGCACCGGCTGCTGGTAAGGCGTGCGGCCCATGATCTGGCCCGTTTCACGCGCGGTCTTCTCGAACAGCACCGGCTGGATTTTGCCGATCTGGGAATCGTCAAAGGCATGTTGCTGCGACAGCAGCAGCTTTTGCAGCGCGTCCAGCCGCGCTGTCTTCACCTCTTCACCCACCTGCTTGCGCATGGTGGAAGCCGGCGTGCCGGGGCGCTTGGAATATTTGAACGAGAAAGCCGTGGCGTAACCGATGTCGCGCACCAGTTGGAGCGTGGCTTCGAAATCCGAGTCGCTTTCGCCGGGAAAGCCGACAATGAAATCCGACGTCAAGGCGATGTCGGGCCGCACCTTGCGGACACGATCGATCTGGCGGCGATAATCATCGGCGCTGTGCTGGCGGTTCATCGCCTCCAGCACCGCATCCGATCCCGACTGCACCGGCAGGTGCAGATAGGGCATCAGCTTTTTGTTGCTGCCATGGGCGGCGATCAGATCATCGGCCATGTCGCGGGGATGGCTGGTGGTATAGCGGATGCGTTCAATGCCTTGGACGTTCGACAGCGCGTCACACAGTTTGGCGAGGCTCCAGCCGTCTGCGTCATAGGCATTGACGTTCTGGCCCAGCAGCACCAGTTCGCGCGCGCCCTTGTCCGCCAACTGGCGCGCCTCGCGCAGGATGGCCTCGGCCGGGCGCGATTGTTCGGAGCCGCGCGTATAAGGCACCACGCAGAAAGTGCAGAACTTGTTGCAACCTTCCTGCACGGTGAGAAAGGCGCTGACCGTGCTGCTGGCGGGCGCCGGCAGGGAATCGAATTTCTCCAGGGCGGGGAAATCGGTTTCCAGCGCATGGCCGCCGGCCCGCGCCGTGCGGGCAATCATCTCCGGCAGGCGGTGATAGGATTGCGGCCCCACCACCAAATCTACCGCCGGCTCGCGCGCCACGATTTCCGCGCCTTCCGCCTGGCCGACGCAACCGGCCACCGCCAGCACCATGCGGCCGCCGTCCCTGGCCTTCTTGGCTTTCAAGCCGCGCAACCGGCCCAGCTCGGAATAGACTTTCTCGACCGCCTTTTCGCGGATGTGACAGGTGTTGAGGATCACCATATCGGCGCCTTCGGGCGCATCGATCGTGGCATAGCCCAGCGGCGCCAGCAGATCCGCCATCTTGGCGGAATCATAGGCGTTCATCTGGCAGCCATAGGTTTTGACGTAGAGCGTCTTCATCGGGTGCGGTTTATCGGGTCCAAAGCCCCCAAGTTCAAGGTAAACCCCGACCCGCCAGGGCTTCGGCCTGGCCGGTTTGCACGATTTCCTGCGCTTTGGCCGCCAATGTCTTGCGGTCCATCCGGTCCAGGCTCAGCGGTTCGTGGAACCGGACCTCCACATCCAGCGGCCCGGCCAGCAGCGCCTCCCACAGATGCGGCACCATTTCCATGTCGCCATACCAGGCAAATAGCGGGCGGTTTTCCCGCCCCATCGGCAGTCCGTGCAGGCCGGTGAAGGCGACCGAGACCGGCTGCACCTTCACATGCGCCCCGCCCGCCAGCCGCGCTTCGGCGGCGCCCAGCAGCGCGCTCTTGAATGGGAGCACGCTGTTGCCGTCATGGCTGGTGCCTTCGGGAAAGAGCAGCAATGCATCGCCCGCGGCCAGCCGCTGGTTGATGGCATTCGCCGCTGTCCCGGTGGCGCTGCGGCGCGTGCGCTCGACAAACACGGTGCGCTGCAGCCGCGCCAGGGTGCCGAAGAAAGGCCAGGTCCCGACCTCGGCCTTGGCGACAAAGGACACGGGCGTGGCCGCCGAAAAAATGATGATGTCGGCCCAGCTTGTGTGATTACCCACCATCAGCACGCCTTCGCCCGTCACCGGCCGGCCGATGACGCGGATGTGAATGCCGAACAGCCACGCCACCTGGCGGTGATACCAGTGCGGAAAGGCGCGCGCGGCAGGGCTGCGCAATTTCAGCAACAGCCATTGCACCGGCATCAAGGGCAGGGTGAACAGGATAAAGGCGATGGCGATGAAGGCGGCGCGAAGACGTGCCATCAGAAAGTCAGGCTGCCGGCCGCTTGCGCCACATCATGACTGGGGCTTGCGCCCTTTGGGCACGCCGTACAATTCCAGCCGGTGATCGATCAATTCAAAGCCCAGCTCTTCGGCGACGCGGCGCTGGAGCTTTTCGATTTCCTCGTTGCGGAATTCGATCACGCTGCCGGTGGCCACGTCGATCAGGTGATCGTGATGGGCTTCCTGCACTTCTTCATAGCGCGAGCGGCCGTCGCGGAAATCGTGGCGCTCCAGGATGCCGGCATCCTCGAACAGCTTGACGGTGCGATAGACCGTGGCGATGGAGATATGCGGATCAATCGCCGAGGCGCGGCGGTACAGCTCCTCCGCATCGGGATGGTCATAGGCGTCCGACAGCACCCGGGCGATGACCCGGCGCTGGTCGGTCATCCGAAGACCCTTGTCGACGCAAGCTTTTTCAATCCGCGTCACCTGTTACTCCTGTGGCCGTGCGGGAAGGACATGAGGCTATTCGATATTGGCGGGCAGCGGAAGCCTGAGAACCAGTGCATCGGTGCCGCTGTAATAGCCCTTGCGCGCGCCAACCTTGGTAAAACCCAGCCCGGCATACAGTGCCAGGGCCGCCGGATTTTCAACGCCCACTTCCAGGAACATGGTCTGCGCACCCATATCGCGCGCCTTTTTGATAGCGGCTTGCAACAGGCGGCGCCCCAACCCCTTGCCGCGCGCCTGGGGCAGCACCGCCAGGGTGAGGATTTCGGCTTCGCCGCCGGCGGCGCGGGCCAGCACAAAGCCGTCATCATGGGCATAGGCGAAGGTGCCCGGTGTCACCAGCAGCGCGCTGAGCGCCGCGGCATCCCAGGGCTGGGGGAAACAGGCGGCGTGCACCACGGCCAGGACATGGGCGCCGGCAACGGAGTCAAAGGGGGCGATATCAGACAAGGACTTTTCCGCCCGGCAGCTTGGCGTCGGGCGCCCGCAAATATAGCGGCCCGGGCGCGTCATTTGAGGGTTCGTGCTTTTGCGCCAGCCGCGCCACCCACAAGGCATCAGGCTGCCGGATGCTCGACAGCACGAAGTCCGCGCCCAGGCTGTCCTTGGCCATCGCCGCGCCGGTGCCCGCCAATGCGCACGGCCCGAAGGCGCGGATGCGGGTAATGGCATCGGCAAACAATATCACAACAGGCTGCTGCACCGTGTCTTTGCCATCCTGCAGCAGCAGATAGGCTTCCTCGCGCCGGGCGTCATGGATGACGGCGGCCTTGGTGGTTTTTGTTTCGTCCATCGCCGCGGCGGCGATCACTTCCAAAGTGGTGACACCCGTGAGCGGCAGTTTGAGCGCCAAACGAAGTCCGCGCATGAAGGCCAGTCCGACGCGCTGGCCGGTGAAGGTGCCCGGTCCGGTGGTGACGGCCAACCGGTCCAGCGCGGCAAAATCGAAACCGCGCATCGTCTCTTCCACCATAGGCGCCAGGCGCTCGGCATGGCCGCGGTCCATGGCTTCGAAACTGTGGGCCAGGATTTTGCCGTCTTCCAGCAGCGCAGCCGAGCAACCGCCCAGCGCCGTATCGACCGCGAGAATTTTCACAGGATCTTGCTGGCTTGATCAAAGCCCAGCCGGGCGCCGCGCGGGCGCACGCTGGCGGCCACGCCATAGCCCAGATTGCAAAGGAAATAGGACTTGATGGCGGTGCCGGCAAAGAATTCACGGTCCACGGCGGCGTTGTCGAAACCGGACATGGGGCCGCAATCCAGCCCCAGCGCCCGCGCCGCGATCATGAAATAACCGCCTTGAAGACCGGCGCTGCGCGTCGCCATCAGCTTCACGCGCTCCGGATCGCCGGCCAATTTCTTGCCGAGGCTTTCGGCGGCGCGCGGCGCCAGGATGGGAAGGGTGGCGGCGAAATCCAGGTCATAGCCGATGATAGCGGTGGCCGGCGCCGCCATGGTCTGTTTGCGGTTGCCTTCGTCCAGCAGCGGCTCCAGCCGTGCTTTCGCGTCTTTCGACACCACGAAGTGAAAGCGCGCGGGCGTGATGTTGGATTCGGTGGGGCCCCAGCGCATCAGGTCATAGATCGCCATCAACAGCGCATTGGAGACCGGCTTGTCCTGCCATTCGCGCATGGTGCTCGCACTGCGGAAGATGGTGTCCAGCGCGGCGTCGGAAATCGCGTGATCGTCTTGCGCCAGGTACGGCTCGGCGTTGCTCATCCTCACACCGATTCGACGGCCGTCACTTCGGGCACGTAATGGCGCAACATGTTCTCGATGCCGTTCTTCAAGGTCATGGTCGAGGACGGGCAACCGGCGCAAGAACCCTTGAGCTCCAGCGAGACGATGCCGCTGGATCCGTCAAAGCCCCTGAAGATGATGTCGCCGCCATCCTGCGCCACGGCGGGGCGAACGCGGGTCTCGATCAGCTCCTTGATCTGCTCAACCAATTCGCTGTCTTCGTCATTGAATGTTTCTTCGGTCTCGTCGGCGCCGCCTTCCAGCAGCGGCAAGCCACGGGTGAAATGCTCCATCACCGCGCCCAGGATGGCGGGCTTCAAATGCTTCCAGTCGCCGTCGCGCTTGGTCACCGAAATAAAATCCGCGCCGAAGAACACGCGCGAGACTTCGGGGATGTCGAACAGCGCCTTGGCCAGGGGCGAGCGGCCGGCAGTGTCGGCGCTGGGGAAATCGGCCACCCCGCCCTCGCCCATCACGGCCTGCCCGGGCAGGAATTTGAGGGTGGCGGGATTGGGGGTGGATTCGGTCTGGATGAACATGGCGGTGCTTTCGGGATGCGCTCTTTAAATGAACCTTGGAGCCCGCGGCATCAAGGCAAATGGCCGAATTACTTTTACCCGGATGAATTGACTTTCCAATTTCACCCGGATAAATACTGGCTATGAGCTATACTGCCTATTCCGGCTTTGATTGCCTGGCTTCCGGCCCCCTGCCCCAAGTCTATGAAGCCTGCCGCCACGACGCCGCCGCCCTGATCTTCGACCAGGAGACGGGCCGGGTGGTGGACATTGATCCCCGCTTTCCGCCCAGCGAGGACGCCCCCCGTCCCGGCCGCCCCAGGCTGGGGGTGACGGCGCGGGAGGTCACGCTTCTGCCCCGGCACTGGGACTGGCTGGCCACCCAGTCCGGCGGTGCCTCGGTGGCCTTGCGCAAGCTGGTGGAAGAGGCGAGCCGCAATCCACGCGCCCAGCAGCGTGCGCGGCGCGACGCCGCCTATCGCTTTGCCACCGCCTTGGTGGGCAATGCGCCGGGTTACGAAGAAGCCATTCGCGCGCTGTATGCCGGGCATGGCGAGGAATTCGCCGCCCATATCGAGGCCTGGCCGGCGGATGTGCGCCGGGCGCTGGAAGAAATGACAGCCGAGGCTTTCTAACGGAGCGACCGGCGACCCGAGCGTAGCGAGGGCCCGTCCGGCGCGACCATTTTAAAAGTCGGAAACGATGCCTCTGACTTCCCAGTCGCCATAGCGCGTGGGCTCGGGGCCCTTGGGTCCGCCCAATTCTGGCGGCAATTCCTTTTTAGCTTCCTTGGCGCGGCGGGCGTCGGCTTCGGCCGTGGCGCGCTGGGCCGCTTCGGCGAGGCGGGCGGCGACTTGTTCTTGTGTTGCTTGATTGGCCATGGATCGATCTTACATCTGAAGGGATAGGGAGAAAACGATGAATACGCTTCGTACCGGCATCCTGATGGCGGCGCTGACCGGGTTGTTCCTGGCGGTGGGTGCGCTCCTGGGCGGCGGCACCGGCGTGGTGATCGCCTTTGCCATGGCGCTGGCGATGAACCTGTTCGCCTATTGGAATTCCGACAAGGTGCTGTTGTCCATGTATGGCGCGCGCCAGGTGGACGCAGCCAGCGAGCCCGGCCTGTATGGCATGGTCGAAAAGCTGGCGGCGCAGGCACAGCTTCCCATGCCCAAGGTTTACATCACCGAGAATCCCCAGCCCAACGCCTTTGCCACCGGGCGCAATCCCCAGCATGCCGCGGTCTGCGTCACCACCGGATTGATGCAGCAATGCAGCCAGGAAGAACTGGCCGGCGTGCTGGCGCATGAGCTTGGGCATGTAAAGCATCGCGACACCCTGACCATGACCATCACGGCGGTGATCGCGGGCGCCATTTCCATGCTGGCCAACATGGCTTTCTTCATGGGCGGCTCCAGAGACCGCGACCATCCCATGGGCATGGTCGGCATGCTGGTGGTGACCATGCTGGCGCCCATTGCCGCGATGCTGGTCCAGGCCGCCATTTCGCGCTCGCGCGAGTTCGAAGCCGACCGCGCCGGCGCGGAAATCACCGGCCGCCCGATGTGGCTGGCTTCGGCATTGGGCCAGATCGAGCGCGCGGCCGAGCGCACCCCGAACTATCCCGCCGATGCCAATCCCGCCACGGCGCACATGTTCATCATCAATCCGCTGCATGGCGGCATCGGCAGCTTGTTCGCGACGCACCCTTCGACGGAAGAACGCATCGCGCGGCTCACCGCCATGGCGGGTGCGGATGCCATGCCGGTACGCAAAGGTCCCTGGGGCTGAGCTTGGCTCTAGCATCGCCCGGCCGCTCGCCTTAGCTCGCGGCGTTTGTCGCTCTCGCAGGTCCACTGGACCTGCTCACGCGGCTTCGCCGCGCCGCTCCTCACCCCTGCGCTGAGTACCCGCCATCCACCGGAATCGCCGTGCCGGTGATGAAGTCCGAAGCCGGGCTGGCGAGAAACACCGCGATCCCCGCCATGTCCTCCGGCGTGCCCCAGCGCGCCGCCGGCGTACGCGCCAACACCTTTTCGTTCAGGCCTGACACCTGTTCACGCGCGCCCTTGGTCAGTTCGGTATCAATCCAGCCGGGCAGCACGGCATTGACCTGAATGTTATCGCCCGCCCAGGCGGAAGCCAGCGACTTGGTCAACTGCACCACCCCGCCCTTGCTGGCGCCATAGGGCGCCGCGAACGACGCGCCGAAAATCGACATCATGGAGCCGATATTGATGATCTTGCCGCCGCGGGTCTTCAAGTGCGGATAGGCGGCCTGGCAGCAGACGAACAGGCTGGTCAAGTTGATGTTCATCACCCGATGCCATTCCTCCATCACATAGTCCTGCGGGGGCTTGCGGATATTGATGCCGGCATTGTTGACCAGGATATCCAGGCGGCCAAATTTTTGGACTGCCGCAGCCACCACCGCCTTCACGCCAGCTTCCTCGGCCATATCCGCCGCCACAGCGTCGGCGTTTGCGCCCAGCGCTTTCACCGCTTGCCGGTTCTTGTCGGCATCGCGCCCCGCCACCATCACCGTCGCGCCGGCTTCGGCCAGGCCCTTGGCCATGCCCAGCCCGATGCCGCCATTGCCGCCCGTTACCAGGGCAACCTTTCCCGTCAGATCGAACGCCGCCATGCCAACCCTCGCTGCTTGAAGTGCGATCATGCCTTTGGGAAGGGCCTTTGGCCACGGGCATGCTTGCTCTAAAGAGAGGCCATGACTGACACAGGATTGCCCGCGCGCCGCGCGGCATTGGCCATTCTTTCGGGCGTGCTGCAGAAGTGCCGTCCGCTGGATGCCGGGCTGGACCAGCTTGCGGGGCTTGCCGTGCGCGACGCCGGGTTTGCCCGTGCGCTGGCCAGCGAAACCTTGCGCCACATGGGCGCGCTGGATGCGGTGCTGCGCAAGTTCATGGCCAAACCCCTGGCGCCGCACAAGGCCGGCACCGCCAGCGAGATCTTGCTGCTGGGGGCCTGCGAACTGCTGGTGTTGAAAGTCGCGCCCCATGCCGCGGTGGATGCCGCCAACGAACTGGCGGCCAAGGATTCCAAGGCGGTGCATTTCAAGCCGCTGATCAACGCGGTGCTGCGCAAGGTCGCCAAGGAAGGCGAAGCGGTGCTGTCCGGGCTGGACCGCGAGCGCCTCTCCACCCCCGACTGGCTGTGGTCGCGCTGGACGGCGCAATATGGCGCCGGCACGGCGCGCATCATCGGGCGCGCCCATCAACAGGCCGCGCCGGTGGATATCGTTTTAAAGTCACAAGATGCCGCGTTCCCGCCCAGCGAAGCGCTGTTCGGTCCGGTGCGGCGGTTGAACGAGGCGGGCCGCATTGACGAGCTGCCCGGCTTTGCCAGTGGCGACTGGTGGGTGCAGGACGCCGCCGCCGCCCTGCCCGCGCTGCTGCTGGGCGATGTCGCAGGCCAAAGCGTGATTGACCTGTGCGCCGCGCCGGGCGGCAAGACCATGCAGCTTGCGGCCCGCGGCGCCAACGTCACTGCCGTGGAGATCGAACCCACGCGCGCCGAGCGCATCCGGGATAACCTGGCGCGCACCAAGCTTAGTGCCGAGGTGGTGCTGGCCGATGCGCGCGATTTTGAAGGCAGCGCACCTTTCGTGCTGATAGACGCGCCCTGCACCGCCACCGGCACCATCCGCCGCCATCCCGACCTGCCCTGGATCAAGGGCGCCGCCGACGTCACGGTGTCGGCCGGGGCCGCGTATGAAATCCTGGAAAGCGGCGCGCGGCTGGTAGCGCTGGGAGGCATCTTGGTATTCGCCGTGTGCTCGCTGGAACGTGAGGAAGGCGAGGAGCAGATCGCCGCATTCCTGTCCGGTCATCCGGAATTTTCGCGGCTGCCGATCAAGGCGGAGGAAGTGTTCGGTCATCAGGACTGGATCACGCCGGACGGCGACCTGCGCACCCTGCCCTGTCATCTGCCCGGCGGCATGGATGGCTTTTACGCCGCGCGGCTCAGGCGATCAGGCGCCTGACCGCACGCCCTTGCCGGGATAGGCCGACGGCACGATCTTGCCGCCATCCACCACCGGCACCCCGCCCACGATCACATAAGGAATGCCGGCCGAGGTCAGGGTCGGCTTCTGGTAGGTGGCGCGGTCGATCACGGTGGCCGCATCAAACAAGGTCAGGTCGGCATCGGCCCCGACCTGAACCCGGCCCTTGCGCCGCATCGCCGGCGAAATCGCTTCCAGGCGATGGGCCGGCAGGTAGCTCATCTTGTTCAAGGCTTCCATCAGAGTAAGGGCGCGTTTCTGGCGGACATAAACGCCCAGCACGCGGGCATAGGTGCCGGTGGCGCGCGGATGGCCCTTGCCCTGGATATAGACGATGGCGTCGGAGGCGATCATCACGCCGGGATGGGCAACCGCCGCGGTGACGGTGGTTTCCGGAATGCGGTGATTGACGATGGCCATGCCCGGCTGTGCCTTGCGGTAGCGGGCAAAGCTTTCCGCGTTCAGCCGCTCGCCGGTCGGCGGCCATTCGATGTCTTCATATTTCGCGGCCAGCCGCTCCTGCCAGCCCGGATTGAACAGGGCGCTGCCGATGGCGGTGGAAGAGGCATCATAGGGATAGACTTCGGTGGTGACGTCCACGCCATGGCGCCGCGCGCCATCGATCATGTCCAGCACCATGCCGATGGCGCTGAGCGCCTTGGAGCCGATATGGCACAGATGCACGGCAGCGCCGGTGGCGGCGGCATCGGCAATCAGTTCCTGCACCGGGGTCATCAGATTGTCGGCGTCGGCCAGCGCCGCCGCCCGGGCATGGACAAAGACCGGCGCATGCAGCCGGGCCGCTTCCTTCATCAGCAGATAGATTTCGTCGCGCCCCGCGCCCGGCAGATATTCGGACAGCACACCAATACCCAGCCCGCCGGCGGCGAAGCCTTCCGCGAACATGGCGCGTTCTCGCGCCAGTTCCGCCGGCGACAGCTTTTGTTCGGCCCATTCGGACTTGCGCGGCAGGATCTTGCCCCAACTGACGAAGGGCGCGTTCAGGCTGCCTTCCTCGTCGATACCGGTCTTGATCTTCACCCGGATGCTCTGCAGCCCCACGCTGGCGCCGAAGTTGATGCGGGTCTTGCCCCGGCGCACGGCATAGAAGGGCGCGATGGGATAGACGCCTTCCTCCAGTTCCAGCGCCGTGGTGACGCCGTCTTGCGCCTGCTGGTCATAACCGAAGGCATATTGGGCGTGGGAATGAAGATCGATGAAGCCCGGCGCTACCACCAGGCCCTTGGCGTCGATGGTCCGAACGCCCTGCAGCGCGTGATCGGAAATCTCCGCGATCTTTCCCCCGCGCACCCCGACATTGGCGATGCGGTCGGTGCGGGTCTGCGGGTCCATGACGCGGCCATGCAGGATGACCAGATCGTAAGGCGCCGTGGCCGCGAAGGGCGCGCTGGCGGGAAGCAGAAAACAGCCGGCCAGCAAGCCCCAGATCGTGCCGCGCATCTTTTGTTTTTCCTAGAGACGCCCCAAAGCGTAGGCAATCGTCAGATAGACCTTGCCGGTATCGGCTGACAGCAATGTCGAAGTCAGCAAGCCGCCGCCATCGCCTTCGCGGGCGCGGGTCAGCAACGTCTCGAACTCCGCCAGATAGGCGTCGGCCGCGCCGTGGAAGCGCTTGTCGTCGCGATAGAGGTTGGTGATGCGGTCCACCGCGGATTCATTGATCGTCTCCGCCAGCCGCCGGGCGAACACGGCGCGGTCGCCCGCCAGGTAGCGCTTCCAGTCCTCGTCGCTGGGCTGGGCATCATCCAGCGCCGACAGATCGATCGCCATGTCGGCCAGCGCCAGTTCCAGCGCCCCCAGAGTCGCGGCGGTATCCAGCCCCTGCTTGTCGCTTTTGGGCAGGCGGATATCGCTTTCCTGTTCGGCCGCGGCCAGCAGGGTCTTCATTTCCCAGGCCTTGGCGCTGCCGCCACTTTTCTCAGGCGCTTTGCGGGTGGTCAGCTTGCGCGCCAGGCCTTTGAGGCCGTCGCCATCGGCTTCCGCCGCCGGCTTCATCGGCCCGCCCTGATCGGGGGCCGTCACCTTGGCGGTCGAGCGCGCATGAAGCGTGGACATGGTGCGCGCCGACAGGTCCAGTATCTGTTCGGTTTCCGACGCCATCATCTGGCGCACGCGGCGGGCTTCTTCCTGGGCCAGGCCCGGCAGGCGGATGAGATGCTTTTCCACGTCGCGGGTGGTTTCCGACAACAGGCTGCGGATCTTGCCGGCTTCGGCGCTCATTTCGCCGGAGGCGCGCAGCAGACGCTCGCATTCCGCCATCGCCTCGCCCACCAGCAGGCGCGCGTCATGCTTGGCTTGGGCGGCGCTTTCCCCGATTAATGTCTGGGCCCTGGTGCCCGCATCCTTCAGCGCCGCCGACAGGGTCGCCAGCACGGCGCTGGCCGCTTCGCTGGTTTCCTTCAGCCGCTCGGCATCGCCGGTGACCATCTCGAACTTGCGCGCTTCCCCGCCCAACGCTTCGATGGCGTTTTCCATGCCCGTGCGCTGGCCGGAGAGCGCGGTTTCGAAAAGCTCGCTTTCCTCTTTCAGCTTCTGCACCAGCTCGCTCATCTGGGCGCGGTGCTTTTCCTGGCGCGCCAGCACGAATTCGGCGCGGCCCATGGCCGTGTCGGAAACTGCCTCGATGCGCGCGGCTTGGGCTTCCAGCGACTTGGCCGCTTCCAGCGGCGCTTCCGCCGCCGCGGTGATGGCCGAGCGGAAACCCGCCGACTGCACGTCCAGCGACTGGGTCGCCATCTTCAAGGTGCCTTCGGCCGATTCCATCATAGCGCGAAGCTGGGCGGTGCGGCCCGCCATGCTTTCGCCGGCGCGGCCGGCCGCTTCATTGAGATGATCGCCCAACGCCTCGATGCGGGTGGATTCCTGGTTGAGGCGGGCGGCGATGGTGTCGCCGCGCACGGCCGCGCGCGCGCCGGCATCGTCCAAAGTGGAAATCTGTTTTTCCAGCACCGCTTCCATGGTGCGCATGCGCTGGAAGGCCACATCCAGTCCGGTGTTGAGGCCGTCTAGTTCGCGGCGCACCGCGCGCGCCAGACGGGCGGCATTGTTGGCGGCGGTTTCGTCGGCGGCGAACAGCCGCTCGCTGGCCACAAGAAGCGTGCGGGTGGCGTCGGTCATGGCGGCGCTGCGCGCCAGCGCCGCGGCGATGGTGAGGAACAGGAACGGCGGCAGGAAAACGCCGGCGGCGAAAGCCGCTTGGGCAGTCAAAGTGAGATGGGTCAGGCCTTGCGGTCCCAGGAAGCCCCAGATGAAGGCGCTCGACACTCCGATCCAGAACAAGGACAGCAGCACGCCGCCCAGCACGGCGAACAGGCCAAAACGGCTGGGGCGCAATTTAGGGATGGGGGCGGCCGCCACGGCGGGCGCGGCAGGCTTGGTGCCTTCCGGCTTTTGCAGCAGGGCGGGCTGCCCGAATGTTTTGGCCATGGGCGCGTCTCTTCGACTTTCCCTTTGATTTTAAGCATTATTTTGGGGAACTGGCGAGGGTTTCACACCCAAAAGCACGCATTAACGCGGCTTTAGCGGTCCCGGGCGCAGGATAAGCCTGCCCGTTTTTGGATGCCTGCCATGGCCGATGCGCCCGTCGATCTGACCCACCTCGCCCGCTACACCGGCGGCGACAAGAGCCTGAATGCCGAGATTCTCAAGCTGTTCGACGGCCAGGTCAGCGAGATGGTCGGTCAGTTGCTGGGCGTGCTGGAACAGCGCGATGCCCGCTAGTGGCGCGAAGTCACCCACACCATCAAGGGTGCGGCGCGCGGCGTCGGCGCCTTTGCCATGGGCGAAGCCGCTGCCGATGCCGAACCGGTGGATCCCATCACCGATCCCGAGCACGCCATCCAGGTGATCGAAGCGCTGCGCGTCGAAGGCGAAGCGGTTCAGGCGTTCATCGCCGACTATCTGGCGGCCTAAAACAAAGCGTTTCAGCGCTTGTCGAACGCTTCGAATTCGTGCGCGATGCTGGCTTCAATCAAGGTCCGCCAGACCGGTTCGGCAATGCCCGGGCTTAGGCCCAGCTTGCGCCCCTCAGCGATCACTTTCGCTACCACGTCTTCGATCCGCGCCGGATCGCGCACCTGCTCGCGGCCGGTTTTCAGTTGGGCCGCCCGCTCGATATAGGCCTGGCGCACCGCCAAGAGCGCCACCAACCGCGCATCCAGCGTGTCGATCGCCACTCGCAGTTCGGCCATGGAACCGCAGCTTTGGGCGGGCTTTGGGGGAGCATCATTTTGCATCGCAGCACTGTTATAGGCGGGGGTTGTTGGCTTGGCTATTTTTACACTATAAGAACGACGTTTTCCCAGCGATTACACGAAGTTAGGTGTGAAATACCATGAGCGCTGCTCCCATCGAAACGGATGTCGTCATTATCGGCGCGGGCCCCATCGGCCTGTTCGCCGTTTTTGAGCTGGGGCTGCTGGACCTGAAGTGCCACCTGGTCGACATCCTGGATCGTCCGGGCGGGCAGTGCACCGAGCTCTATCCGGAAAAGCCGATCTACGACATTCCCGGTCTGCCCATCGTCACCGGCCAGGAGCTGACCAACAAGCTGCTCGAACAGATCAAGCCGTTCGACGCGCAATTCCATTTCAGCGAGATGGCGACCAGCCTGGAAAAGCTGCCCGACGGCCGCTGGAAGCTGAAGACCGACGCCGGCACCGAGATCACCGCCCATGTCGTGGTGGTCGCGGCGGGCGCCGGCTCGTTCCAGCCCAAGCGCCCTCCGGTGCCGGGCATCGAGACGTTTGAAAATGCCGGTGACGGCATCGGCGTGCACTACGCCGTGCGCAAGATGGAAACCTTCCGCGGCAAGAACATACTTATCGCAGGTGGTGGAGACTCCGCCCTCGATTGGGTGATAAATCTCGCCCCGCTGGCCAAGAGCATGACGCTGGTCCATCACCGCGACGGCTTCCGCGCCGCGGCCCACAGCGTCAACCAGATGCGCGAGCTGGAGAAGGAAGGCAAAGTTAAATTCCATGTCGCATCCGTCAAGGCGATCCATGGCGAGCCCGGCAAGATGACCGGCGTCACCCTGGCCGGCCATGACAAGAGCGAATGGCATCACGATACCGATGCGTTCCTGCCCTTCTTCGGCCTGACCATCAAGCTGGGGCCCATCGCGGAGTTCGGCATCAACCTGAACGAAAACCTGATCCCGGTGGACACGGCACGCTTTGAAAGCCAGACGCCGGGCATCTTCGCCATCGGCGACATCAACACCTATACCGGCAAGCTGAAGCTGATATTGTCCGGCTTCCATGAAGCCGCCCTGATGGCCCAGGCGGCGTTCCACATTGCCCGGCCCAACGAAAAGCTGCGCTTCCAGTACACGACCTCGTCGTCCAACCTGCAAAAGAAATTGGGTGTCGCTTGAAGATCCACGCCATCGACCGCCAGGGCAAGGAACATGAGCTGGAAGGCCGCGACGGCTGGAGCGTGATGGAAATCCTGCGCGACGGCGGGCTGGACATCGCGGCGGAATGCGGCGGCGCCTGCGCCTGCGCCACCTGCCACGTCTATATCAATGACGGCTGGTTCGAGAAGCTGCCCAAACCGTCGGAAGCGGAAATCGACATGCTGGACATGGCGCTGGCAGTCGAGCCCAATTCGCGCCTGTCGTGCCAGGTGATCTGCAGCGATGCCACCGACGGCATCAAGGTCACTGTCGCTCCCGAATAGGGACGTTCGACCGCTACATCCGCCGCCTGGTTAGAGGGCGATGATGGCCTTGCCGTCCGCGATCTTGATGCGCGTGCCATAGGGGGCAGAAATCGCGGCCAGTCGCGCCAGGATTTTCTCGCCATTGTCCCCGTTCGCCAGAGACGGCGTGCCGCGCGTGACCATGTCGGTGGGCCCGCCCAGGCCGGTATCGTTCAACTGCACCGGGTGTAGCACGATCTGCTCAAAGCCATTCTTGCCGCCCCAAGCATCGCCAGAAACGCCGCCACGCTCATCCGGGCTAAGAATTGGACCCTAAAGAAGCGGTGCATGTTGGCGACCTTCCTGGCAGGCCGTCAATTGTGAGCGCAGGAATTTTCAGGGTCAACACCGTCTATTCTGCTACAGAGGATGCAAGGCGATCATCGCCGTCCAAGTCAAAAGGAAATCAAATGGCTGATAAAAGTTCGGAAGAGATCGAATTGGACAAGCGCGCAGCGGAACGCGCAGCCGCCCACAAGGAAATGAAGCTTGCCGTAGGCACATCCGCACACCATGCCGCGGTCAAGAAGCATACCTTGGCCAGTGAGGCCCACGCCAAGGCCGTCAGGATTGCGCAAAAGGCTGCAACACGCTCACGCGGATAGATTCCGCGCTTACTTGGTGCTCGGGCGCAGGCGCCGGCGTGACAGGAATCCTCCATCGCCGGCCTGACAGGCCGGCAGCGCGTCTTACCGCCGCACGATGTCGAAGGCGCAGGAAAGGCGCTTGTCGCCGGAGTCAAACGGCACGGTGCCGTGCCACATGTTGGACGGGAACAGCGCCAGCAGACCCGACTCCGGCTTGACCAGGTGATCGGGCTCCAGCGGCGGCGACGTGGGCGGGCCTGGCTGGCCGAATTTCAGCCAGCCTTGCTGGCCTTCCATTTTTTCCGGCAGCCGCACATAAAAAGCCGACGACAGCCAGCCTTCGGGATGGATGTGGTTGATGTGAAAGCCGCCGCCGTTCAGCCGCACCGACCAGGCGCCGCCGAAACCGTAGTCCTGACCGGGCTCGCCTAGCGCGGCGATGTGGGCGCGGATCGGCGCATCGATCGCATCGAACAAGGCGCGGATCGCCGGATCGGGATAATCCTGCAGACCCCGCAAGGTCTGGCTGCCATGGCGCAGCGACTGGCCCACCGGATGCGTCAGCGGTCCGTGGATGGCATCCAGCGCATCGCCAAGATCACGCAGATATTCCTCCAGGCCGCTCCAGCCTTCGGGTGGCGTGATGCGATAGGTTTTGACCAACCGGTCATAATCATAAAGCGACGCATAGCGGGGATCGCCCGCCAGCCGCCATGCCACCGCCAACAGCGCGGTGGCATGCTGATCGCTGGGCCGCGCGGCATACAGCGCCTCGGCGCGCTTGGCCGCTTGCGCGATGCGGCCCAGCGCCAGATCCACTTCGATCTCGGCCTTGGCGCGCGCTTGCGGCGTGATGCCCGGCGCGGCGGCGGCCAGCCGGCGGTCGGACTCCTGCGGATCGAAGCGAAGGCCGGTGCGCGCCGCCAGCACATTCAGCGACGGATCGCGGTCGGCCCGCGCCGCCGCCAATTCATAAGCGCCGGCTTCGTCGCCGGCATCCTGCAGCAGCCGCACCGTGACGGCGACAATGTCATGCGTCTGGGGCGCGGCATCCAGTTCCGCGCGCGCCTTGGCAAGATCGCCGGTACGCATCCATACCAGTTGCGCCAGTTCGCGCTGGGCCTGCGGCGAAGACGGATTGCAGCGCACCGCCTTGCGCCAGGCGGTTTCGGCCTCCTCCAGCCGTCCCTGCTTGTTGAAGATCCGCCCCAGCAGCACATAGGAATGAATGTCGTCCATCCCCAGCTTGATGGCGCGCCGGGCGGCGGCCTCGGCTTCTTCTTCATCGCCCCGCGCCGCCGCGATGGACGCCAGCGCGAATTGCGCCGCCCCGTCATTCGGCGCCAGCCGGACCGCCTGGCGCAGCTCGCGATGACAGCCGGGCAGATCGCCCAACTGGTGCAGCACCAGGCCCAGCAGGCTATGGACCGGCGCGCTGCCCTGGCCGGCGGCCCCGGCCAGCACATCGCGCGCTTCCAGCACGCGGCCGCTCTGCAGCAAAAATTGGGCGGTGCCCAGGACATCTTGCGCCATGGCGGGATTCCAGACGGACAGGCGGGGCGATGCAAGCCCTATTCGTGTTCGCGTCTTGTGGCGTCATACTGGCGCCTTGCGAACCCAAAGAGGCGAACCGCCATGAAGCTGCCCACCGCACTTGCCCTTCTCCTTCTCGCCGCACCCGCCTACGCCCAAGTGCAGGTGATCCAGAACCCCACCACCCCGGCGGACAGCAAACCCAACGATCCGTCCGTGCCCGATGCCTATGCCCTGAGCGGACAGTTCGAGCGCGTCGTGGTGCTGCGGATGAAGAACAAGAGCGATCTGCTGCGCGGCCTGGAAGACATGGTCAAACAGCAGGGCATCAAGAACGGCGTCATCCTGTCAGGCATCGGTAGCTTGCGCGGCTATCACGTCCACCAGATCAACAACCGCGACTTTCCCACCCGCAACGTCTTCACCAAGGCGCTGGACACGCCCTGCGACCTGGTCGGCATGAACGGTTATGTCGTGAACGGCGTGGTCCACGCCCACATGATGCTGGGCACCGGCGAGAAGGCTATCAACGGCCACCTGGAGCCGGGCACCGAAGTCTTCACCTATGCCATCGTCACCATTGGCGTGATGAACGGCACGGACCTCAGCCGGATCGACGACAAGAGCTACCGCTAGGGAACTTTTGGTTCCCGGCCCCCGTTACCTCCCCATATTTGGAGGTATCTCATGAAGCCGATTGCGATTTTGGGCGTGCTTTTGATTGTTCTGGGTGTGGCCGGGCTGTTCTTCAGCCGCGTCACCTGGACCGAGACCAAGCCGGTGGTGGAGCTGGGCCCGCTGCAGGTCAATGCCCAGGAAGACCATACCGTCTGGATTCCCACCGCCGCCGGGGTGGTCGCGGTGCTGGCCGGGCTGGGCTTGGTGTTTGCCGGCAGGCGCAGCAGCTAAGCATCGGGTTTCGCTGCAATAGCGAAGGCGGCACGTGCGTTGCGGGCCGTCACAGTTCCCGCCTATCATCTTGCCCATAATTCCATGGGGAGAAGATCATGCGTACTGCCATAAAATATGTCCTGACCGCCATCGTCGCGGCGGGCATCGGCGCCACAGGCTTTTCCGCCATGGCGCAGAAGGACCCGAAGGTCGGCGTCACCGTCAATGATCCCATCGGCCCGGTGCCCGATCCGGCCCGCGTCACCGCGACCTTGCCCAAGGACTTCAAATGCAGCGGCGCCGTCGGCAAGCAGGAAACCTGCATCCTGTTCGGCGATCCCGCCAAGCCCGGTCCCTACATGGTGATGTACAAGTGGTATCCCGGCAATTTCTCCAAGCCGCACTATCACAACAATGTGCGCTGGGCCTATGTGATCTCCGGCACCTGGTGGACATCCTCCAGCAGCGTCTATGACGAGCGCCTCACCTATCCGGTCCATGCCGGCACGGTGGCGGTGGACAAGCTGAACGGCATCCACTGGGACGGCGCGCGCACCGGGGAGAAAGAACCCGCGGTGCTGATCCTGTCGGGCATCGGTCCCAACATCACCCAGGGCGTGGACGAAAACGGCAAGGACAGCGGTCCGGCGCGCTAAGAGCGATGCGCGCACTCGCCGCCCTGGCGCTGACGGGATTGTTGGCTGTTCCGGCTTATGCCGAAACACAACAACAGCTTCTGACCCAGGGGCCCACGAGCAAATTGCCCTTGCCGGATCCCAGCCATATCCCGCTGGTGTTCGGCAAGGACATTCCCTGGAAAGGCGGTCCGGGATCGCAGAGCGCGGTGCTGTTCGGCGATTCCAGCAAGCCGGGCATCTATGGCGTGCTGATCAAATGGGAGCCGGGACGCAATTCCACGCCCCATTTCCATTCCACCGCACGTCACGCCTATGTCGTGTCGGGGACCTGGTGGGTGTCGTCCAGCACCCATTACGATCCCGCCAAGATGTATCCGGTGCCGGCGGGCACCTATGTCACCGATATGCCGGGCACCATCCATTGGGACGGCGCCCGGGCGGAAACCGGCCCGGCCATCCTGATGCTGGTGGGTGAAGGCCCGGTGAAAACCGTCCGCTATGTGCCCAAGGACCCCAGCAAGGCGCCCGAGGGTCAGGATTTCGTCCCGCCGCCATAAAATGCATAGTGCGACCCGGAAGCGGCCGGAAACGCGCGCGAATAGCGAGCGCCTTCCGGCGCGACCGATGAATCAAGGGGGCCGTCGTGAAATTCCATCCCGTCTATCTGTTCCTGGTGCTGCCCTTTGCGTGCCTGTGCTGGGTGCCGCTGTACAACCGCATCGAGCCCAGCCTGTTCGGCATTCCCTTTTTCTACTGGTACCAGATGCTTTGGACCATCCTGGGCGCCTTCTGCATCCTGCCGGTCTATATCTATGAAGAGCGCCGCCGCAAATGACCGCCAATCCTGTTTCACTGACCGTCTTTTTCGTGTTGTTCGCCTTGGTGGCGTGCCTGGGCTTTGTCGCCACCCGCTGGCGCAAGGCCGACCTGCACAGCCTTTCGGAATGGGGCTTGGGCGGGCGCAGCTTCGGCACCCTGATCACCTGGTTCCTGCTCGGCGGCGATCTCTACACCGCCTATACCTTCATCGCCGTGCCGGCGCTGATGTTCGGGGCGGGCGCCACCGGATTCTTCGCGGTGCCCTACACCATCCTGATGTATCCGGTTCTGTTCATCGTCTTTCCGCGGCTGTGGTCGGTGGCCAGCAAGCACGGATATGTCACCGCCGCCGATTTCGTGCGCGGCCGCTTCGGCCATCGCGGCCTGGCGCTGGTGGTGGCGCTGACCGGCCTGGTCGCCACCATGCCGTACATCGCACTGCAATTGGCCGGCATGCAGGTGGTGATCGCCGCGCTGGGCATTCCCACCACACTGTGGGGCATTCCCAACCTGCCGCTGATCGTCGCCTTCCTGGTGCTGGCGTCCTACACCTATGTCAGCGGCTTGCGCGGCACCGCCCTGACCGCCGTGGTCAAGGACATATTGATCTATGTCACGGTGCTGGCGGCGATCATCATCATCCCGTCGCAACTGGGCGGCTATGAGAAAGTGTTCTCCAGCATCGATCCCAAGGCGCTGCTGCTGGCACCCGGCACCGGCGACAATCTGGGACAGAGCTTTTCCTATATCAGCCTGGCGGTCGGCTCGCTGTTGGCGCTGTTCCTCTATCCCCATTCGCTGACGGGCCTGTTGTCATCGGCCTCGAGCCAGGCGATCCGGCGCAATGCGATTCTGCTTCCGATCTATTCGCTGGCGCTGGCCCTGTTGGCGCTGCTCGGCTACACGGCGGTCGCCGCCGGGATCAAGGGCATGCCGGACTATGCCGCCGGCTTTGCCGCCTTCGGCAACAACTTCGCCATTCCCGCGCTGTTCCTGCACAGCTTCCCGCCGTGGTTCGCCGGCGTCGCCTTCGCCGCCATCGCCATCGGCGCGCTGGTGCCGGCCTCGGTCATGGCGATCGCCAGCGGCAATCTTTTCACCCGCAATATCTACAAGGAATTCCTGGTGCCCAACTGCACCCCGGCGCAGGAAGCGGCAGCGGCCAAGCTGTCCTCCATGGCGATGAAGCTGGGGGCGCTGTTCTTCGTGCTGGAGTTTCAGACCTCCTATGCCATCCAGTTGCAGCTTCTGGGCGGCATCTGGATCTGCCAGACCCTGCCTTCGGTGATGATCGCGCTGTACACCCGCTTTTTCCATCCCGTCGGCTTGTTGGCGGGCTGGGTCGCGGGCATCGCGGCCGGTACCTGGATGGTGTGGGAGCTGGGGCTGAAAAGTTCGATCTATCCGATCCACATCTTCGGACTGACCATTCCCTGCTACGCCGCCCTGTCGGCGCTGATCCTGAACATCGCGGTGGGCCTGGTGGTCAGCGTGGTGCTCAACGCGACATCTAAGGCGCCTCGCCTGGACGAAACCGCACCGGCAGATTATCTCGGATAAAGAAAAGGCCGCTCGAAAGAGCGGCCTTTTTTCCTTGTACGGCACGGCGCTTATCCGAAACGGCCCGTAATATACTGTTCAGTTTTCTTGTTGTCCGGCGCGGTGAAGATCTTTTCCGTCGCGCCATACTCGATCAGCTCGCCCAGATACATGAAGGCGGTATAGTCGCTGGCGCGGCTGGCCTGTTGCATGTTGTGGGTGACGATCACGATGGTGTAGTCGGCCGCCAGTTCCTCGATCAGCTCCTCGATCTTGGCGGTGGAAATCGGATCCAGCGCCGAGCAGGGCTCGTCCATCAGGATCACTTCCGGACGGGTTGCCACGCTGCGCGCGATGCACAGGCGCTGCTGCTGGCCGCCGGATAGCGACAATCCGCTGGCGTTCAGCTTGTCCTTCACCTCGCCCCACAGGGCGGCGCGGGTCAGGGCATGTTCGACGCGGCCGTCCATCTCCGAGCGCGGGATGCGCTCATACAGCTTTATGCCGAAGGCTATGTTGTCATAGATGGACATGGGAAACGGCGTCGGCTTCTGGAACACCATGCCGATGCGCGCGCGCAGCAGGTTGAGATCCTTGGTGGTGAGCAGGTTCTCGCCATCCATCAGGATTTCGCCTTCGGCCCGCTGGCCGGGATACAGCTCGAAAATGCGGTTGATGGCGCGTAAAAGCGTGGACTTGCCGCAGCCCGACGGGCCGATAAAGGCGGTCACCTTGCGCTCCATCAGCGGCAGGCTGATGTCTTTCAGCACCTTGCTGGCGCCGTAATAGAAATTGAGATTCTTGATATCAACCTTGGTCTTCTCGCCGGCGCTGTGCGCGGCGTGTTGTTCCGGAACGAGGTGAACAGCGGCATCCATGGGTCAGGTCCGTTTCTTGCCTTCAAGCAGGCGGGCGATGATGGAAAGCGTCAGCACGGTGGCGGTGACCAGGAGCGCGCCGCCCCAGGCCAAAGTGTGCCAGTCTTCGTAAGGCGACAGGGCATATTGGAAGATCACCACCGGCAGCGAGGCCATCGGATGGGTTATGTCGGTGGACATGAACTGATTGTTGAGCGCGGTGAACAGCAGCGGCGCGGTTTCGCCGGAGATGCGCGCCACCGCCAGCAGCACGCCGGTGATGATGCCGGCACGGGCCGCCTTCCAGGTCACCAGCTTGATCACCATGCTGCGCGGCGCGCCCAGGGCGCTGGCCGCTTCGCGCAGTCCGCTGGGCACCAGCAGCAGCATATTCTCGGTGGTGCGCACCACCACCGGGATCACGATCACGGTCAGAGAGAGCGCGCCGGCAATGGCCGAGAAATGGCCCATGCGCGTCACCACCAATTCATAGATGAACAGGCCGGTGACGATGGACGGCGCCGACAACAGGGTGTCGTTGACGAAGCGCACCACGAAGGCGAGCTTTCCGAAGCGGGCATATTCCGCCAGATAGGTGCCGGCAAAAAGCCCGATGGGCGTGCCCAGCAGCACCGCGCCCAGGCTCATCACCGCGCTGCCGAAGATGGCGTTTGAAAGACCGCCGGCGCTGCCGGGCGGCGGCGTCGCTTCGGTGAACAGCGACGGCGACAGGGCGGCGATACCATTCTTGAGCAGCGCGCCCAGGATGAAAGCCAACCACACCAGGCCGAACAGGGCCATGGCCAGCGACATGGAGACAAAGACATAGTTGGCCAGGCGGCGGCGGAAATACAAAGCGCGGTTCATGTTCATGTGACCTTGCCCTTGCCCTTTTCCATCTGGCGCAGCATCAGTTGGGCACAGGCGAGCACGATGAAGGTGATGACGAACAGTAGGAAACCGAGCTCAATCAGGGACGAAGTGTAGAGCTCGCTGGTGGCTTCGCTGAACTCATTGGCGATAGTGGCCGAGATGGAGGTGCCCGGCGCGAATAGCGAAGGCGATATCCTGTGGGCATTGCCGATCACGAAGGTGACGGCCATGGTTTCGCCCAGGGCGCGGCCCAGCGCCAGCATGGCACCGCCCGCCACGCCGGTCTGGCAGAAAGGCAGGCAGACTTTCCACATCACTTCCCAACTCGTCGAACCCAGGGCGTAGGACGCTTCCTTCAGCGCGCTGGGCACGGTTTCCAGCACATCGCGGGTCACCGCCGAGATGAAGGGCAGGATCATGATGGACAGGATCAATGCGGCGGTGAGGGTGCCGATGCCGAAGGTGGCGCCGCCGAACAGGGTGCTCAGAACCGGAATATTGCCCACCGCTTCGACCACGGGCTCCTGCACATGGAGCTGGAACCAGGGCGCGAACACGAACAGGCCCCAGATGCCGTAGATGATGGAAGGAATGCCGGCCAGCAATTCGATGGCGGTGCCGATGGGGCGGCGCAAGGGCCGCGGGCAAAGATCGGTCAGGAAGATGGCAATGCCGATGCCCACCGGCACCGCGATCAGCATGGCGATCAGGCTGGTGACCAGTGTGCCGTAGATGGGGGCTAGCGCACCGAAGCGTTCGCGGGTCGGGCTCCAGGCCTCGGTGGTGATGAAGCCCAGGCCGAACGCCTTGAAGGCGGGCATGGCGCCGATCACCAGCGACAGTACTACGCCGCTGAAGATGGCCAGCACCGCCAGCGCCGCCAGCAAGGTCAGAAGACGGAAGCGGAAGTCGCCCGCCCCAGCCTTGCGCGCGGTTTCAACTCGGACGGTGAGGGCAGAAGGTTCGCTCAAGCTGATATCTGTCAAAAGACGGCCCCGGCAAGTCGTGGAACGGGGGCAATTCACACCCCGCCCACGCCACGAACATCACAGTCTTGCAAAGCTTTTGTGACGTCGGTGGCTGATGGTCACAAGGTGTTGTTTTTGCTTGTATTTTTACATTCTCAGTCCTTAACCGGACCGGCGGCGCCGGGTTAACAAAGCACCCGGAACTTTAAGCGTTTCTGAAGGTACGGCGGGGCACACTGGCGGCCGGTAAACCCAGCAAAAAGGCCTCAGACCCGGTGTTGACGCGCATCGTTCGCATGGTTTTTGGCAGCGTGGCCGGCGTCATGCTGGTGGCGTCGCTGGCCAGCGTCGTGCTGACCGGTCATCTCACCCTGGTCTCGCCCTTCAGTTTTGGCGCGCTGCTGGCCGTGGCGCTGGCCTTTGTGCTGAAGAACCTGCTGACCGCGCGCGAGCGCGGCGAAATCCTGTCGCGCCAGGCCGCCCAGCTCAAGACCGTCGCCGGGCGGCTGGAAGCCTCGCTCAAGAACGCCGCCACCATCAATGCCCGCTTGAACCAGAGCGAGGCGCGCTACAAGGGCCTGGTGGACGCGCAAGGCGACGCCATCTTCCGCCGCGACGGCTCCAGCCGCCTCACCTATGGCAACGACGCCTTCTTCAAGCTGTTCGGCATTAATCCGGCGCGCGCCGTCGGCTATCCCTTCGCGCCAGAGCCGCATCCCGAAAGCCGCGCGCCCTTGTTCGGCAGCTTCCTGGAATCGGGCCGCAGCCGCGCCCGCTACGACCAGCATGTGAAAACCGCGCAGGGCTATCGCTGGATCGCCTGGGAAGATTTCGCGGTGCGCGATTCCCATGGCCGGCTGGTGGAAGTGCAGAGCGTGGGCCGCGACATCACCGACCGCAAGGTGCTGGAAGACGCGCTGACCGAGGCGCGCGACAATGCCGAGGAAGCCAGCCGCGCCAAGTCGGGCTTCCTGGCCACCATGAGCCACGAGATTCGCACCCCCATGAACGGCGTGCTGGGCATGGGGCGCCTTTTGCTGGAAACCGAACTGCGCCCCGAACAGCGCACCTATGCCGAAGCCATCACCCAGTCGGGCGAAGCGCTGCTGACCCTGATCGGCGACATCCTGGACTTCTCCAAGATCGAAGCGGGCATGCTGCAACTCGACGAAGACGATGTCGATCTGCGCATCATGCTGTGCAACATCTCCGAACTTCTGTGCCCGCGCGGCCATGCCAAGGGCGTGGAAGTCACTGTCATCGTCGCCGCCGATGTGCCGCAGGTCATCACGGCCGATGAGGGGCGCCTGCGCCAGGTCATCACCAACCTGATGGGCAACGCGGTCAAGTTCACGGAAAAAGGCGGCGTCTGCGTCGAAGTCAAATTGAGCGGCGAGATGCTGCGCTTTGAAGTGCGCGACACCGGCGTGGGCGTGCCGCCCGCCAAGCGTCAGGAGATTTTCGAGGAATTCGTCCAGGCCGATTCCAGCCATGCCCGCAAGTTCGGCGGCACCGGATTGGGGCTGGCCATTTCCAAGCGCCTGGTGGACACGATGGGCGGCGAGATCGCGGTGGATGCGGCGCCCGAAGGCGGCTCCTGCTTCTGGTTCACCTTGCCCGCCAAGATCGTCACCCCGGCGGTGTCGGGCAAGCCGCTGGCCGGCATGCGCGTGGCGGTGATGAGCAAGAACAAAGCGCTGCGCGAAGGCATGTATCTGCAGATCGCCGCGGCCGGCGGCATTCCCGCCGATCCGGCCGGCGCCACCGACGCGGTGCTGATCGATGCAGGCACCACGAACGTGCCGGACCTGACGGTGCAGCCCGATCCGTCCATTCCCGCGCTGGTGCTGCTGACGCCCAATGCGCGCGGCGCGCTGGAAGAGATGCGCGCCATCGGCTTTTCGGGCTATCTGGTCAAGCCGGTGCGCATGTCCTCGCTGGTAACGCGCCTGATCCTCAGCCGCCGCGACGTGCCGTATGCGGCCCCGGAAATGCCGATGGCATATTTGCCGGTGGAAGATGCGCCGGCCCAAACCAATCCGGTGCTGGACGAGTTGCCGCCGCTGATCAACCAGCCCGTGGCGCAGGAACCGGAAATCATCGAGGCGCCGGATTTCGATCCGCCCGCCATCCCCGCGCCCTTCATGGCGGATCATCCCCCGGAAGCGCGCAGCGCGGGGCCCGCCATCGTGCGTGCGCCATCGGCGGAAGAAGGCCTTCACATCCTGCTGGCTGAGGACAATCCCATCAACATGATGCTGATCCGCGAGCTGCTCCGCCGCCGCGGCCACACCGTCACCGAAGTCACCACCGGCAATGACGCGGTGCAGGCGATGCTGGAGGGCACCTATGACCTGCTGTTGACCGACATCCACATGCCCGGCATGGACGGCATCGAGGCGGCGCGGGCGATCCGCGCCGGCGAGACGCGCGAGGGTCGCGCCCGCACACCCATCGTGGCGCTGACCGCCGACGCCCTGGACGGCGGCAAGCGCGCCTGCCAGGAGGCCGGCATGGACGGCTTCCTGACCAAGCCGGTGGACCCCGCCGAACTGGAGGAGATGTTCCTGATGCTGTTCCCCAGCGAGGAGCGCGCCTACACGGCTGTCGCTTAGGGGCATCGCTTAAGGACTAGGCAGGACACAGGAATTCTGTAGCCTTCCGGCTGGGCAAGCGAAGGCGACATCATGAGCGGCACAGCGGCAACCGGACCCCGGGCATGGCTTGACGGTCTGAAGCCCTATGGCGAGAAGGCCCCGATCGCGGCGTTCTTCCTCGGCGTGTCGTCCGGTTTTCCCTATGCGATGATCGGCGCCACCCTGACCACCCGCCTGGCCCAGGACGGCATCAACAAAAGAAGCGTCACTGCCTTCACGCTCGCCTTCCTGGTCTACAATTTCAAATTCCTCTGGGCCTGGGTGGTGGATGGCGTGCGCATCCCGCTTCTGGGACGGCTCGGGCAACGCGTTTCCTGGCTGATCTTCGCAGGCCTGCTGGTGATCGCCGCGGTCGTCAATCTTGCCCTGGTTGATCCCACCACCAGCCTGATCCACACCGCCTATGCCGCCATATTGATGGGCGCGGCGGGGGCGACCTTCGACATCGTGATCGACGCCTACCGCATCGAGATCCTGGAGCCGCGCCAGCTCGGCGTGGGATCGGGCATGACGCAATATGGCTGGCGCATTGGATCGGTCACCGCCGGCGCGCTAGCGCTGGTGCTGGCGTCGCGCGTGGGCTGGTCCTGGGCCTATATGGCCTGCGCCGCCCTGGCATTGCCCGCCATGATCACCGGCCTGGTGATGGGCGAGCCCGAGCGGCACCGCGCGCCGGCACAGACCAAGGGGGTCGCGGCGGCGGTGAAGGCCATTTATGGGCCTTTTGTCGAATTTTTCATGCGCCAGGGCGCGTTCCTGGTGCTGCTGTTCATCCTGCTGCACAAGATCGGCGACACGCTGAGCCAGCTCACCGTCCGGCTTCTGTTCGTGGACCTGGGCTTCACCAATGACGAGATCGCCATCTTCGATGTCGGCGTCGGCTTCTGGGCCTATCTGATCGGGATTTTTGTCGGCGGCGTGCTGTATGCGCGGCTGGGCATGAAACGCTCGGTGCTGATCAGCCTGGTGCTGATGGGCATCACCAACTTCAGCTTTGCCCTGCTGGCCCAGGTCGGCCACTCCAACCTCGGCATGGCGGCGGCGATCGGGTTCGAGAATTTCGCCAGCGGCATCGGCGGCGTCACCGTGGTGGCCTATTTCTCCGCCCTGACCGACCTGCGCTTTACCGCATCGCAATATGCGCTGATCTCGGCGGCGGCCAGCATCTTCGGGCGGCTGCTGACCGGCACCACCGCGGGGGGGCTGGTGGAATCCATGGGCTATGTGAATTTCTACCTGCTCACCACCCTGGCGGCGGTCCCCGGCATCCTGCTGTTCTGGCTGATGATGCGGTCGGGGCTGATTGATGCTTCCATAGGCACCGCGGGCAGGAAGAGCGGCCCTTGAGGGCATGCATGAGCCGTCGCCGGGTTAACCCCATTTAATCCTTGGTTTTTTGACTGTCACAATCCATTGCCCCAGAACCCGGCGATGAGGTAAAATCTCCAAACTGTCGCAATTGGGGTCTATCCCCTGACAGGAGCCGAAGGTGCGGTGAGTCGCCCCTGAAATGGGACGAGGCTCGATCGCACCGAACAGGAAATGACTGTGGTCAATATCTACGAAGCCGGACCTTTCGAAGGCCGCCTGGAGCAATGGCCCGTACTGGCCATCTCGGGCGCGCTGGAAGTGCGCCTGGCCGAGACCGAGCACGAGATCGAGCAGGCCCAGCGCCTGCGCTATTCGGTTTTCTACGAAGAGATGAGCGCCATCCCCTCGCACCAGATGCGCGAGCAGCGGCGCGACTTCGACAAGTATGACGATGTCTGCGACCACCTGCTGGTGGTGGACCGCGACGCCCATGATGAAGACGGCCAGCCCCTGGTGGTCGGCACCTATCGCCTGACGCGCGAGAAGGACGCCATGCGCGCCGGTGGATTTTATACCGCCAGCGAATATGACCTGTCGGGGATGCTGAACGGCATGCCGGCGAACACAAAGTATCTGGAACTGGGCCGCTCCTGCGTGGTGAAAAGCTATCGCTCGCGCCCCGGCACCCTGCAGCTTTTGTGGAAGGGCCTGATGGCCTATGTCGCGCGCTTCGATATTGATGTGATGTTCGGCTGCGCCTCGCTGCCCGGCACCGACGTGACGGAAATGGCGCTGCCGCTGTCCTATCTGCACCATTATCATCCCATGCCCGAGAAAGTCCGGCTCAAGGCGCGGCCCGAACTGTTCGTGGACATGAACCGGCTGCCCAAGGATGCGGTCGATCCGCGCGAAGCGCTGCGTGCACTGCCGCCGCTGCTCAAGGGCTATGTCCGCGCCGGATGCATGATCGGCGATGGCGCTGTGGTGGACCGCCAATTCGGCACCACCGACGTCTTCATCTTTTTCCCGCTGTCGGACATGGATGCTCGTTACAAGAGCCGCTTCGGGCTGGCGAAGTAATCACTTTTCTTTTTGGGGGATCACAATGCGCCAATTCACACTCGCGCTGGGCTTGACGCTTGCCTGCGCTTCGCCCGCTCTCGCCGAGAAGACCCTGATTGAATCCCCTGACGCGCCCAAGGCCATCGGGCCCTATTCCCAGGCGATCCAGAGCGGCAATCTGGTGTTCGTCTCCGGCTCGCTGCCCTTCGATCCCGCCGGCAAGATTGATTACAGCAAGCAGGACATCACCGCCCAGACCAGGCGGACGATCGACAATATCGCCCTGACACTGGCGGCGGCCAAGTTGACCCTGGACGATGTGGTGTCGGCCACCGTCTATGTCACCGACGTGGATGACTTCCCGGCGGTGAACGCGGTCTATGCCAGCTACTTCCACGCGCCCTATCCGGCGCGGGCTTTTGTCCAGGTCGCCAAGCTGCTGCGCGGCGTCAAGGTGGAAATCAGCGTCATCGCGGCCAGAAAGTGAAACGCCTGATCGCAGCGGGCTTGGCGCTTCTGGTCGCCAATCCTGTCTGGGCGGCGGATTTGCGCAAGGACGTCAGCGATTATCGCGCCGCCCATGAAGCCGCCATTGTCGGCCAGCTTGACGAGCTGGTTCGCCTCAAAAGCGTGGCGGCCGATCCCCAAGGCTTGACGGCGACGGGCGCCTATCTGGAAAGCCAACTCAAGGCGCGCGGCTTCGAGACCGCGTCCTGGTCGGTGGGCGGCTCGGCGCCGATTGTCTATGGCCTGCTCAAGACGCCCGGCGCCACGCGCACCGCGATTTTCTATGCCCATTATGACGGCCAGCCGGTGACGCGGGCGGGGTGGTCCTCCGATCCCTTTGTGCCGGTGATGCGCGATGGGCTTGCGGGCAAGGACCTGGACTGGAAAGCCGAGAGGCCCCCTTTCAATCCTGAATGGCGCTTGTTCGGCCGTGCCGCGGCCGACGACAAGAGCGCCATTGTTGCGTTCCTCACCGCCTTCGATGCCTTGAAGGCGGCGAACCGCAAGCCATCGGTCAATATCAAGGTGGTGTGGGAAGGCGAGGAAGAAGCCAGCTCCGCCCATCTGGAAACAATTCTCAAGAGCCATGCGGCGGAGCTCCAATCCGATGTTTGGCTGATCGGCGATGGCCCGGTACACCAGTCGCGCGCGCCCACGATCTATTTCGGCGCGCGTGGCAGCATGGGACTGGATGCCACCATCTATGGCCCGCTGCGCGCCTTGCATGACGGCCATTACGGCAACTGGGTGCCCAATCCGGCCGCCATGGCCGCCGAACTGATCACCCAGATGCGCGACGGCGAAGGCCGCATCACAATTCCCAACTATGCCGATGATGTCCGCCCCCAGAGCGCCGCCGAACAGGCCGCTATCGCGCGCCTTCCCCCGGTGGAAGACGGTTTGAAAAAGGAATTCGGCATCGCCCGCACCGAAGGCGGCGAGGGCCTGACCGCCAGCACCATGCGGCCCGCGATCAATATTCGCGGCATTCGCTCCGGCCAGGTCGGGCTGGAGGCCAACAACGCCATCCCGGTGGATGCGGTGCTGTCGATGGATTTTCGCCTGGTGCCCGGCCAGACCACCCGGCGCGTGCAGGAAAAGGTCGAGGCATTCCTGAAAGCCAAGGGCTGGACGGTGGTGACCACCACACCGGATGCGGCCATGCGGCTGGCCAACCCGCGCATCATCAAGCTGGCCTGGAGCGGCGGCTATCCGGCTCTGCGCAGCGACATGACCAGTCCGGCAGCCAAAGGCGTGATCGCGGCGGCGCAAAGCGGCGCCGGCGGCCCCATCGCAATCCTGCCCATGATGGGCGGCAGCGTGCCGATCAACCTGTTCGACGAGCTGTTCCATGTGCCGATCATCGGACTGCCCATCGGCAACCACGACAACAACCAGCATGCCGCCAACGAAAACATGCGGCTGCGCAACCTGTGGGACGGGATCAACCTCTACGCCGCCATGATGGCGCAGTTGGACTGGTAATCAGGACAGATCGAAGAGAAGTACTTCTGCTGCTGTTTGTGAGCGCACCGCGATCTGGGCCTGGTCGGTGATGGCGGCGGCGTCGCCGGCTTTCAGGACCTGTCCGTCCAGCATGACTTCGCCCTTGGCGACCTGCAACCAGGCCTTGCGTCCTTGGGGCAGGGGGTGAATCGCCTCGACATCGGCGTCCAGCTTGGCGACCCAGATTTCGGCGTCCTGCACCAGCCGCACTTCATTCTCGCGCGGCTCAGGCGCGGCGATGCGGCCGAAATGGTTGTGCACCGCCTCCGCATCAATGGTCTTCTGTTCATAGCCGGGCGCGATGCCGCGCTTGGACGGCATGATCCAGATCTGCAGCAGATGGCAGGTCTCAGTAGGGCTGGCGTTGAACTCGGCATGGACGATGCCGCTGCCGGCGCTCATGCGCTGGATTTCGCCGGGGCGGATGGTGCCGCCGCCGCCGGTGGAATCCTTGTGGGCGATGGCGCCGTCCAGGATGTAGGTAACGATCTCCATGTCGCGGTGAGGATGGGGCGGAAAGCCAGCGCCGCCCTTGATCCAGTCTTCGTTGATGACCCGAAGCGGCCCGAAGCTTTCAAAGGCCGGGTCGTAATAGTCGCCGAACGAAAAGGTAAAGCGCGAATCCAGCCAATCGATCTTGCCCTTGCCGCGGTCTTCGGATTTGCGCACCGTGATCATTTGCATTTGCTTTCAATGGCGTCCCAAACCAGCGCCGCAATGTCGGAACCGCCGAAACGGCGCACTTCCTGGATGCCGGTGGGAGAGGTAACGTTGATCTCGGTCATATAGTCACCGATCACGTCTATGCCAGTGAAGATAAGCCCGCGTTTTTTCAACTCTGGCCCGATCGCGGCGCATATCGCCTTTTCCCGCGCCGTGAGTTCCGTGGCTTCCGGGCGGCCCCCGACATGCATGTTGGAGCGGGCCTCGCCGCTGGCGGGAACCCGGTTTATCGCCCCGGCGAATTCCCCGTCCACCAGGATGATGCGCTTGTCGCCCTTGCGCACTTCGGGAAGATAGCGCTGCACGATCACCGGCTCGCGATAGAACAGGGTGAACATCTCCATCAGGGCGCCGAAATTCTCGTCGTCCGGCTTGACCCGGAACACGCCGGCGCCGCCATTGCCGTACAGCGGCTTTAGGATGATGTCCTTGTGTTCGTCGCGGAAGGCGCGGATCTCGCGCAGGTCCGAGGTGATCAAAGTGGGTGGAATGAATTCGGCGAATTCGGTGACGAACAGTTTTTCCGGCGCGTTGCGCACTTCCGCCGGATTGTTCACCACCAGTGTCTTGGGGTGGATGCGCTCAAGAATATGGGTGGCGGTGATGTAGGCCATGTCGAAAGGTGGGTCCTGGCGCATCAGCACCACGTCCGCGCTGGTCAGGTCATAGACAAAAGCATCGCCCAGCGCGAAATGATCGCCCTTCACGGCGCGCACATTCAGGGGGCGCACATGGGCGGTGATCTTCCCATCGCGGAACGACAGGTCGCGCGGCCCATAATAGAGCAGGCCGTGGCCGCGCTGTTGGGCTTCCATCGCCAGAGCGAAAGTGGAATCGCCGGCGATGTCGATCTTCTCGATCGGGTCCATCTGGATCGCGACGGTCAACGCCATGTCACACCTTTACCAAAGAAAAATCAGAAGTCTGGACGCCACACATCACGATGATGCACCGGCAGGGCATTGGGCGCGACGGCGACAATATCAAACCGGCTGCCGCGCCGGGCCAGGCCCGGACGGCTGGCGAGATATAAGGAGGCGGCGCGGGCAATGCGAGTCTGCTGCCCCGGCCCCACCGATTCCGCGGCGCTCCTCGCCAGATTCCGCGCCTTGACCTCGACAAAACAGGCCGGGCCGAAGGGGGCGGCGGCCACCAAATCAATCTCCCCGGCATGGGTTTTCAGCCGCCGCGCCAGGATGCGGTAACCCTTCAACCGCAGCCACCAGGCCGCCAGGCTTTCGCTTGTCTGGCCGCGCTGGTGGGCCGCCTGCCGATCACTCATCCTTCAATTCCAGCGCCCGGGCATACAGCGCCTTGCGCGAACCATCGGTCAGCCCCGCGATCATCTCGGCGGCGGCCTTGACCGGCATGAAGGCCAACGCCGCGCGCAGGGCGGCGTCCACCTTGGCGTTGTCGGTCGCCGCTTCCAGCGGCGGGCCCACCAGCAACGTCACTTCACCCTTGGGGGCGCCGGCCTTGGCATAATGCGCCGCCAGTTCGCGCAAAGATCCGCGCCGGACTTCCTCATGCAGCTTGGTCAGCTCCCGCGTCATGGCGCAGGCGCGGTCGCCCAGCACATCGGCCATTGCATCAAGCGATTCGGCCAGCCGCTGCGCCGATTCAAAAAATACCAAAGTGGCGCACACACCCTTCAATTCTTCCAAGGCGCTTTTGCGCTCCCCGCCCCGCGACGGCAAAAAGCCGGCGAACAGGAAACGGTCGGACGGCAAGCCGCTGAGGGTCAGCCCCGCCAGCACTGCCGAGGGGCCGGGGATCGCCACCACATTGGCGCCCGCCGCGATGGCCTCGCGCACGAGCTTGTAACCGGGGTCGGATACCAGGGGCGTGCCGGCATCGGACACCAACGCCACCGCCCCGCCCCTTTCCAGCCGCTCCAGGATCTGGGGCCGCATCTGCTGGCCGTTATGGTCGTTGTAGGGGATCAGCGGCCGGGAGATGCCATGGATGGACAGAAGCTTGGAGGTGACGCGGGTATCCTCGGCGGCGATAACGTCGCAACCTTTCAGCACGTCCAGCGCTCTCAAGGAAATGTCGCGGGCGTTGCCGATTGGGGTCGCCAGGATATAGAGCCCTGCCGCCAAATCGCCCTGTTCCGGTGATTTACCGGCCCGGCTCGAAGGCTTAAGTTCGCGCGTCAAAGGATTGCCCGATGCGTTTCATGTCCCGCTTTTGTGCCATTGCCGTAGCTGTTGCGATAGCCGCCTGTACCCCCAGGCCGGAAAGTGCCCCCCCGCCGGCGCCCCCGATGATCGTGGTGCCGCAAGGGCCCATCGCCGCCAATCCCCTGGACCGGGACCAGCCCAGCTATCTGCGCCTGCCCGGCCTGGCCGATGGCGTCACCCCCGTGCGGGTCGGCATCATCCTGCCCTTTACCAGCACCTCCGCCCCCACCCGCGCCCTGGCCGCCTCCATGCTGAAGGCGGCGGAGCTGGCGATGTTCGCCTCCGGCAACCGCAACATCCTTTTGATCACCGCCGATGAAGGCAATGGCGGCGCCAAGGCCGGCGATGCGGCGCAGCAGCTTTTGAGCCAGGGCGCTGAAGTGATCGTGGGGCCCTTGTTCGGAGCGTCAGTGGCGGCGGTTGCACCCATCGCGCGCGACCGCGCCGTGCCGGTGCTGGCCTTCTCCACCGAAAAAAGCGTGGCGGGCAATGGCGCCTATCTGCTGAGCTTCCTGCCCCAGAACGAAGTGCGGCGGGTGGTGAGTTATGCCGCCGCCAACGGCCATCGCCAGTTCGCGGCGCTGGTGCCGCAGACCGCCTATGGCGACGTGACCCAGGATGCTTTCCGCGAGTCGGTCGCCGCCGCGCGCGGCACGGTGGTGGATGTGGAACGCTTCGCACCCAATGCCGGCGCCGTGGCCGGTCCGGCCAGCGCCGTGGCCAAGAGCGGCGCCGATGCGGTGCTGATCGCGCAAGGCGGCGTGATCCTGCGCGCTATCGCCCCCACTTTGTCGCTGGATGGCGCGACGCGGGACAAGGTCAAGCTGCTGGGAACAGGCTTGTGGGATGATGACAAGGCGATCGCGCGCGAGTCCAGCCTGCAGGGAAGCTGGTATGCCGCGCCGGCACCCAATGCCGACGCCGAGTTCGTGGAAAGATACCGCGCCGCCTTCGGCAGCGCTCCCGCGCAGATCGCCAGCCTGGCCTATGACGCGGTGTCGCTGGTGGCGCTGTTGTCGCAAGGCGCGCCCTATCACCGCTTCACCGCGGCGGCACTGGCGGATCCCAACGGCTTTGCCGGCGTCAACGGCATCTTCCGCTTCAACAATGACGGCACTTCGGAGCGCGGCCTGGCGGTGCTGGAAATGACCGCCGGCGGTCCGGTGGTGGTGAGCCCCGCCCCGACGACCTTCCAGGGTAGAAACAGCTAGAGCAATTCCTCGATCACGCGATTGAGCAGCAAGCGCCCGGCGGGTGTTGCCGTCAGCACATCGCCGTCTTGGTGCAGAAATCCTTGTTCGGCCAATGCAGCAATTTTCGCCGCATCGGGCCGGGCGCCCCAGCGTTGCTCATAGCCAGCAAGATCCAGTCCTTCCGCCAGCCGCAGATTCATCAAGAGGTGCTCGCGCGCCGCTTCGTCGTTTGAGACGGCGGCCTGTTCGGCAAAGCCCTGGCCGTTTTTCGTCACCGTGTCGCGCCAGCGTTCCGGCAGCTTGATCGCGGCGGTGGCGGTGCGTTGTCCGCCAAGATTGATCCTGCCATGCGCGCCCGGGCCCACGCCGGCATAATCGCCATAACGCCAATAGATCAGGTTGTGGCGGCTTTCCTGGCCCGGGCGGGCATGGTTGGAGATCTCATAGGCGGGAAGCCCCGCCGCCTCGGTCATCTCCTGGGTGGTTTCATAAAGTCCCGCCGCGATGTCGTCGTTCGGGATTTGCAAGCTGCCGTTCCGGTGCAGCAAGGCGTAAGGCGTTTCCGGCTCGATGGTGAGCTGGTAGAGCGACAGATGATCGGTGCCGAACGCCAGCGCCTGGCGCAATTCCTCGCGCCATTGCGCCTCGGTCTGGTCCGGGCGGGCATAGATCAAATCCAATGAAACCCGGCCGAAATTGCTCATCGCCAGTTTCAGCGCCGCCTTGGCTTCGGCCACGTCATGCAGGCGGCCAAGTTTTTTCAGGTCAGCATCGTTCAGCGCCTGCACCCCCAGCGACACGCGATTGACGCCGGCGGCGCGGTAATCGGCAAAGCGCGCCGCATCGGCGCTGGCCGGATTGGCTTCCAGGGTGATTTCCGGATCATTCGACATCGGCCAAAGCGCGGCGATCTTTTCCAGGACGCGCCCGACAGATTTGCCCGTCATCAGCGAGGGTGTGCCGCCGCCAAAGAAAATGGTCTCGACAACCGGACGTCCGATTTTATTTTTCGCCACCCAGTCCAGTTCCGACAGGATGCCGTCCACCCAGCCGTCTTCGTCAATGGCGGTGCGGACATGGGAATTGAAATCACAATAGGGACACTTGGCGGCGCAGAACGGCCAGTGGACGTAAACGCCGAAAGACACTTAGAGCGATTCCGTGAAAATGCCGGAGTGCAGCAGCTTCTCGAACGCCTTGGCGCGGTGGCTCATGGCGTGTTTTTTCGCCGGGTCAATTTCCGCGAAAGTTTCTTCCATGCCGTCGGCGATGAAGATGGGATCATAACCGAAGCCGTGATCGCCGCGCGGCGGGAAGGTCAGGCGGCCATGCACTTCGCCTTCGAAAGTCTGAAATTCCCCCGACGGCAGCGCCACACATAGGGCGCAGACGAATTTCGCGGCACTGGTGGTCAGGCCCTTGTGGCGCAACTCGTCATGGATGCGGGTCATGGCGATGCGGAAATCCTTGGTCGGGCCCGCCCAGCGCGCCGAATAGATGCCGGGCGCGCCATCCAGCGCCTCGACGCAAAGCCCGGAATCATCCGCCAGCGCGGCATGGCCGCTGCCCTTGGCGGAGGCATGCGCTTTTATTTCCGCATTCGCCGCAAACGTCAGGCCCGTTTCTTCCGGCTCCGGCAAACCCAGCGATCCGGCGCTGACGGCGACGATGCCGTGCGGGCCCAGCAGCGCCTTGATCTCGCGCACCTTGCCTTCGTTGTGCGAGGCGACGACCAAGTGGCTGCCGCGCGGCAGTCTCACGCCAGGACCTGCTTCTGCAGGATCACCAATTCGCCGATGCCCTTGCGCGCCAGCTTGAGCAGCGCCACCAACTGTTCCTCGGTGAAGGGCGCGCCTTCCGCGGTGCCTTGGATTTCCACCAAGCCGCCGGCGCCGGTCAGCACGAAATTGGCATCGGTCTCGGCGGTGGAGTCTTCGTCGTAATCCAGGTCCAGCACCGCTTCGCCCTTGACGATGCCGCAACTGATCGCCGCGACATGATCCTTGATCACCGGCGCGCTCACCATGCCGACCTTCTTCATGAAGGCGACGCATTGGCTGAGCGCCACAAAGCCGCCGGTGATGGCGGCGGTGCGGGTGCCGCCATCGGCCTGCAGCACGTCGCAGTCCAGGGTGATCTGCCGTTCGCCCAGCGCCGACAGGTCGCAAATGGCGCGCAAGGACCGGCCCACCAGCCGCTGGATTTCCTGGGTGCGGCCCGACTGCTTGCCGGCCGCCGCCTCGCGGCGCATGCGGTCATGGGTGGAGCGCGGCAGCATGCCGTATTCCGCTGTCACCCAGCCCTTGCCGGAGCCCTTCAAAAAGGGCGGCGCTTTTTCTTCCAGGCTGGCGGTGACCAGCACATGGGTGTCGCCGAACTTGACCAGGCAGGACCCCTCGGCATGACGGGAAAAGCCGGGGGTCAGGGAAACGGCGCGCATCTGGTCAAATGTGCGGTTGGAAGGGCGCATGGAGCCTCATATATGGGTCTGCTAAGTTGAGGCGTTACCTACAGGCAGCCGTCCCCGCCGCGCAACCGACCGCATATTTACCAGGACCTTCAATAGCTTGAGCCTTGAAACCCGCTCCCCTTTCCTGATCCCCCAAGGCTTTACCGAGCGGCCCCGGGAGGTCTTTCGCCACTTGGTCGAGGCTTTCCTGGCCTCGGGCGAGCCGGTGGGCTCACGCACCCTGTCCCAGCGCCTGCCTTTGGCCCTGTCCCCGGCCTCGATCCGCAACGTGATGGCGGACCTGGAATCCATGGGTCTTCTATACGCCCCGCACACCAGCGCCGGCCGCGCGCCCACCGAAAAAGGCCTGCGCCTGTTCGTGGATGGCTTGCTGGAAATCGGCGAGCTGGCGCCCGATGAGCGCATCGCCATCGAGGCGCGCATGTCCGGCAGCGGCCAGCGCATCGAGGACATGCTGACCCAGGCGACGCAAAGCCTGGCGGGCCTGTCGCGCTGCGCCGGACTCATGGTCACCGCGAAACAGGATAGCCCCCTCAAGCATGTGGAGTTCGTCGCCGTCGCCCCCGGCAAGGCCATGGTCATCATGGTCAGCGAAGACGGCCAGGTGGAAAACCGCGTCATCGACACGCCCGTGGGCCTGCCGGTTTCGGCCATGCAGGAAGCCAGCAATTATCTGGGCGCGCGGCTGCGCGGCCGCAACCTTGATGCCGCCCGCGCCGAGATCCTGGCCGAGCTGGATGGCGAAAAGCGGGAACTGGACACGCTGACCGCCAAGATGGTGGCAGAGGGCCTGGCCACTTTGGCCGGTCCCGAAAAAGTGCTGATCGTGCGCGGCACCGCGAACCTCCTGGACAACCAGGCCGACCTGGAACGCATCCGTACCCTGTTCGAGGATATCGAGCGCAAGGCCGATCTGATCCAGCTTCTGGAACTGGCCAAGGAAGGCGCCGGGGTGCGCATCTTCATCGGCTCGGAGAACCGGCTGTTCTCGCTGTCCGGTTCCTCGATCGTGGCCGCCCCTTACGCCAATGCCCAGGGCAAGATCGTGGGCGTGATCGGGGTTCTGGGCCCGACAAGGCTGAATTATGGCCGCATTATCCCCATGGTGGATCACACCGCCAAAGTCATTGGACGACTGCTCGCTTAACGTTTAAGGACGCGCATATGAGTGACGACGAACCCATGCAACTGCCCGATTCCGAGAACCCCCATGCCGCCGAATTCGCGGTGCTGGCGGCGCTGCAGGAAGAGGTGGCGATCCTCAAGGACCAGCGCCTGCGCGCCCTGGCCGAACTGGAAAATGTGCGCCGCCGCGCCGAGAAGGAAAAGACCGAAGCCAGCCAGTATGCCGTGACCAAGTTCGCGCGCGACATGGTGGGCATCGCCGACAATTTCGCCCGCGCCTTGGCGGCCGTGCCCGCCGATGTGCGCAGCCTTGCCGACCCGCAGGTGCAAGCTGTGCTGGACGGCGTCGAAGCCACCGACCGCCAGTTGATCCAGACGCTGGAGCGCTATGGCGTCACGCAGGTGGACACTTCCGGCAAGTTCGATCCCAACCTGCACCAGGCCATCGCCGAAGTGCCGGGCGGCGACAAGGCCGGCGGCGCCATCGTGGAAGTGGTCCAGTCCGGCTTCATGATCGGCGAGCGGCTATTGCGTCCCGCCATGGTCACGGTTGCAAAAAAAGACGTGTCCGCCCAACCCGGCAACGTCGATACTAAGGTTTAAGTTGGTCTAAGAGGGGACGTCATGTCTGAACTCAAGATCGTCGTCACCGGCGCGTCCGGGCGCATGGGCCGCACGCTCATTCGCGAAATCGCGCAGGGCTCCGGCATCACCCTGTGCGGCGCGCTGGAGATGGAAGGCCATCCCAATCTGGGGCTGGACAGCGGCACCCTGTCCGGCATGCAGCCCAACGGCATCAAGCTGACCGCCGATCCCCTGCCGCTGCTGGCGCATGCCCAGGCCGTGGTGGATTTCACCACGCCGATGGTCTCCACCATGCTGGCGGACCTCGCCGCCCAGGCGCGCATCGTCCATGTCATCGGCACCACCGGCTTTGACGATAAAGGCGAGGCGCGCATCAACGCCGCCGCGCGCCATGCCGTGATCGTCAAGTCCGGCAATATGAGCATGGGCGTGAACCTGCTGGCCGCACTGGCGGAGCGCGCCGCCAAGGCCCTGGCCGATTACGATATCGAGGTGCTGGAAATGCATCACCGCAACAAGGTGGATGCACCGTCCGGCACCGCGCTGCTGCTGGGCAACGCCGCCGCCAAGGGCCGCGGCATCGCGCTGGAAAAGAACTGGGTCAAGTCGCGCGACGGTCATACCGGTGCGCGCAAGGATGGCGATATCGGCTTTGCCACCCTGCGCGGCGGCAGCGTGGTGGGCGAGCATTCGGTGATCTTTGCCGGCACGGGCGAGCGCATCACCCTGTCGCATTCGGCGGAAGATCGTTCCATCTTCGCCCATGGCGCGCTGACCGCGGCCAAGTGGGGCCATGGCAAGAAGCCCGGCCTCTATGCCATGACGGATGTTCTCGGCCTGTGAAGAAATTCAGCGCTGCGGAAGCTGAAGCGTTTTTCGCGCTGTTGAAGAAGCTGGACCCCGAGCCCAAGACCGAACTCAACTACGTCAATCCCTACACCCTGCTGGTGGCCGTGGCGCTGTCGGCCCAGGCCACCGACAAGGGCGTGAACAAGGCGACGCAAAGCCTGTTCCAGAAGGTCACGACGCCCGAGGCGATGCTAACGCTGGGCGAAGCGGGCCTGACCGAGCACATCAAGACCATCGGGCTTTATCGCGGCAAGGCCAAGAACGCGCTGGCGGCGGCGAAAATCCTGGTCGAGAAACATGGCGGCGTGGTGCCGAAGGATCGTGAAGCGCTGGAAGAATTGCCCGGCGTGGGGCGCAAGACCGCCAACGTGATTTTGAACGTGGCGTTCGGCGAGCCGACCATCGCCGTGGACACCCATATCTTCCGCGTTTCCAACCGCACGGGCCTGGCGCCCGGCAAGGATGTGGTGGCGGTGGAGATGGGGCTCGAGAAGATCGTGCCTGCCCATTACAAGAGCCATGCCCATCACTGGCTGATCTTGCATGGGCGCTACACTTGTATCGCCCGAAAGCCGCTATGCCCGGTTTGCGTGGTGCGCGACCTGTGCCGCTTCAAGGACAAGACAAAAGAGCTGCCGTCCGAAAAGCCGAAGACCGTTACGAAGTCTTTGCGGGCGAAGCGCGCAGCGCGTTGAGACAGGCTATGTCGGCGGCGCTGCCGGCGGCATGCGGCAGGGTCTCGACATGGCGCACCGCCAGGGGCGCGCCATACAGAAAGAAGAACGCGCGGCAGGCCGTCCCGTCATAGCGCCACATTTCGGTGGCGCCGTCCTTGCGCACAAAGGCGGGGCGCCCGAAGGCGGCCGTCAGCCCGCCCGCCGCCATGTTGAGATATTGGCCGGGCTCGCCGCGCGGCGGCGCCGCGGGAATGCGCGACGCCTGGGGCGCGCCCGTTGGGCCTTTTGCGGCACAGCCTGCAAGAGCCAGCAGGGTCAACAGAAGGGCGGCGCGGCGGATCATGTCTGCCTTCTGCCCCAGCCACACCCCTTGGACAAGTGAAATGCTTGCACCAAGGCGCTTTCGGCGTGTAAGCGGAGACTTCAAATTTGGGGGCTCCATGCCGCAGCAATATGACGTCGCCAGCCTGGGCAATGCCATCGTGGACATCATCGCCTCGGTGGATGACCGCTTCCTGCTGACCCACAAGATCGCCAAGGGCACCATGACCCTGATCGACGAATTCCGGGCCAAGGAACTGCTCAAGGCGCTGGCCGACAATCAGCAGACCATGTCCTCGGCGCGTGAAGTCGCCGGCGGATCGGCCGCCAACACCATGGCGGGCCTGGCCTCGCTGGGCGGCAATGGCTTGTTCCTGGGCAAGGTGTCCGACGACCGGCTGGGCAAGGTGTTCGCCGACTCCATGGTCGCAACCGGCATCCGCTTTCACAATGGCAGCAGCAAGACCAGCGCTTCCACCGCCTCGTCCATGATCGCGGTGACGCCGGATGGCCAGCGCAGCATGAACACTTTCTTGGGCGCCTGCCGCGAAATGGTGGCGGACGATGTGGACGAAGAACAAGTGGCCGCCGCCCGCGTCCTCTATATCGAGGGTTATCTGTGGGACGAGGAAAAGGCCAAGGAGGCTTCGCGCAAGGCTATCGCGGCGGTGAAGGGCGCGGGCGGACGCATCGCCCTGTCGCTGTCGGACCCCTTCTGCGTGGGGCGCTTCCGCGACGAATTCCTGCATCTGCTGGACAAGGATGTCGGCATCCTGTTCGCCAATGAGGACGAGGCCAAGGCGCTGTTCCAGGCCGAGGATTTCGACGGCGTGATCGCCGGCGCCAAAAAATGGGGCGGCATCGCCGCCCTCACCCGCTCGGCCAAGGGCTGCGTCATTGTCGAGGAAGGCATGGTGCACGAAATTCCCGCCGCGCCCGTATCGCGGGTGATTGACACTACCGGCGCCGGTGACCAGTTCGCCGCCGGATTCCTCTATGGCCTGACCCATGGCAAGGGCCTGCCCGATTGCGGCCGGTTGGGCGCGTTGGCGGCGGCGGAAGTGATTTCGCATTATGGCGCGCGGCCTGAGACGTCATTGAAGGATTTGGCCGCCAAGGCCGGGCTGCTTTAGCAAAACTGTCATGGCCCACCGGAGTGTGGGCCATCCAGTTGGGTTTGCGACCGTTCTGAAAGTGAAGCGCTGGCGTCACCTGGATGGCCCGCATTTGCGGGCCATGACAATTTAGCTTTATCGCCTATTCCCCAATCACGTGCAGCGTCACTTCGCGCCGGTGCGGCGCGTCGCGATGCTCGAACACATAGATCCCCTGCCAGGTGCCCAGCGCAAGCTTGCCCTTGTGCAGCGGAATACCGATGCTGACTTGCGTCAGCGCCGAACGGATATGCGAGGGCATGTCGTCCGGCCCTTCGGTGGTGTGGCGGAGGCGCGGCCCGCTTTTGGCCAGCCAGGCGAAGAAATCCTGCAAATCCTTCTGCACATCCGGATCGGCATTTTCCTGGATCAGCAGCGACGCCGAAGTGTGGCGGATGAAACAGGTCAAGAGCCCGTCCACGATATTGGCGCCCCGCACAAATTCAATCACCGCATCGGTACATTCATAGAGCCCCGGCCCGCGGGTCGCCACGGTGATGGTTTCGATTTTCTGCTTCATGCTGCTGTTCACTTTCCCCGGCCGCTCGCTTGAGCTCGCGGCGTTCGTTGCTCGAAATGGTCCGCTGGACCATTTCGTCCGGCTGCGCCGGACCGCACCTCACTCATCGCATTTTCCGCAAATAGACATACAGCGCGCCGCCGCCGCCATGTTTGGCATGGGCGGGGGTGACGGCGGCCGTCAGTGCAGCAAGCTCCGGCTCGTTCAGCCAGCGCGGCACCATTTGTTTCAAGACGCCGTGCGATGACGTCATCCAGGGCGCGTCGTCGCCATTCTTGGGATTGCCCTTGCCGGTGATCACCAGCACCAGGCGAAACCCTCGCGCATGCGCCGCGGCCAGCCAGGCGAAGAGGGTGCGGTGCGCCGCGCTTTGGGTCATGCCATGCAGGTCAATGCGCGCATCCGGCTCGATCAGTCCGCGCCGAAGGCGGTCATTGGTGGCGCCATTGACGCCCGTGGTGCCGGAGACCGCACTTTTCTTTTTCAGGGACGCCTTGGGCGGCGCGGCGCGGATCGGGCGGCCTTCCTTGAAAGTCTGCTCGAACAGCTTGCGCTCTTCGTCGCTGAGGATGCGGCGGCTCATGGCGGATAGTCGCGCCCCTCGCCCAGCTTCAAAGCCAGCGCATTGGGCAGCAGCACATAGAGGCGGCCCGGCGCCTTCATGGCGCCGGCGCGGCGCTCGGCTTCGGCGCCAAAGCCGAAGAATATGTCGGCGCGCACCGGCCCGCGAATGGCGCCGCCGGTATCCTGGGCCACCATTACAGCGCGCACCGGATCGGGCCCGTCAGCGGCGACATAGAAAGGCGCACCCAGGGCGTGGATGCGCTGGTCCACCGCGATGCTGCCCAGCGGAGTTATGTTGACGCCTTGCGATCCGGTGCTGCCCAGCGCGGTATCGCCCAGCGGTTTTTGTTCGAAGAAAATATAGCTGCGGTTGGTTTCCATCACGGCGCCCGCGCGCGCAGGATTGGCAAGCAGCCAGGCGCGAATGGTCTGCAGCGAAACTTGCTCGCGCGTCAGCGCTCCTTCGGCGATCAGGGTGCGGCCGATGGCGGTGTAAGGCTGGCCGTTTTCGCCGGCATAGGCGATGCGCGCCGTGCTGCCGTCCTCGAACACCACCCGGCCCGAGCCCTGGATCTGCAGGAAGAAAAACGTCACCGCATCGTCGGTGTAGAACAGCACCGGCGCGTCCACGCCCTTGGCGTTGATCTGGGCGCGGTCGGCATAAGGCACCAGGGCGTGTCCCGCCACCTTGCCCGAGATGTGTTCGCCTTTCAGCTTGGAATTGAACAGGCCGAGATCGGCGCGCACCAGGTCGGGCGGCATGCCATGGACTGGTGTCTGGAAGACGCCTGTCTTGATGAGGCTGCCGCGGATTTGCGGCTCGTAATAGCCGGTGAACAAGCTGATACTTTCAGGGGCACTGCCGCTCACCGCATAGGGCGTGAAGGTTTTTTCAAAAAATGCCTTGGCGTCTCCGTTTGCGTCGGCGCAAGCGCCGCGCCAGTCCGCCACCGTGCCGGCATAGCCCGCCCCACCCATGGGCGCGGTGTCGGGCTTGGCCATGAGTGTTGCGCAACTGCGCCGGAAGGCGGCGAGCGCCGCGTCGGCGCTTGCCGTGTTCCACTCCGGCAGACCGGCAAAACCGGCGCGGGACAGATGGAGAGACGCAGTCGTTTGCGGCTTGGGCGGGGGCGGCGGCGGGGTGCTGCACGCCGCCACGGCCAGCAGCGCCAGGACAAGAAGCTGCTTACTGCGGGGCATCATCGCCGGAGGTGGCAATCAGCGCCCAGTTGGGGTCCTTGGAATCCAGGTTGCGCTCGAAGGTCCACACATCGGTGACAACGTTATTGTCTTCTTCGGCGCCGGCGAATTCGGAGGTGAAGGCGAGAGTGATTTCCGCGGTGCGCCCTGCCAGGGCCGAGCTCACAATGCGAGCATCGGAAAGCTTCACCAGGGCTGCGGGCGGTTCGGTCCGGCCCGTGATCCCGGCGTCGAAGGCGGCAAACACATCCGGCGACAGCAGCGGGCGCAAGACGGCGCGGTCGCCCGCCGCGAAAGCATTCACGATCTGGGTATAGGCGGCGCGCGCGCCAGCCAGGAACATGGCGGCGTCGAACTTGGGATCAGCAAGCTGGATGTCCAAAAGACCGCCAGGGGACGGCGCGATCTGCGCCGGCGCCGGCTGCGGCACGACGGTGGGCCGGGGCGCGGGCTGCGGCGGCGCTTCATGGCCGGTGCGGCGGCCCAGCACCGTGTAGAGGCGAAAACAGACGACCCCCGCCACCATGGCGGCGACCAGAAGAACCAATGTCTGCGAATCCGGCATTCCAGGAACCTTATGTATGGCCGTCCCGCCCGGGGCGACCCTAGCGGGCGCAAACGAGCCTGAAAAGCGCCTTTTGTCCCATGGCGCCAGTGCCTTCGCTTGTCACCGACGCGCAATCCATGGTAGCGCCCACTTCCCAAAATTTTTGGGCCGAAATTGCATGAAAGACGAACAATGAGCGACGAAGGAACCCCCGCGATCCAACCCCAGGCCGGCGCTCCTAGCCTGCCCAACCTCCAGGTGGTTGGCCAGTACATCAAGGACCTGTCCTTCGAAAATCCCGGCGCCACCTCCAATATCAACGATAGGCCGCAGATCGAGCTGGCGGTGGACCTGAATGCCGCCCGCATGGCCGAAGCCGACATGTACGAAGTGGAACTCAAGATCCGGGTTGACGCCAAGAATGACGCCAAGCCGCTGTTCCTGCTGGAAGTCGCCTATGCCGGCATCTTCCGCCTGAGCAACGTGCCGGACACCGCCACCCAGCAGATGATCCTGCTGATCCAGGCGCCCCACATGCTGTTCCCCTTTGTGCGCCGGATCGTCTCCGATGTGGTGCGCGACGGCGGCATGCCGCCCCTGATGATCGAGCCGATCGACTTCATGCAGCTCTACCAGGCGCGCGTGGCCCAGGCGACGACCGCGCCGCAGGGCACGGCTTAAGCGTTCCAGAGCGCCTTATCGCCAAGCTCCTTGGCGACAAAGGCCATGTGGATTTCCAGCTCCACCGCCGTGATCAGCGGCGCCAGCTTCACGGGCCGCTGGCGCGCCGCGCGCACGATCTCGCCCACTTGCGCGGCGGCGATTTCCACCGGCGCCAGCATCAAGCCGCGCTGGCGCCCGCCGATCAGCTCCAGATAGATTTCCGCGGTCAGTTGCGCGTCCAGCAGCGCGCCATGCTTTGAGCGGGCCGACAGGTCCACGCCGAAACGCTTGCACAATTCATCCAGCGAATAGCGCGCCCCCGGAATCTTGCGCTTGGCGATCTCGATGGTGTCCACCGCACGCGACAAGGGAATGCGCGGGCGGTTCACCCGCTCCAGCTCGGCGTTGATGAACTTGATGTCGAAGCTGGCATTGTGGATCACCAGCGGCGCATCGCCCAGAAATTCCAGGAACTCTTCCACCACATGGGCGAACAGCGCCTTGTCGGCCAGAAATTCCGCCGACAGGCCATGCACCCGCTGGGACTCGATGGGAACGTCGCGCTGGGGATTGAGATAGAATTGCAGGGTGCGGCCGGTGGGCAGGTGATCCATCAGCTCAACACAGCCGATTTCCACGATGCGATGGCCATCGCTGGGCTCAAAGCCGGTGGTTTCGGTATCGAAAACAATCTCACGCATTCAATTTGGCCCGCACGTCAGCAAGAATCATTTTCACCTGTTCGCGGGCGTGATCCAAGCCCTTGTCGGTGAGCACCACATAATCGGCCTGTGCACGCTTTTGTTCATCGCTCATCTGGCGTGCCTTCAGGGCCTGGAACTTGGCCTCGCTCATGCCGGGACGGGCCAGCACCCGCGCCCGCTGGACGTCTTCGGGCGCGCTGGCCACCACCACCGCGTCAACCTTCGTCCCGGTTTCGAGCAGCAGGGGAATGTCCAGCAGCACAATAGGCGCGCGCGCCTGCGCCAAAAACTGTTCCCGCCGCTCGGCCACCAGGGGGTGCATCAACCCTTCCAGCCGCGCCAGCGCGCCGGCATCGCTGCCGAGGACTTTGGACAAAGCGGCGCGATCCACAGCGCCGTTTTTGGTGGTGCCGGGATAGGCGGCTTCGATCATCGCCGCGGCCTCGCCGGCATAAAGATCATGGATCACGGCATCGGCGTCGAACACCGCAATGCCTTCCGCGGCGAACAGTTTGGCGGTTTCGCTCTTGCCCATGCCGATCGAGCCGGTGAGGCCGATAACAAAAGGCTTAGCCACCCAACACCTTAACTAATGCCGCGCGCAGGGCCGGCGTCACCGTGGGGCGGACGCCAAAAAAAGCTTCGAAGGACGGCACCGCCTGGTGCAGCAGCATGCCCAGGCCATCAATGGTCTTGTGGCCCCGCGCCGCCGCATCTTTCAGCAGCTTGGTTTCCAGCGGATTGTAGACGATGTCGCAAACCGCGGCGTCCTTGGGCAGCGCGCCAAGGTCAATATTCAAAGGCGGGTTGTTGCCCATGCCGGCGCTGGTGGAGTTGACCAGCAAGACGGCACTGCCGGCGACGTCTTTCCAATCCTCCAGCGAACCGGGATGGACCGGCGCTTTCACTTGCCGCGCCAGCGACGAGGCAAGCGTCTTGGCGCGATGCGCGTCGCGATTGAGCAGGTGAATGCTCGCCGCGCCCAGCATTTCCAGGGCCAGGAGCGCGCCGCGCGCCGCCCCGCCCGCTCCCAGCAACACCACGCTTTTGCCGTTCAGGCTGCCGATAGTTTCGCGCAAGGATTCCGCCAGGCCGATGCTGTCGGTGTTGCGGCCTTCGATTTTTCCGTCGCGGAATATCAGAAGATTGGCGGCGCCTGCCGCTTGCGCCGCCGCATCCACGCTGTGGGCGATGGCGAAAGCGGATTCCTTGTGCGGCACGGTGACGTTGACGCCCCGGAAGCCGGCGCGGCGCGCGCCATCGATCACGGCGGAGAAATCCTCGCGGCCCGCCGCCAGCGGCACCATGGCGCCGTCAATGCCATGCTCGGCCAGCCAATGGCCATGCAGCACCGGCGACAGCGAATGGCTGACCGGCCAGCCGATGACACCGGCGATCCTGGCTTTTCCCGTCAGACTCATGACCCCAAAAGGCCTTCCTTGCGCAACTGGGCCAGGACCGGAAGCAATGGCAGGCCCAGCACCGAAAAATAATCCCCGTCCACTTTAGCGAAGAGTTGCGCCCCGCGCCCCTCGAAATGATAGCAGCCCACCGAGGACAGGACCGCGGGGCCCTCTGCCGCCAGATAATCGCCCAGGAATTCGGGGCTTAAATCGCGCAAGGTCATCCGGCAGGGGCTGGCATGTGTCCACAGCAAGGCGCCGTCCCGGGCCAGCGCCGCCGCCGAAACCAGCAGATGTTCATGGCCGGAGAGGCGCGCGAGCAGGTCCCGCGCCTCGTCCAGGCTGGCGCATTTGCTGAGATATTCGCCGCCGAATGCGATGATGCTGTCGCCGCCCAGCACGGTCTTGCCCGGATGACGCCGCGACACCGCCAGCGCTTTTTGTCCTGCGAGCTCCGACGCCACGCCGGCGGCATCGGCGCCGCGCGCCTTCAGATCGGCCATCAACCGGTCTTCGTCCAGGTCGGCGGGATCGGCGGTGAAGACGACGCCGGCCGCGGTCAGCAGCGCCTTGCGGCTGGCGCTGCCTGACGCCAATATTAGATTCACGCCGCGCCTTCCTTGCGATCCGCCAGCAGGTTCAGCACTGCCGCAGCCGTCTCTTCGATGGAGCGGCGCGACACGTCTATCATCGGCCAATCCTGGTTCTCGAACAGTTGGCGGGTGGCGGCGACCTCGGCCCTCACCGCATCCAGTTCGACATAATCGCTGTCGCGGTTTTCGCCCATGCTGGTCAGCCGGTTGCGCCGCACCTGCACCAACCGGTCGGGCGACACCCACAGCCCCACGATCAGGGGGCTGCGCGCCGCCAGCAATTGCGGCGGCGGCGGCATGCGCGGCACCAGGGGGACATTGGCGGCGCGCACCCCGCGAATGGCGAGATAGACGCAGGTGGGCGTTTTCGATGTGCGGCTGGCGCCGGTCAGGATCACTTCGGCATCGTCAATGGAATCCAGCGACTGGCCGTCGTCATGGGCGATGGTGAAGTTCAGCGCCTCGATCCGGTCCAGATAGCGGGCGTCCACCTCATGCTGGCGGCCCACCTTGTGGGTTTCCGCCTGGCCCAGGAACTGGCGCAGCACCGTCACCGGTCCTTCCAGGATGTCGATGCAGCGGACCTCGATGTCCTTGCAGCGGGCCATCAGCCGGTCGCGCAATCCCTGATTGGCCAGGGTGAAGAAGACGATGCCCGGCAGGATGGCGATATGGTCCAGGGCGCGGACAAGCTGCGCCTCCGCCCGCACCAGGGCGTAAGGGTGGACCATCACATCGACATTTTCGAACTGGGCCAGGGCGGCGGTGGCCATGGCATTCAGGGTTTCGCCGGTGGAATCCGACACCAGATGAACGTGAAACTTGTGATCCACAGCACTATCCAAGATGGGGCGGCGCCTGTGCGCAGCCTGGGGGTAAGGGGGCAAACCGGACACAGGCTCTTAGCGGCAAAATGCTCACAGGTTCAAACCCGGTATGGTTTGGGGACGCTAGCCTTAACCGCCAACATACCATGACCGCCCTTTTGCGCCGCCACAATTTGCCGCCGGGCACCCAAGTGCTTGAGTCCGCGCGCGGCTTCCCTTAAGCCAAAAACCCCGCACAATTGCGCCCACAACTCACAGCCCTAACATCATCTTCATCATCTTAGAATCCTAGGAGTCTTGTGTTGAGTAGTGATCGGAAACTTGTGCGCGTGCTGGAAGGAACGGCGGAGAAGACGCCGCCTGTCTGGCTGATGCGCCAGGCCGGCCGCTACCTGCCGGAATATCGCGAGCTGCGGGCCAAGGCGGGATCTTTCTGGAAACTGGCGCTGACCCCGGACTATGCCGCGGAAGTGACCCTGCAGCCGATCCGCCGTTTCGGGTTTGATGCCGCCATCCTGTTTTCCGACATCCTGACGGTGCCCGAGGCGCTGGGCCAGAAAGTGACCTTCACCGAGGGCGAGGGCCCCAGCCTGGTGCCGGTGACGTCTTCCCAGGGTTTCATCACTGATCGCGAAAAATGGTCCAGCTATTTTGAGCCGGTCTACGAGGCGTTGCGGCTGACCCGGGCTGGCCTACCCCCGGAGACCACCTTGCTGGGCTTTGCGGGCGCGCCCTGGACCTTGGCGACCTATCTGGCGGCCGGCGCAGGCGGCGATGAGCAGAAGGCGGCCAAGCTGTGGGCGTACCGCGATCCGCAGGGCTTTGGATATCTTCTGGATATCTTGGGCGAATGCGTCGCCTTCCATCTCATTCACCAGATCGAAGCCGGCGCCGATGCGGTGCAGATCTTCGACAGTTGGGCGAGCGGTTTGCCGGCTCCGCTGTTTGAGCAGGTGGTCATCGCACCCACCAAGAAGATCGTTGCAACCGTGCGGGCGGCAAAGCCGGGGGCGCGGATCATCGGCTTTCCACGCGCCGCCACCCTGGCGGGGTATGAAAATTATGTCCGGGCCACCGGCGTGGATGCGGTGTCGCTGGACACCGCCATGCCGATGGACTGGGCGGCCGGAAATCTCGGCTGCGCCTTGCAAGGCAATCTGGATCCCATCGCCCTGATCGCCGGCGGCGCGGCGCTGGACCGGGCGGTGGATAACATCCTGCAACAGACGGCGGGCAAGCCGCACATTTTCAACCTGGGCCATGGCATCCTGCCGGAAACGCCGATTCCCCATGTCGAACAATTGCTGAAGCGGATACGCGGGTGAAGCTCGCGGTTGTCCTGTTCAATTTGGGCGGGCCGGATTCTCCGGAGGCGGTTGAGCCTTTCCTGCGCAATCTGTTTTCCGATCCCGCGATCATCAGCCTGCCCGCAATCATCCGCCTGCCATTGGCGCGGCTAATCGCGCGGCGGCGCGCGCCGGTGGCGAAAGAAATCTATGCGCAGATCGGCGGGTCTTCGCCCATCTTCGCGGAAACCCGCAAGCAAGCCGAGGCGCTGGAAAAAGCGCTGAGCGGTGACGGCACGGAGGCGAAAGCCTTTATTTCCATGCGCTGCTGGCATCCGTTCAGCGACGGTGCGGCCAAGGCTGTTGCAGCGTTTAACCCCGATAGAATCGTGCTTTTACCGCTTTATCCGCAATATTCCACCAGCACCACGGCATCCTCGATCAAGGACTGGCACCGCGCGGCAAAAAAGGCGGGGCTGGCCGTGCCGACGTCGCGGGTCTGTTGCTATCCCTGGGAGCCGGGCTTTGTCAGCGCCGCCGCCGCCAATGTCCGCGCCGCCATGACGGGGGCGCCCAGCGGCACGTCCTATCGCCTGCTGTTGTCGGCGCATGGCCTGCCCAAACGCATGATTGACAAGGGCGACCCCTATCAGTGGCAGGTCGAGCAAAGCGCCGCCGCCATCGTCAAGGCGCTGGACATGCCGATGCTTGAGGCCATCGTCTGCTACCAGAGCCGGGTGGGGCCGCTGGAATGGATCGGCCCCGCCACCGATGCGGAGATCGAACGCGCCGGCCGGGACGGCAAGGGCGTGATCGTGGCGCCCATCGCCTTTGTCAGCGAGCATTCCGAAACCCTGGTGGAGCTGGACATCGAGTACCGCAAGCTGGCGGCCGAGGCCGGGGTGCCGGACTATCGCCGCGCCGCCACGGTTGGGTCGCAATCGGCTTTTATCACGGGCCTGGCGGGTCTTGTGCGGGCCGCCCTGGAAGGCAAGACTGTCACCTGCGGTGCGGGGCGCATCTGCCCGCCAGAACATAAACGCTGTGGTTACGGGGAGACTTGAATGGACGCGCTGCGCAACGAACTGGCCAATTACCTTCCCTGGCTCCTGGCCTTCCATCTCATCGCGGTGGTGGCCTGGATGAGCGCCATGCTCTATCTGCCGCGGTTGTTCGTCTATCACACCGAGACCTTACCGGGCTCAGAGTCCAGCGAGCGCTTCAAGGTGATGGAGCGAAAGCTGCTCAAGTCGATCATGAATCCGGCGATGATCGCGGTGTGGATCCTGGGGCCGCTGCTGGCCTGGCTGACCGGCGCCTATCTGGACACCTGGCTGCAGATCAAGTTCGTGCTGGTTCTGCTGATGAGCGGCATGCACGGATTTCTGGTGCGCTGCTGGCGCGACTTCGCCAATGACCGCAACACCCGCAGCGCCCGCTTCTACCGGATCTGCAACGAAGTGCCGGCGGTGCTGCTGGTGCTGATCGTGCTCTTGGTGAAGCTCCAACCTTTTGGTGAGTGAGGAGCGGCGCGCAAAGCGCGTGAGCAGGTCCGGTGGACCTGCGAGAGCGAAGAACGCCGCGAGCTTGGGCGAGCGGCCGCGGCTGGCGGCAAACAACCGTTACCAAGGCTCGATGAACCGCCTGAAACATTAATTGCAGGACCGGCCCCTGCCCGGAGGGGCCGGGCATATTTGCAAGCCCGGCAAATCGCGCTATAACCCTTCTCGTCTGAACGACCCACGCACATGCGGACCGTGAAAACGGTACTGGGTCGAAACCAACCTCCTTCGACGATCGGTCCGGGCCCCCGCGCCCTCCGTGCATCGAACACAATCCCCTAATTTATCCCAGGTACCGATCATGACTGTCCAAGACGGCCTGCAAGCGATGAAGCTGCAGGATCTCAAGAACAAAAAACCCGCCGATTTGCTGGCTTTTGCCGAGGAACTCGAAGTCGAGAACGCCTCGTCCATGCGCAAGCAGGACATGCTGTTCGCCATCCTCAAGGAGCTGGCCGACCGCGAAGTCGAGATCACCGGCCAGGGCGTGGTGGAAATCCTGCAGGACGGTTTCGGCTTCCTGCGCTCACCGGAATCCAACTACCTGCCCGGCCCCGACGATATCTATGTCTCCCCCTCCCAGATCCGCCGTTTCGGCCTGCGCACCGGCGACACCGCCGAAGGCCCGATCCGCGCCCCCAAGGAAGGCGAGCGCTATTTCGCCCTGCTGAAGGTTACCGCGATCAATTTCGAGGACCCTGAGCAGATCAAGCACAAGGTCCATTTCGACAATCTGACGCCGCTCTATCCGACCAAGGCGCTCAAGATGGAGCTGGACGATCCGACCATCAAGGACAAGACCGGCCGGGTGATCGACATCGTGGCGCCGCAGGGCATGGGCCAGCGCGCCCTGATCACCGCGCCGCCGCGCACCGGCAAGACGGTGATCCTGCAGAACATCGCCAAGGCCATCGCCGCCAATCATCCCGACGCCTTCCTGATCGTGCTGTTGATCGACGAACGCCCGGAAGAAGTCACCGACATGCAGCGCACCGTGGTGGGCGAAGT